>JAHEZJ010000042.1 GCA_023251135.1 Flavobacterium sp. | reverse complement strand
GCGTGATTCTGTAGACGATTTCAGTGGTTCCAACAGGTAAATCTTCCGTTTTAAGCATAATTCTGTCACGGGCAGAAACTATAATCTCTTTTGTAGTAGCACGTTCTTTGTCCCAATAGCCGTCTTTTTGCGCAAAAATGCTGCAGGAAGCGGTGCTAAAAAGAAATAGGGCAATTTTTTTTAAAATCATTTTAAAAAATTTATTTAAAGATCACTTACAAAATTCGGGCCTTATTTTTTTAAGATTTCCCGAATTCTTTTTTCAGCCTCGGCTTTGGTGATTCCATTATAATAATCTTTCACAAAAGGATGGTCAAAATCTTTGTGCGGAAAAATTTCAGGTCTCTCATTGCCCGGTTTGGTAACTACGGTTGTTGGAATACTATTTGAAAATTCATACTGCGGAATGTAATTAGAAAGCCATCCAAAATATTGTGCTTCATGATTTTCATCTTCGCCGTTTTCCAGATAATCTTCAAAGCTGTTTTCGCTTAAAGAAACCCAAAAACCATACTCCAGATCTTCACAATGATCGTTAACCTGCTGAACCAAAACCACTCTTATAAAACGATTGATATCATCTTCATATTTAATAACGCAAAAATCCTGATCAATAACTGCAATTTCTTCTTTTTCCTGTTCTGAAAGCTTGTTGTAAGCGGAAGGCGAACTGTAAGCAATTGCGGGCCAGCTTTCATGCTCCTGACCGCAGCAGTCGCAAATATATTTAATATCGGTCATTGTAATTATAATTCAATTGATTCTCCAATTTCAAGAAGCATCAAGTCTTTTCCTTTATTGAAAAATTTACGAATAGCATCTTCATGATCAATTTTAATGTAACCAAAAGTATCAAAGTGATAACCAAGGATTTTGTCGCATTCTACAAAATCGGAAGCGATTATAGCATCCTCGACATCCATCGTAAAATTGTTCCCAATTGGAAGTATCGCCAAATCGAGTTTGGTTCGCATCGGAATTAATTTCATATCCCATGTCAGTGCTGTATCTCCGGCAATGTAAATATTCTTATGCTCGCCTTCGATTACAAAACCTCCCGGGTTTCCACCGTTACTTCCATCAGGAAAACTACTGGAGTGAATAGCGTTTACATATTTTACTCGTCCAAAATCAAACTGCCAGCTTCCACCGTGATTCATAGGGTGCGAATTGAAGCCTAATTTAGCATAGTAATCTGCTATTTCAGCATTTGAAACGATCACCGCTTTAGTACGTCCTGCAATCGCTTCAACGTCCAGAATATGGTCGCCATGTGCATGGGTAAGTAAAATATAATCGGCTTTCAGGGTGGTTACATCCACGCCGGCTGCCTGCGGATTTCCTGTAATAAAAGGATCTACAATAATATTTTTTCCACCAACTTCAATGCCTAAAGACGCGTGTCCGTAAAATGTTATTTTCATTTTAATTGATTTTTAAAATTGAACTTTGTTTTATCTCCCTCCTAAAAAGAGGTTCACAATAATGTCTGAGATCAATGAAATCATACATACCGTTAGCAGTATCGAAAGTAAAAAGGTACTAAGTGCCAGTTTTTTCAATTCAGGATCCAACAACTTTGGATTTTGGTTTTTATAAACGGTAATTAAATGTTTCGTTAACGGAATAAAAGCCAGTAAGAATAAGTACTGATCGAAGTTATAATCACTCAAAAAAGCAAAAATAACGACCAACAACATGGCTGTAATAATCAAAGTGAAATGATAAATTTTAGCTTTTGCACCACCAATCTGAACTACAATGGTGTTTTTCCCCGATTTACGGTCTGATTCCTCATCGCGCATATTGTTCAGGTTCAGTACTCCAACACTTAATAAACCAATTGAAATAGCTGGTAAAATCAAAAGCGGATCTACTTCTTTCGAGTATAAAAAGTTTACTCCTAAGGTGCTTACCAATCCGAAGAAAACAAAAACGAATACGTCTCCAAATCCTCTGTATCCATAAGCCGAATTGCCCACTGTATAACGAATTGCTGAAACTATTGCTGCAATTCCCAACAAAAGGAAAAAGATAGAGTAGCCAAAATTACTTTCGCCAAAAGCAAAATAAATTAGTATCATGGCAGACAACAACGTCAAAAACGAAGTAATTATAATGGCTTTTTTCATAGCCTGTGGCGTAATAACACCACTCTGAATGGCACGTTGCGGACCAACTCTGTCAGCATTGTCAGTACCTTTTACACCATCACCGTAATCATTTGCAAAGTTGGACAAAACCTGTAGACCAAGCGTTGTTAAAAGTGCAAAGCCAAAAATTTTCCAACTGAATACTTCTGTTGGTGTGTTAATGGTGGCCGTCGGGTTGGATAAGGCATATATACTTCCTACTATGATTCCGGAAACTGATAAAGGTAATGTACGCAAACGAGCGGCTTCGATCCAATGTTTCATTCTGTTTTATTTTGTTAGATTATTTTGTTTCAGGTTTCACGTTTCAAGTTTTATGTTCGCAACTTGAAACCTGCAACCTGAAACTTGAAACTATTTTTTTCAACCTCCCTATGGAAGCCATTTATTCTCTCCGAAGTTTGGTTTTCTTTTTTCCAAAAAGGCATTTCGTCCTTCTTTTGCTTCTTCGGTCATATAAGCCAAACGAGTGGCTTCTCCGGCAAATACCTGCTGGCCAACCATACCGTCGTCTGTTAAGTTCATGGCGAATTTTAGCATTTTGATAGAAGTTGGAGATTTTTGCAGAATTTCCTGTGCCCATTCATAAGCAGTAGCTTCAAGTTCGTCATGTGGAATTACAGCATTCACCATTCCCATATCCATAGCTTCCTGAGCAGAGTAATTACGTCCTAAAAAGAAAATTTCACGTGCTTTTTTCTGTCCCACCATTTTAGCCAAATAAGCAGATCCGTAACCACCGTCAAAACTGGTTACATCGGCATCTGTTTGTTTGAATATAGCGTGTTCTTTACTGGCCAAAGTCATATCGCAAACTACGTGTAAACTGTGTCCGCCACCAACGGCCCAACCCGGTACAACTGCAATAACTACCTTAGGCATAAAACGAATCAATCGTTGTACTTCAAGAATGTTTAAGCGATGCTGACCGTCTTCACCTACATAACCTTGGTGTCCGCGTGCGTTTTGGTCGCCCCCGCTGCAAAAAGAATAAACACCGTCTTTGGTTGACGGACCTTCAGCAGAAAGCAACACCACTCCTATCGAAGTGTCTTCCTGTGCATCGTAAAAAGCCTGGTACAATTCTGAAGTTGTTTTTGGACGGAAGGCATTTCTAACATTTGGTCTGTTAAAAGCAATTCTCGCAACTCCATTACATTTTTTATAAGTGATATCTTCAAATTCTCTGGCAGTAATCCAATCCATTTCTGTTTGTTTAGTTTTAAATAATTGATAGTGTAAAAATAAAGCATTTTTATATTTTTACCTATCCCTATTTGCTTTTAGTGTTGACTAAAATCATATGCAATGTTAACAATTGGTATACTCTTACAAAAAATAATATTTTTTAACAGTAGTTTTAAAAAATAATATTTAATTTTACACCCTAGAAATCAATGAGATACATTTCATTTCATTGGTAGAAGATTGATTTTCTTTCACTGATTTATTAACCTAAAAAATGATTTTTTTGAGAAAATTTAAAAAATTTGTCGCTCATTTTTTTACGGTTTTTATTCACAAACCACTGAAGAATGAGCAAATGATTTATTCGTTTGTTGAAACTTTAAAAAGGAGATAGTAACACCTAAGGTTAAAAGCTGGAATTGTTTAGTAATTAGTATCGAATTGATTACGAAAAGAGGAAAAAATGCTAACTAAAACTTTCTACAAGTTATTTTATCAAACCAAATGGTCTAGCCGTGAAATTGAGTTTTTGTTTTTAATATGGATGCATAGATTGTTTAAAAGACATACCGTTTCAGAAAGTAATTTCTAAAATTTTTAAAGCTGTTACTTTTTGAATGGATTCGAATTTATTTTATTTCTGTTTTTTTTTAATTACAATTTTTTTTAAAACTAGAATAAAAAGGGAAAGGCTACTTGTAATGAGTAGCCTTTCCTGTTATATCAATATATTTTTAAACTCCAAAAATCAAATTCCAAATTCCAAATTCTAAGAGTATACGTCCTATGCAAGATTTGGAATTTGGAATTTGATTTTTGTTTATCTTATTCCTTTACCAGGTAAATCCCGTCTTCCTTAATTTCGATCAGTTTTTCTTTATACAAAGATCCAATCGCCTTTTTAAACGTTTTTTTACTCATTTTGAGTACCGTTTTGATATCTTCGGGATGCGAGTTGTCATTTAAACGTAAAAAACCACGATTGGCTCTTAATTCGTCCAAAATCTTTTCAGCATTCGGCTCAATACTTTGATAGCCTTGTACTTGAAGCGCTACGTCGATTTTGTTGTCAGGACGTATGTTTTTAATATAACCGCGCATTCTATCTCCGGTTCTGATCGCGTCATCATACACTTCGTCTTTGTACAGTAATCCTTTGTGCTTTTCATTGATGATCACATTAATCCCAATCTCGGTAATATGAGAAACAATCAATTCTACTTCCTCCCCTTTTTCAACGGTCAGCTGCTCGTTGCTCAAAAACTGATTGGTTTTACTTGAAGCTACCAGACGATTTGTTTTTTCGTCCATGTACAAATACACCAAGTAACGTTTTCCTTTTTCCATTGGACGGGCTTGCTCTTTAAACGGAACAAGTATGTCTTTTTCCATTCCCCAATCCATAAATGCCCCTACATTATTGATGTAATTCACTCTTAATAAAGCAAATTCATTTAATAAAATATAAGGTTCCAAAGTGGTCGCCACCGGACGTTGTTCGTGGTCTAAATAAACAAAAACAATCAATTCTTCCCCGATTTCGAATTCGTTCGGAACGTATTTGTTTGGTAATAAAATATCATGAATTCCTTCAGGGTCTTTCTCAGGGTTACCTAAAAATAAACCAACTTTGGTATCACGCAGTATAGTAAGGGTGTTGTATTTTCCTATTTCAATCATATTCTTAAAATTCTAAGCTGTTAAGCAGCTAAGTTTCCAGCTGCAAATGTACGAAGTTTGAAAATGGTAATCCTAAAAATGTTTCTAATTAAAAAAAGCCCTCCGGATCGCGCTGTAGTTTATTCCTTTTCTTTAAATTTGAGAACCTATAATTAATCTCAAATCAATGAAAAAGACCATTTTCTATTCCATTTTTGCCTTTTTGTTCTTTACCCACATTTCTACTTCACAAGTTGCCGAAGATCCCGAAATAAAGAAAATGATCAGCGAGATCAAAGCCGAAAACCTGGAAGCTACCATTCATAAATTAGTTTCTTTTGGCACCCGACATACACTTAGTGATACCAAAAGCAAAACCAGAGGCATTGGTGCCGCCCAGCAATGGGTAAAAGCCGAGTTTGACAAGTTTGCTCTGGAATCTGACGGAAGACTAACTTCTAAAATCGATTATTTTGACGTAAAAGCCGATGGAAAGCGAATTGCCAAAGACAGCCAGCTTGGAAATGTCATGGCAACCCTAAAAGGTACCGATCCGAACGATAATCGCGTGTTTATCATAAGCGGGCATCTGGATTCGAGAGTTTCAGACGTTATGAATGTAAAATCTGATGCTCCGGGTGCCAACGATGATGGTTCCGGTGTTGCAGCCGTTATCGAATTGGCAAAAGTAATGAGTAAAAGAGCATTTCCTGCTACTATAATTTTCGTTGCCGTAACCGGTGAAGAGCAAGGTTTGTACGGCGCCCGTCATTTGGCAGAGCTAGCCAAAGCAGCCAATTGGAATATTGTTGCCATGTTAAACAATGACATGATCGGGAACAGTCTTTCCAGCGGTACTAATTTAAGAGATAATACTCAAATCAGAATTTTTAGCGAAACCATTCCGTTTCTAGAAACCGAAGAGGAAGCTAAAATGCGTAAAGCAACAAACCGTGACAACGACAGTCCGTCTCGTTTATTGGCACGTTATATAAAAACGGTTACCGAACAATATGTAGACCAGTTAAAAGTGAAATTGGTGTATCGAAATGACCGTTTCCTGCGTGGCGGTGATCACACTCCGTTTAGTCAAAATGGCTTTACCGCTGTTCGTTTTTGCGAAATGAATGAAAATTTCAATCATCAGCATCAGGATTTAAGAACTGAAAATGGTATTCAATATGGCGATCTTGCTGAATTTATGGATTTTGAATATCTGCGAAAAAACACCTGTTCCAACTTAGCGACGCTGGCCAATCTAGCATGGTCTCCAAAAGCGCCTTTAAATGTAGGGATCGAAGTAAAAGAGCTTTCTAATTCTTCTACTTTAGCCTGGAGCGTACCCGAAGGAAAAACACCTTATGGCTACCAGATTTTAATGAGAGAAACTTCTTCTCCACACTGGGAAAAAACTTTTTTTGTAAAAGATACCAAAACCGAAATCCCATATTCTAAAGACAATTACTTTTTTGCCGTGCAAAGCGTCGATGCTTTAGGACATGCCAGTTTACCGGTATTCCCCGTTCCAATTCGTTAGTTTCGAATTTGTCATAAAAATAAAAAAGACGCAAAGAAAAATAATCTTTGCGTCTTTTTTATTTATTCTTTTGGAGCTTAAACCAGCTCTTTAAAATATTGCTTTAAAATAACATCGTTCTCCGCAGTTGGCGTGAATATTTCCAAAATACAAGGAGCATCATTCGTCGTGTAAAGCGATTCAATTCCCCCGGCTAAAGAATCTTCATCAGTAGCCACAAAATAATTCATCTTATACATTTTAGCCAGATGTTCGGCTGTTAAATGATGTGATGTTTCGAAATAGGTATTAAAAACCGGTTTTTCTTCATGACCTGGTAAGATTCTGAAAATTCCTCCTCCTCCATTATTGATTAGAATAATTTTGAAGTTTTTAGGAATGTAAGCATTCCACAAAGCATTGCTGTCATACAAAAAGCTAATATCGCCCGTAATAAAAACGGTTTGTTTATCGTTTCCTACTGCCGCGCCCACTGCTGTTGATGTACTGCCGTCAATACCACTTGTTCCGCGATTACAATAAACTTCGATTGAAGGATCGATCTCAATTAACTGTGCGTATCGAATGGCTGAACTATTGCTAATTTGAAGCTGACTGTTTTTAGGAAGTGATCCGATTACTTTTTCAAATACTTTAAAATCTGAAAATCCAATTTTACGCAGATACTCTTCTTTTTTGATTTTTCTTAAATCGTAAATTTTATCAATTTTAGAAAAATAATCGCTTGCTGCAAATGTTGTTTTTGGAAGCAGTTCTTTAAAAAAAGTATCCGGTTCCATTACAAAATGTTTACTTAAAGCATTAAAGGTATCATAAGCACGTAAAGTATCGATGTGCCAGTGCTGTTCGGGTTTGTATTTTCGCAAAAAAGCCTTAATACGCTTTGAAACAATCATACCTCCAAAAGTGATTAAAACTTCCGGTTCAAGCTCTTTAAAATCAGCATCGTCAAATGGTGTAATTAAAGTATCGATACTATTAATAAAACTTGGATGATGCAAATTTGATGTGGTCTCCGTAAGTACTACAATTGAGGGATCTTTGGCGAAGTTTTCCAGAATTTCTTTATCAACAGAATTGACTTCGTTTATGCCTCCAATAAGAATTAATTTTCTTTTTGAAGTATTCCAAACAGCAACAGCTTCTGCTTCGTTTTCTATGATTGTTGTTCCCAGAATTTCCTCTGAATTGGTAATTACTGGCGCTACAGAAAGTTCTGAAACGGTTTCGTATAAAGGCTCTTCAAAAGGAGCATTAATATGAACAGGTCCTTTTTGAAGTATAGCGGTTTCTATGGCTTTATTGATCTTTAAATCATTTTCTGCAGAAGCTTCCTCGGTTAAATTGGCGTTATAAACAGAATGGTTTTGAAATACATTCTCCTGACGAATCGTTTGTCCGTCACCAATATCAATCTTACTTTGCGGACGATCTGCCGAAATCACAATTAACGGAATCTGACTGTAAAACGCCTCAGCGACAGCCGGATAGTAGTTTAACAATGCTGATCCTGAAGTGCAAACAATTGCGGTAGGTATTTTGGTTTGCTGAGCAATTCCCAATGCAAAAAAAGCAGCACAACGCTCGTCGGCAATACTGTAACAGTTAAAATTAGGGTTTTGGGCAAATCCTATGGTCAAAGGCGCATTTCTTGATCCCGGAGAAATTATAATATTCGTGATTCCTTTGCCTGAACAAATTTCGATAATGCTTTGTGCAAGCGCTATTTTGGGGTAAATCATTCTTATGGTGTATTACTTTTTGAAAAGAGTCTTACTGTTTTTAAGGCTCTTTTTGACGGCACAAAGTTACGAACTTCGCATTGGATTTAACTTATAAATGTGAAGATATTGAAACGAGTTTCTGGAAAAAGGGGATATATTTGTAAAAACGATTTTTTTCAATCAAACAAAGCCGTTATGCGTTTTCTATATCTCTTCTTTCTTTTTGTTTCAGTACCGTTTATACAAGCACAAAATCAGTTTGTTCCTGATGACACCCCTTACACTACTGCTCTGGAGAATGCTAAAACACAAGGAAAACCACTTTTTGTAATGCTTTATGCCGATTGGTGCCCGCATTGTAATCTGATGAAAAAAGAAGTTTTTAGCGATCCTGCGGTGCTGGCTTTTCTAAACAAAAATTATGTTTGTGTCTGGAAAAACATTGAAAAAGAAGAAGGCACTGCGCTTAAGAATAAATTCAATACCAAATCGCTTCCCACTTTTTTATTTATAGATCCTTCCAATGAAACGCTTTTGTATGCCTTGAAAGGAGAATTAAAAAAAGAGGCTTTTATGGCGGAGGTAAATGCTTCCTTAAACCCTAAGCTGCAATTGCCTTACTTAGAAAAAGAGTTTCTTGCGGACCCTGGTAATTCGGTAAAATTTTTCAACTATCTGAATACGTTGAAAAAAGGAAAAGACCGTACCGATTTATCTGTTCCGACACATATTTACCTCAATACACAATCGGATGCGCAATTGATTAGCGAAACCAACTGGCGTGTGATTGCCAACGGGGTTACCGATATAAAATCAAGAGAATTTCAGTACGTTTTAAGTCACGAAAAGGAATTTGCCGCTGTGGCTTCGCAAAGTCGTATCGACCGCAAAATTGAAAGTATCGTATCCGAGTCACTTCGCCCCTATGTTGATAATTTAGACACCACAAACTATTACAAACAAAGAGAAGTTACAAAATCGGTACGCCTGCAGAAGATCGATTCGATGGTTTTTAAGTTTGACTTGACCCTTGCCGAACGAACCGAAAAATGGCAATTTTACAAAAAAGTCACCCTTGATAATGCACAAAAATTAGTCTGGAACGACGCCAGTGCCTTAAAAGATATCGGACAAACGTATTTAAAACATATTTCGGATACAGAGAGCTTGAAAAAGTCGATTTCCTGGGTAAAACATGCTATAGAATTAAATGATTCGTATGACGGGAATCTACTGCTGGCAAGGCTTTACAACAAAATAAAAGATAAAAAATCAGCCTTGCAATATGCCAGGGATGCTAAAGAAATTGCAAAAGAAATGAATTGGAATCCCAAAGAAGTTGATGCCTTACTAACAGAACTCAATACCAAATAATCTAAAAACAACCATGAGCCTTAACCTTAGACCAGCAACGACAAACGATTTAGAGCAGATTCTGGATATTGTAAACCATTCGATCCTGCATACCACCGCAAACTACAGCTATGAGATTCAAACTCTCGAAATTCAGACCCAATGGTTTGAAGATAAAAAGACTAAAAACCTGCCTATAGTGGTGGCAGAATTAGAAGGTAAGGTTGTTGGATTTGGAAGCTACGGACAATTCCGCGAGAAAATTGGATACCAATATACAGTAGAACATTCGGTTTATGTCGTTGATCATGTGATTGGAAAAGGTATTGGCTCTCAGTTACTGTCGGAATTGATTCGTTTGGCCAAAGAACAAGGCTATCACGTAATGATTGGAGCAATTGATGCTGATAATGCCGGAAGTATTGCTTTTCACGAAAAATTTGGTTTTGTGACCACAGGAACCCTTCGTGAAGTTGGATACAAATTTGATCATTGGCTCGATTTGGTTTTCATGCAATTGCTACTCAAATAACCCCGATACACTATAAAAAAAATCCACAAACCTAGAATTCAGGCTTGTGGATTTTTTTATGGGTTCAAATCGTGCTATTAACTCTTGATCCAGTTTATTACTTCCGGATCTGTAGGCAATGTTCTTGGTTTAATTACTTTAACCAATTCGCCTTTTTCGTTAATCAGGTACTTTTGAAAGTTCCATTCTACTTCAGAATCCTGTAAGCCGTTTTTAGATTTTTGTGTCAAAAATTTATAGATTTCGCACATATCATTTCCTTTTACAGAAACTTTGTCCATCATTGGGAATGTTACCCCGTAGTTTTGTTGGCAAAATGTCTCAATTTCTTTGTTTGTACCCGGTTCCTGCGATGCAAAATTATTAGCCGGGAATCCTACAATCACAAATCCTTTGTCTTTGTACTCTTTGTAGATTGCCTCAAGATCTTTGTACTGAGGAGTTAGACCGCACTTTGATGCAGTGTTTACAATCATCACTTTTTTTCCTTTTAGCGAAGCAAAATCAAAAGTGTCTCCTGATAAATCTTCCACCTTAAATTGATAAATGGTTTCTTTTGCCATGGTTTTATCTGTTTTAGATAATTTTTCTTTACTGGTTTGCGCCTGTGTATTCGTGCCGAACAAAAGAACCACACTACAGACTATAAATACGACTTTTTTCATTGTTTAATTTTTTATAAAATTAGTTAAATTCTCCTTCTCCAAATGACTTTGACTGCTATATTTTTACTAAACATAAGTTAAATAAAAAAATGAAGCCTAACGTTAATCAGACGTTAGGCTTCCCCCCATACAAACAAATCAAACCATGAATTAATCGTTCTTATCTTTTATATTTTTATATTAAATACAGTTGATGTCCCGGTTATAGTGCGGATACTTTTCAAAATTCCAGTCCCTTTGGAGTATATTTTTTTATGGCGTTTATGTTTATTCTGGGCAAGAAGTGGGCTTCCGGAATTCTAATTTCAATTTTACTGTGGAAGTCCGATGACATCAACTTATCTACTAATTCCTAAATAATGTATTATCGTTTATTACAATCTCTGAATCTTTGTGATCACATTTCGTAAGCTGTCTGCGAAAATCACTCTTATTAAATCCCTGAAATGCTAACACTGCGGTCAGACCTACGATCAGTATTTTCAATTTGTTTAAGCCGTTCATGACAATCAAATTTTATTTATTAAGATTTACTTTACAATTAATTCTTTCTAAATGTTAATTTTCATCAGGCTTTCTGTCCTCAGAAACACTCTTAAATAATCGAAATCATCTTCATTTCCAGCCTCTTGCTATTTTCGTCATTATTATTCTGATGTTATAATAGCATTTACGTAATTGGATTGTTTTTGGTTTTAAAAAAATCAAAAAAAAATGATATTTTTTTCAAATCCCTTATTTTACTAGGTTTTGGACTGTTAAAAAAAAGTAAAATTTCAGAAAAAAATAAATTATCTTTATCTCAGGTTACACAATATATTTCCAAAATTTTGTTTCAACTTAAAAACCCCAGCTTATGAGTCAGGAAGAATTATTAGTTTTAATTTACAAAAAAGACGAAAGAGCTTTTACCCATTTGTACGATATGTACTCGAAAAGTTTATTTTCGGTGATCAATGTTCTGATCAAAAACCGGGAAGAAGCCGAAGATGTTTTGCAGGAAGTTTTTGTTAAAATCTGGAAAAACATCGACTCCTATAATGAAAGTAAAGGAAGGTTTTACACCTGGATCCTTAATATTGCCCGCAATACTTCCATCGATAAGTTAAGATCCAAAAATTTTAATAACAGTCAAAAAAACCTTTCTTCAGATAATTTCGTAAATCTGTTAGACGACAGTAATAAACTCGTTAATAGAATTGATACTATTGGAATACAAGAATTTGTAAAAAAATTAAAACCAAAATGTATTGAGATTATAGATTTATTATTTTTTAAAGGATATACCCAACAAGAAGCCTCAGAAGAATTGGCACTGCCTTTGGGAACGATCAAAACGCAAAACAGAAACTGTATTAACGATTTAAGAAATTATCTAAAAATATAATGGAAGCAAAAGAGTACATAGAATCAGGAATTCTGGAACTATATGTTTACGGTTTATTGACCGAAACTGAAAATCTGGAAATAGCCGAGCTGGCTAAGAAAAACCCGGAAGTTGACGAGGAAATTGTTTCGATCGAAAAAGCTATTGTGGCTTTATCATCAAGTTTCTCTCCTTTTCACTCGGTAGCCAACTTTGAGAAGATAAAAGCCCGTTTAGAGCTGAAACACGGCAAAGTAGTCGAAATGAAACCTGCTTCAAGCTGGTCTCAATATGTAGGCTGGGCCGCGGCAGTATTGCTGCTCTTAGGTTTTGGATATCAAACTTTAGAATTGACAAAATCAAAAGAGGCTATTGCAACTGTTGGCACGGAGAAAAACAAAATTGAAAAAGATTATGCTTTCTTAGATCAGCAGAACAAGCAAACCGAAAAAAGTCTGACTATTGTAAGAGACATCAAAAACACAGGTGTAACCCTTGGCGGACAAGCGGTTTCTCCAGGTTCATTTGCAAAAGTATACTGGAACAAAGAAACAAAAACTACCTATATAGATGCTGCCGGTTTACCAAAACCGCCAAAAGGTATGGTGTATCAGGTTTGGGCTTTAAAACTAAGTCCGGTACTAACCCCTACCAGTATTGGTTTATTGGATAATTTTGAAGGAAACAATCAAAAAATATTTGCTGTAAATCAAACCGACTCAGCAGAGGCTTTTGGAATTACTTTAGAACCTGCAGGAGGAAGCTTAACGCCTACTATGGAACAATTGTATACTTTAGGAAAAGTTTAAAACAGCCTATCACAAAACTTAAAAAACGCATATTCAATTCAATATGCGTTTTTTTTATTACTTTCAATCTACAAACCTTACCAATAAACCAGTTAAATTATGAACGGAACTTTACTTCTAAGAATTGCAGTTGCTCTTATCCTCCTTACCCATTCTGTTTTTGGAATGTTTAATAACGGAATTAACGATTTTGGAAATTTATACCTCAATCAGATTGGCTTCGCGCCTTTTGGTGTTTTTCTGGCCTGGTCTATTAAATTGTCGCATGTTGCGGCTGCACTCCTACTGCTTTTTAATAAATACATTAAACTGGCGGGATTTGTCACTATACTGATCTTAATTATGGGAATAATTCTGGTTCATTTTCAGGAAGGCTGGTTTGTAGTGGGTGGCGGAAGAAACGGTATGGAGTATAATTTTTTACTCATTGTCGTACTGCTGGCAATTATGTATCCTAATGGGTTAAAAAAAGAAAACTAAATACTTCCGTTTAGACATAAAAAAAAGATTCAGCTAAAAACTGAATCTTTTTTTATGTAAATTATTATTTCTTATTTTTTCTTGCTTTTATAATGCTTGCGGTGCTTAGGATAGGTGATTGCTCCAATAATCGAAATCACTCCTAATGAATACCAAATCCAGCTTAAAGAATGTGCTTCTCCGGTAGCATACGAATGTAAACCTACTAAGTGGAAATTTACCCCGTAATAGGTAAACAAAATGGAGATAAAAGCATACATACTCATTAAGTTAAAGAACCATTTTCCTCTAAGAGCCGGTACAAAACGAGCGTGAATAACAAAAGCATATACCATAATCGAGATTAAAGCCCAAGTTTCTTTTGGATCCCATCCCCAATAACGTCCCCAACTTTCGTTGGCCCATTGACCTCCCAGGAAGTTACCAATCGTTAGCATGATTAAACCAATTGTAAGTGACATTTCATTGATATAAGTAATCTCTTTGATGTTCAAATCCATTTTGGTTTTGTTTTTTTCATTGGTAAAGAAAATCAATACCAAAGCTACAAAACCTAAAATCATACTTAACGCAAACGGACCATAACTTCCAACAATTACCGCTACGTGAATCATTAACCAATAAGAATTCAGTACCGGTTGTAAATTTGCAATTTCCGGATCAATCCAGTTCATATAAGCAGCCATTACGATCATTGCAGTCACAAAAGCGGATGAAGCTACGGTAAGTTTCGATTTTCTGTCAAAAGCCAATCCAAAGAACATCGTTGCCCAGGCTACATATATGATAGACTCGTAAGCATTACTCCATGGCGCGTGACCTGAGATGTACCAGCGCGCTACAAGCCCTAAAGTATGCAGAGCAAATAGTAATCCTACCAGTACATGAAAACCGTTAATCGTTATGCGAAGCCATTTCTTCTCAAAAAAGATATTTACAATCGTAAAAATCAACATAAAAGCCGAAACAGTAAGGTACCAAAACGGTAATTTTTTGAAAATATCATATTTGTTGTAGGCTATTTCAGCGTCAATTTTTTCCTCACTTGGTCGTACTTTACTTCCAAATTTCTTTTGAAAACCGTTAATACTTTCGACCAACTGATCGGCTGTAGTAAAGTTTTTAGAAATCGAACCGTTATTCAAAGCACTAAAATACATTGGCAGAATCTGAGTAACATAAGTCGAATCCATTCCTTTAAATCCTCCCTGCTGTCTTTCCAGATACGAAACCCATTTGTGATTTGGATCATTCGGAATAGGGAATATTTTCAGAATACTACCGCTTAAAGCAGATTCCATTAAATTAACTCTTTTATCCGTATCCATAAAATCCTTCTCAAACTGATTTGGATTCCCTACTTTGTATGCTGCATCTAAAAATGGTGAAAGTTTATAATTTCCATTCTCATCAAAAAACTTTACAAAAGGAGCGTGTTTAGCCGTTTTCTCTACCCCGATAATTTTACGGATACTGTCATTTCCGGCTCTCAAATAAACAAGTGGAACCTGTATCCAAACCTGAGCATATTGTGTCATAGACAAAAATACCTGATCCGAATTCATTCCGTTATACGTATCGCTCTGACTCACTTTTCTAAGTAATTCAGATGAGAAAGTATTAATAGGCTTCATTCTACCACCAGCATCCTGAATGATCAAACGACCAAATTTAGCAGCATGCGCTTCCGGAGCTTTGTAAATTGTCAATAAAGAATCTAATTGTTTCTGACTTGGCGGAGCAGGTGCATGATTGGCATGATCGTTAGGATCTGTGTTGTGATTGTGTTCATGACCTGGTGTATGAACATGCGGTGCCTGAGCAAAACCACTTAAACCAATCATTAAAACCAAAATCGTGATCAGTTTTTCTTTTTTCTTTTTCACGCCTTCTAATTTGCGTTTCAAATCGCCAAAACGCGAATGTTTGGTAAACATAATAGCCATCAAACCAATGTACAACATAAAATAACCGAAATAAGTAATGTTAGTTCCCCAGGAATCGTGATTTACAGACAATACAGTTCCTTTCTCGTCCGGATCAAAAGATGATTGGAAGAATCGGTATCCTTTATGATCTAAAACGTGATTCATATAAATATCAGCATTAAATGTTTCTGTGGAATCCTGAACGGTTACTTTACTTTCAAAAGAAGAGTAACTTTTCTCTGTTCCCGGATATTTTGTAGCAATAAAATCGTTTAATTTTATTTTAAAAGGCAGGATATATGCTTTACTTCCGTAGAATAAACTGTATTCAATTTTTCCGATTTTAACGGTCTGAGGTTCCCCTACACTACCTTTGGAACCCAAAAGTCTCACTTCTTTTTCCTGTCCGTCCGCTTTAACTTTTACGATCAAAGCATCGTGGTGTGATTTTGCTCTAAAATCGTTATTCGATTGATAATCTACTACTCCCTTTACAGCAGGGTCAGGAAATACAATTCTAATATCGCCAATACTGTACAAAGAACGCATCATCAATGGCTGTACATTGTCTTTGGTTACAGCACCTTTTAATTTATCGGCCATTCGCATAAACTCTCCTTCAAAAGGCGTTTGAATGGTATATTTTTCACCGGTAGTATTGATGTTGATCGCTCCGGCTGTTGGCTTATTCAGAGCAAATAATACGTTATGAATGTTTTGTACTTCACCCTCTTTCAAGAAGTGTTCTTCACGTCCGCCAGATCCTGCTTCTACCATTTTAAGGTATAAAGTTCCTTTTGGATCCGGTTTTATGGTTTCGGTAGCTCCCATGATATAATTCACATACGTCACTTCAAAAGGAGTTTCGTCAAATTTTCCTGAAAGCGTAAAATCATTGTTGGTAACCGGCGAAAACAATAAGTTCTTTTCAAAAACTCTTCGTTTCATTTCGCCTTTGTATTCTCCATCTGCAAAAACCGTTAAGAATGTTTTATCGGAGTAAATTTGATTTTCGGCAGCACCTTCACGAATAGGCATCATACCTTCGTAACTGATATAACGGGTAATAAAAGCTCCCAAAAGAATAAAGATAAAAGCAAGGTGCAATAACAGCGTTGCCCATTTTTCTTTTTTTAGTAGTTGGTAACGTTTGATGTTTCCGAAGAAATTGATCAGGAAAAAGACCATTATCGCCTCAAACCACCAGGTATTGTAAATTAAAATTCGGGCCGTATCTGTGTTGTACTTACTTTCGATAAAAGTTCCAACACCCATTGCAATTGCGAATGTTAAAAAAAGAACAGCCATTAATCGTGTAGAAAACAAAAAAGAGAATATTTTTTTATCCATTTTTAAGGAATTACATTGTATAAAAGTGCCACAAAAGTACTTAAAAATGTTGACTCTCAATATTTGTGATTTGTTAATAAAAACTAAAAAAGCCCATCAAACTAAATTGATTTCGCAAAAGCGTACACTAAACTTTACAAAGCTATAATCGGGCATCAGAAATTTGCTTTTTATGCCACAGTTTATAGGACTAAGAAGGGTTTGTTCTTTTAGCAAACTTCATTTCAAATAAAGCTTTTGAAACAAACCAAGTGAATCTTTAAAATCCATACAAACTGTGGCTCAATTTTATTTCACTTTTTGTTCAATTTTAGAAAGTCTTTCTGAAAGTGTTTTAAAAGATTTATTCTCTTCTTTTAGTAATTCTATTTCTTTTGATTGCTGAATAGAATATAAGGTTAACTCCTCAATTTTCTGTAAAAGCTTGGCATTCATTTCCCCTAAATTGATTCCGTTTTTAAGAACCTCTTCCTCATTAGGGATGTTTTCTAAATGCCCTTTTTCTTTAATATGTTTCTCAACTTCCGCCAAGGTAGGCAAATTATACTCTTTTTTAAACACAAAATCAGACCAGCCTTCAAGAGTAACTTTTACTTCCTGAGAACGAATAGTACCTTTAACATCTAATTTGTTTTGTGGGTTTGTTGTTCCAATACCCACATTACCCGTTAATCCAGCAATTGCAAAATAGGGTTTTAATGTAGTATTGGAGGTGTTTTTTGCAGAAATAGTAAACAAACCAGGATAACTAATTGCTTCTGGAAAAACTAAATTCAAATTATTACTTGTAAAATTATCTATATAAAACCCCATTTTAGTACCAGATAATTCAGATGCTGTATCGTCATTATAAATGAGTAATTTAGCTCCATTAGTTCCATATCCAGATCCTAAATCTAGTCTGGAATTTGGGTTTGTCGTTCCAATACCTACCTTACCACTTTCTAAAAAAGTTAAATAGGTATCATTCCAATCTTTACCGATAAAGCTATAAGCAAGACTAGCAACACCATTAGTTACCCCTCCAAATGATCCCAAAACAATAAAATTCTTAGTGTCGTTTTCATTTACCACAGAAAAACTTCTCGACCATCCACCATTAAAATTAGGGAAATTTGCTTTTATTTTCACTCCAAAACCCGGACTATCAGTACCAATTGAAACATTATTAAAATTTGTGTTCTGTGCACTAAGTTTAACTACTAAAATTAAACATAAAAAGATAAAAAGTGATTTTTTCATTATTTTGATTTATTTCTGAGTTCATTAATTGTCTTTTCAAATTCCACTTGTTTGTTCTTCATTTGGTCATTCTCCTTTTTCATGTCAATCATATAAAGTGTCAACTCTTCAATTTTCTGTAAAAGTTTGGCATTCATTTCTCCTAGATTGATTCCGTTTTTAAGAACCTCTTCTTCATTTGGAATGTTTTCCAAATGTCCCTTTTCTTTAATGTGTTTTTCAACTTCCGCCAATGTAGGTAAAGTATATTCTTTTTTAAATACAAAATCAGACCAGCCCAACATATCTACTTTTACTTCTTGAGAATGAACAACACCTTTAACATCTAATTTGTTTTGTGGGTTTGTTATTCCAATGCCTACATTTCCACCAACTTTTACAAACAAACTAGCATTATGTTCACTATCTCCATAATTTGTCAAGTATAAACCACTCAAAGATTTATCTGTTTGATGAGACATATAACCTATATTTGAAGAACTACCTGCACTTACGGATTCTCCAATAGATAGTGCTGTATACTTAAAATTCTGAGAAACTACCCCGCCAATTAGAGAAGAGACAAGCTGTGTCGCTGAATTACCTACAACTGTCAGCTTCGTGTTTGGGGCTGTAGTCCCAATACCAACATTTCCATTGTTTAGTATATTCAAATAATCTGTGGTATTGTATCTTAAACTAAACATATAATTACTACTTGCTGGATATCTTATCATAGTCCATTGCCCTATTCCTGTCCCGGAATCTCCAGGAACAGCTCCCAATGCAATACTAGAAAAATCACCTGTTGTAGAAGGCAACAATCTTAAATTTTCATTATAGTCGCCATTTGCACTCTGAATTTTAATCGAACCATTAAAAAGCTGATTTCCGGCAAAACTGTTAACTCCTCTTGTTGCAAGTTCTACCCAGGAAGGATTTCTCGAAGACAAATCCGGACCTGCAATTTTCCTAAAAAATAATCTGTCATTTTCTGAAAAAGAAGAAGCAATTTGCAATTGATGATTATTATTTTCATTATTGTGTCTAATAACAAATAAATGATTCCAATCATTTGTAACATCCGGGACTTTTCCTGTGGCTTGTCCATACCCGCCGTATACTCCTGATTTTAAATCTCCTGAAAAGTTTGAAATAGAAAAAGGCGCTAAACCGTCTCCTATTTGCTGTCCAAAAGAAATTGTTGCTACAAGTAACAGACCGAAAGAAGTAATTATTTTTTTCATTATATTATTTTATTTATTTTCAAGATTGATCAATCTCTTCTTCATTTCTAGATTATCCGTTTTCATTTGGTCATTCTCCTTTTTCATATCAATCATATAAAGTGTCAACTCCTCAATTTTCTGTAAAAGTTTGGCATTCATTTCTCCTAAATTGATTCCGTTTTTAAGAACCTCTTCTTCATTTGGAATGTTTTCCAAATGTCCCTTTTCTTTAATGTGTTTTTCAACTTCCGCCAATGTAGGTAAAGTATATTCTTTTTTAAATACAAAATCAGACCAGCCCAACATATCTACTTTTACTTCTTTGGAGTGAATAGCACCGTTCACGTCTAATTTGTTTTGAGGATTTATTACTCCTAATCCAAGGTTACCAACTGGTGTTAGGGTTAATGGAGTAATAGTTTCAACTTTACTTCCATCCCAGTATGATGTTTGCACCCTCAAACCTGAGCCAACCATGTTTTGATCCGATCCAAAATTATCAATATTAGTTTTATAAGATCTGTCATTCCAAAGTTGAGTTAGAACTAAAGCCGCTCCATCTCCAGCCCAAGTAGAGCCAATAATATTAACTATAGACTTTCCACCCGCATTTAAAGTAGTTTTTCTAATATCCAATAAACCGATTGGCGTTTCAGTGCCAATACCAACATTACCATTTATAATTTGATTTCCAGCAAAAGTGTTAGCTCCTCTTGTAGCAAGTTCTATCCAAGAGGGATTAGATGGAGACGTACTTCCTAAAACGGCTATTTTCCTAAAAAACAATCTATCATTCGTACTAAAAGAAGATGCAATTTGCAACTGATGGTTACTGTCCGGATTATCATGCCTAAGCACAAACAAATGCTGCCATCCAGAATAGTTAGCATCAGAAGTCGTACCTGTCGGGTTTTGACCTGAATATACCCCTGATTTTAATGCTAAGTTAAAATCCGGAATGCTTGGTCCATATCCACTCCCTATTTGCTGTGAAAAGGAAACTCCTGCTACAAATAATATTGCAAGTGTCGTCAATGTCTTTTTCATGTGTTCTTTATTTATGATGTAATTTTTTTTCAAAAATAGTTAAAAAAATGATATTCTTTATCAATAAATTACTAGTAATTATCTTACATAATGAGTTTTTTAAAGAAACAATAGAATTTCGATTTTTTAAACCTCTTTGCTTAAAAGGATTACTCTTTAAAAAAAATAATGCTAATTTTGCACTATGATTCGAATTTCAATAATTGGTTCCGGAAATGTTGCCCAACATTTGATAAAAGCTTTCTCTAAAAGCGAAGCGGTAGAAATTGTGCAGGTGTTTTCCAGAAAAAAAGAAGCGCTGGCTTCTTTAGTTAGTTTTGAAAAAATTGTAAATGATTTTGACTCCCTTCTTGAAGCTGATCTTTATATCATTGCTGTTTCTGACAATGCAATTTCTGAAGTTTCAAAACAATTGCCTTTTCAAAACCGGGTTGTCGTTCACACCTCAGGCGCAGCTTCGCTTGATGTTTTGGATGCGAAAAACAGAAAAGGTGTTTTTTATCCGCTTCAGACATTTTCAAAAAATAAGGAAGTTGATTTCTCCACCATTCCAATGTGTCTGGAGGCCGAAAACACATTTGACTATCGTGTTTTAGAAAGTGTTGCCAAAAGCATTTCGCAAGCCGTTTATCCCATAAATTCCAACCAAAGAAAGGCATTGCATGTTGCAGCCGTTTTTGTGAATAATTTCACCAATCATTTGTATCTAATCGGACAGGAAATTTGCAAAGAACATCAGGTTCCCTTTGAAGTTTTAAAACCTTTAATTCAGGAAACTGCTCAAAAAATAAATACTTTAGCCCCGGCGGATGCGCAAACGGGCCCTGCAAAACGCAAAGATTCTACCACAATTGAAGCGCATTTGGAGTATTTAACCCATGAAAATCAGAAGAATATTTATAAAATACTAACACAATCTATACAGCATAATGGCAAAAAATTATAAAGAAATAATGAATGACATCACAACGTTTGTTTTTGATGTTGATGGCGTACTTACAGACAGTTCGGTTTTTGTAACCAATGAAGGAGAGATCCTGCGTACGATGAATATTCGTGATGGTTATGCAATGAAAGCGGCAGTTGAAAGCGGCTATAATGTTTGCATTATTTCAGGCGGAAGCAATGAAGGAGTCCGTGTTCGTTTGCGTAACTTAGGAATTACAGACATTCATTTAGGAACTCCTGATAAAGTAGAAACTTTTAAAGAATACACCGATACTTACAACATTCGACCGGAACAGGTTTTATATATGGGCGACGATATACCGGATTTTCACGTAATGAAATTAGTAGGTTTGCCAACCTGTCCGCAAGATGCAAGCCCGGAGATCAAAAACATTTGTCGTTACATCTCACATGTAAATGGCGGAAAAGGCGCTGCCCGTGATGTAATCGAACAAGTAATGAAAGTTCAGGGAAAATGGATGGAACATTTTAGCGGGAAACACGATTGATGATTGTAGATTGTAGATTGCGGATTACATTTCACATATAACATTTCACATATAACATCTTACAATCTACATCTCACAAAAAAAACTTAGCCCCCTCAGAACCTTAGTACCTCAAAAAAATGAAATTCCTCAAACTCATTCGATACAAAAACCTACTGATGCTTGCTTTTATGCAGGTATTATTTCGTTATGCTTTCTTAAAACAACAAAACATCCCTTTGGCTTTGGCCGACTGGCAATATGGACTATTGGTTTTAAGTACCGTTTTACTGGCTGCAGCGGGTTATGTCATCAATAATATATATGATGTTGCGACCGACAGCATCAACAAGCCCAATGATGTTGTAATTGGTAAAGGAATTTCTGAAACCACCGCGTACAACATTTATATCGGACTAAACATTACCGGTGTAGCTATTGGATTCCTATTGTCTAATATCATTCTTAGACCCATGTTTGCTTCGTTCTTTATTTTGATTGCTTCGCTTCTTTATTTTTATGCGACCACTTTAAAGCAAATTATGATATTGGGGAATTTTGTTGTCGCACTACTGCTTTCTGCAAGTGTATTGATTATCGGAGTTTTCGACCTCTTTCCTGCAACAACTTCTGAAAATCAGGCACAAATGGCGAGTATGTTCTCAATTTTAACCGATTATGCTTTATTTGCCTTTATGATCAATTTTATTCGAGAAATAGTCAAAGACATTGAAGACGTCAACGGTGATTACAATCAGGGAATGAATACCCTTCCTATTGCAATCGGAATTAGCAGAGCGTCAAAAATAGCGTTAGGTTTTGCCATCGTTCCTTTTATCTCCTGTCTGCTTTACATCAATACCTATTTTGTCGAAAATAAGCTCTTTATTGCTACTTTTTATGCTTTTGCCTTTGTTTTAGCGCCTCTGCTCTATTTTATTATAAAAATATTTGGTGCAAAACATCCAAAAGAATTTCATCATTTAAGCCGCATTTTAAAACTCATTTTATTCTTCGGAATTTTATCGATTCTCGTTATCACCCTAAATATCAAGTACAATGCTTAAAGAAAAACTAAAAAAATATACTTTAATACTGGCCTCCGGATCACCGCGCAGACAACAGTTTTTTAAAGACCTCGATCTTGACTTCGAAATTAGGTTAAAAGACATTGAGGAAATCTACCCACCCGAATTAAAAGCAGTCGAAATAACCGATTATCTGGCAAATCTAAAGGCCAATGCATTTGAGGGCGAACTTAACGAAAATGAAATTTTAGTAACCAGCGACACTATTGTATGGCATCAGAATAAAGCATTAGGCAAACCAAAAGATGCCGAAGAAGCCTTTAAAATGATCCGATCGCTATCCAATACGACCCATGAAGTAATAACATCGGTTTGCTTTAAAACAAACCATTCTTCAACGCTATTGAACGATATTACAAAGGTTACTTTCAATGATTTATCCGACGAGGCTATTTTGTATTACATCCAAAATTACAAACCTTACGACAAAGCCGGAGCTTATGGCATTCAGGAATGGTTTGGTTTTATGGCAGTTGCAAAAGTAGAAGGCTCTTATACCAATGTTATGGGATTGCCGACCGCAAAAGTTTATGAATATTTGAGTACTTTAGTGTAAAATTTTATTTATGTTTTCTTTTAAAGAATATAGCGAGGAAATCTTAACCACCGTAATTCTACTTTTTATTCTTGTAGTCTTGCGCATTATCGTTGCGAAACTAATTCGCCGTTATGCCAGTACAAGTCAGTTATTAGAACACCGGACCAATTTGGTCATCAAGTACATTCATTTACTCATGAACATACTGGTTTTGATTAGCCTAATTGTAATTTGGGGTGTTGAAACCAAAGATATTTTCATAACCGTTTCTTCTATTGCTACTGTGATTGGAGTGGCTATGTTTGCGCAATGGTCCATTCTGAGCAATATAACTTCAGGAATGATTTTGTTTTTCTCCTTTCCTTTCCGAATTGGAGATACCATCAAAATTCACGATAAAGACTTTCCGATCGAAGCCGAAATTGAGGATATAAGCGCCTTTCATGTTAATCTGAAAACAAAAGACGGTGAAAAGATCATCTTTCCAAATAACTTATTGCTGCAAAAAGGGATCTCTATCATGCCGGTACAATACGAAGAAAAAGAGTTCTTTGATTAAATTAAGAATGGGAATTTTATAAAGTATTACTAAAAAGGTAAAACGTATTATTGGTAATAAAATATAATATTTGTTGTACTAAATTTTAGTTTTTATTTAATTCCCGCAACAATGAACCGCTCCGTAAAATTGCCTTTTTATGCTAAACTTGCTTTCATTCTGGTAAGTTTTATAAGCTTTGCCTTTATATTTTGTATTGGAAAAGATATTATTACTCCGGTCTTACTGGCATTTTTGTTTGCGGTCCTACTGGTTCCGATTTTCACTTTTTTGCATTCCCGATTAAAATTTCCCAGACACCTTGCTGCCGGGGCTTGTATTCTGCTTTTTGCTTTGTGTATTGTTGGTATCTTAGTCTTTATTTCTTATCAGATTAGCGATATCGCCAACGATTTTGATGCGATAAAGAAAAATGCAAACGCTTTTATTACCGACATTCATAAATTTATAAAAGATCATTTTCACGTAAGCATCGGTGAACAAAAGAAATACCTCGATAATGTCGCCAAAGACTCGGTTCAAAATGGAAAAAGTTCCATAGGCTCCGCTATTATCTCCATAACCGATCTGCTGTTAGATTGCACCATCATCCCTATTTATACTTTTTTGTTTCTACTGTATAAAGATCATTTTATTCTTTTTCTCGCTAAATTAGTCCCTAATGAAGACCATGCGATTTTAAAAGACATTCTTTCACAAATAAAAGTTTCGATTAATAATTATATCGTGAGTCTGATTTTTGAAATGATAGTTGTTTCTATACTCACAAGTTTAGGACTGTGGATCATTGGGGTTAAATACTTTATTTTATTGGGATTGATTACCGGAATTTTAAACATGATACCTTATATCGGTATTTTAATCGCCGGTATCATCACCGTAATCGCATCGTTAACAGGAACACCCGAAAATTCTATTATTCTTGGAATTCTAATTGTAAACATTATTGTGCAGTTGATTGACAACAACATACTTGTACCCTTAATTATCAATTCGAAAGTTGAAATTAATGCCTTCGTTTCGATTATGGGAATTATTATTGGAGGTGCCGCTGCCGGAATTTCGGGAATGTTTTTGGCCATTCCACTATTAGCCATTCTAAAAATTATATTCGAAAGAATTGAATCCTTAGCGCCCTGGGGTTACCTGATGGGCAATCATATGCCTAAAAAATTCAGCTGGAGAATTCGAAAACTAAAGGTCGAAAATTAAATAGTACTGTAAATTCAAAATAGAATCGCAATAATTTCTTATATTCAACTCCAAATCGACCTTTAAGCCAGTCAAAAATTATATAATGTCCGTAATCAGAAAAATAGCAGTCTTTATTTTATTATGC
Source organism: Flavobacterium sp. (assembly GCA_023251135.1). Lineage (GTDB taxonomy): Bacteria > Bacteroidota > Bacteroidia > Flavobacteriales > Flavobacteriaceae > Flavobacterium. The sequence continues at coordinate 13,901 of JAHEZJ010000042.1, read as the reverse complement.
TTTTGTTTACAAGGCACTTATGCTCAGGTCGCTCCACCTCAAAAAAAGCCCAAAGAAAAAAAAGACAGTACCGAAGTCTATCAGAAAATCCGAAACTATTCGAAAAAGAACAAATTTACACAAACCCTGCACAAATTATTCTTCAGAGGAAACAGGCCTCAAAAAAAAGAAATTCTGGTGCAAAATGACACTACCGATTTTAGCGGAAAAATAATTCGTAACATCAACATTATCACGCTGGATCCTTTCGGACACTCGCTTACAGACACCACTCAGGTGCCTAAAAACTGGGGCGAACGAACAGGAAACCGGTTGCATTTAAAAACCAAGAAAATCGCAATCTACAACCTACTCCTCTTTAAAAAAAATACTCCCTACGACACTTACAAAGTACAAGAATCTGAACGTTTGATACGATCTCAAAGATATGTGACAGCAGTACGAATCACGAATAAAGTGGCGGGAATGGCTTCCGATTCAGTAGATGTAACGATTAGGGTTCTGGACTCCTGGAGTACGATTCCTAAATTTGCAATCTCGAGCAATCAGGTTTCTTTTGGTATTAAAGAAAAAGACTTTTTTGGATGGGGGCAGCAGCTGGAATACAAACATACCAGCAGGTTTAATGATGGCCGTACTGCAAATGAAGCAACCTATACCATTCCTAACATCAAAAACACTTATATAGGAACCACCTTGTTCTATAAGATCGATATTGACAATAATTACAGCAAGAGTATCAACGTTGAACGCCTCTTTTATTCCCCTTTGACCAAATGGGCAGGCGGTGTTTCTACAGGACAAAACTACAGAAAAGACAGTCTGCAGGCACCCGATAAGTCTTATGCCTTTCAGCCCTTTAAGAATAACTTTCAGGATTTCTGGGCAGGGCACGCCAGTAATGTATTTGAAGATGAAAATGGCATAACCAATTTGGTGGCAACCGCACGTTTCCTGAACGTCAACTACACCGATGCTCCCGCTGAACTCTATGATCCGACCCATTTTTATTCAGATGAAAAGCTGTTTTTAAGCGGAATTGGTCTAAACCGACGTAAATTTATAAAAGACAACTATATTTTCAGAAATGGTCAGACCGAAGACGTTCCCATTGGAAGAATTTATGGTATTACTTTAGGTTATCAGTACAAAAATGCCCAGTGGAGACCTTATGCCGGAGGCCAGTTTTCGTTTGGGAATTACTACCGTTGGGGGTTTTTAAGTATGAATTTTGAGGCCGGTACGTTTTTTCATGATTCAAAAACGTATCAAACAGCATTCTCATTTGAATCTACTTATTTTACAAAACTATTCAGTATTGGAAACTGGAAACTGCGTCAATTTGTGAACCCAATTGTGGTTATTGGTGCCAATCGGGAAAAGATTATCGGAGATCAGCTTAATATTAATAATCAAAATGGTTTAGCCGGGTTCAATACCGCTTTATACGGTACAAATAAAATGGTTTTGTCGCTTCAAACACAAACCTATTCTCCTTATGCGCTCTGGGGATTTCGTCTAAATCCGTTCTTTAATTACTCGGTTGCGGTACTCGGAAATCCAAATGATGCTATAGGAAGAAATAAAGGCTACCAGAAAGTGACTTTAGGTTTGCTGATCAGTAATGATTATCTGGTATTCAGTTCCTTTCAGCTTTCGCTCTCCTACTACCCCACCATTCCTTATCAGGGAGATAGTGTTTTTAAAACCAATACTTTTGAGACCAGTGATTTTGGTTTGCAAAACTTTGAGCTGGCCAAACCAAGGGTTGTGGAATACAAATAATGGAAATACATTTTATTTCACTTTTTTTTTAAAAAACAAAAAAACACAAAACCACTTCACTACCAAAAGATTAGCAAACTTTCTTGTTTTGCAAAATCGTTAAAATGCATAATTTATCCGATGAAATGCATAGTGCTTTAATTTTTGGCACAGTATATGAATATACCTAGACAGGATCAACCATAACTTTAAAATTAGAAAAATGAAAACAATAAAATTAGCAATCGCAGGATTATTTCTCCTGGTTGCAAATGCCACGCAAGCGCAGGTATCTATAAATGTTAACATCGGAGCACCTCCGGCTTGGGGACCTGCAGGATATGCAGAAATGGAGTATTATTACTTACCCGACATCGAAGCTTATTATGATGTAAGAGCTTCCCAGTTTATCTATTTTGGAGGAGGAAGATGGGTTAGAACAAATTACTTACCAAGACAATACAGAAATTATGATTTGTACGGAGGTTACAAAGTAGTTTTAAACGATTATCACGGCAGAACACCTTATACTTACTTTGATCGCCATAGAGTAAAGTATTACAAAGGATATCATGGTGCACCTCAAAGATGTTACAAACCGAGACCAGCTTATGGATATAATGACGATCGTTACGAGCGCAGAAACCATAAACACTATGATAAAAAGCGTAACAAACACGACAGAGACGATGATGACGATGACGATCATGATGATCACGATGGTCACTACGGCCGCAGAAGAGGCTAATATTTGCTAAATCATTAATTTTCAACACAAAAGAGTATCAAAATCATGATACTCTTTTTTTATGCATGCATACTAAATAAGGAAAAAGTTAATTTATTGAAGATAATTTAAAAATAATCACTAAAACGATTGAAAAAGTTAAAGTATTCCTAACCGTTTTTAAAAATGTTTTAAATAATCGTAATTTTGCACGAAATTTAAACTAATAAAACAGAGTTTATGAAGAAGAGAGTTTATTTATTTTCATTAGTAACGTTGTCCCTTTTTACATTTTGTACCAATCACGAAGACTCCGCTACGAATGATCAGGCTAAAAATAACAACATCGAAATTATTAGTGATGTTGCCGCTTTAAGCAAGAGACTTGATTACACCAATTCGGGAGTAATCTCCATCACTGGTTCCTCTGCATCAACAGGTAAATTTTCAAAAAGCAGTCCATCTTCTACGACTGATTTACCATTAGTACAAATTGCCGAGATCAATCCACCAAAAGATAACAACGGAAGAACGTTACAGGCCAATCATGTAGCGGTAAACGGAAACTATGCATATGTTGCTTACACCATGAGTGGTGAAGCCTATTCGGGAGCTATTGATGTTATCGATGTCTCTGATCCGTACAAACCAAAACTGATTACTTCTGCATTGATCGCAAACACTGATATTACATCACTAACCTATTCCAATGGCAGTTTGATTATTGGCGCTGCGGCAGATGTGGATAAAAATCCGACACTAACAAGTCCGGCTGTTGTAATTAACATGACGTTAAATTCAGGTATGCTGACTGATAAATATACCATAACTAATATTGAAGGTCAAGTAACTACTGACATTGCTTCAAATTCTGGCTCTTATTTTGCCGTAACAGGAGATAAGGGAAGTTTATTTAAAATCAATACGGCTTCCAAAGCGGTTTCAGGCAAAGTTGCAATAGAAGATTTACGTTCGGTAGCGATCAGCGGAGATAAAGTTGTGACTTTGAGCGGTACAAAAGGAGTAAATGTTTACAATGAATCTACCCTTAATCTGCAAAAAAGCTTTACAACCACAACAGATGTAAAAGCTGCAAAAAGAACAATGGATTTTGATGGTACCAAATTATTAGTATCAGAAGGATATAACGGTTTAGGTGTTTACGACCTTAACAGCGGTTCTAAACTGCAAACCATCTCACTTGCAACTGCCGGTGAAGAAAATGTAACCAATGCCGTATCTGTAAATGACGGATATGCCTTTGTAGCCAATGGTGCTGCAGGTTTAAATGTATACAAAACAGGTTCACAACTAAGTTTACTGGGAACCGTTGATATCTTAGGTTCATCCAACTATGTAAAATCCAGCGGTGATTTTATTTATGTGGCTAGCGGAAAAGGTGGTTTGAAAATCATCAAGATGGAAAAACCAAATACAACTTTCGCGGGATGTACCGGATACGGAACTTACAATCAGGGACAAAACCTGATTTTAAATTCAAATGAAGTGAAATCTTATTCGGGTGCGACAGCCATTAACACTGCTATTGTTAATTCGGGAGCAGTATTAACCCATTGTGGTTCGATTACCATTCAAAATAGTCTGACTTTAAATAGCGGAGGAACTTTCAATATGAGCGGAACGCTGTCTCAGGGGAAATACCAACAGTCTAACCCAACAGAATTTATCATTAACAGTAACGCCGTATTACAAATTGAAGGTACTGTAGTGATTTGGGGAGATTTACGATTAAATAGCGGTGCGAAGATCCATTTCACAGGAAATAATTCTTCTATTACGATTTATGGAAAAGTAACGAAGAACAGTAATGTCACCATTACAGGAAACTATAAAGACACAGAAAACAAGTTGAAATAAGTGCTGTAATCCTAAGAAATACCACATGATCTAAGGTGTTAGATCAATTTTCTTTAAAGCTGTCAGATTAAATCTGGCAGCTTTTTTTTGGAGTTAATTTTCTTAAAAAAGGAAATCAATAACCAAACATTAACATTTCATTTAAATACTGTACAATAATTTAATTAGTATTTTTGAACTTCTATCAAAAAACACCTAACCACACTATGCGAAAAATTCAGATACAAGTTCTTCTTCTTTTTTTATTAGGTACTACGCTATCTTTTGCACAACAACCACAAAAACCAAGTTCTGTCGAAATTTACAATCAAATTAAAAAATTAAACTTTTTGGGGTCCGTATTGTACATCGCGGCACATCCGGATGACGAAAATACCCGTTTAATTTCCTATATGGCCAACGAAGTAAACGCCCGAACAGGTTATCTGTCCTTAACACGTGGCGATGGAGGGCAAAATTTAATCGGACCGCAATTGCGTGAATTATTGGGAGTTATCAGAACTCAGGAGTTAATTGAAGCCCGAAAAATTGATGGTGGCGAGCAGTTTTTCTCCCGTGCAAATGATTTTGGGTATTCTAAAACCCCTGATGAAACTTTAGAAATCTGGAATAAAGACAAAGTACTGGCGGATATGGTGTGGACGATCCGAAAATTTCAACCCGATGTGATCATCAACCGATTCGATCATCGCTCACCGGGTACCACACACGGGCATCACACCTCCTCGGCGATGTTAAGTGTGGAAAGTTTTAAGCTCACAAACGATCCGAAAATATATCCCGAACAATTAAAATATGTAAAGCCGTGGCAGGTTAAACGCCAGTTTTTTAATACATCCTGGTGGTTTTACGGAAGCCAGGAGCGATTTAACGCAGCCAATAAATCAAATTTTGTTCAATTGGAAACCGGGGTTTATTATCCGGGAATTGGGAAATCAAATCAGGAAATAGCTGCTTTAAGCCGCAGCCGTCACCAATCACAAGGTTTTGGAAGTACCGGAGCCCGTGGGGATGAAACAGAATTCTTAGAGCTTATTAACGGAGATCGTCCTACAGAAGCTAATTTATTTGAAGGAATTGATACTTCGTGGAATCGTGTTAAAAATGGTAAACCTGTTGGAGATCTCATCTCTTCCATTATCGCCAAATACAATTTCAGCAATCCATCGGCCAGTATTCCGGATCTGGTTAAAGCTTATGCTATGATTGAGGCATTGGAAGACGATCATTGGAAAACCGTAAAATCGGCTGCCCTTAAAAACATTATCGCTTCCTGCACCGGATTGTATCTCGAAGCTGCCGCCATCGAACAGGAGGCAACACCCGGAAGCAACATAAAAGTAACCCTGGAAGCCATTAACCGATCTTCGATTGATATGCAGCTGAGCAGCGTAACTTCGCTGCCGGACCAAAAAAACACACCACAAAACATACTACTGAAAAACAATAAGGATCAAAAAATAAGTTTGCCCCTTCAGCTTCCCAATACACTGGAATATACGCAGCCCTATTGGTTAAAAGAAAAAGCAACTGAAGGAATGTATACCGTTTCCAATCAGGAAAACATTGGGATTCCTGATATCATCAGACAAGTAAAAGTTGTTTTTAATGTTAAAATCAATGGAGTAGAAATTCCGTTTGAACGTACTGTCATTTACAAATATAACGACGGTGTAAAAGGCGAAATGTATAATTTTCTGGACATCGTTCCCGAAGTTACGACTTCAATTCTCGAAAAAGTTTTAATTTTTGGAAGCACACAAAGCAAGCTGGTTCCGGTAAAAGTACGTGCCGGAAAAGACGGCATCAAAGGAAATTTACAATTGGAATTACCAAAAAGCTGGAGCGTTTCTCCAAAAGAAATTCCTTTCACCCTGGAGAAAAAAGGAAACGAGCAGATCTTTTATTTTGAAGTTACGCCTCCTGTAAATCCGGAGGAAGCCGTTGCGAAAAGCATCGCTATTGTCGACAACAAACGTTTTGACAAAGACCAGACTATTATTGATTACAGTCATATTACCAAACAGATGGTCTTAAAACCTGCAGAGTCAAAATGTATTCGAATTGAGTTAAAAACAAATGGTGACTCCATCGCCTACATTATGGGCGCTGGTGACGAAGTGCCGGAAAGTTTGGCACAGATGGGCTACAAAGTGACAGTCATTAAACCGGAAGAAATCACGCCTGAAAAACTGGATTCCTTCAACGTGGTGATGACCGGAGTACGTGCCTACAATACCGTAAATGCTCTGGCGCACAAACAAAACATCCTTTTTAACTTTGTGAAAAGCGGTAAAAACATGATCGTACAGTACAATACATACGGCCAAACCGTTACCGATCAGATTGCTCCTTATCCATTAAAAATATCCAACGATCGCGTTACAGAAGAAAATGCTAAAATTACTTTTCTGGCGCCCAACCATCCCATTTTAAACACGCCAAACAAAATCAGCACTAAAGATTTTGAAGGCTGGAAACAAGAACAAGGTTTGTATTATCCGGATCAGTATGATCCTGCCTTCACTCCTATTCTCTCTTCGCACGATAAAGGCGAATCGGCTAAAAATGGTGCTTTATTGGTAGCTCCCTACGGAAAAGGATACTATATTTACACCGGTCTAAGCTTCTTTAGAGAATTGCCCGAAGGTGTTGCCGGTGCTTATCGACTGCTATCAAATATGATTTCATTAAAACAGCCCATAGAAGCTCCTAAACAAGAATTAAAAAAATAAAACATTCCCAATTATGGAAGCTAAAAAAATAAAAAAATGGAAAAAAAGCTACACCTACGTTTTGGTAGCCAATGCCATTTACATTTTGATTTTTTTCTTAATCATGAAATTATACTCATAACCTATGCAACTATTTGATTGGATCGTACTGATTGTTACTCTTTTATTTATTGTTGGGTACGGCTCTTGGAAAACCAAAGGAAGTAAAAACGTCGAGGATTTTATTCTCGGAAACAACGAAACTCCGTGGTATACTGTTGGTCTTTCGGTTATGGCAACTCAGGCCAGTGCCATTACCTTTTTGTCAACTCCCGGACAAGCTTATCATGACGGAATGGGTTTTATACAATTCTATTTTGGGTTGCCGATTGCCATGATTGTGATTTGTGTGACTTTTATCCCCTTGTACCATAAAAACAAAGTATATACAGCTTACGAATTTCTCGAAAAACGCTTCGATTTAAAAACCCGTTCTTTAGCTGCGATCTTATTTTTGGTACAGCGAGGTTTAGGAACCGGATTAACCATTTACGCTCCGGCGATCATCCTTTCGGCTCTTTTGGGATGGAATTTAACGATAATGAACATCGTGATTGGTCTACTGGTTATTATCTATACCTTCTCAGGAGGAACAAAAGCAGTAAATGTAACGCAGAAACAACAAATGTTTGTGATCATGTCGGGAATGTTTATTACTTTTTTCCTAATTCTACACTACCTGCCAAACGATATGACTTTTACAAGTGCCCTGCATATTGCCGGTGCCAATGACAAAATGAATATTGTAGATTTCTCTTTTAATCCTGAGGAAAAATATACTTTTTGGAGTGGAATCACAGGTGGTTTTTTCCTGGCACTTGCCTATTTCGGAACCGATCAGTCACAGGTGGGTCGTTATTTATCCGGAAAATCAGTTCGCGAAAGCCAAATGGGGCTTATCATGAACGGACTTTTAAAAGTACCTATGCAATTCTTCATCCTGTTAACAGGAGTGATGGTTTTTGTCTTTTTTCAGTTCAATCCCGTTCCTTTAAACTTCAATCCCAACAATAAAATTGTGATTGAAAAGTCGGCTTATAAAGAAGAATATCATGCTCTGGAGAAAAAACTAAGTAATCTTTCAGAAGATAAAAAAGTGATTAATCTGTTGTACATCGACCAGTTGAATCAGGATTTCGACAATCCGATTTTACGAAAAGAACTGGTTACTTTATCGAATAAAGAAAAAGACCTGAGAGACCGTGCCAAAGAGATCATTTCGAAAGCAGACAGCAATAGTGAAACCAACGACAAAGATTATGTCTTTTTCCACTTTATATTGCATTATTTGCCAAAAGGGCTTATTGGTTTATTACTGGCTGTAATTCTTTCGGCTGCCATGTCTTCAACAGCTTCCGGATTAAATGCCTTAGCCTCTACAACAGCTATCGATATTTACAAACGAAATTTGAAGACCGAAAAGTCTGAAAAACATTATCTGAATGCGACTAAGTTTTTTACCTTATTCTGGGGAATCGTAGCGATACTCTTTGCCTGTGTGGGAACCTTGTTCGAAAACTTAATTCAATTGGTTAATATTATCGGATCTATTTTCTATGGAACGGTTTTGGGAATCTTCCTGGTTGGTTTTTACCTACGCCGTGTAAAGGCCAAAGCCATGTTTTATAGTGCGATTATTAGTCAGATCACCATATTTATCATCTATTATTTTATGATTGCTATTTACCCAAGCGGTCAGGAAAAACTGGGGTATTTGTGGCTGAATTTTATCGGAGCCATTTTAACCATTGTCCTCGCACTCTTCATGCAGTTTGCCTTTTTTAGAAACGAGCCCGATGCTGAGGAGGTGGTTTTGGAATAATTTAATTTAAAACCAAAAAAAATGAAACTGAATTTAGATACCATTGTCCTATTTGTTCAGAATGTAAACCGATTAAAATCTTTTTACACTACAATTTTTGGTTTTGAAATACTGGAAGAATACGAAGCAGAATGGGTGCTTTTGAATGCAGGCAACGCTAAAATCGGACTTCATAAAATTGGAGCTCCCTATTTAGCTCAAATTAAATCCGGTTATAAATTTGACAATAACACCAAAATCGTTTTTGAAATTAATGAAGACATTCATGCGCTAAGACAAGTATTTTTGGATCAAGATGTAATGATGCGCGAAGTAAGCACTTTTGATACTTACGATTACTGGCTCTGTGATGGAGAAGATCCTGAAGGAAATGTGTTTCAATTGAAGCAAAAGAAATAAGTATTAAAAAAAATGTTTGGATAAAGATTAGTTTATCCAAACATTTTTTTTTGGATCGGGATGACTTAGCCCTGATGGAAGCGGCATCCTTTTGTGTCCGCCGCGGCGGATACAAAAGATACAGCGGACAGCAGGAATAGCTACAAAAAAACAAACCATCAAATTCAAATATACGGTCTTATATTTGAGTTTTTAAAAGACTGGGAATTCTTTACAAATTCTCTATCTTTGAAAAAGTTACCCCTTAAATAAGCACTATGAAAGACCTTAAAAAATACAGCAATAAAACCAAAGCTGCCTTTATTTTATTGATTGTAATGCTTCTGATTCTACTGGGGAATTTCAATACACTTCAAAATTCAAAAAATGTAAATGCAAATATTAACGCGATTTACAAGGACCGTTTGGTTGTGGCGCATTACATTTTTCAATATTCTAAAGAGCTGCATTTTATAAAAGCGGAAGCCGAAAAGCTGGATTTGAGCGATACGATCAAAAAAGACGAGATTATTCAGACCCTAAACGTCATTCACACTATTGATGATTTGTATGCCAAAACGGTTTTAACCAATACCGAAAAACAATATTTTGACGCTTTTTTAAGTTCCTGCAAAGAAATAAACAATCAGGTAGCGAACAAAAACTGGAACAAAATTGCCGTTTCGAGCGATCAGGCGCTAAAAACTCTAGAAGCCCTGTCGCAAATACAAATTCAGGAAGGAAAAGCAAAACTGGCAGGTGCAAACGCCATGTACAGTAAAAACAATAGCCTTGGGCAACTTCAGATTGCCTTACTGATTATTCTGGGCGGAATTACTTTTTACTTGCTGATTGTCAAAAAAATCAAAAAAAGCATCAAAATTCCGGAGCCGCCAAGTTTAAACTAGTTGAATCGGTGTTGTACCAAAAATGTTGAGGATATCCTACGCGGATTTTGCGGATTCGTTTCACGAAAACGCGGATTTTTGCAGATCTCTTTTTTTTAACCGACATTCTCCTTTTATAAATTATGACACTCCTCCGGAGTTTTTTTGTTGTGGAGGATAATTGCGCTATAGATATTCCGCTCCTTCGGAGCTAGTTCCATTTTATACAAGGGTACAAATTGAAAAGATCCGTGTTAATCAGCGTTTTCGTGAAACGAATCCGCAAAATCCGCGTGCAAAGTAAAGCCAAAGTATATCTGTCAATACTAAAACTAAGGCTATCTGTTACTTCAATTTCCTGTCCTCTTCCTTAATGGGCAAATCATTGATACTTGCAAATCTCTTTTGCATCAGTCCATTGGTATCAAATTCCCAGTTTTCATTTCCATATGCTCTGAACCAGTTTCCGTCCGCCTTCTGATACTCGTATTCAAATCGCACTGCAATTCTGTTTTCAGTATGTGCCCAATATTCTTTTTTAAGTTTGTAATGCCTTTCTTTCTCCCATTTTCGGGTTAAAAACTCAACGATTGCTTCTCTGCCGTTTACAAACTGATCTCTGTTGCGCCATTCGCTGTCAACCGTATAGGCTTTCGAAACACGTTCAGGATCCTGACTGTTCCAGGCATCTTCAGCCAATTGAATTTTTTCTAAAGCCGTTTCGTAAGTGAAAGGCGGCAATGGTAACTTCTGTTCCATAACTATAAAATTAAAGTTTGAATTATTTTTTTGGATTGTTCTATAAGCTGATTGGATTTAAAAAGCTGACTTTCGATAATACAGCTTTCAAAAAGCAGATAAACATGCGTTGCGACAAGCTCATTGTCAATACCTCTTTCGAAATACTTTTGCAAATCTGATTTATGATTTTGAATTACGGTAAGCATTTTTACATTGTCTGCCGGTATTTCCGAAAGCAGGTTCAGAAAACTACACCCCCTAAAGTTTTCTTTTTGATTCATAAAGATCAAAAAATCAAAAGAAGCCAAAATCTTTAGCTTGGTATCTTTTTTATCTAATGTGAAACTTTCCAGTTGATCAAACCAATACTCATGTCGCTGGTTTAAAAAAGCAACACCCAAGTCTTCTTTTGATTTAAAATGCTGATAGAAACTTGCCTTTGCTACTTTCGCTTCTTCAATGATCTGATTTATCCCGGTCGAATTATATCCCTGGGTATGAAACAAAACAGAAGCTTTATCTAAAATTCGTTCTTTGGGTTGCATGTATATAGTTTGTTTGAAAGTACAAATATATGCATTTTTTACAAAAACAGACCAGTCTGTCTACCTATTTTTTATAATTACCTTTTAATGCCCTCCCACTCGTGCATGTTCTGTCTACTAGGCACGTATTTTCAAAAAAAAATTCCAAATTCCAATTGAACATTGGAATTTGGAATTTTAGATTTTGGAATTTAATAAATCATTATCTGCTCCACTCAGCGATACTATCTTTATTCAATTTTACGTAATCCTGATTTTTAGCAACTTCAGCAGCAGCCAAAGAAGCTTTTGCTGTTTCTATAGCTCCTTTTTTATCTCCTTGTTTCGCCTGAATTTGCGATTTTAATCTTAAGATGTAGTAAGGTTTATCAGCGCTTAAATCTAATGATTTGTCTACATAAGTTCTGGCTGTTTCGATATTTCCGTTAGCCTGAAACAAATAAGTAGCAGCTGAGAAATAGTCGTTTGAACTTGGTCCACCTAAAACTTTATCAATGCTTGCCGTTGCGATTTTTGCAGTTGGCACCTCGAATTTTAACGCTACATGAGAATTTTCCCAAGACATTTCTAAATAACCGTAATTTGGATCTAAACCATTAATTCCGATAGTAAAAGTCTCTACAGGAGTTGGCAATGCATCTTCTTTTACCGTAGTTCTCAAAGCTACGTAAGAGTCGCTCCAGTTTTCAGGTAATCCCCAGTTGTCAGTAGAAAGGTAAAAAATAACTTCCCAGCTTTCGATTTTAGGAATGGTATAAATTGCATATTTCCCTTTTTTCAAAGTTTTTCCGTCAATCACTACATCATCACTAAAGTTAATGATCGTGTTTTCGTTAGCTCCGGTTCTCCATAATTTTCCAAACGGAACTAAATTTCCAAATACGGCTCTGCCTCTGGCACCTGGTCTTGAATACGTAACTTCAACATCAGTCAGACCAACTGTTTGCTTGATGTATCCTTTCGGACTCGCCTGTGGCGTTTTTATTTGTGCTTCTGAAGCAAAAGGAGCCAAAACGATGGCCAATGCAATAAGTAGTTTTTTCATTTTCTTAGTTTATTTTGTTCCCTCAAATTTACAAATTCAATTAGCGAACAAATGTTAAATTTAACTTAATTCAACCGTTTAACTGCGATATTTTTTGCGCATTTAATTCGTGAAAGTGGTTGATAATCAAATCGGCATCTGATAAATCCTGAAGTTTTGAATGATGACTGTTATAACCCACACAAAAAACACCTGCTCCCTTGGCTGCTTTTACTCCGTTTGTACTGTCTTCGATGATGATACAGTTTTCTTTTGGAGCTTTGGATAGCGAAGCTGCGTGCACAAAAATAGCCGGATTTGGCTTGGATTGTGGAAAATCTTCACCACTTACGATGTCGGTAAAATACTGATGCAAATTAAACCTCGTAAACACACGTTCGATTGTTACTTTGGAAGCCGATGAAGCCAAAATGAGCTGTATTCCGTTTGCATGCAAATCTTTGATCAAATCTTCAACACCTTCCAACAGATACAAATCTTCTTTGGTATCAAAAGCATCATTAAAAATGCTTCTTTTTCGCTGAATTAAATCTTCTACTTCGTGCTCAATCTCAGGAAAAAGTCCTTTTAAAGTCTGAAACGTATTTCGTGTCGAAAATCCGGTAAACGAAGTATACATTTCTTCTGTTACGTTTATATTTAGTTCAGAGAATTGTTTGTAATAGGCATAACGATGTACGGGTTCAGTGTCTACAATTACACCATCCATATCAAAAATTACTGTTTTTATCATTTCTTTTTAGTTACTAAGGTTCTGAGAGGCTAAGGTTTTAAGTTTTTTTTTAAAGGTACTGAGATGCTGAGTTGCTAAGGTTCTGAGTTTATTAGCATTTAAAACTTAGTGCCTCAGAACCTTAGTATCTTAGCACCTTCCCTACTCCTTCTTAAGCAAATGACGGATCACCGCTTCTGCAACATGCAAACCAAACAAGCCCGGCATATAACTGTTGGTTCCGTAGAATGACTTTTTGAAGTTTTTTCCGTCTGTTAATTTCAGACTTTTTTCGTCCTGAATTTCAGAAGAGAAAACGACTTTGAGTTTGTTTATTTTTTCTGCTTTTAAACGCTTTCTAATTGTTTTTGAAAAATAACAGTTTATTGTTTTAGAAATATCGGTCACTTTTACTTTAGACGCCAGCATTTTTCCACCTGCACCCATACTGCTGATGATTTTTACTCTTTTGCGTTTGGCGGCAATGATCAGGTTTAATTTTGGGGTGATACTGTCGATGCAATCCAAAACATAATCAAAATCAGGAGAGACAATTTCGAAAGCTCTTTCGGGAGATAAAAATTCCTGTACTCTGGTTAATTTTAATTCCGGGTTGATATCCATCAAA
>JAHEZJ010000041.1 GCA_023251135.1 Flavobacterium sp. | reverse complement strand
TCGGAACCCTGAGGCCCTATGGCTACTATTGGGCGGTTAGACACCATATATTCGAATAATTTACCCGGAATTATACTTTTAGTATCTTCCGAATTAATCTCGATTAAAAGCAAAACCTGTGATTTCTTTTGATGGGCAATTGCCTCATGATGCGAAACATACCCCAAAAGATTCAGATAAGCATTCAAATTAAACTCAGCAATAGCATCTAATACTTCCTGACTAACTGCTCCGATCAATTTGATTTCTAAATGTGTTTTAAAATCCGGAATTTCCTGAAGTAATTCTACCAGACATTCCCATAAAAATCGAGGGTTTCTATCGGATAGGAAAGATCCAATGTGCGCCAAAGTAAACTTGAAATCCAAAGTCTGTTTCTCCACATTTTCGATATCATAACCGTTTGTAATCACCGAAATTGGCTTATTGGTGATGGCTTCAAACTCTGTTTTTGTAGTTTTACTCGTAACAATAATGCTATCAGCACTGTTCAGTACTTTATGCTCGAGATTTTTATGTTTTTTAGCAGCATAATCAGACAAGCGCAATGCCTTGTGGTAACCAATTGTAGTCCAGGGATCACGGAAATCAGCAAACCATTTTACATTTAGTTTTTCTTTTAATTCCAAACCTATTAAATGCAAACTGTGCGGTGGCCCTGAAGTGACAATGGTATCTATATTATTTTCTTTGATGTATTTTTCGAGATAAGCCACAGAAGGTTTTACCCAGAAAACACGGGCATCCGGAATAAATAAATTCCCTCTTACCCAAAGAAAGGTTTTATCTAAGAAGGTTTGTTTTTTCTTGTGTGGAAAGATTCCGGAACTAATTTTCTTGGTTTTGTTTTTTGAAAAAACAGAAGCCAGTTGATAAGGTTCCCATATTTTATTTTTAAGAACAATTACTTTATCCGAAATCTGACTTACCAATCCTTCATCTACAATTGGATAAGTTGGATTTTCAGGAACATAAACAATTGGCTGAATACCAAATTCCGGTAAGTACTTTACAAATTTTAACCAACGCTGTACACCAGGGCCTCCAGCCGGTGGAAAATAATAAGTAATGATTAAGAGTTTTTTTTGTTCCATTAATTTTTTTTCGGTTTCACAAAGTTTCACCAAGTTTTCACCAAGTTTCACAAAGATCTTTTAATTATTTTAGCGTATCTCCGTTATTAAAGTAAGATTATCTTAAAACAAATTTCTTATATGCCTTAAATAAAACATAAAGCAAAAGAAAACAATTTAAGACTTGCCAAAAACTTAAAAAAATCCAGACTACTTTAAATTTAGTTTCCATACTTGATAAACTAAAGTATTCACCTTGACTTTCTTCATAAAAGTCATCATATCCCATCATAAAAATACCGCAGAAAACAAATACCGCTAAATCTAATAAAATGAAAACAATAACCTTAGTAGTTTTCGATAACATTCTTAAATGAGGTACTGATTACTTTGACTTCTTTCTTTCGAAATAAACTCCTGCAATTAAAAGCAGTAAGATTCCAATTGAACTTGCCAATGCAATTCTGCTTCCTGTTTTTACAACCTCAGGTTCAAATTTAAATTCGATTGTATGTTGACCGCCCGGAATTTCCATAGCTCTCAAAACATAATCAACCGGAAAGTGATTGGTCAATTGGCCATCAATATAGGCATTCCACCCATTTTTGTAATAGATCTCAGAAAAAACAGCCAAACCGTCTTTTCCGTTATTCGATTTATATTTGATATAATTAGGTTTGTACTGCACTACCTGAATGGTTCCTGTGGTATCCCATTGCTTTTTCATTCGGGCATTTTCAAATTTGCTTTCATGTTCGTGAACATTGAAAACTGCCACCGTTTTAGTATCAATATGATCCAGCGCTTTCATTACATCATCTGGCTTGTTTACCAATTTTACAGTACTTACAAACCAGGCATTTCCGTTTGCATTTGGATTTATTGTCGGGAATTCTTTTCCTTCTTTATCCGTTTGAATAATGTATTTTACATTTAACATGTCTAAAACTTCGACATTGTTTTTGGCTATCTGATAATCAAACAACTGCTGTATTCTTCTTGGTTTTGCAGCATGATATCCTCCCAGCGAGTGGTGGAAGTAAGAAGCACGTGCACTGGACATATTACCGTTTACTTCAAAAACCCTATAATGTGTCGTATCTTTTAAAATCTGAGCATCAGATGGTGTTTCCTGAAATGGCGCTGCAATTTGTACCGGACTCACAAAATCTTTAGCCGAAACATATTTTTTATCCACAAAAAACAAGTCAAAAATCATTAAAAGACCAACGATAATCAAAGTCGTATTTTGAGCTAATTTATTCTTAATGAACAACCACAAGATTCCAAAAGTAACCACTATAAAAAAGCCTGATCTTAATAAATCGGCAGAATACAAACTCTTTCTATCTTCTTTCAAGGCATCTACAAAAGCAGGTCCGTAACTTTCTAAGAAATAATTATCACTGCTTCCTGTAAAATGAAACATGCTTTTAGCGAAAACCAAAATCACAATAACGCCTAATCCAAAAACTCCCGTTTGTACCAATGCTTTTTGCTGCAATTTAGGCTCTTCTTTGGCTTTAAAAAACGATTGCAATCCCATAACAGCCAAAACAGGGAAACACAATTCAAGAATAACCTGAATCGATGACACTGCTCTAAACTTATCATACATTGGAACGTAATCGATAAAAAAGTCTGTCAAAAATGAAAAGTTTTTTCCCCAGGAGAGTACTAATGAAAATAATGCTCCGGTAAGAAATACGTATTTTATTTTTCGATCATCAATAAACAGCGCTAAAACGGCCAAAAAGAAAACCACAACCCCAATATAGGCAGGCGCTGCAACAATAGGCTGATCTCCCCAATACGTTGGCATTCCGGACACAAAATCCTGTGCTTGTTCAGAAGGTACTCCCTGCTCTATCATAAACGAATACATACGGCTGTCTGTCCCTACATTTTCATGATTAGAACCACCAAAAAGTCTTGGTGCGATTAGGTTAAAGCTCTCCGCAATTCCGTAACTGTACTCTGTAATGTATTCACGGCTCAAAGCATTTTCATTCGTCTTTTTAGAACCGTCAGGATTGAAGGTCAATTCGCTGTTACTACGGGTACTAAACTTAGCATATTCGCTGGTCGCCAACAAATTAGTAGCATTGGCACCAATTGCAAAAATTCCGGCCACAGCCAAAACACCCATTGCGGTTAAAAGTGGTTTAAATTCTTTTTCTTTAATGAAAGTAAACGCAAAATAAGCAGAAAGGATCAATAAGAAGATCAATAAATAATAAGTCATTTGAAAGTGGTTGGCATTAACTTCTAATGCAACCGCAAACATGGTGAGCAAACCTCCCCATATGTACTTTTTCTGAAAAACCATTATAAATCCGGCAATAACAAGCGGCATATAAGCAATGGCATGCGCTTTTGCATTATGTCCAACGCCAAGAATGATAATTAGGTAAGTCGAAAAACCAAAGGCAAGCGCCCCGATAAATGCTTTTAAGGGATCTGTTTTTAAAACTAACAGCAAACCGTAAAATCCTAAGAAATACAGAAATAAGTAATCGGCAGGACGAGGCAGAAAACGTAAAGCATCGTCTAATTTCCCTACAAAATCATTTGGATAATTAGCTCCTAACTGATAGGTTGGCATACCTCCAAACGCAGAATTGGTCCAATAAGGTTCAGCATGTTCTGCTGCTCTAAAATCGTTTTGCTCTTTAGCCATTCCGGTATATTGAGCAATATCCGACTGGAAAATTTGTTTTCCTTGTAAAACTGGATAAAAATAAATTAAAGAAACGAGGATAAAGCCCAGGATAACAAGGGCATGCGGATAGAACTTATTTACTATTTTCAATTTAGGCTGGTTTGGGTTAAATGATGAATCCTATAAATCTAGGTCACAAATTTAATCTATTTCTTCGTAATCAACATAATCGCCAACCTTTTTGGTTTCGCGGGATTTTTTTACATTGGCTGTATCAATAATAATTTCATCATTGTTCGTACGTGTTTTTTGCCATGTATTATCCTGACTATATTGTTGTTGTCTCTGAAAATTCTCCCCAGCTTTTTCCACTGCTTTCTTCACCAATACCGGTAAAAAGATTCGTGCTAAAAATTTAAAAATATAATAAAACGCAATGATCCACATTATCGTTTTAAACAGATTTACAAAAGATGCTTCTTGCATGATCATATAATTTTTTTCCAAAATTAATAAATCCATTGTTTAAAATTAAAATATCAATCTTAAATAAATAATAAAATATAGTACATTTGAAATGCGTTATTACTTTTTAATTCAAAAACACGTGTATGTTAAAAAATAAAAACTTTTTTATTGCAGCTCTTTGTTTATTCCCACAATTATTTTTCGCGCAGTATACTGACGTCATCAATTCAAACCGTCCGGGTGAAACGATGTCTGCTTATGCGGTTGGAAAATCAGTTATACAGGCAGAACTTGGTGTGTATGGCATCAAAGAAAAACACAATCTGCTCGATTATGATGCAAGTGGTTTTGGTACCGATCTGACGATTCGTTACGGGGCCTTTTTAGAAAAACTGGAGTTTATTGTGGATTTGCAATACCAAATGGCGAATTTTGACACTCCCTATACAAGCTACAAAAAAAACAATTTCAAACAAACGGTTTTAGGAGCCAAATATCTGATTTACGATCCCTATAAAAATTACAAAAAAGAAGCTAACATCTACAGTTACAAAGCTAATCACAGCTTTAACTGGCACGAGTTAATCCCTGCTGTTTCTGTTTTTGCAGGAGCCAATTTTGTGGGCGCTGACAATCCTTATGCTTTTGGCTCGCATTCGTCATACTCCTCCGTAGAAGGCAGTATTTCTCCAAAAGTGATGTTGATCACTCAAAACCTTTTTGGTGGCGGAAAATGGGTTTTTGTAACCAATATTATTGCCGATTATATTTCAACAGACTACCCGAGCTACGGATATGTGCTTACACTTACACACGGGTTTAACGATAAATGGTCCGGTTTTGTCGAAAATCAGGGTTATAAAAGCGATTTATACAGCGATGCCATTGCTCGCGGGGGAGCAGCTTACCTTATTAATCCGAACCTTCAGGTTGATGCATCCGTAAGTACTAATTTTAAAAACACACCTTCTATATTTTATGGAGGAGTTGGTGTTTCCTGGCGTTATGACGGAAGTTATAAAGAAAATCAACTACAATCTAAACGAGAAGAAAGAGCCAAAAAGAATAAAGACAACAAAATGGAACAAAGAGAAATAGATTACCAGGCGAAAGAACGAAAACGCAAATCGAAATACGAATAATTCAAATCCATCTCGTCATTGCTACAAAATTATCCTTAGTTTTGTAGTATTCCATTTTCAAGTTTTACCACAGCAAAAGTGCTTAGATCAAATAGTTGACCTAAGCACTTTTGGCATACTACCACCTTTCTAAACTACAAACAAACTCTTCCTCCTATTAGCTTACGTAAATTATTATATACCGAACCTACCTCGTTTGCCTATTTTTTAAAAAAAAAATCTGGATACCATTTAAAAAGTAAGAAAAAAAGTATATTTTATAATTTTATTATAAATAAAATATTATATTTGAAGCAGAATTAATATCTGCACTATGAAAACTTACACGCCATTCAATTGGGATAGATTAAAATTCTTATCTACCCTGTTTACATTACAATTAATTGCTTTTCTTTCTTCATGTGAAAATGAAAAGTACGATTCCGTCCATCAAACGCAATTGATGCAAAATGAAATCGAGATAAGAAACGGAAGACTTTATTTTCAGTCCAAAGAAGCTTTTGTTCAATCCTATCAGAACTATGTAAATCTACCAGAACAAGAAATAAACAAGTTAGTAGAACCTTTATACAGAAATTCTTTTCTTTCGTTAAAACCAATTGTAACAGAAAAAAACGAAGAAATACTGTTTAACCTCTACAAGGAAAAACTAAACTTGCAAGCCCCTCGAAATACAACAGTAAAAAGCGCTACAGACCATTCTTTAGTTGAGTCAGCCATAGAAAAAGATCCTTTTGAGTCAGTTGACGAGCTCATTGGGGACGATCTTTTTGCCGCCTACCTAAATACAGATGGAGAAATACAAATAGGTGACGAAATATATAAATACACCGATGTAGGATTATTTATTACTGATAAAGCAAAATATACAGCTCTTAAAGATTTTTTAAAATCAAAAAACATCTCCGAAAATCCATTTATAAAGACCTCACAAACAGTTAAAGAAAATTTTGTCTTATCACTACCGGAAAATTTGCCTACTCCAATTGGAAACAATAATCAAATTGTTTACTACAGGCCTGCAAATAATCCCTCTAAAAATTCAAAATCAACTTTTAAATCTGCTAAGTCAGCAGCTTTAACCTCAAGTGACCCCAACAACAATTCTTTTCTCAATACATTAAATAGCTGTGATCCTGATCGTGACCTATTTGCAAACTTATTTGGAGAAAACAATGTATGTATCGATAAATATGAAAGAAAAAGACGTGTAAAGACTAAGGCTTTTAATTACGACTATCTACTTGTATTCCATTTAGGAGTTAAATGTGTTCATCAGTTTAGAGGCTGGACTGGTTTTTGGCGTGTAGAAGCAACCGATGAAATAAAACTCGTGGTTGAAGCGGCTCAATTTGAATACGACCGAGATAAGCTTCTGGGAAACAATGCTGTAAATAATCAAACCAAAGAACGGGTCTATTTCATGAATGGCAAAAGAGCTTTTTTCACAGGACCCAATAATATAAACGTCTATAATGAATGGGGACAACCTGTGATATCTTATGTGGATCTAACTAGTCTCCCTAAAATTTTTCAGGACGATTTAACTTTTGAATTCTTTGGAACAGGATTAAGTAGTTTAGACAATCTTATTCAAAATGGAATTAATAGCAATTTAAATGCTAGTAAACTTAATGAGTGGTTCTATGGCGAACTTTATAACACCGCAAAATCACAGCTGCAAACTGCATTTGGTAACTCGGCAGTCCCACCAGCAAACAGAACATTTGCTGCAAAATTTCCTCAAAATGGGACTATTATTGTTCAAAAATCGGTTTCATCACAAGGATACGACATTGGTGTAAGAGAAAAAACATTTGACTATGGAGCTTCATTTTGCTTTGATAACGCAGGCGGCTCTAGCTGGTCCTTAAAACCGGATATGGGATGTGATATTATAGTAAAACAATCCCATTTTAGGGTTAAAATAATAGGTGCAGCGCGCAAAGGAAATGAGTGGCATGGCAATAAATTTAACATTAATATTGACTAAATATGAAAAAAGAAAAAACGATAATCATAACATTTATTTTGCTGAGCAATTTCATTTTTGGTCAGGAACAAAAAAAAAATGCAGTACATCAACATGACCTCGTTCTCGCTGGCTAAAAACACTGAAGATTATTTTAGTAAATACTCTAAAAACGACTCTAGAGAAAGTAGTGGTGGAAGCTTTGAAATAAATACAATCCATGGCATAAAGTTTTTCGATTTTTTCTCTATTTCCGGTGGCATTAATCTAGATTGGAACATTGATAAAACTTTCTTGTCCACCCCATTTATAGTAGACCTAAGGGCTTTCTCCAGCAAAAATAACAAAACCGGGTCTTTTGTTTACATCCAAACAGGCCAAAATATAAAATGGTCTGATTCCTTTGCCGGATATGGTGTAACTACAAAATTAGGAGTTGGCTACATTTTCACCGAAAATAACAAAGCATCATTCTATGTTGATGTCTTTAAAAAATCAAAACAAATTAAAACTTCCGAATTTGAAACTAATGGCTCCTATAATCTCAAAGGTATTGGCATCTCGCTGGGAATAATATTTAAATAATCATGACGAAAATAAATTACACTTTACTGGTACTGCTTATTAGCTGTTTGTCTGTTGCGTCGCAAAACACAGGTGTAGAAAAAGACATTTATAACCTGCAAACCGGCTTTCTGGGAATATGGTTCAATCATGAACATCGACTACTCAATCAAATAAGCCTAAGAACCGAAATTGGTTTTGATGGTGGTTTTCGCGGATGTACTGACTGTACTACTACATATGCATTAGTCCCTGTTGTTAAACTAGAACCAAGATGGTATTACAACATCAATAAACGGACTGCTAAAAATATAAAACCAAATAATAGCGCTAATTTTGTTACTTTAGGGATTGACTACCACCCTAATTGGTTTGTTATTTCAAATCATGACAATGTCTTTGTTCACAACCAAGTTGCGCTAA
Organism: Flavobacterium sp.; assembly: GCA_023251135.1. Lineage (GTDB taxonomy): Bacteria > Bacteroidota > Bacteroidia > Flavobacteriales > Flavobacteriaceae > Flavobacterium. The sequence goes on along the minus strand of JAHEZJ010000041.1, from coordinate 30,955 downwards.
TTCCTAAATGGGGAATTAGGCGAAATATTGGAAATACCAATTTCAATTATGAAGCAGGCATTGGAATTGGGCGTATATTTTATCTGGATCAAAATTTTTCGGACACTACCGCCGACCTTCACCTCCGCATCGGTTATACTTTCAAATGACTTCTCAAACCCATTAATCAGGGCTTTTTTTACACAATTCTTTTTTGTTAAATCAAAGATGGCTATATTCGTTTCTTAAATGACACGATCTAATTTAAAGCAACATTCTTAACAAAGAAAATCTTAATGATTACAATTAAAGAAGCCATAACCAAAAAGGAACTAACCGACTATATCAAATTTCCGTTTTCACTCTACAAAGACAATCCTTATTGGGTTCCGCCTATTATTGCAGATGAGCTGGAATCTTTTGACAAAACTAAAAACCCTGCTTTTGAAAATGCCGAAGCCTATTTTTATCTGGCTTATAAAGGCAATGAGATCGTAGGACGAGTTACTGCCATTATCAATTGGTCGGAAGTGAATGACCAGCAGAAAAGAAAAGTTCGTTTTGGATGGTTTGATGCAATCGATGATATCGAAGTTACAAAAGCCCTGCTTGATAAAGTGTATGAATTAGGAAGACAGCACAATCTGGAACACGTTGAAGGCCCAATGGGTTTTTCGAATTTAGACAAAGTTGGAGTCCTAACGGACGGTTATGATCAGTTGGGAACCATGATTACGTGGTACAACCACCCCTATTATGTCACACATTTTGAACAATTGGGTTTTCAGGTTGAAAAAGAATACCTCGAAAGCATCTTTCCTTTTTCAAACGTAAAACCTGAATTCTTCCTTAAAGCACAAGAACTCATCAAGAAAAGATATGGCTTACGCGCACTGACTTTTACCAAAACAAAAAACATTATGCCGCACGTAGACAAAATGTTTGATTTGTTTAATGATTCGTACGCCAAATTGGCTTCGTTTGTAGCAATTTCGGATGTTCAGAAGGAATACTTCAAAAAAAAATACATCAGTTTTATCAATCCGGAGTACATCAAATTTGTGGTTGACAAAGAGGATAATCTGGTTGCCTTTAGTATTGTAATGCCTAGTTTCTCTCAGGCTTTACAAAAAGCAAAAGGAAAACTATTTCCGTTTGGATTTATTCATTTACTGAGAGCCCGTAAAAAAAGTAAGGATGTCGTTTTTTACCTGATCGGAGTTCATCCGGAATATCAAAACAAAGGGGTTACCGCTATTATTTTTGACGAATACTATAAAACTTTTTCAGAAAAAGGAATCCAGAACTGCATCAGAACTCCTGAGTTAGCGGATAATACGGCCATACATTTACTTTGGAAAAACTTTGACCCAAAAGTACACTGCCAAAGAAAAACGTATTTAAAATATCTTTAAAAACGTTCCGCTTCTGCAAAAGCGAACCGTTTTACCGCAATAAAAAAATCCATTCGCAATAACGAATGGATTTTTTTATTTTTAATACTAGCAGAACTTACTCTACTTTACAATCTACTTTTGTCAGGACATTTTTCTGATCAAATTTTAATTGTTTTTTATCTTTAAAAGAAAACTTTCCATTTGCTTCCATTACATCTCCGTAGCCTTCTATAAAAGTCCCGTCCTTTTTCAAAAACGCAACTTCTCTGACAGAAGAAACGCCTTCAGACATAAAAGTATAATCTGCAATTAGTGTATCTCCTTTCATATTTCCAATCAAAGTCCCTTCGTTTTTATCTTTCCCTGATAGGTTATAACTCAATTTCCCATTTACTTCCTGATGAGAATTTACATTAAAACTCATCTCGGTAACGCTATTTTGGGTTCTTGAAGCATAACACTGATCTCCCGCCGGTTCAGTAACTTCAGCTTCTTTTGGTGGGCTCGGTGCAATTTGTACCGGATCGGTATCGGTCGTTTTCTTGCAGGAAATAAAAACAGCGAACATTATCATGGATATTACTATTACTTTTTTCATAACTCTTATTTTACTGGTTTTGAATCATAAAAGTACCCCAAATAAAAAAAATCCACTCGTATAACGAATGGATTTTTTTATATAATTCCCATATCAGGAATTTATTTCTTTAAAGTTTACGAAACATCAACTGTAGTGCGCTCCGCAATTTCTTTATAAGTTCCGTTGACTAATTTCTCACGAATTGCTTCAAAAGCCGTTAAGGTTTCATCGATATCTGCTAATGTATGAGAAGCTGTTGGAATCATTCTCAACAAAATAATCCCTTTTGGAATTACCGGATACACCACAATAGAAAGGAAAATACCATAATTCTCTCTTAAATCATTCACCATTACCATAGCTTCAGGAATACTTCCTTCCAGGTAAACCGGAGTGATACAAGTATTGGTATCTCCAATATTAAATCCTTTTTCTCTTAAACCGTTTTGCAATGCGTTTACATTCTCCCAAAGTTTATCTTTGATTTCAGATGAATTACGCAACAATTCCAAACGTTTCAATGAACCAATTGTTTGGATCATTGGCAATGCTTTAGCAAACATTTGCGAACGCAAGTTGTATTTTAAATAATCAATAACTGTTTTATCTGCTGCTACAAAAGCTCCGATATTAGCCATAGATTTTGCAAAAGTCGAGAAGTAAACATCAATATCGTCCTGAACTCCCTGCTCCTCACCTGCTCCGGCTCCTGTTTTACCAAGTGTACCAAAACCGTGTGCATCATCTACTAACAAACGGAAATTGTATTTTTGTTTCATTGCAACAATTTCTTTCAATTTTCCTTGTTGCCCGCGCATTCCAAAAACACCTTCGGTAATAAATAAAATACCTCCACCTGTTTCTTCAGCCATTTTTGTAGCACGTTGCAGGTTTTTCTCCATACTTTCAAGATCATTGTGCTTGTAAGTAAAACGTTTTCCCATGTGCAAACGAACACCATCAATGATACAAGCATGAGAATCAACATCATAAACAATAATGTCGTTTTTAGTAACCAATGCATCTATAATAGAAACCATTCCCTGGTATCCAAAATTCAATAAATAAGCTGATTCTTTCATTACAAAAGCAGCCAATTCTTCTTCTAACTGTTCGTGGTATTTTGTATGTCCCGACATCATACGAGCTCCCATTGGGTAAGCAGCTCCAAACTGAATTGCAGCATCTGTATCTGCCTGACGAACTTCTGGATGATTCGCTAAGCCCAGGTAATCATTTAAACTCCAGTTTAGAATATTCTTTCCGTGAAATGTCATTCTTGGTCCTAACTCTCCTTCTAACTTTGGGAAAACATAATAACCTTCTGCCTGAGAAGCCCATTTCCCTAATGGTCCTTTATTGTCCTGAATTCTTTCGAATAAATCTTTTACCATAATATATTGTGTAGTACTATTTTTATTTTATACAGGGTGCAAAAATAAATATTTATTCTGTGCTATCATAATAATTTAAAAATGATTATGACCAAAATTGTTCTTTGACAATTTTTCACCACAAAACTATCAAACACATACTACTTTTCCTAATAAACAAGCCTGTGATTCAAAAATACTGCAATTTATACCAGTTATAAATTCAGCCAAAAAAGCCCAAATCATTTTATTTTTACTAATTTTAAAGAGCATTTTAAAAAATGAATTACAAATTCTAAAACCAAAATAATGGCTTTAAGCACTTCAAAAGATCTAAAACTAGCTGTTCTTATTGATGCCGACAATGTACCTTACAGTAATGTAAAAGGAATGATGGAAGAAATTGCAAAGTTTGGAACACCAACCACTAAACGTATTTATGCTGACTGGACGAAACCAAATTCTAACGGCTGGAAAGCTGTTTTACTCGAACACGCCATCACCCCTATACAACAATACAGTTATACCGTTGGGAAAAACTCTTCTGATTCTGCTCTTATAATCGATGCGATGGATTTACTTTATTCCGGAAAACTAGACGGTTTTTGCATTGTTTCCAGCGACAGCGATTTTACACGTCTCGCCATACGCCTGCGAGAATCAGGAATGAAAGTAATCGGTATTGGAGAAAAGAAAACGCCAAATTCTTTTATTGTAGCCTGCGACAGATTCATCTACATTGAAGTTCTGGACGGCGCTATTCAGAAGAAGAAACCCAAAGCTACTGCTACAACCGACACTAAAAAACCGGCCGAAAAGCCTGTTGAAAAACCTGCTGCAAAAGCGCTTCATAAAATTGACGAACAAACAATCGAGCTTATCGAGGCTACCATCGAAGATATTGAAGACGATGATGGCTGGGCATTTTTAGGAGATGTCGGAAACCTTATTGTAAAGAAAAAACCTGAATTCGATCCCCGAAATTACGGTTTTTCTAAGCTTACTCCTATGTTAAAATCATTAACGCATATTCTTGAAATCGACGAAAGAGAATCGGACAAAAAAGGCATTAAACATGTTTATGTACGCCTGCGCTTCAATTAACTACAAATTATTACTTTTTAAATACTGGTAAACATGAGAAAAAAATTCTTCATCTATGGATTCTTATTGTTTCTAATTGTTTTAGCAATTTATCTTTACACGAAACGAGGTTTTTTACTGGTAATTATTTTACCTATATTATTAGTGGTAGGTGTTTACAATGCCACTCAAAAGAAACATGCCATTTTAAGGAACTTTCCGGTTTTGGGTTATTTCAGGTATTTATTTGAAATGATTGCACCCGAAATCCAACAGTATTTCATCGAACGATCAACGGATGGAAAACCATTTTCCAGAAATCAGCGTTCTTTAGTCTACCAAAGAGCCAAAAATATTGACTCGAGCACTCCCTTTGGAACACAACAAAACCTCAATCACGATAGTTACGAAGGAATAAAACATTCTATTTTCCCTGCAAAAGTCAACGAAGAGTTGCCTCGTGTTTTGGTAGGCGGTAAGGATTGCAAGCAGCCTTATCTGGCCTCCTTATTTAATGTATCAGCAATGAGTTTTGGATCTCTAAGCGAAAATGCCGTTCGTGCCATAAACATTGGTGCTCAAAAAGGGAATTTCTATCAAAATACCGGAGAAGGCGGTTTAACCGAATTTCACCTTGCCGGAGGTGGCGACATTACCTGGCAAATTGGTACCGGGTATTTTGGCTGTCGGGATACTGCAGGTAATTTTAGTCCTGAAAAATTTTCAGAAAAGGCCAATCTTCCCAATGTAAAAATGATCGAAATCAAACTTTCGCAAGGTGCAAAACCTGGTCATGGCGGGGTACTTCCAGCGAGAAAAAACACAGAGCAAATTGCTAAAATCAGAGGGGTTGAGCCTCACACAATGATCTTGTCTCCTCCCGGACACCATGCTTTTTCAGACAGTAAAGGCCTTATTCATTTTATTGCCCAATTGCGTGAGTTATCCAATGGAAAACCTATTGGTTTTAAATTATGTATCGGAAATACAGCCGAATTTGAAGCCATCTGTCACGAAATGATCGCCGAAAATATTTTCCCCGATTTTATCACCGTAGACGGTGCCGAAGGCGGTACTGGAGCGGCTCCGCTGGAATTTGCCGACGGTGTAGGAATGCCGTTTGAGCCTGCCCTGATCTTCGTAAACAAAACCCTAATTGGTTTAAATATCCGTGATAAGATTCGCATTATTGGAAGTGGAAAAATCATTTCGGGATACTCTATTTTACATGCGGTGGCTTTGGGAGCAGATATGTGTAACAGCGCACGTGGCTTTATGTTTTCTTTGGGCTGTATTCAGGCATTGCGTTGTCATAATAACGAATGTCCGACCGGAGTAGCTACTCAAAATAAAATGCTGATGAAAGGTTTGGTTGTCACCGATAAATCCGATCGTGTGTACCATTTTCACAAAAACACGTTACATTCTGCCAACGAGCTATTAGCCGCAGCAGGTAAAAAAAGTTTCAGCGAGGTCGACATCAATATTTTCATGCGTGGCGACGAATTTGGCAATTTATCCGACAACTATTTCCCGGACAATTTAACAAATGTAACAAAACATTAAAAATTTACCTATAAAATAAAAACCAATACATAGCTTTTTTATTACATTTGTATAGTTGCTGATTTATTTAACCATTAAGATAAATCGTTAATCTTTTAATCTAACTAAACAATTTAATCATGCTATTAACACCCAAAGGATATCGCATAGAAATGCTTGATCACCATCAAAAAGCAAATCTGGCAAATGATCTTATTCATGGATTTAAAAATGTTTCTGAATACATTAATGGTGTTTGCTACGAAACCGTTGCATACGTTCAGTATTTACTAAATCCCACAAAAATTTCACTCCGCGAAATGGAAACCATTACAGGTAAAAATTGGGTGGAGAAATTCACCACACAGCGAGAGTGGACAGGCGAAATAATTCCTGCAGGAACTGCTATTGGCTTTTACCGTATAAATTCAAGCGGTTTCTTCCATTTTGCCTTATCCTCAGGAGGAACACAAATTCGTGCCGTTAACGGATTAACACTTGGAGCAAGCTGGACCTTTGAAGTCAATCTTCCAGCTGTTCTTGGCCCAAGAAATGAAGACGGTACGTACAACTACGACAATAGCAAAATCAGGGTATATTTAATGTACCTTTAATATTGTACTAAAGCAAAAAAAAAGCCCTATCCCTTATTGTTATTATTTTAACAAGTTCGGAAGGGCTTCTTTATTTATAACCTCTTTTGCCAAAACCGTATTATCATCGGCCAGGAAATAAGTATCAAATTTTACTCCTTCTTCTACCAATTCCTGAGGAATCTGATTTTCCTTTATCATTTCTTTCAGTAGTTTAGGAAACGATGCAGCGGCGGCCCCTTTATTAGATTCGTTTTGTTCCAGATTGGTTTCAAACCTTAATTCAATTTTACCATCTTCCATATAACCTCTTGCTGTCGTAAGCGTTATGTTCTCTTTATGAAAATTCTTAGCCGTACTACTATTATAGGTAATCACATACTCCTGAAGTTTTTGCTTGGTATTTTTACAGCTAACCAATGACATCAGTACAACTACAGCAAACAAAGTTGGTATTATTTTTTTCATGACAATCTTTCTTTTTTACTATTCTTTAAATTCTAACACTGCCTCAAGATACTAATAATCTTCCTATTTTTTAAAACGGAAAAGAAAATCCCTTTTTAGCTTTCAATTGCATCAAATCGCTGTTATTTGAGCTCCATATTCTTATCTTTGTTTTACTAAAAAAAGCAATAATAAAATTGAAAAAACGAAGAATCCCTTACCTATTCCTGTTTCTTTGTGTCGTTTGCTGCGGAATTCTCTCCAGAAAAATTGCAATAATTCCATTATGCTTTGGAGATGCCTTGTATGCCATAATGATGTATGTATTAGTCAGAATCCTGTTTTTCAACCAAAAAACGACCATTGCTGTACTGCTTTCATTGGCTATTTGTTACAGCATAGAATTTTTTCAGCTATATCAGGCAGATTGGATTATCGCGCTTAGAAAAACACTCTTTGGCAGATATGTACTAGGACAAGGTTTTTTATGGAGTGATCTTCTTGCCTATACCGTAGGAATTGCAATTGCTTTTATTGTCGAAAAATTTACCTTAAATTATACTACTTATGAAACTCGTTTTCGCATCAAACAACAAAAATAAAATCAAAGAAATACAAAGTATTCTCCCTGAAAGCATAAAAATAGTGAGCCTTGAAGATATTGGCTGTTTTGAAGAAATAGAAGAAACGGCAAATACGATTGAAGGAAATGCCATTTTGAAAGCCAATTACGTAACCCAAAAATACGGTTACGATTGTTTTGCAGACGATTCAGGTCTGGAGGTTACTGCTTTAAATGGCGAACCTGGCGTATATTCGGCCCGATATGCCGGCAAACAACGCAATGCCGATGACAATATGAATAAGCTATTAGACGCCTTAAAAGACAAGTCAGACCGCAGCGCCCAGTTCAAGACCGTTATTACCTTAAACTTAAATGGAGAACAGCATTTGTTTACCGGAATCGTAAAGGGGACTATTACTTTGGAAAAAACGGGAGGTCAGGGTTTTGGCTACGATCCGATTTTTCAGCCTGAAAATTATAGCCAGACATTTGCCGAATTACCTTTAGAAACCAAAAATAAAATAGGTCATCGCGGAAAAGCAACCCAGCAACTAATTGATTTTCTGAGTTCAGCCAAATAATTGTTTAAAATACAACATTTTAGAGTACAAAATTGATATTTCACGACGTTTTTTTTTTGAAAATTCTTCTATTTCCGATAAAAATGATTTTACATTAAACATAACTTTTTGATAATCAAATCATAACAAATACATAATTCTTAAAAGAGCATTAGTTTATCTGAATAATTAACAGTAATTTTGCACCCTATTTTAAATACACATATGAATAAATTTGAACAATTAGGATTGAATGAATCGTTACTGAAGGCGATTTTAGATCTAGGATTTGAAAATCCGTCAGAGGTACAGGAAAAGGCGATTCCCCTATTATTGGAAAAAGACACAGATATGGTTGCGTTGGCTCAGACAGGGACAGGGAAAACGGCAGCTTTCGGTTTTCCGCTAATTCAAAAAATTGATGCTGACAACAGAAATACACAGGCATTAGTTTTATCGCCAACACGAGAACTTTGTTTACAGATTACCAACGAACTTAAAAACTACGCAAAATACGAGAAAGGTATTAATGTTGTAGCAGTTTACGGCGGGGCTAGTATTACAGAGCAAGCCAGAGAAATAAAAAGAGGGGCACAAATTATTGTGGCTACTCCGGGAAGAATGCAAGACATGATTAACAGAGGATTGGTTAACATTAAAAACATAGATTACTGTGTACTTGATGAGGCTGACGAAATGTTAAACATGGGATTTTATGACGATATCTGCGCGATCTTATCAGATACTCCAGATGAAAAAAGCACATGGTTGTTCTCTGCAACTATGCCACAAGAGGTTGCCAGAATTGCAAAACAATTTATGAGCGAACCTGTAGAAATTACAGTTGGAACTAAAAATTCAGGTTCAGCAACGGTTTCTCACGAATTTTATTTAGTAAATGCACGTGACCGTTATGAAGCTTTGAAACGTTTAGCCGATGCAAACCCGGATATTTTCTCTGTGGTTTTCTGTCGTACTAAAAGAGATACTCAGGCTGTAGCCGAAAAATTGATTGAAGATGGATACAGCGCTGCTGCCTTACACGGAGATTTATCTCAGGCGCAACGTGATGGTGTAATGAAATCTTTCCGTGGAAGACAAATTCAGATGCTTGTTGCTACTGACGTTGCTGCACGTGGTATTGACGTTGATAACGTAACACACGTTGTAAACTACCAATTGCCGGATGAAATCGAAACCTACAACCACCGTTCAGGTCGTACAGGTAGAGCAGGAAAATTAGGAACTTCTATTGTAATTGTTACAAAAAGTGAGTTGCGTAAAATTTCTTCTATCGAGAGAATCATCAAACAAAAATTCGAAGAAAAATCTATTCCATCCGGAATTGAAATCTGCGAAATTCAATTATTGCACTTAGCAAACAAAATTAAAGATACTGAAGTTGATCACGAAATTGACAACTATTTACCGGCAATCAACAATGTTCTTGAAGGTTTATCTAAAGAAGAGTTGATTAAGAAAATGGTTTCAGTAGAATTTAACCGTTTCATCGCTTACTACAAAAAGAACAGAGATATTTCTTCTCAAGCTTCAGGAGAAAGACGTGACAGAAACGATTCTGAACCAAGAGAATTCAACAACAACGGAGCAGTTCGTTATTTTGTAAACATCGGTTCAAGAGATAATTTCGACTGGATGTCTCTTAAAGATTACTTAAAAGAAACATTAGACTTAGGTCGTGATGACGTTTTCAAGGTAGATGTAAAAGAAGGTTTCTCTTTCTTTAACACAGATCCTGAGCATACTGATAAAGTAATGGAAGTATTAAACAACGTACAATTAGAAGGACGTCGTATTAATGTTGAAATTTCTAAAAATGATGGTGGCGGAAGACGTGACCATAACGGACGCAGCGGTGGCGGACGTAGCTCTGGCGGACCAAGAAGAGAAGGAAGCTTTGCTCCAAGACGTGAAGGTTCTGGCGGTGGATTCAGAAGCGACAGAAACTCAGCTCCTAGAGAAGGTGGTTTCAGAAGCGACAGAAACTCTGCTCCAAGAAGAGAAGGTGGTTTTAGAAGCTCAGCTCCAAGAAACGAAGGCAGCTCAGACAGAGCTCCAAGACGTTCTGAAAGCTTTGGTGATTCACCAAGACCAAGAAGACCAAGAAGAGATTAATACTTTGATTTCTTAAAATATAAATCCCAAATTCCAGACATAATTGGAATTTGGGATTTTTTTATACGAGGAATCTTTCTCCTTAGCTCTTTTTAGTTAAATACTAAAAGCAATCCTTTTTGCTTTGTTAATTTTCTTATAATTATATTCAAAGACTGCAAAATATTTAATCCCGATTCACTACTTTTAGTGCTTTAAATCAGGATATGAAATATTTCGCAGTTTTCTTTTTTACACTACTATCAGCCGTTGGTTTCGCACAAGACGCCGAGTCTACAGCACCACAGAGAGTTTCAGGTTACGTAATCAACGACAATACCAAACAGCCTCTTCCTAATGTAAATATCATCAACACCAACAAAGTACGCGGTGCAAAGTCTGATGCCAAAGGATATTTTGAAATCGATGTTCAGCTTAATGACACCATTCACTTCTCTATTTTAGGTTTTCAATCTTTAAGAATCAGAGTAACCAATGACTGGATTAAAAACAAAGTAACCCGCATTCAGCTTACCGAAAAAGCAATTGCATTGGAAGAAGTAATTATTGCTCCTTTTAACCTGACGGGATACCTTGAGGTCGATTCGAAATTAATTCCAACCAAAGAAAATTATCGCTACAGCATTTCAGGTCTTACACAAGGTTACGAAGCGGGTGAATACTCTCCAAATGCCTTTGGAAAAGTACTGGGTTCTATTTTTAACCCTGCCGATATGCTTTACAATTTCTTTGGAAAAAACGGAAAAGAACTCAAGAAACTGAAAGAAATGCGAAAGGACGATACCGTTCGTAATTTACTGGAATCAAAATACGATCGTGAAACTGTCTCTGTACTTTTAGGTATCAGTAAAGACGAGATCCCTGAAATCCTGCAACGCTGTAACTATTCAGACTCCTTTATACAAACCGCAAATGATTTACAGATTATGGACGCTATTAGCGGATGTTACGAACAATATAAAGTACTAAAAAGGAATTAAACTTTACTTTTAAATCAAAATATACAAATCCTCAATCCAAAAGGTTGAGGATTTTTTTTTCGCTTTTTTCAAAATAACAAAATCGCAACCCTACTCTACATTTCAATACTTAGCATAAAAATGTAGCGTTTGACATTTTTTTTGACTAAATTAGACAGCTTACTACTCTTGAGAATTCAGTTTCCAAAATATAATACCACCAATACCATGACTGATATTACACAAAAAATCCTAAATTTTATTGATCTCCAAAAAGGAGAAGAAAATAAAAAATCGGTAATAGAAAACATAACCAGCGCCATATCCTTTAGAGGATCCAACATCTGGATTCTTGCCTGCGCCATTATTATCGCTTCTGTAGGCTTAAATGTAAATTCTACGGCCGTTATCATAGGCGCCATGCTTATTTCCCCTTTAATGGGTCCTATTGTGGGTGCGGGTTTTGGTTTGGGGATGTATGATTTTGAGCTTCTGAAAAAATCAATGAAAAACCTGTTGATTGCAACAGTGGTGAGCTTAACTACCTCGGCAATTTATTTTTATATCAGTCCGTTCAAAGAAGCCCAGTCTGAATTATTAGCCCGAACTTCTCCCAATATTTACGACATTTTAATTGCTTTTTTTGGCGGTTTAGTAGGTGTAATTGCCGTTACCAGAGTCGAGAAAGGAAATCCAATTCCGGGGGTAGCAATTGCAACCGCGCTTATGCCGCCACTTTGTACAGCCGGTTACGGACTGGCACTTGGAAATTATACCTACTTTTTTGGTGCGCTTTATCTTTATACAATCAATTGTGTATTTATTTGTATTGCGACTTTTGTGATCGTAAAATTCTTAAACTATCCCGTTACCAAACAATTGGATTTACACCTGCAGAAGAGAGTAAAATATGGCATTACACTGCTTATCTTGCTATTAATTGTCCCGAGCATTTATTTTGCCTATCAATTGTACGTTCAAAAAAGCTACACTTCCAGAACCGAAATTTTTATACAAAACGAATTTCTTGATAAGGACTACCCTATTATCTACAAGAAAATCAAATACAACACTACTCCCAGAAGAATTGAACTGGCCTTTTTAGCTAAAAAATTCAACGATGAAGAAATTATTGATTTAAACAAAAAGCTGAGTAATTACGATCTGCCTAATACGAAACTGATTATCAGACAGGACACTGTTAATTTAAGAAAAGACATTATGAATCAAATTAACAGCAATCAAAGTGTGGTTGATCAGAAAGATATCTTAATTAATACCCTTCGAAGTCAATTAGAACAATACCAATTCAACACCAAGCAGATCAATAATGAAGCTAAAATACTTTTCCCTGCTATTAGTTCCTTAAAAATTGGAAATTATAATATTGAAGAAGAATCAAATAAATCAAAGATAATCCCCGTAATTTTATTTCAAAGCAAGAAAAAAGTCGATTTAGAAACCAAACAAAAAATGAAATTATGGCTAAAAGAGAGACTTGCAAAAGATTCTGTTGAAGTATATCAGCAAAACAACTAATAAACAAATCATTAAAATAAAAAATTATGTCAAAAGGTCAGGATTCTAAGAAAACAACAAAAAAAGAACCGTTAAAAACGGCTAAAGAGAAAAAAGAAGAAAAGAGGGAGAAGAAAAATGCTCCTAAGAGAGATTAGTTTTTAATCGCAGTTTTAGTCTCAGTGTACAGTCGCAGTTTACAGTTCTTTACAACTGAATACTGCGACTGCGACTGAATACTATTATTTAACCGGAATGTTCGAAAGAATTTCTAAAACAAATTTCCAGTATTTCTGTGCTGATGAGATACTTGCTCTTTCGTCAGGAGAATGTGCACCGTGAATTGTTGGTCCAAAAGAAATCATATCCATATCCGGATAATTTGTACCTAAAATTCCACACTCTAAACCTGCATGACAAGCTACTACTTTTGGTTTCTCATTATTTTGTTTTTCATAGATCCCAACCAAAGTGTCCAGGATTTCAGAATTAACATTTGGAGTCCAACCCGGATAAGAACCTGAAAGTTCTACTTCACAACCTACCAATTCGAAAGCAGAACGCAAAGCATTAGCCAAATCAAATTTTGAAGTTTCAACAGAAGAACGCGTTAAACAACCAATTGTTATTTCACCATCTTTTACAATTACTCGCGCAATGTTGTTGGACGTTTCTACTAAATCCTCCATATCAGCACTCATTCTGTAAACACCATTGTGAGCTGCATAAAGTGCACGAATAATACCTTCCTGAACGCCTAAATCCATTACTTTCTCAGGCAAATCGCATTTTACGATTTCGATCGATAAGTTAGGTTCAGTAGTTTTATATTCGGCTTTAATATCATTGATGATTTCCTGCATATCAAAAATGTAGGCTTCATCAAACATTTCAGAAATAATTACTTTCGCAACACTTTCTCTTGGTATCGCATTTCTCAAACTTCCTCCATTAATTTCAGCTACCTGCAATCCGAAGTTTTCAAAAGCATCAAACAGCAAACGATTCATAATTTTATTAGCATTCCCTAATCCTTTATGAATATCCATACCTGAGTGCCCTCCGTTAAGTCCTTTCACCGTAATGATATGACCTACAGATCCTTCAGGAACTTCTTCTTCATTGTAAGTTCTTGTAGCCGTTACATCAATTCCTCCTGCACAACCAATATCAATCTCATCATCTTCTTCTGTATCTAAGTTTAAAAGAATCTGCCCTTGCAAAATACCACCTTTAAGGTTTAAAGCCCCAGTCATTCCGGTTTCTTCATCAATTGTAAACAAAGCTTCGATTGCCGGATGCGGAATATCCTTACTCTCCAAAATCGCCATAATTGTCGCTACTCCAAGTCCGTTATCAGCACCAAGTGTAGTCCCGCGCGCACGAACCCAGTCACCATCCACATACATATCAATTCCTTGTGTATCGAAATCAAAAACAGTGTCTGCATTTTTCTGGTGCACCATATCAAGATGCCCCTGCATTACAATTGCCTTGCGGTTTTCCATTCCGGGAGTTGCGGGTTTTCTGATAATTACATTTCGAATTTCGTCTTCAAAAGTTTCTAAACCTAAGCTGTTTCCAAAGTCTTTCATAAATTCAATTACACGCTCTTCTTTCTTTGACGGACGCGGAACGGCATTTAAATCGGCAAACTTATTCCATAGTGCCTTTGGTTCCAGATTTCTTATTTCCTGACTCATTATATTTTGTTTGTAGTTTAACAATTAAGAGTCCCAAAGTTACAAAGTTTAAATGCTTTTTTCGTCACAAATTTCATGAATTAGCAGTAATCTTATGTGTAAAAAACAAATTGCGCAAAACGCTCCTTTTTTAGTTCTAATATTGTATTTATATTTACGTATCCAAATTTAAAATTGTGAAATCAAAATACATCTTACCTCTATTTCTACTTGTTCAGATTGTTCTTTTAAAGCTTCTCTCCTGCTTTCCGAAATTTATTGAAGAGGTTTACAGTAACGGATTGTATTTAAAAATCGCATCGTTTTCGAGAATCGTTTTAGGCAAAATTCCCTTTTCTATTGGAGACATCATCTACTCCGTTCTGATTTTATTTTTGATGAGATGGATCTGGAAAACCCGTAAAACCTGGAAACAGCAATGGAAAGATCATCTTTTAAAAGCTTTAAGTATACTTTCTATATTTTACTTTTTCTTCCACCTGCTTTGGGCACTGAATTATTACAGGGAACCTCTTTTCGAAAAAATGAAGATCCAAAAAGAATATACCGATGCCGAATTACTTTCTTTTACCAAAAAGCTAATTGTAAAAACAAACGAAATTCAGTTTCAGATCACCAAAAACAACAATTCAAAGATTGTCTTCCCCTATTCTCAAAAGGAGGCTTTTAAAATGAATTTAAACGGATATGAAAATCTGGCCAAAGAACATTCTTATTTCAAATACGAAATTCCCAGTGTCAAAAAATCGCTTTTTAGTCTGCCTTTGACTTATATGGGGTTTGGAGGTTATTTAAATCCATTCACCAATGAAGCACAGGTAAATGATTTACTGCCGATGTATAATTTCCCGGTAACGACTTGTCATGAAATGGCGCATCAGATGGGTTATGCAAGCGAAAGTGAGTGCAATTTTATTGGCGTACTAGCTTCTGTTAAAAACGATAATTTGTATTATCAATATTCCGGCTATAGCTTTGCGCTACGGTATTGTTTAGGAATCTGGCAGGTCAAAAACGAAACTATTTTTAAACAGTTAAAAAAACAAACCCATCCCGGAATTTTAAAAAACTATCAGGAAAGTCAGGATTTCTGGAAACAATACGATACTTTTATCGATAAAGGATTTCATATTTTTTACGACAATTTTTTAAAGATCAACCATCAAAAAGACGGCTTGGAGGGGTATAGCAAATTTGTAGATTTGATGGTGAATTACTATAAAACCAGAGCGTTATAAACGTTTATCGCGAATTAGGTTAAAATTGCTGATATAAATTACACGGATTTTTAATCTGTGGCAGAAAAAAAATAATCGTAAGCTGTAACAAAATAGCTTTCAGTACTACTAATCATTTTATGAGCGAAAATCTAGAACAGTCATTTGTTGCGCAATTGCAGGCAAATCAGAATATAATCCACAAAATATGTCGATTATATACTGCCGGCGAAGATGCTCACAAAGATTTGTTTCAGGAAATCACCATTCAGCTCTGGAAAGCATATCCAAAATTTAGAGGCGACAGCAAGTTTTCGACCTGGACGTATCGCGTTGCCTTAAATACTGCCATAACCCTATACCGAAAAACGAAACGAACCGTATCGACCGTAGAATATGAAAGTCATCAGCATTTTATAAAAGATGTCGATTACAATTATGAAGAAGAAGAACAGATTAAATTGATGTATAAAGCCGTTTATCAGCTTAATGACATCGAAAAAGCATTAGTTTTTATGTATTTAGAAGACAAAGATTATCAAGAAATAGCAGAAACCTTAGGAATCAGCGAAGTGAATGCTCGTGTGAAAATGAACAGAATTAAAGGGAAACTTAAAAAAATACTAAATCCTTAAAAATTATTATGAAAGAACTGGATTTATTAAAAAAAGACTGGCAAAAGAACTCGGATTCTTTTGAACAAATATCGGAAAAGGAAATCTACAAAATGATTCACAAAAAATCATCTTCGATCGTGAAGTGGATTTTAATTATTAGCATTTTGGAGGTTCTGTTCTGGACGCTATCAAACTACTTCTCTAATGTCGACGCCGATTTAAAGCGAATGAATCATCCTGAGATTATTCTCTTTATGGATATTTTGATGTATTTCAATTATGTAGTGATTTTTGTTTTTATTTTCTTTTTCTATAAAAACTACAAAACCATCACCACTACGGTTTCTACTAAATTGTTAATGAGTAGCATATTGAAAACCCGAAAAACAGTTCAATATTACGTTTGGTACAATTTAGGTATGCTTGTGGTTTCGTCTATACTGAGCTTTTTCATCGGGTATGTTTACAATCCCGATATGGCACTGATTAGAGAAAAACTGGCCTTAAACGGAAAAGCAATGCTGTTTTCGATTGGCGCGATGGTATTACTTACGGTAGTCCTTTTCGGAATGTTCTGGTGCATCTACAGATTGCTTTACGGAACTTTGTTACGCAGATTGTACGCCAATTATAAGGAGTTGAAGAAAATTGATTTTTGATGAGAGGTGCTGAGATGCTAAGATTCTAAGGCGCTAAGGTTCTAAGAAACTAAGTTTATTTTGAAACCTGAAACTTTGAAACCTGAAACAAAAAAAACAATCTAAAATCTAAAACCAGCAATCACTAGTAGTCCCACCTTCTCATTTTATTCAGTTCTTCCTCTACTTTAATTTCTTCAGCCGGAATAACTTTTAAAAATGAAGGATGCTGTTCGATCGCGTATTCTACTTTTTCAACGATTTCTTCGATGGTATCGTTTTCATAATCAATATCAAGAGGTTCTTTGATGATAAACGATTGCAGGATTCCTTTCTTCTTCATTCGCAGTCCTTTTTTATCAAACGAACGACGGAAACCATCTATAACGATCGGAATTACAACAGGTTTGTGTTGTTTTATGATATGCGCTGTCCCTTTACGAACAGGTTTAAACGATTTAGTTGTTCCTTGCGGAAATGTAATTACCCAACCATCTTCAAGTGCAATTCTGATGTTTTCAGTATCATTTGGGTTAACATCACGCTTTTCTGTAACATCAACACCTTTTGCACGCCAGGTTCTCTCGACTGTAATTGCGCCTACATAAGCCAGAATTCTTGGCAATAAACCCGCTTGCATGGTTTCTTTGGCAGCAACATAATAAATATTCATCTTCGGCTGCCACAAATAACCAATATTCTTAATGGTATCCTGACGTCCGCTTAAACTTGCGTTAAACACATGAAACATGGCTACAACATCGGCAAAATAGGTTTGGTGATTGGATATAAACAAAACATTTGTATCTGGCAGTGTTTTAATGATTTCAGATCCTTCAATCTGTAATTCATTAAAACCTCTATATCTTCGGTGAGTCATGGCACCCAAAATACGGATCAACCATTTCTTGATGAATAATATATGTCCAAAAGGATTTCGTTTAAACAATCCCATAGCTGTCAAATGTATTTTTTTGTTAGGACGCAAACATACAAAATTTATTCTTTTAGCGATAGTATAATACAATTTCGAAAATAAACTGCTATAACTATGAATATCAAATTGTTAATTTTTACTTTTTATACCTTGTCTCCAAAAGTTATTTTTAAAACATCTCTCAGTTCACTCAATATCATGGCTGTCGCTCCCCAAACTATATGATTTTGAATGTTAAATGCCGGAACTAAAGCATCATTGGCATAAGAAGTTGATAATGTGACTTCGATAACAATTTCGTCATTCAGAAAAACCGACAGCGGTAATTCTATGATATCTGCTACTTCTCTGATATCCGGATAAAACAATAGTTCTTCTTCGGAAATCCCTAAAAAAGGATGTACCAAAAAGTTACTTGGCGGAATATACATGGGCGTAAAATGCTTGATTACCTTTATTTTTTCAGGTACAACACCTACTTCTTCATGAGTTTCGCGCAAAGCTGTCTTTTCATAATCGGCATCAGTCAATTCGTATTTCCCTCCGGGGAATGCAATTTGTGACGAATGAACTCCATTATAGGCATTTCGGACAATCAGTACCAAATGTGTTTTTCCGTTTTTGGGATAAAACAACATCATAACGGCCGCAATACGCGGATTTTTATCTTTTAAGTCAAGATTCTTTAAGGCTTCGAGGCGTTCTTTTGGAGCCATTTTACTATGCGCTGACTCCGCCGGCAATACTACCGGTATTAAATCAGGAACATATTGCAAAAAATCTTGAAAATCCATAAGCAAAGTTTATTTTTGTACTTTTAAATAAAATATAAATATAGTCCAGAAAACGCGGTTCTACAAGTTTTCTAAAATCAAGACCTAAAAATGTACAGTAAAGAAGAATCACAAAAGATAAAAAGAGAATTCTGGGTAGCATTCGCTGAAAAATATCCTCGCAAATGGGTCCTTTATGATACCAAAATTAAAGATTTCTCTTTTAAATTTTATGTTGATAATAAAAAAGCACAGGTTTTAATTGATATTGAACACCGAAGTGATGAAAAACGAAATGCTTATTTTGAAAAAATTGAAGCGTTAAAAAGTATTTTGGAAGAAGAATTTATTAAAGATTTGGTTTTCGAACAAAACTACACTCTCGAAAGCGGCAAAACCATTAGCCGAATCTGGGTCGAAAAATTAGGTATTGGTTTCAGCAACCGAAACAACTGGGATGCCATTTTTGATTTCTTCAACGAAAACATGCATGCTCTTGAGATGTTTTACTTAGAGTATGACGAGTTTATTAAGGATATTGAGTCTTAAGGAAAGATCCTAAGGTGCTTAGACGCTAAGGTTCTAAGGTTTTTAAATAATAAACCCGACAGGTTTTAAAAACCTGTCGGGTTTGGATATAGTAATTTCGAAAAATGACGTGCTACTTACATCTTTAAAAACTACACACTAAAAATATTATACACAATAATACGGTCGTCGTAGTTGATATAGAGCTGTTTACGGAAATCCTGTTTTTTTCGGGTGATGATCGATAGCTTACAGGCTGTACCATCATTGTCTTTACACATAAAAGAATATACAATATCGGTATCGTTTTCTTCGCGTTCGATATAATCTAGAATACTAAAAAGCTGAATTTCCTGTGAATAAACCACAATTCTGTGTTTATTAGTATCCAGAATCACCGACAAATTGACCAAATCAAGATCAGACCACTCTCCCCATTTTCCTTTTTCATTCTTTTCTAAGACACTAAAACCTGAAGTTTTAAATTGATAAGACTGACTATAAGCTTGCTGTAAACCAAGTCCGAAAAAAAGTAAAAATATAAAAGTGCGTGTAGGTTTCATGTTGTAGTTCTTGGGGGTAATTTAGAATTCAAATTTAGCCTTTTCCTGGCGGGCAGCTTCAAAATCGGACATCATTTGTTGAATAATTTTCTCGACGGGCAAAATTTCATGAATTAATCCCGCGATTTGCCCTATTTCGAGTTCTCCCTCTTCAAGATCTCCTTCAAACATTCCTTTTTTTGCTCTTGCTCTGCCTAAAAGTGCTACCAAATCTTCTTTTGTAGGACATTGCTCATACAATTCCTGAACATCCTGATAGAATTTGTTTTTAACCAATCGAACCGGAGCCAGTTCTTTTAGCGTCAATTGTGTATCGCCTTCTTTAACCTTAAGAATAGTGTCTTTGAAATTATCATGCGCCGAAGATTCTACCGAAGCAGCAAAACGGCTTCCCACCTGAACGCCATCGGCACCCAAAATCATGGTGGCGAGCATCCCTCTACCAGTTGCAATTCCTCCGGCAGCAATAACGGGTATCTGAATTTTTTCTTTCACCATTGGAATCAAAGTCAAAGTTGTAGTTTCATCACGTCCATTGTGCCCGCCTGCCTCAAATCCTTCAGCAACAATAGCATCAACTCCTGCCTCCTGAGCTTTTAAAGCAAAAACACTGCTGCTTACGACGTGTACCACTGTGATTCCTTTTTCTTTTAAAAAAGAAGTCCAGGTTTTTGGGTTTCCGGCGGAAGTGAAAACAATTTTCACCCCTTCTTCAACCACAATATTCATAATTTCTTCGATATTAGGATACAACATCGGAATGTTAACTCCAAAAGGTTTACTGGTTGCTTTTTGACATTTCTGAATGTGCTGGCGTAATACTTCAGGATACATCGAACCCGCACCAATTAAGCCCAAACCACCTGCATTACTTACTGCAGCTGCTAATTTATAACCACTGTTCCAAATCATTCCTCCCTGAATAATTGGATATTTAATATTAAATAGTTGTGTAATTCTGTTCATTCAAAAATGTAATTATTGTTTGATTATCTTTCCTGTTTTATGAAGGCCATTAGCCTCAAAAGTATAAAAATAGAGTCCGCTTTTTAACGCTTCAACAGAAAGAATTGGATTTTGATTGGTAATTTGTTTTTCGATTAGCTTTTGCCCTAAAACTGAGTAAATGGAAACAAAAGCGGTATTGTTTTCAAACAAAAAAGAAAGTGTTGTTTGAGTAGGATTTGGAAATACAGAAAACCCAGTATCTAAAGACTCGAAATTCTCTACTCCTAAGCTGGCTCCAAAATTTGGAATGCCATAACCATAATTGTTATTGGGTGCAGCATATCGATCTGAAGACTGCAAAATCATTTGTCGAATCTCTTTATTGGTTTTGGATGGAAAGGCCTGCCACAAACAAGCAATCATCCCGGCCATTATTGGACAGGAAAATGAAGTACCGTCTATCGTAATTATGTTTCCTGCAGTATCAGACACAACAGCAGCAGTTCCCTGCGCCATAACTTCCGGTTTAATCCTTCCGTCGTAACTTGGTCCAATCGAACTAAAACCGGATTTTACTTTTGAAGCTGTGACAGCTCCTACAGTAATTACCGAAACAGCATCTGCCGGTCCGCCAATATGAGGTTCTGAACTAACTCCTTCATTTCCTGCCGAAGCTACAACGATTATACCTTTACTAAAAGCCAGTTCAGCACCACGGGAGATAAAATTAGTTGTGCCATTCATATCACTATAACTATGAGTATAACTGGCATTATCAAACTCAAAATAACCGAGCGAAGTTGTTATAATATCAGCTCCTACACGATCCGCTTCTTCCGCTGCTTCTACCCAATAAGATTCTTCAACCGGATTTTCGGTAGGATCATATTCTGTAATGAATAAATAGTACGAAGCATCAGGAGCAGTACCCACTAAGGAATTTTCTTTATAACCGCCCATCGTTGAAAGTACCATTGTTCCATGACTATCCCCTGTATAGAAATTGGCATTTCTACTGACGAAATCATAACCTCCTAATATCTGATGGTTATCGATTAGTTTCTTAAAGGGTAAAGCGGTGTTAACACCCGGAAAACCGGCATCTAAAACGGCAATTATTTTTCCGGACCCCGTTTTGTTCTGTTGATGCAAAACCTTTCCGTTTAACATTTCGATCTGATTTCCCGAAGAGCCGTAGGCATAATCGGTTTTCGATTTACGTTTGTCTTTTACGGGAGTAACCTGACTTTCTGTAATTTTTTTAGAGGTAGTATTTAGATTTTTATTGGCAAAAGTTACCTTATCTACAAATGACAACAATTTAAGTGCTAAGATATCAGACTGAGTTCCCCTGATATGAAGTGCATTTAACCATTTTGATTTTGCCATTATAGTAATCCCGGCACTCGATCTAATCTGATTGATATAAGTGTCCTCTACAGGTGCGTCGGTAACGTCTAAGGCAATGTTTTGACTGCCCCTTCGATCTAGTGCACGTTGTGTCAAAATTGAAAGGGGGGCATCTAAAGACGCTTGTGCATTTGGTTTATTTTTAAAATAGACCCATGCATCTTCCTGCGAAAACATCGCAGTAGATAAAATCAACAATAAAAACACAAAATAATGCTTCATGATTACTTTTTTAAAGGTGAAACCTCCGTAAAAAAGTATAAAGCTAAGAAATTACTCCCGAACCAACTAATTCATTCTCTAAATACCAGGCAACAAACTGTCCTTCTGTGATGGCAGACTGAGGTTCTTCGAAACTCACGTACATTCCGTTTTCAAATTGATGCAGAATTGCTTTCTGTAACGGCTGACGGTAACGAATTCTTGCCATTACTTCCATTTTCTCCCCTTCATTCAATTTCAAATCTTCACGAACCCAGTGTACTTCGGAGTTTCCAACAAACAATGCTTTTTTAAACAAACCAGGATGATTGCTTGTTAAACCGGTATAAATGGTATTGGTATCAACATCAGTTGCAATTACAAATAACGGATCTGTAGTACCACCAACATTTAAACCTTTTCTCTGACCGTTTGTAAAATAATGTGCTCCCTGATGTTTGCCCATTACTTTACCCATTGTTGGAAGATAATCCAGTTTTTGAGAATCGATTTTTAATTCGTCTTCCAGAGAAATTCCTTTAGGTTTTTCGATAGTATAAATAGGATCATTTTTGTCAATTTGAACAATAAGACCTTCTTTAGGCTGCAATTTTTGCTGTAAAAATTCCGGCAAACGTACTTTTCCGATGAAACAAAGTCCTTGAGAATCTTTCTTTTCGGCAGTAACCAATTCCATTTCAGCAGCAATTTCGCGCACTTCCGGTTTTGTCAAGGCTCCAATTGGGAACAAAGCTTTTGACAATTGTTCTTGAGACAACTGGCATAAAAAGTACGACTGATCTTTGTTAACATCATTTCCGGCAATCAATTGATAAACCGTTTTTCCGTCCACTTCAATTTCGCTTTTCTGGCAGTAATGTCCGGTCGCAACATAATCGGCTCCAAGGCTTAGAGCGATTTTCATAAAAACATCGAATTTAATTTCGCGGTTACAAAGTACGTCAGGATTTGGAGTTCTCCCTTTTTCGTATTCGTTGAACATATAATCAACGATTTTTTCTTTGTATTCTTCGCTTAAATCAACGGTTTGAAACGGTATACCCAATTTTTCGGCTACCAATAATGCATCGTTGCTGTCTTCTAACCACGGGCATTCATTAGAAATCGTAACGGAATCATCGTGCCAGTTCTTCATAAAAAGGCCAATAACTTCATATCCTTGCTGCTGCAATAAATAAGCCGCAACACTTGAATCTACTCCTCCGGAAAGTCCAACAACTACACGTTTCATTCTAAATCCTTTATATTTTTACAAGAGTGCAAAGATAAGCCCTATTTTTGAAAATTGCAGCAGTTTTGATTAGTTTATACAATGCCGTTGTAAATAAAACTTATTGTCCCTTTTACAAGCTTTGTAGGCGAATAAACTGATCACTTAGAAATCTGGGATACTGTATTAAAAAAATCTTTTTCAGAATATTTATGGTAACTAAACTTATTCCGTTTTACGTTTAGAATCTGCCTGATAACTACTTTTAGGATCACTCATGTTTACTTCTTTGGTCAGCTTTCCTTTTAGGTAAAATTGCCACATGCCGGCCTTTTTGCCTTTTAGAAATTTTCCTTTAGAAGCTACAACACCATCAGAATCATAAAAAACAGCATCGCCATTGTATTCATTGTTCTTAAAGGTACTTTGCTCCAAGAGAATTCCGTTTTGCCCGTATTTCTTATAAACTCCTTCTTTCAGACCGTCTTTATACGTCATTTCTTCGGCAATTTTAGCATCCGGATAATAAACTATTCTTGCTCCTTCCAATTTTCCGCCTTTATATTTTTCAAGCGTCATAAGGGCTTTCGAAGCTTTATGGTAATACTTCCAGTCGCCTTCACGCGATTTGCCGATTTCTTTTCCTTCGCTTACTTTATTCTTGTTCTGATCGTAAAAGATGGTGTACGAACTTCCGTCATTTGCCGTAAAATCACGAGTTGCGATAACATCTCCTTTTTTGGTATCATCAAAAAATTTAAATACACCCGTTTCTTTTCCGTGATTGAAGGTTCCTTCGTAACGAGGTCGTTTCGAAACTTCATAAGTTCCTTTCCAAATCCCGTCTTTTTTCCCGCTGGCATCTGATTTATTAACCTCTTGCGCTGCAACAAAAACGGTATTTAAAAAAAGCAATCCGATTATTATTTTTCTCAAAATCATATTTATATTTCATTTTTAACTTTAACGATAATGGCTTTGATAAAGTATATCTGAGGTATAAAAAAATCTCGATAAATCGAGATTTTTTTAGTATTATTATTTCTTTTTATTCTGAGCTTTCGCAGCTTCCTGCTGTTCCATTACTTCCTGAAGACGTTGTTGAAACTTGCTTTGCTTTTTAGGCTCTTTTAATTTATTCTCCTGAATCTGAGCGTGAATTTTATCTGTATCCACGATGTAATTTTTAATGACAAACATAATTCCAATTGTAATTAAGTTCGAAATAAAGTTGTACAAACTCAAACCTGCTCCATAACTGTTAAAGAAGATTAACATCATTAACGGTGAAACATAAATCATGATTTTCATCATTTTTGCCATATCCGGCATACCTTCTTGTTGAGGAGCTGCCATTTGCTGGTCTCCTGAAGTCATTTTCATATAGAAGAAAATCGCAATTGCTGCCAAAATTGGAAACAAACTGATATGATCTCCATACAATGGAATACTAAATGGCAATTTCACCACCGCATCAAAAGAAGACAAATCGTCTGCCCAAAGGAATCCTTTTTGTCTTAACTCAAAGGCAGATGGGAAGAACTGGAATGACGCATACATAAACGGAAGCTGAATCAATGCCGGAATACATCCTGCCATTGGGTTTACCCCTGCTTTGTTGTACAGTTTCATGGTTTCCTGTTGTTTTTTCATTGGGTCTTTTTTGAATTTTTCTCCCAATTCTGTAATCTCCGGACGTAAAACTTTCATTTTAGCCTGTGACAGGAATGACTTATAGGTAATTGGCGACATGGCCAATTTGATAATGATTGTAAAGATGATAATGGCAATTCCTAATGACAATCCAATTGTAGAGCTTAAGAATCCAAACAATGGAATGAAAATCCATTTGTTGATCCATCCAAAAATCCCCCAACCTAATGGAATAATTTTTTCGAAGTTTTTATCGTAAGATTTTAAAACTTTATAATCAGCCGGTCCAAAATACCAACTCATTTTATAATCAACTTCTCCGTTAGTAAATGCTAAAGGAACGTTTGCTTTAAATTGTTTGGTGAAAATAGTATCGATTTTTTCATCTTTTACTAAATTTTCAGAAACCAAATGCGCTTTTTCAAAAGAGGTATTTGTTTGTAAAATTGTAGTAAAAAAGTGCTGCTTAAAAGCAACATAATCCACTTTTTCAGGATTTTCTTCTTTAAGAGTACCCTGTCCTACATAACTTTCTTTACCATCCTGATAGCTATAATAAATTTCAGCATAACGATTTTCATAAGAAATACTTTTCTCATTTCTGAACGTTCTTAAATTCCATTGTAAATCTAATGGTTTCGAAGAATTTAAAACTTTGTTCAATCCCTGAGAATGAATATCAAAACCAACTAAATAATCGTTTGGTTTTAATACATATTTATATTCCAAAAATTCATTAGCACCCGCTTTCAAACGCATAGTCAAGATTTGATCCGCACCGTTTTTAGTCAACGTTGGCTCAAAATAAAGATCTTTCGAATTTAAAGTTCTGTTGTCAGTTGTTTGTAACTGAATGTTTAGGTTCGAATTATTGTCTTTAATTAATTCTACTAATTGTCCAGAATTTTTCTCAAATCTTTTAAATTCTTTCAAAGTAGCTTCAACTACATAACCACCTTTGTTAGCGATTTTTAGTTTAATCTTTTCGTTTTCAATAGTTGTAAAACCTTCTTTAGCAGAAGGAAGTGTAGCCGAATAAGCGAAACCACCTAATGTTTTTTGTAATTGCGCCAGCTGAACTGTGTCTCCAGGAGTTGCTGCGGCAGCCACCGGTAAAACAGCTGTTTTTGTTTTATCCGCTTTCGCTTGTGCTTCTTGTTTGGCAACTAGTTCTTTCTTTGCTTTTTCAGCAGCAATCTCTTTATCAGAAGGCTGATTTTGGTACATAATCCAAATCAAAATTCCAAATATCAATACAAAACCAATGATTGAATTAAGATCAAATTTTTTTTCTTCCATTATAGTTTAAAAAGTTATTCGTTAAAAAGGTATTAGTAATGAGTTGCACTCAAAAGTTACACTTTTCAGAATATTAATTATTATTTTTTATGCGCATTCACTGCAGCAGCCACAAAGTTTACAAAAATTGGGTGTGGATTTGCTACTGTACTTTTGTATTCAGGATGGTATTGTACCCCAATGAAAAACGGATGATTCTCAAGTTCTACAATTTCTACCAAACCTGTATCCGGGTTCACCCCTGATGCTTTTAAACCTGCATTTTGCAATTCATCAGCATATTTATTGTTGTATTCGTAACGGTGACGGTGACGCTCTGAAATTGTTTTTTCTCCGTAAATTTTATACGCCAACGTATTCGGTTTGATATCACATTTCCAGGCTCCCAAACGCATGGTTCCACCTTTGTCGGTCACTGTTTTTTGCTCTTCCATTAAGTTCACTACCGGATGAGGAGTTTTATCATTCATTTCCGTAGAGTTTGCCTCTTTGTAACCTAAAATATTTCTTGAATATTCGATTATAGACATTTGCATTCCCAAACAAATTCCGAAAAACGGAATGTTGTTTTCACGTACGTAACGAACAGCTTCAATTTTTCCTTCAATACCTCTTTCTCCAAATCCAGGAGCAACTAAAACACCATCCAGGCCTTCTAATTTTTCTTTGATATTTTCAGCGTTAATGTGTTCTGAATGTATCGAAATCACATTTACTTTGGTTTCATTTGCAGCACCTGCATGTATGAACGCCTCTAAAATAGATTTGTAACAATCCTGCATTTCTACATACTTTCCAACCAGACCAATGTTTACGGTATGTTTTGGGTTTTTCAATCGGCGTAAAAAAGTATTCCAGTTTTTAAGATCCGGTAATGCTTTTTTAGGCAAATCTAATTTTTTCAAAGCCACTACATCTAATCCTTCTTCAAGCATTAAATTTGGAACTTCGTATATCGTTGAAGCATCAATAGACTGAATTACCGCTTCTTTTTTAACATTACAAAACAAAGCCAGTTTCTGACGTAATTCCTGAGACAATTCATGCTCGGTTCTACAAACCAAAATATCTGCTTTGATACCACTTTCCATCAAAGTTTTCACAGAGTGTTGCGTTGGTTTTGTTTTCAACTCACCCGCAGCAGCCAAATAAGGAACTAATGTCAAATGAATCACAATTCCATTATTCTCACCCAATTCCCAAACTAACTGACGAACAGATTCAATGTAAGGTAAGGATTCGATATCACCAACAGTTCCACCGATTTCAGTAATTACAATGTCATAATCGCCGGATTTACCCAACAATTGCATTCTGTCTTTGATTTCGTTTGTGATATGAGGAACTACCTGAACTGTTTTTCCTAAAAACTCCCCTCTTCTTTCTTTTTCGATTACCGAAAGATAAACTCTTCCTGTTGTAACGTTATTCGCCTGAGAAGTTGGAACATTAAGAAAACGCTCATAATGACCTAAATCTAAATCTGTTTCAGCACCATCATCTGTTACATAACATTCTCCGTGCTCGTATGGATTCAACGTACCCGGATCCACATTGATATACGGATCAAATTTTTGAATAGTTGTACGGTATCCTCTTCCTTGTAACAATTTTGCTAAAGATGCCGCGATAATACCTTTTCCTAATGAAGAAGTCACACCGCCTGTAACAAAAATATATTTTGTTTGATTCATTCTGTTGTTGTTTGTATTGTAGTTGTGTAAAAAACTTGGCAAAAGTACAAATTTAATTAGATAATTTGTTAATTAGAGAATGAGATAATTTTTAAATTTTTAAGCACATTTTATTTTAAATGCTTTAGCAATCAATTCTATTATCAAAATGAATGTTTTTTATCAGTATTAACTAAAAATCGATAAGTAAAACTCAAAAATACAGCCTAATTAATTTCTAGTAAGGAAGTATCAAATTATAAAAACAGAAAAGAAAAGAAATTACGCTTAGCGAAATATCAAAGATTAATACTTTTTTAAATATGGGGAAAGAAATGATGCAATTGATAAAAAATCTCGCAACAAGCTGAAACAAAAAGAAACTAAAAATTTTTATGCTAAATGGATTGTAAACAATTGCTTCCCGAAAATGAAATCTAAGTATTTGAGAAAAAGCCCTTGTGAGTCCGCGGCTTTTACAATAGATCAACGGCAATCCGTCGCAGGATGAACGCAAACCAAAATTTAAATAGGGAAGAAAAAAGCAATAAAAAAAGACAAACATAATGATGAAGATCAAAATTACGTTTATCTTTTTATAAGAATCAATTTCTTGATAAATAGACATTTACTCTATATATTATTTTACAGTATCCTCAATTGTAGTAGTATCTACCTGCACCTCTACATCTAAAGAATCAGCCGTTTTTATTTGTTCTACTTTAACAGAATCTAAAGCTCTTTCGATTTCATCCTTATGTTCTAAAGCAAGAGAACCTATTGAGCCAACAAAAATAGCAACCCAGATAATAACAAAAACTGTTGCTGCGATTCCCAAATACAAACCAGCTTTTGGTAAAGAAGTCGATGCATTTTCTTTTTTTGCCTGATTTAAACCAATCGCTCCAAATACAATTGCAAGAATTCCAAATAAAACTGCAATAAAACCAAAGCAGGGAATAAAAGCTGCTAATACACCGATAATACCAAAAATTAAAGCGATAATACCTAATGACTGGCCAGCATTTGAAGAAGGTAAATTATTTTCCATAAAAAATTGTTTTTGTTAGTTCTGACAAAAATAGAAAACGACTTACACAAACAATAACTACCCCGTCTAAGTTATCAACAATTAAATTAACCTTCTTTTTCTGAATTTGAGAAATCAACAACTTAATTAAAAGAAAAAGATATTTCTCACTATTTCAAAGGTTTAGGATATTGCTTTTTAATATTGCGGATCAATTCCTCAAGTCCGTTCAGTTTTAACTCGTAAACAAGCGCTAATTGCTGTCCGAGCTCTCCTTTTGGAAATCCTTTATTCTGATACCAAACGACATAATATTCGGGTAAATCAATTAAAAACCAGCCTTCGTATTTTCCGAATGGCATTTTGGTATGGGCTAATTTTATGAGCAGTTTTTTGTCTGGTTCCATGTTTTTTTTAAAGAAAAAAGAAGCAAGAGGAAAGAAGTTCTATATCCTTTCCTCTTGCTTCTTGTTACGTGCAAAGCTATTATTATTTTTTTTCTTTTACCAGAGATTAAAAGATAGTTTACAGTCTCGGTTTTCAGTCGCAGAACCTTAATCATTTTTTAAAACGTACTGCAAAACTAACGATTAATAAAAGACAGCTATTCGGGTAAAAGATTTCGCCACGAATTAAAAAATAGTCTACGGTCGCAGTTTTCAGTCGCAGTAAGTTTGAAACTGAGACTGTAAACTGCGACTGATAACTAAAACCTTAGCACCTCAGAACCTTAGCCCCTTTTTTAATAATGCCACCTTACAAAAGCTTCCATTGCAGCGTAAGTCGCTAGACCTAACTGTTGGTACAAAGCAGCTGTTTCGGCATTTCTGTCTTCGGCTCTTTGCCAAAATTCTCTGGCGTCAGTTCCCTGGAAAACAACACCGTCTTTTTGAGATTGGTGCTTGAAGATTCCGTGACGTTTTGCCAATACCTGATCCGGACTCATTGGTACCGCCATCTCAACTTCATCAATTCCCCATTCCTGCCATGCTCCTCGGTACAACCACAACCAACAATCATCCATAAACGATTTTGGTTTTAGTGCTTTTACGGCTTCAAAAATAGCGTCCAGACAAACTTTATGTGTTCCGTGCGGATCTGCTAAATCGCCTGCAGCATAAATTTGATGTGGTTTAATTTTTTCAATTAAGTCCATCGTTAACTGAATATCTTCTTTTCCAATTGGTTTTTTCTCAATTGTTCCGGTTTCATAGAATGGCAATTCCATAAAATGAATCTGATCATCGGTTAAACCTACAAAATGACTGGTCGCTCTCGCCTCTCCTTTTCTGATTAATCCTTTGATGTAACGAACTTCAGGAATATCAATTTCGCTGTTCTTTTTATTGGTTAAAAAAGTCGCTGCTTTTTGATAAATATTGTCTGCTTCGGCGCTTTTGATTCCGAATTTCTCATTGTAATCAATTACGAATCTTGCAAAACGCAAAGCTTCATCATCGGCTACAGCAATATTTCCGGAAGTTTGATACGCCACGTGTACCTCATGTCCCTGCTCCTGCAAACGCATGAAAGTTCCTCCCATACTGATGATATCATCATCCGGATGCGGGCTAAAAATCAATACTCGTTTTCTAGCAGGTTCTGCTCTTTCAGGACGATTGGTATCATCGGCATTTGGTTTACCTCCAGGCCATCCTGTGATTGTATTTTGTAATTTATTGAATATCTTGATATTGATGTCGTATGCCGGACCTGAATCAGCCAATAAATCACTCATTCCGTTCTCGATATAATCAGCATCGGTAAGCATTAAAATTGGCTTTTTAAGCTGTAATGCT
>JAHEZJ010000040.1 GCA_023251135.1 Flavobacterium sp. | reverse complement strand
GTGGCTTTAATTGATTGTGTCACCCTTTGGCTGACCAACTTTTTTATAGACCACAAAAATGATGTCTCCTTAAGTTTAGAAGAAGCAAAAAAGGAATTTCTGTCGATAGCCCAGCAGGAAAACGCTACCTTGATTATTGTAACTAACGAAATCGGAATGGGTGTACATGCCGAGACTCATATTGGCAGAAAATTTACCGAATTGCAAGGCTGGATGAATCAGTTTTTGGCCTCAAAAGCAGATGAAGTCGTTTTAATGGTTTCCGGAATTCCCGTTAAGATAAAAGGATAGGGATGAAAATAAATTCCAAGTTTTTAAATTCCAAATTCCAACGCTATACTTTATCTTTACTTAAACTTTAAAATTCTTTTTTGAATTGATTTTTGCAGTTGATTTGGAATTTGGAATTTATAAAATTGGAATTTAAAAATTATGAGCCATTTAGACGATATATTAAAATCACGTCGTGATACCCGCCACTTTACAAATGATGAAGTCCCTGACGAAGTGATTCAAAAAGCACTGCAGGCAGGGCACTGGGCGCCATCTGTTGGATTAACCGATGCTACCCGTTATTATCTTATCAAATCTGTTGAAGTCAAAAGTGCGATCAAAGATCTTTTTTTAGAGTACAACAAAAAAGCCGAAGAGCTTACTGATAATCCCGAACAAAAGGAGCACTATAAATCCTTAAAACTCGAAGCGATTGAAGAAGCCCCTATCGGACTCATTATCGCTTACGACCGATCGGTGTTAAACCAATTTACAATTGGAACAGTAGGCAGCAACGAAGCTGTAAAATTCAGTTCGGTTTGTGCGGCCCAAAACATTTGGCTTTCCCTGACAGAACAGGGGTACGGAATGGGCTGGGTGTCTATTTTGAACTATTATCAGTTTAAAAAAATTCTTGATCTACCCGAAAACATAGAGCCACTGGGCTACTTCTGTATTGGAAAACCAGCGACCAATTACGACAATCAACCCATGTTGCAACAATTGCACTGGAAACATAAATCAGAAGCTCCGGACTTTACCGAAATTAAAAACATCGTTGAGAATCAGGTTTCCGATTTTCCTTTAGAATCTAAAACAACAAACAGTGATAAGAGCAATTTCAGTACCCTGCTACAGGAGAAAATAGATTCTAAAACCAAACCTATTGGTGCTTTAGGAACGCTCGAGACTCTGGCTTTTCAGATGGCCACTGTTTTTGAAACTTTAAACCCCAAAATTATAAATCCCGCTATTGTTGTTTTTGCTGCTGATCACGGTATTGCCAATCATGGGGTAAGCGCCTATCCGCAAGATGTTACAAGACAGATGGTCAGTAATTTTCTGGAAGGAGGAGCTGCTATTAATGTTTTCTGCAAGCAAAATGACATTCAGCTATCGATCGTAGATGCCGGTGTGAATTATGATTTCCCCACAAATGCCAATCTGATCAATGCCAAAATAGCCAAAGGAACCCAGTCCTTTTTACACCTTCCGGCAATGAGTGAAACAGAACTACAATTGTGTTTCGAAAAAGGAAAATCGATTGTTGAGGCTATTGCAAAAAAAGGTTCAAACTGCATTGGTTTTGGAGAAATGGGAATCGGAAATACCTCTACCGCCTCCGTATTGATGAGTCTTCTTACCGGATATTCTATCGAAGAATGTGTGGGAAAAGGAACGGGTGTTGAAAACGAAAAATTACTTCAAAAACAAAACCTGCTTCAAAAAGCCATTGAAAACTACACAGGCCCGGCAGAGTTAAACCAACAACTGGCCTATTTTGGCGGTTTTGAAATCATGCAGATTGCCAGCGGAATGTTAACTGCTTTTGAGCATAATATACTTCTTTTGGTTGATGGTTTTATTTGCAGTACAGCCTTCTTAGTGGCTTCCAAAATAAATCCTGCTATTCATAAAAATGCTATTTTCTGCCATTGCTCCGCCGAAAAAGCGCATCAGAAATTATTGAATTATTTAGAAGCGAAGCCCATTTTAAATCTGGATTTGCGTTTAGGTGAAGGTACAGGCTGTGCGATTGCTTTTCCAATTGTTAAATCGGCTGAAGTTTTCCTGAATGAAATGGCCAGTTTTGAAAGCGCAGGAGTCAGTAGGAAATAGTTTTCAGTCTCAGTCTCAGTTTTATCCTTTAATTTTGTCCTCATCAATTATCTTAAATGAAAAAAGAACTCCATATTTTCTTTACCTGCTTAATGTTTTACACCAGGATCCCCTGCCCAAAAAACATCAACCACGATCCAGATTATTTAAACAAGGCAACACGTTATTTTCCTTTTATAGGTTGGATTGTGGGAAGCATTTCTTTCTTGGCTTTCTACCTTTCTTCGCTTTTTCTATCTACGGAGACTGCTGTTCTTTTGGCAATAGTTGCCTCGATACTGACAACCGGAGCTTTCCATGAAGATGGTTTTGCAGATGTTTGTGATGGTTTTGGCGGAGGCTGGACCAAAGAAAAAATTCTGCTTATTATGAAAGACAGCGCAATAGGCGCTTACGGAGCTATTGGTTTGGTTTTGCTCTTTTTACTGAAATTCAAATTACTTTCTGAATCCGTTTCACTTTTCACTAATAACATTTTTCTAATTTTTCTTTTGTTCATTTCTGCTCATTCTTTAAGCCGTCTGGCAGCAATATCTATCATTTTTACTCATGAATATTCTCGTGATGATTCTACCAGTAAAAGCAAACCAATAGCCAAAAAACACAGTTGGAAAGAAATTACAGGTTCCTTTTTCTTCGGATTGATTCCTTTATTGGTGTTTTCTTATTTTCAGTATAAATTCCTTTTAGCTTTAATTCCGGTATTTATTATGCGTTACTTCTTAGCCCGCTATTTTCAAAAATGGATTGATGGTTATACAGGTGACTGTTTGGGAGCCACGCAACAGGTTTGTGAAGTAATCTATTATTTAAGTATTCTTTTGATATGGAAGTTTATCTAGTTCGCCATACCGAAACCACTTGCGAAAAAGGAATCTGCTACGGCCAGTCTGATGTAGATCTGGCAGTTCCGTTTGAAACTATTTTTGAAGAAATTGTTTCGCAATTGCCCTCAGAAGCCCTACTCTTTTCAAGCCCATTAAAACGCTGTGTTAAGTTGGCCGAATACATTCAGCATGAGACAAACCCTATTTCCATAGTTACAGACGACCGTTTGATGGAAATGAATTTTGGTGACTGGGAACTGAAAAACTGGGAAGCTATTCCACCGGAGCAGCTTAATCCGTGGATGGAAGATTTTGTCACAACGCAGGTACCCAATGGCGAGTCGTTTACAGCACTTCATGAAAGGGTGGGCGCCTTTTTAAATGAACACATTTTAACCCCTCAAAACACTCCTGTAGTAATTGTCTCTCATGCGGGTGTCATCAGAAGTATTTTATGCCATCAGTCTGCATTGCCTCTGAAAGATGCCTTTAACAACAAAGTAGCCTTCGGACAGGTTATTAAAATAGAGTATTAAATTACGATTTGTTTAGAATTCCTTCTAAAAACTAAAACAAATTTGAAAATTCAATAATTTTAACTTTATCTTTGCACAAAATTAAGGTTGTGTTCATTCATACACATTAAAAGGGAATCAAGTAATAAATCTTGAGCTGTACCCGCAACTGTAAGCTTTGTTCTGAAAAGAATGCTTGTTGTTAACTACAAAACCACTGCTCGCTCTGGCGAATGGGAAGGTAAACAACAAGACGCAAGCCAGGAGACCTGCCTTTGTAACCAATATCGAGCTCTCGGGAAAAAGAGTGTAGAAATTATGGCTTTAAAAAAACTTTTTGTCTTTTACTTCTTGTGCTTGTGTCAGATTATCTCGGCGCAAAGTGATTCTATTACCAAACTTAAAAATGTTGTCGTTTCCGACGCCAATCTTAAAAAATACTCCAGTTCGCAATCGGTTTTAAAACTAAACGATTCTGTTATTGGCAAGAATGAGGCTTTACTGACTGATTTATTAAACTTTAATTCGACTATTTATTTTAAAGAATACGGTCGTGGAATGCTTTCTACCGTGTCCTTTAGAGGTACTACATCATCACAAACAGCAGTAATCTGGAACGGAATTAACATTAACTCTCAAATGAATGGAAGTACCGATTTTAATACCATTCCCGGCTCCGATTATAATTCTATCAGCGTAAAAGCAGGAGGAGGAAGTGTTATTTACGGCAGCGGAGCGGTTGGAGGAACGGTACATTTAAATAACGATCTGGCCTTTTATAATCGATTTGAGAATACTTTAAAACTGGATTACGGAAGTTTTAATACGATTGGAATTAATTACAAAACCAATATTTCAAACGAAAAATGGAGCGCTCAGATTGGTTTCTCTAAAAACAGTTCGACAAACGATTACAAGTACCTGAATCAATACAACTGGAAAGGCGAACAGCGCTGGAATCAAAACGGTCAATACGATGTTATATCGCTAAATGCAAATGCAGGTTATAAAATTGATGCCAAAAACAGTTTAAAATTATATACCCAAACTTCAAATACAGACCGAAATACTTCACTGGTTTCTGAATCTGAAACGAAAAGCAAATATGTCAATGGTTTTAATCGAAACTTATTAGAGTACGACGGCGATTTTGGCAGGTTCAAAACCAATTTAAAAACAGCCTATATTTTCGAAAACTATAAATATTATGCCGACAATTCCAGCAATATTTATACCTACGGAAAAACAGAAAGCTTAACTACAAAAGCGGATCTCGGCTATCAGTTGCTAAAATCCATACAACTAAATGGTATTCTGGACTACAACCGAACTAAAGGGTACGGAAGTGGTTTTGGAGATAATGTGAGAGAAATAAGTTCGGCAGCTTTACTTATAAAACAAGAGGCATCCCCTAATTGGAAAAACGAATTTGGGGTTCGCAAAGAGTTTACCGACAATTATAAATCTCCTGTATTATTCTCAGCGGGTTCATCTTATCAGTTTGGGAAATTGTATAATTTGAAATTGAATGTATCCCGAAATTTCAGAATTCCAACTTTTAATGATTTGTATTGGGAAGAAGGCGGAAATCGTGATTTAAAACCGGAGAGTTCTTATCAGGCAGAAATTGGAAATATTTTTACCGTTCAGAATTTTTCTTTGACTCAGACTTTTTATTACATCAAAATAAAAGATCTGTTGCAATGGGTTCCTGGAAATAATGGGATTTGGAGGCCGCAAAACACAGACAAAGTGAACAGTTATGGAGCTGAAACCCTGTTGAGCTGGAAAAAGAGTTTTGGCAAAAACAACCTGACTGCTAATGCGACTTATGCGTATACAGTTTCAGAAAATGTCGAAACCAAAAAACAATTGTTTTTTGTTCCTTTTCATAAAGTTACTGCTGCCGTTGCCTACTCCAGAAACAACATTTCAGCCCATTATCAATTTCTCTATAATGGCTTCGTATACACACAGGCAGACAATGATCCCGAAAAAATCGTATCGGCTTATACGGTTTCAAACGTTGGCCTGGATTACGATTTTAAACTTTTATCTTCTTTCAGGGTAGGTATTCAGGTGCTGAATGTGTGGAATACATTTTATCAAAGTCTGGAACACCGACCAATGCCGGGAAGAAATTACAACCTGTACTTAAACCTTAAATTTTAATATAATGAAACTGACTAGATTATTTTTATTGGCATTAAGCGTATCGCTTTTTGTTTCTTGTTCTAATGACGACGACTCCGACAATCCTAAAGGAGTTTATGATAACGGAATTTTCATCTTAAATGAAGGAAATTCTACTGACGGTGGTTCTGTTTCTTTCATCTCTGACGATTTAAACACTTTCACTAAAGATGCTTACAAAACAGTAAACACTACTGATTTTGTTGGAAAATATCTTCAAAACATCTTTTTTGACGGAGACAAGGCCTATATTATTGCCGGTGGTTCAAATGTGATTAATGTAGTAGACCGTTATAGCTTTAAGCTATTAGCTAAAGTTGAAACGGGTTTAAATGCACCAAGATACGGTGTTGTAAAAGACGGTAAGGCTTATGTAACGAATGCCAATACGTATTGGTCTAAAACAAACCCGGCTGGTAACACTGATGATTTTATCGCTGTAATTAATTTAGCTACCAACAAAGTAGAAACGACAATACCATTAAATACAACAGCAAACCATATCGAGCTTCACAACAACAAGCTTTATGTAACAGAACCTTACAATAGTGACAAATTACTTGTGGTTAATCCGGCTACAAACAAATTGGAAACTTCACTAACTATTGGTTTTGGAGCAGATACCATGGAAGAGAAAGATGGTATTTTATACGCAATCAGAAGTTCTTATGGTGAAAGAAGCGAAATTGTAAAAGTAAAATTATCAGATAACTCTATCACTAAAATCACTTTCCCGGAGTCACTTGACGGAGTTAAAAACTTAGATATTTACAACAACAAAATATACTACACCTTAAATACAGCAGTTTATGCAATAGATTATACTGCAACTACGGCTTCAACTACTCCAATTTTCCAATATACTTCAACTTCTGATTACGGAAAAATGTATGGTTTTGCGGTAAAAGATGACAGAATCTTTATTGCTGACGGAGGTGATTTTAAATCAAACAGTAAAGCTTACATCTACAATTTAAGCGGAACATTACAAAAAGAATTAACAGTTGGTGTTGGACCAAACGGTTTCTATTTCAACGATTAATTTTTAGAATTAGTTTTGGTTTTTGACCAAAAAAAAGAGGCTGTCCGAAAAGTAAGGACAGCCTCTTTTGTTTTTATAAATAATTTTAGATTGAATTATAATCCAAAAGCAGTTTATTGATCGGCAAAAATTATACGTCTTAATTCAACGCTGATTTGACGGATTCGCTATCGCGAAGACGCTGATAAAAGCGGATTCTAAAAATTAAAAAAACTTTTAAATGAGGAAAAAAATCTGTTTTTATCCGCGTTTTTACGAAGTAAATCTGTTTTATCCGCGTCGAACTAAAGTAGAAACTTAAACCAATAACATAATAAGAGAAAGTTCATACTTTAGACTGCCCCTTTTTTTATTTCAATGCTCGTAAAAGTCCCTCGGGAGCTTTTTCAAGGTACATTTGATTTTTAATTCCGTCCATTGCTTTAGCATCTGTAAAGCCTTTCAAAGCTACCCCACTGTCCTCGCCTGTTTTTTTCGCGCTGACTCCGGTAATTTGAGACACCACCACACTTAACAACGGCTCTGTAGGATCTCCTAAAACTCCTAAATTACTAATACGCTCCAGTTTTTCATACGTTGGTTTTAAACCGTCTGTGTACTCTCCAAAATCAGCAGCATTCACAATTTTCAACACCAAAGGCTGCATCGCATACTTGTGATTTGGATTTCTGTTTGTTTTTCCAAAAGTTGGAGAATCGTATAAGGTTACCGATCCTACGTTTTTCCCAACCGTAGTCTCTCCTACCTGAATTACTGAAATATAAGGCACTAACCCATTGATCACCAATTCACTTGCAGAAGCCGTACCACTTGTTGTGATAATATAAATTTTGGTCAGGTTCAAACTGTTAATCGCATTACCATCAATCTTATCTACAAACTTATTCAGCAATGATTCAGGGTCTTCACTTTCATAGAATTCGTTGATTTTTGCATTCCATCTCTCTTTCGAAAAAACCTTATTGGTAAACTGCCCTGTAATCATACTAGCCAAACGAGTTGCCGTTTGTATCGAGCCACCACCGTTGTATCTTAAATCTAAAACAAAATCGGTAACACCCTGTGCTTTTAGTTCGCCAAAAGCCGCATTAAGCTGCGAATCATAATTGGCATAAAAACCATTATACATCAGGTAACCAATTTTATGACCTCCGGCTGTAATAACCCTATTGATAAAAACCGGATTTTCATCTAAAGTTGTTTTGACCAACGCAACTGTTTTTCCATTGCTTTCAAAACTGGTACCGGTATAGGAAGCCATATTTAAAGTATAAGAGTCAGCTGCCAAAAGTGCCTGATAATTGGAAACCGTCAATGAAGTTCCATTCACTCCGGTAAAAAGGTCCCCTCTTTTAATGTCTTTTTTCGAAGCATCAGAATTAGGAATGATATAACGTACATAACCTACTAAATCAGTTGTGCTTCCGGGTTTGTAGCTAAGTCTAAAGTCTACACCGGCATTTTTTGAAGTTCCCTGAAGTTCCTGCTCTAAAACGGTATAGTCATCTACAATCCAGCTAAAACGATCAATCGCCTGACCTTTTGGAAACTTGCTTATAGGTTTGTTCAATAAATCCTGAAATAAATCCTGTGGTTTAGAATACCCACTCAAAAAATTATTTAATGCTATCTGATCGCTAAAACGGTCATCGGCTAAATTAGGAACATCAGCCTGCCATAAATAAAACTGATTCAAGCCTTTCCAGATAAAATCGTTTACCTGTAACGAGGCCGGAGCCGCTACATCGTCCTGATCTTCGCAGGATTGCAAAGAAAAAGCAAGTAAAAATAATAACAGTACACTCTTTAATATTGTTTTCATATAGGGATCTCTTATGTAGTATTAACGTAAAAATACTATCTTTAGTTTTAACTCTAAGAATTTTATTGCTTTTTTATTGTAAAATTTTTAAACCTCCGTGTAACAAAAATAATAGTGTCTCGTCTTCACTATATAAGCTAACGAATAACCAATAGATTTTATGAATCAGAATGTGTTTATAGAATTAATAAATCCTTTTAAAGACAAAGTTTTTCGTCTGGCAAAAAGATTATTAACCAGTACCGAAGAAGCCGAAGATGCCACTCAGGAGATTATGGTTAAACTATGGAACAAAAAAGATACTCTTGAAACTTACAATAGTGTTGAAGCTGTTGCGATGACAATGACTAAAAATTATTGTCTGGATCAGTTAAAATCAAAAAGAGCCGGAAATCTTAAAATTGTCCATAATAACTATACCGACCGGGAGCCTCAACTGGACAAGAAACTGGAAGATTCGAATAGTTTAGAATGGGTTGAAAAAATTATAAGCCACTTACCCGAACAATTACAGATCTTAATTCAATTGCGGGATGTAGAACAATATGAATTTGATGAAATTGCAAAAATTGTCAATATGAACGAAACGGCTATCAGAGTAGCACTTTCAAGAGCGAGAAAAAAAATAAGAGAATCAATGGTTAATACACACAGTTATGGAATTCAGTAAAATAGAAATTATATTAGAAAAATACTTTGAGGGAGAAACAACTATTGCCGAAGAAAATCAATTAAAAGAATATTTTTCTTCACCGGATGTTGCGCAGCATTTGGAACAATACAAACCTATGTTTGGTTATTTCTCTCAGGTAAAAGAACAGAAATCGACGCAGACAATACCACTAGAAACTAAAAAACGAAAAGTAGCGTGGTTATCGATTGCAGCTTCAGCTGTTGTTTTACTAGGAGTTGGAACCTATTTTTATGTGAGCGAAAAAAATGTAACTCCGGTTACAGCGCAAACCGAATTAGGAACCTATGATAATCCGGAAGAAGCACTTGCCGCAACGCAAAAAGCTTTGGCTTTATTATCAAACAATGTTAATGTAGGTATCGAAAGTGTACAATACATTAAAGAATACGAACAATCAAAAAACAGAATTTTTAAACAGTAATTAAATCTTAATCCAAATGAAAAATTTTATCATAACACTAGTTTTAGCATTCGTTAGCCATACTTTTTATGCTCAGGGAGCATTTGACAAATTTGATGGTCAGGACGACGTAACCTCAGTAATCGTAAACAAAAAAATGTTCGATTTAATGAGCAAAGTGAAAGTTGACGCTTCTGATAAAGAAACCCAACAATACATTAACTTAATTAAAAAGTTAGACTACCTAAAAGTGTTTACCACTAAAAATCCTAAAGTCGAAGCCGACATGAAAGCTTCTGCCGACAAATACATCAAAACAGCCGGATTAGAAGAACTTATGAAAGTAAACGACAGCGGAAAAAATGTACGCATCATGGTAAGATCAGGTGCAAGCGATACGCAAATTAAAGAATTACTTATGTTTGTTGACGGTGCAAAAAACAACGAAAGCGTGTTACTTTCCCTTACAGGTAATTTTGACTTAAACGAAATCTCAGTACTGACAGATAAAATGCAGCTTCCAGGTGGTGCTGACTTAAAAAAAGCTTCTAAAGGCAAAAAATAAGATGAAAGCAAACGTTATTACCTCAGCCCTTTTAGTTTTACTAACTTTAGTAAGTTGTAATTCTACTCCTTCCTTACAGAAGTATTTTGTTGAAAACACAGACAATAAAGATTTTATCGCACTTGATATTTCGTCAACGATCTTAAATGTGGAGAAAGCAAAATTATCTGCGGAACAAAATGAAGCTTTAAAATCATTCGACAAAATGAATATCCTGGCTTTTAAAGAAACACCAAAAAATCAGGCACAATTTGAAACAGAACGCGGCAAACTAAAAGAGATCCTGAAAAATCCAAAATACCAGGAATTGATGAAGGTTGGCTCAGGTAAAGACGGAGCATCTATAAGCTATGTAGGCCCTGACGACAATATCGAAGAGTTTGTGGTTTTTGCCAACAAAAAAGAAAGCGGTTTTGTAGTGGTGCGTGTACTGGGAAAAAACATGAATCCGAACAACATCATGACCCTGATGTCGGTTTTGAAAGCCTCTAAAATTGATATGGAACAATTAAAGCCTTTACAGCAGTTGATGAAACCATAACTTCTTACTTATATTAAAACGAGAAAGCTCCATAATTTGGAGCTTTTTTTATTTAACATTTTTAGAAGATTATACTGAATAATACTGCCCGTGTTTGTTTTAATATGAACTGATTTTATCTATATTTGTTCATCAACCAAAAAAAAATTATTACACTAATTATGGTACAAAAAACATCGAATGCCTTTATAGCGGCATCCTGGGTAGCTCTTGGAGCAGGAACAGTTGGATTTATAGTAGGACTTGCCAGAGCCGAAATGTTATTAAATGAAAAAGGATATTATTTCACCGTTTTAATGTTTGGACTGTTTGCCGTAGTTTCATTACAAAAAAGTGTGAGAGACAGATTGGAAAATCTTCCGGTAACCGATATGTATTACGGAATCTGCTGGTTCGGAACTCTTTTATCTATTGTTTTATTAATCGTGGGTCTTTGGAATGCCACGATCTTGCCAAGCGAAAAAGGGTTTTATGCTTTTGCTTTTTTACTGGCCCTTTTTGGTGCTATTTCAGTACAAAAAAACACGAGAGACAATATGGCGTACTCTTCAGATCAATAATATCTCGACAGAACTTAATCAAAAACAACTTCCAAATTAAACCACAAAAAAAGCTCCCTAACCGGAGCTTTTTTTATGACCCCATTTTGTCATCTGTGCGAATATCATTTCCTATTGTATTATTAAAGCAATCGCAGCAAACCAAATAAATCCATTTTTATAACGGAAAATACATTATTAGCAGCATTTACTACAATCAGCGTAAGAATTTTCATTAAAATTTTACTTTTATCAAAATTAACTACTATGAAAAAAATTCTACTCCTAGCACTGATACCCGTTTTTAGCCTTAGTGCACAAACCGCTTCAGATTATGTAGCTGAACTTCCAAGTTCATCCGGAATTGCATTTGATTCAGGCGGAAACTTATATATTGCAGATCTTCTTACTAAAAAAATCATCAAAGTAACTCCCAACCTCGTGCAAAGTACTTTTGCTTCAGCAGATATTTCCCCACGACAAATCGCTATTGACGCTAATGGCAACCTTTGGATAACGGAAGGTACTGCAAACAAAGTCACCAAAATAACAGCTGCCGGTGTTATAACGAGTTACGCTGCTAGTGAAACTCCAATTGGGATTGCGATTGATGCAGCCGGAAACATTTTTTATTCAGAACTACATTCTGGTAACATAAAAAAAATAAGCACAACAGGCACACTCAGCACTTTTTTTTACGATCCCACTACTCTTGAATCTCCATCAGGAATAATTTTTGACAAAGCCGGAAATTTAATCGTTGGTGATTACATGGATGGATTCCTTAAAAAAATAAATCCAGCCGGTGTGCTTACCAAAACCACCTATTCTTTAAAAGATGAATTCACACAAAAATTTTTCGCTTTTGCTTCCAATGGTGATTTGTACATTTCTTCAAATCAAAAAATTTTTCGTTTAGCTGCTGCCAATGACAATCTAAGTCTATTTTATGATTTTGGAAAAAATTATAATACAAAAGGAATCGCTATTTACAACGAAAATCTCTACGCAAGCATTTACGATCGAAATGGTGTTAAAGATAAAGAATATAAAGTGGTAAAAATACCTACCCAAACTTTAGGAGTTGCCGATATAAACAAACCTGATGCCGAAAGCATTACAGTCTATCCAAACCCTGCCATCGATTATTTGTATGTTGAAAGCAAAAACGAAGTTATAAAAACAATTGAGTTGTACGACATGACTGGCCGTGTAGTTAAAAGTTATAAACCACTTGATGTTAAAGGCAATAAAATCGCTTTACCAGGTTTAACTTCCGGAAACTATATTTTAAAAATCAACAATACCTCTAAAAAAATTATAATTAAGTAATAC
Organism: Flavobacterium sp.; assembly: GCA_023251135.1. Classification (GTDB taxonomy): domain Bacteria; phylum Bacteroidota; class Bacteroidia; order Flavobacteriales; family Flavobacteriaceae; genus Flavobacterium. The sequence goes on along the minus strand of JAHEZJ010000040.1, from coordinate 27,394 downwards.
TTTCTATTAAACTAAAAAAAGCTCCAATTTATGGGGCTTTTTTATGACTCTGTTTTGTCGCGCAATACGAATATCATTTCCTACTGTGTTACAAAAGCAATCGCAACAAACCAAAATTAATTTATCATGAAAAAAAATCTACTCTTAGCCTTATTATCCGTCTTTAACCTTAGTGCTCAAACCCCTTCTGATTATGTAACAGAACTTCCAGATGCATCCGGGATTGCATTTGATTCAAACGGAAATTTATACATTGCTGATTATAGTACTAAAAAAATTACCAAAATAACCCCTGGCCTTGTGCAAAGTACTTTTGCTTCAGCGGATATTACCCCACAACAAATCGCTATTGACGGTAATGACAATCTTTGGATAACCGAAGCTAATGGAAACAAAGTCACCAAAATAACAGCTGCCGGTGTTGCAACGAGTTACGCTGCTAGTGGAACTCCCTATGGAATTGCAATCGACGCAGCAGGAAACGTTTTTTATTCAGAACTAAATTCCGGTAACATTAAAAAAATAAGCACAACAGGCACAGTCAGCACTTTTTTTTACGATCCCACTACTCTTAAATCTCCAACAGGAATAATTTTTGACAAAGCCGGAAATTTAATTGTTGGTGAATACATGGATGAATTCCTAAAAAAAATAAATCCAGCCGGTGTGCTTACAAAAACCGCTTACTCTTTAAAACCAAAAGTAACATTCAAATTTTTCGCTTTTGCTTCAAATGGCGATTTATACATTTCTTCGGGTCAAACCATTTCTCGTTTAGCTGCTGCTGATGGCAATCTAACCCTATTCTACGATTTTGGCGCAAATTGCCCTATACAAGGAATCACTATTTACAATGGAAATCTCTACGCAAGCATTTACGATCGAAATGGCGTTAAAGATAAAGAGTGTAAGGTGGTAAAAATACCTGTCCAAACTTTAGGAATTGAGAACAAACCTGCTGCCGAAAGCATTAGAGTTTACCCAAACCCTGCTATCGACTATTTGTATGTTGAAAGCAAAAACGAAGTGGTAAAAACAATTGAGTTATACGACATGACTGGCCGTTTAGTTAAAAGCTACAAACCTCTTGATGTCAAGGGTAATAAAATCGCTTTACCGGGCTTAACTTCCGGAAACTATATTTTAAAAATTAACAACACTTCTAAAAAGATTATAATCAACTAACTCACCTTTATTAAACAAAAAAAGCTCCAATTATGGAGCTTTTTTTTATGAGGATTTGAGATTATTTACTCAAATACATTTTTCTTCTGGAATACAATTCGTAGAACTGATCGTCTTTTAAGTCATCAATAAACAGAATGCTTTCTCCAGTCGATTTCATCTCAGGTCCTAATGCTTTATTTACATTGTGGAACTTACTGAAAGAGAAGACCGGTTGTTTGATCGCATATCCTTTCAACTGTGGGTTAAAGTCAAAATCAGTTACTTTATTGTGTCCTAACATTACTTTTGTAGCATAGTTTACATAAGGCTCTCCGTATGCTTTTGCAATAAACGGCACCGTTCTGGAAGCTCTAGGGTTTGCTTCGATGATGTAAACTGTATCGTCTTTTATCGCAAACTGAATGTTGATCAAACCAACTGTTTTCAACGCTCTTGCTATTTTTTTCGTATGATCTTTGATCTGCTGCATTACGAACTCTCCTAAGTTAAAAGGAGGTAAAGTCGCATTACTGTCTCCAGAGTGAACTCCACAAGGCTCAATATGCTCCATGATTCCGATAATGTACACATTTCCGTCAGCATCACAAATCGCATCCGCTTCAGCCTCGATTGCTCCGGCCAAATAGTGATCTAAAAGCAGTTTGTTTCCTGGAATCGTTTTCAACAAGTTGATTACGTGCTCTTCCAACTCTTTCTTGTTGATTACAATTTTCATTCCTTGACCTCCTAATACATAAGAAGGACGAATCAATAACGGGAAGTCTAAAGTATCTGCAAGTGCAGAAGCTTCGTCAGCTGTTTCTGCAATTCCGAATTCCGGGAAAGGAATGTGTAATTCTCTCAATAGATCAGAGAATCTTCCTCTGTCTTCCGCTAAATCAAGTGCATCAAAACTGGTTCCGATGATTTTTACTCCGTATTTAGATAATTTCTCCGCCAGTTTCAAAGCCGTTTGTCCACCTAACTGTACGATAACACCTTCCGGTTTTTCATGCTGAATGATGTCGTAAATATGTTCCCAGAAAACCGGTTCGAAGTATAATTTGTCAGCCGTATCAAAATCTGTCGAAACCGTTTCAGGATTACAGTTAATCATGATCGTTTCGTATCCGCATTCTTTTGCTGCCAAAACTCCGTGTACACAAGAATAATCAAACTCGATTCCCTGTCCAATTCTGTTTGGTCCGGAACCTAAAACGATGATTTTCTTCTTCTCTGTTACAACACTTTCGTTGTCTACATAACGCTCTCCGTTTGCTTTTTCGATTTCTGCCTCAAAAGTTGAGTAATAATAAGGTGTTTTTGCCTTAAACTCAGCTGCACAGGTATCTACCAGTTTAAACACACGGTTGATGTTTTTATCCATACGCAATGTATGCACTTCGCTTTCCAGACAGTTCATCATGTGCGCGATTTGTCTGTCGGCAAAACCTTTTTGTTTGGCTTCCAGTAAAAGTTCTTTCGGAAGATCCGTTATCTTGTAATTTGAAATTTCTTTCTCTAAAGTATAAAGCTCTTCGTATTGTTTCAGGAACCACATATCGATTTTTGTGATTTCATGAATACGGCTCAACGGAATTCCCATTGCGATGGCATCATAAATTACAAAAACACGATCCCAACTTGCAAAAGTTAGTTTCTCGATAATTTGCTCGTAGTTTTTATATCCTTTTCCGTCAGCACCTAAACCGTTTCTTTTAATTTCTAAAGACTGAGTGGCTTTGTGTAAGGCTTCCTGGAACGAACGTCCAATTCCCATTACCTCTCCAACAGATTTCATCTGAAGTCCTAAAGTTCTGTCGGCACCTTCAAATTTATCGAAGTTCCAACGTGGTATTTTTACAATTACATAATCTAAAGTTGGTTCAAAAAGAGCCGAAGTCGATTTTGTAATTTGATTTTGCAATTCGTCCAAGTTGTATCCTAAAGCTAGTTTAGAAGCAATTTTAGCAATTGGATATCCGGTTGCTTTTGATGCTAAAGCGGATGAACGGGACACACGAGGGTTAATCTCGATGGCTACGATATCTTCTTTTTCATCTGGTGAAACTGCAAACTGTACGTTACAGCCTCCTGCAAAATTTCCGATACTACGCATCATCAGGATTGCATAGTCACGTAATTTTTGGAATGTTGTATCTGATAATGTCATTGCCGGTGCCACTGTAATCGAGTCTCCGGTATGAATTCCCATTGGGTCCATATTTTCGATCGAACAAATGATGACAACGTTATCGTTTTTATCTCTTAAAAGTTCCAGCTCATACTCTTTCCATCCCATTAAAGCTTTGTCAATCAAAACCTCATGTATTGGAGAAGCTTCAAGACCTCTGGTTAAAAGCTCATCAAAATCTTCTTTTTTGTACACCACTGCAGCTCCTGTTCCTCCAAGTGTAAATGAAGGGCGAATTACCAACGGGAAACCAAATTCCTGAGCAATTTCTTTTCCTTCCAAATAAGAAGTAGCTGTTTTTGCAGGCGCAGTTGGTACATTTATTCTTTCCAGAAGTTGTTTGAACTGCTCTCTGTCTTCTGTAATATTAATTGCATTGACATCAACCCCAATCAATCTTACTCCGAAATCCTGCCAAATTCCTTTTTCTTCTGCTTCCAAACATAAATTCAGTGCAGTTTGTCCACCCATTGTAGGCAAAACAGCATCAATTTGTGGATGTTCTTTCAGAATTTCAATAATCGATTTTGTCGTTAATGGTTTCAAGTAAATGTGATCGGCCATACTTGGGTCGGTCATAATTGTCGCTGGATTCGAGTTTATCAAGATAACTTCAATCCCCTCTTCACGAATAGAACGTGCAGATTGAGAACCTGCATAATCAAATTCGCAAGCTTGACCAATAACAATAGGTCCTGACCCTATTATTAAAACTGATTTTATTGATGTGTCTTTAGGCATTTTAATTTGTATTGTGTAGTTATATAAAGTACTTTAAAAAACATTCGTAGTCTATTCTAAACTAGAACGTTGCAGATTTTTTACCGACAAGGTATAAAAAAAGGCGATACTAAAAAAGTAACGCCTTATTTATGTTTATAGAAACATTATTTCTTGTGTCTAGGTTCGCTAGAAACAGTTAATTTATGTCTTCCTTTAGCTCTTCTACGCGCCAGAACTTTTCTTCCATTCGCAGAAGCCATTCTGTCCATAAATCCGTGCTTATTTCTTCTTTTTCTTTTCGATGGTTGAAATGTTCTTTTGCTCATTGTTTTGTATCTTTAAAATGGTATCTAATATCTGTTTTTCTGTTTTGAATATCATTATTCCAAAACCGAGTGCAAATATACAAAGACTTTTTTTTCTGGCAAGTAGTTTTATAAAAATATTTTTAATTCCTTTTACTATCTTTGCAATCACAAATTTACAATAATTATGTTTCACAAAAATATTAAACTTATTTTGGCCGGACTTCTTGTAGTCGCAGGCATTTGGCAATTTACAGAGAGTAATATCGGTAATGGAATTTTCCTTATATTATTAACTGCAATTCCTATTTTCCTTTACTTTAAAAACGAATTTATTCTTTTAGCTTTCCTTAAATTAAGAAAACAAGACTTCGAAGGAGCTAAAAAATGGCTGGCATACATCAAAAACCCTGAAGCTGCATTAGTTAGAAAACAACAGGGATACTTTAATTACTTACACGGTATCATGTTATCTCAAACCAATATCAATCAGGCAGAGAAACATTTCAAAAAAGCAATCGAACTTGGATTATCAATGGACATGGATCTTGCCGTAGCAAAATTAAACCTTGCCGGAGTTGCAATGTCACGCAGAAGAAAACTGGAAGCGACTAATTTATTAAACGAAGCTAAAAAATTAGACAAACAAGGAATGCTGAAAGAGCAAATTTCAATGATGAAAGAACAAATGAAGAAAATCTAAGGTCTTAAATTCCAATATTGGAAATTTCAAATTCCAAATCTCAAATCCCAAATTCCAAAAGAGTTTGGGATTTTTTGTTTTAGAACCGCTTTCTAATGCAAAGATTACGCGTAAAGGAAATTCCAATATTTTAAATTCCAAATTCCAAAAGATTTACGGAATTGCTGGTGTGATTCCTCGTTCCTCGGAATGACAAGATTGCGCGTAAAGAAAATTCCAATATTATAAATCCCAAATTCCAAAAGATTTACGGAATTGCTGGTGTGATTCCTCGTTCCTCGGAATGACAAGATTGCGCATAAAAGAAATTCCAATACTATAAATCCCAAATTCCAAAAGATTTACGGAATTGCTGGTGTGATTCCTCCCTTTGGTCGGAATGACAATATTGCGCGTAAAGAAAATTCCAAATTCTGAAATTCCAAATTCCAAATTCCAAATTCCAATAAAAACCGAAGCAGTTTGCTTCGGTTTTCTTTTACCCTCTGTTTGTCATTTCGAGGCACGAGAAATCACATGCGTTAATCAACAAAGATTGGCGACAATCTGTGTGGAGTTTCTGGTGTGATTCCTCGTTCCTCGGAATGACAATATTGCGCGTAAAAACTTTGAAACCTGAAACTTTGAAACTTGGAATTTGGAATTTGGAATTTGGAATTTAAAAAAATTGGAATTTTAATTTTCCAAGATGATCGAAGGCAAATTTTCGTTCAGCCATTTGTATTTATTAAGAATCATAATATGCGTCCCTCCTTTTACCACAATACAGCTGTTGATGTACTTAATAGGAAAAACATCGTCCTGATCGCCGTGAATATGGACCACATTAGGATCAATTTCGCTTCTGTTCCATAAAATAACCGATTCGACCGCCCATTGTAAATAATTAAGATCGCGCACTGCCAGGAACTTTTCATACAGTTTAATACGCTTGTTTACTTTTTCCCCAAAAGAGTACTTCGCCAGATTTTCGATATTCAAAATTAATTTCATCGGAATGAGCTTGTAGGCTTTTGTTGTTTTTCCAATTTTCATTCTTCTTGGAAATTCGGCATTGCTTCTAACACTCGAAATGACAATTACTTTTCGGGTTGGTATATGCTTGGCGATCTCCTGAACTAAAATCCCCCCAAAGGAAACCCCGATTAGAACCGGATTTTCGTATTTAATATTTTTAGAGATTCGCAGCGCATAATCCGACAGTGCTTCTTTGGGTTGTGGAAGCTCCCATTCTAGCAAACACACCTCAAAAACAGACTCGTCTAAATTGATTCGTTCAAAAATAGCAGGACTCGCCGCGAGACCGGGCATAAAATATACAGGAATTTTACTCATTTGACAGAAAGAGAGTTAGGGTTACAGCTTTAATTTCAAGCTAAAATTACTTTTTTTAGCAATATCCACTGCAAATCTTACACCATAATTTATTGCCCAAATCAAATAAAAGCAATAAACACGCGCAATTCAGAGTGAATACACCCCTTAAAAAAATAATTCCATATTGAAAATCAAATGATTAACTTTGCATTCCTATTAACTGATATCGAAACATTTTTCCACAATGTTCTTTATAAAGTTACTCACGTTCTTTTTATTATTATTTTTTAATCCAATCCCCAAAACATGACTAATATGGAACCTATTGAAACTATGGAAATCAAAGACAACACTTTTGCTAGACAATTTGAAACCATAGTCCCTGAAGGATTACTTTCTGTGGAGTATTCATTTCAGGAAAAGAAAATTTTCTTAACCAAAATCAACACCCCTGAAGGTTTTGACAATCAGGCTACAATTGATGCTTTACTTAAAAGCATCATGGAAATTGTTATAGAAAAGAAATTCAGAATAATGCCTATCCATCCAAAAATTGTATTGTTTATTAAAAAAAATCCGGAATACAAAGAATTACTTCCTCCGGGAATCCGAATTTAAAAGTAGCCAATTAATCGGAGCCACAACCCTCCTATTACCATATAAATAAAAAGCATAACCAAACCGGTTATCAGGCCTTTGACCCACCAGCTTTTCAAATCGACATAACCGCTTCCGAAGAAAACTGGTGCCGGTCCGTGTCCGTAATGTGTTAAAGTTCCGTAAAGAGAACCTACAAACCCCAACATAAAAGCCAACAGCAGGCCGGGAATCCCAAGTGAAATTCCGACACCCAATAATGCCGCATACATTGCCGCTACGTGGGCTGTTGCACTTGCAAAAAGATAATGGCTAAAAAAGTACACCAATACTATAATAGGAAAAGCCATTTGCCAGCTTAAACCGCCAATTTCGGCTTTTACCAAATTGCTAAACCAGCCAATAAATCCAAGCTCATTGAGCGAACTTGCCATCATCACCAAAACGGAGAACCACACTATGGTATCCCAGGCTCCTTTTTCGGCTTTTACATCATCCCAGGTTAATACCGAAGTCAGCAGTAAAATTACCAGCCCGATAAAGGCAGTCGTTGTTGCATCAATAGAAAACAGATCACCTGTCATCCAAAGAAATAAAAGAATAAAAAAGGTCAACAACATCATCCATTCGTTGCGGGTAATTGCCCCCATATCTTTTAGTTTCTGCGCTGCAATTTGCGGAGCATCTCCGGTTTTTTTCAATTCAGGAGGATAAATTTTGTACAATACAAACGGAATTACAAAAAATGCCACCAGACCCGGAACTATCGCTGCCGTCGCCCATGAAATCCAGCTAATTTTAATTCCCAGATTCAGCGCAAATTTCTGACACATCGGGTTACTTGCGGTTCCTGTTAAGAACATGGACGAAGCAATCAAATTGGCATTGTAACTGCTCAGGGTTAGATAGGATCCTAATTTTCGGTGTGTTTCAGGCTGATCCGGCATTGAACCAAAACTCATCGACATGGATTTCATGATGGGATAAATAATTCCGCCTCCTCTTGCCGTATTACTAGGCACTGCCGGAGCCAAAACCAAATCGGCAAGACCCAGTCCGTAAGCCAGTCCCAGTGAACTTTTTCCGAATATCCTGATGAACAAAAAAGCTATCCTATTTCCCAAACCTGTTTTTATAAATCCTCTTGCGATAAAAAACGAAATCCCAATGAGCCAAATTACCTTATCGCCAAACCCTTTCAGAGCCAAAGTGATCGATTTTCCTGCATCTCCGGGAGCCAGAACTTGTGTAAAAGCGGTTAGCGCAATTGCAATCATACACATAGTTCCCATAGGAGCTGCTTTTAAAATGATTCCAAGAATGGTTGCCACAAAAATCGCAAACAAATGCCAGGCTTCATTAACCACACCATCCGGCGCAGGAATAAACCAAATGGCAAGTCCGGCTGCAAGTGTTATCAGGGTTTGAGGTATTTGTACTTCTTTCATAAAAAAGGAATTAAGTTATATTATAAACGGAGTTGTAACTGAATCAGGAACAGATTGTCGTTGTAAAATGAGGTATCAGGAATATTTTTATCGAAATGATCTATTTCAAATCCTAATTCTATTCGTCCCGTATAAGCCTTCCCAAATTCAAGGCTTAACATTGGCGTATAGGTTTGACGAACGTTTGAATTGACTTTGTAATTATTATCAAACGACTCAAAACGGCAGGACAGTTCCAGCGAAGTCAGTTTTTTGTAATCAACCAGATATCTTAAATTGGGTAAAAAATAAATCCCTCTCATTTGATAATCGTCTACATTTGGAGTTCGGGCATCTGCGGGTAATGAAAAATACAGATTGTGATTGGTTCCTTGTTTGTATTCTATCTGCAAATCAAAAGTAAACCGGTCGGTAAGTTTAAAATCACTGGTAACATCAATCCCTAAAGCAAAAACTTTCTGATCTGATCTTTTTCCAATCCCACCATTTAAACCCAGGTTAATTTTATGCTCTTTAGACAAGCCGAAAACCCATCTGGTTGCATACAATTTGCCGTTATCATTATCTTTTTCCTGATTTTTTCCGTTACCATTCAAGACCGAGATTGCATAATTTACAGGGATTTTCCCCAGATCGAATGCCCCGCTTGCCGAAGCTCCAATTTGAAAACTCGTCCAGCCGTTTTTACCAAACTCATAATACTGATTGGAAAAATCAAATGATTTTATGATGTCTACAGGAACCAGCTCTTCTATACCAAATGCCGGACGAAACTGACCTCCTGTTAACGCGAGGTATTTGCTAAATGTATATTTCCCGTAAGCATTTTCAAGAACTTTGGATTTCGGATCTGATTTAAAGTCGGCTAAATTCACCAAAATCACAACCTCTGTGGCTTCGCTCAGTTTGGTATTCAGCCCGACACGCATTCTTTTAATATCAAACGAACTTTGTGTTACATCTCCAGTGGAATGATGAACTCCCAAAACATCAACATTTTTACCCGTACTTTCCAAATAGCGCGCTTGAAAAAGTCCTTTGAACTGAAATTGCGGATACTTCACCTCATTTTCAGCGGGAGCAGTTTGCGCCTTCATAAAAAATGGCGCTATACAAAAAAGAACAATTTTTAGGAGTAGCGATTTATTCATAAATACTGTAAATCAAAAATTAATCTAACATTCACCATTTAACCTTGCCTTCTATTAGGACTCGACCCTCGATTTGTAGACGGTGGTGTGGTATTTCTGGTACCAGCTGGTCGGGTCGCAGGACGTGTTGTAGGCTGCGTTGGCCGTGTTACTGGTCGGGTGGTTGGATTTATTGGCCGATTGGAAGGCTGCGCAGGTCTCACCGCTGGGCGCGTTGACGGGTTCGTTGGCGTTACCGGACGTGTTGTTGGCCTTGTAGTCCCGGGTCTGCTTGTTTCCGGTCTTGTTGTACCTGGTCTTGTTGACGGATCAACTGGACGGTTTCCGGGTCTTGTTGTTCCGGGACGGGTTGACGGATTAGTCGGACGCGTTCCCGGGCGCGTTGTAGACGGTCGGGTTGGTCTTGTATTGGTCACCGGAGCCGGTCTCCTGTACTCCCGTCCGTTATAAGTTGCATTGTAGCGGCCACTGGTTCTGTAATTTCGAACTACTGCCGATGTATTTCTTCTGGATGCATACGTATTATAATACCTCTGATTTCTTACTCTGTTTGTTCTTCGATAATAAGGTTCTCTGTAATAATGCCCATGATATCCCCAATAATCGTGATAATAAACGGGACGCCACGGACGCCAGTAAGAAGGATAATACCCCCAATACCACGGAGATCGGTACACTACATATACCGGAGAAAACAAATACAGCACTACCGGCCATACACTTACATTTGCCGTTACATAGTTCGGATTAGCAGCTGTTGTATTGTAATTGTTTGTTGTATTATTATTTACGATTACGGTACCTCCTCCATTATACCCTGGATTTGGTGTTCCTCCTACTGTATCTGAAGGCTCTATTATATAGTTTTTGCCATACAAATCCTGATCTCCAATAATCTGGACATGTACATTGTTCTTTTTGTCTTTATCTACTTCGATAACCGCTACATCCTGCTTTTCCTTACTGTTTATAGCCACCTGAAGCACGATCACATGCCTGTTCCCTTTCTTTTGACTTTCGATTTCAATATAATCGATCTCTCCGTCATTGTTTAAATCTAAATTATTAACCTTACTATCCTGTTCATTGAGCACTCTTTCAAATTCCTCTAAAGTTTTGGATTTCTGAAAGACGTCTAAAACAGCATATAAATTAAGATTATCACCTGGCAAACCTAAAGCAACAGGTTCGTTATCAGTTTGAGAAAACAGAGGCAAGCTAAAGAAATGAGCTGCCAAAACTACCAAAAATATAAAACTCTTTTTCATGTTAAAAATAAGTTAATTTGGAAATACATTTACTAAGGTATGAAAAAACAGACAAACTCCAATACAGAGCAATAACTTTCTGTTACACAAGTATAAAATACTAAAAAATTTTAAACACACCTTACTTTTTAAATACCTCAACAGTAGTAATGTAAGACTAATATTCTTAACTTTGTTACAATCGCTCTCTGATTGCCTCCCAATTCTTTGTGTCATCTTACAAAAACTGTCGTACGATTTGTCCAATAACTGAAACAAAAATTGCAATGAAAAAACATCTACTTCCTTTTCTTTTTCTTCTTTCCTTCCAATTTATGCACAGTCAGATTGCCGTTTCTTCTACTCTGGAGGAAGCCATTCAAAAGGCTATCGAAAAAAGTGCTTCCTTAAAAAACAAAAATTTAGATATTGAAAAATTAAATCTTCAGGAAAAAGGAGTCTGGAACAAGTACATCCCAACAATCGAAGCCAGTGCGCTTTACTCCTATTTTGACAACAAACTTACCGTTGACCTTCCAACGGCTACGATACCTGTTGTAAACTATCCTTTGTTTGATGGAAAAACTGCTTTTAAAAACTACGGCAACATTTTTAACGGAAGTGTAATGGCAAAAACCGTTTTGTTTAGCGGCATGCAAATCCCTAACGGAGCGAAAGCAATTGAAGAAAAAACGAAAGGAACTGTGTTTTTAAAAGAATCTGAAAAAGACGAAATCACAAAAGAGGTTATTAACACTTTTGATCAGCTGGAATTGCTAAAAGCAATAGACCAATTAATTAAAGAAAGCGAGAACCGACTTGATACGGAAACCAAACGGGTTACAAAAGCAATCGAACAAGGACTTGCGATTCCGTATGACCGGGATAAGATAAAATTAGCAGCACTGGAACTGGCTTCCAAAAAGATTGAACTGGATGGCAAACGAAAACTGATTTATAAAAAAATTCAATATTTAACCGGTTACTCCGTTGCCGATATCGACAATGTTCATTATACCTTAACTCCTTATTTAATTACGGATGAAAAATTAAGTACCCAAAACAAACAGGAAATAAAAGCACTGGAATCTTTTAAGTCAGCGTATGAATATTTATTAAAGAAGGAAAAAGGAACTTACCTGCCTACCCTCGGGGCTTTTGGAGGCGTTTCTTACTCGAGTTTATTCAATGCCAACGCCACAACACCTATTGTTACCGGAATAAACCAGGCCTTGTATTTGGGACTGAATGAGCTAACCATAAGTCAAAATTGGGTTGTGGGAGCCGCCATGAAATGGGAAGTTTTTTCAGGTTTTGAACGAAAACACAAAGTACACGAGGCTAAAATTAACATTGAACAGGTCCAAAACCAAATTGACGATGCCAAAGAAAAGCTTGAATTGCTACTCGAAAAAAATCTGGTTGATTATAACGTTTTAACCCAAAAAATAGACATTACGCAACAACAGGAAAAAGTAGCCAGCAATAATTTAACGCTTGCCATTAAACAATACAAAGAAGGTCTTATCAACATATCGGAACGGCTTGAAGCAGAGAACGACTCTTATAAAGCATCTGTAAATAAGACGACTACTTTAATAGAGCAAAGACTTGCTGCTATTGAAACTATAATTGCAACGGGCGATTTGTCTAAAAAACTATCCAAATAAAAGTTCTGTTTTATGAAAAAAGCAATCATTAGCACCACAATCATTTTCCTTTTTTTGGCCTGTCAGAAAGCAAAAAAAGGAGATTTAATTCAGGGGAAAATAGAAAAAGAGCAAATTGCCGTTGTGAGTAAGATTCCGGGCAAGATTCTGAAAATATTTGTCAAAGAAGGAGATCTGGTTCAGAAAGGAGACACGTTGGCGATACTGGATATTCCTGAAGTAGATGCCAAAAAAAATCAGGCCGAAGGAGCTGTCGTATCTGCGAAAGCTCAATATAAAATGGCCGTAAAGGGTGCTACTGAAAATCAGATAAAGCAGTTGGAAGCCAAAAAAATGGGACTAAAAGAACAGTACGAGTTTGCGCAAAAATCGATCCGACGACTGACCAATATGCTTAAGGATTCTCTGATCTCACAACAAACTTATGATGAAACTTTTGCCAAGTATCAGGGCGCACAGGCACAATACAATGCTGTGATTGCCGAACTGGACGATGCTAAAAAAGGAGCGCGAATCGAACAGCAAACGATGGCACTCGGGCAACAGGACCGGGCGCTTGGAGCCTTGCAGGAGGTAGAAACCGCCAACAAGGAGCGCTATATACTTGCCCCGCAAAACATGAGTATCGAGACGATTACTTTAAACCTTGGCGAACTGGCCTTGCCTGGCTACACCCTATTTAATGGCTACATCTCCAACAGCACCTATTTTCGTTTTACAATTCCCGAAAAACAATTGGGCGATTTTAAAAAAGGACAGGAAATCACCGTTCACGTTCCCTATAAAAAAGAAAACATCAAAGGAATCGTCTCGACTATAAAACAATTGGGAGCTTATGGCAATATCGCCACGGCCTATCCTGATTATGAAATGCAGGAAAGCTTGTTTGAAATAAAAATAACGCCTTCCAACCTTGAGCAAACAAAAGACCTCATTACCAAAACAACCGTCACCTTATCTCTTTAACTATGCAAAATTTCTTTTCATTGCTTAAACGGGAATTTCAGTTATTCTGGAAAAACAATGTCCTGAGAATCCTTTTTATTGGTGCACCAATCCTATACGGCGTTTTACTGGGCTATGTTTACGGAAAAGGCAAGGTTACCGATTTACCCATTATTGTGGTCGATCAGGACCGCTCTGAGTTAAGCTCAAAAGCAATCCAAATGTTTGAAGATAATGAAGTGATTTCGATTTCCTCCCTTTTATACGATCAGAACAACCTTTCTAAGATTGCCATTCAAAAAGAAGCCGCCTGTGTGGTTATTATTCCAAAGGATTTCGAGAAAATGACCCTCACCAAAAAATATCCTGAAATCACCACCATCGTAAACACTTCCAATGTTTTAACTGCTAATTATGCCTCCACAGCGATACAAATTTGTTTGGGAACTTTAAAAGCAGGTGTTCAGATTGAAACTTTACGAAAACAAGGTGTACCTGAAAATTTACTTGCTTCACAATACGAGCCTTTCAAAACTACTTTTATTAAGAAATACAACCGAAGTACGAACTATATGTATTTTCTCTGGCCGGGAGTTTTAGCCACCGTGCTTCAACAGGTTTTACTGTTAGGTCTGGCATTGTCATTTGCATCAGAATTTGAAAACGGAACTTTTAAGGATCTGGTCAAAAAATGCCCTTCTGTTTTAAAAATGTTGGCTGTAAAAATCATTCCGTACCTGATCATGAGCTTTGGAATCTGGATCATCTACTGGCTTTTCACTTTGTGGTTCCGACTGCCATTTTATGAAAATCTGGCCCCGCTGACTTTCATCGCCGGAATATTTGTGCTCTCTGTCTCTTTTATCGGAATTCTGGTGAGCATCGTAGTGCCGAATCAACTGAAAGCTACTGAGATTTTAATGGTCATTGCCACACCAAGTTTTATCCTGAGTGGTTTCACCTGGCCCTTAAGTCAGATGCCTCAGGCGGTACAGGCCATTGCCAATGTAATTCCACTCACCCACTTTTTGAAAGCGTTCCGAATATTAATTATTGAAGATGGCACCTACTCACAAACCACAACAGCAGTCTGGAACATGATTATTATTGGATTTATCTGTTCTGTTCTTGCCTATATTGCTTTGTACTTTAAAAAGAGAGCTGTTCTTAAAAAAGAAATTTAATTCCTTAACTCACGACCATAAAAAAAAGCACAAGAATTGAGTTTCTTGTGCTTTTTAAAGTATAATTTATTCCTTTTCTCCGGAGTGCAGCTATTGCTTCTACGAATTACACCCCATCAAATATTTTACAGAGTATGTCTTATTTTTCTATTTCACGCATAGAATCCATTTTTTTGTGCGCCAGGAAGCCTGCCACATCTTCAAAATGTTCTTTTACGCGTTTGTTACCAAATTCGAAAACTTTAGTCGCCAATCCGTCAAGGAAATCACGGTCGTGAGAAACCAGAATTAAAGTTCCGTCGAAATCTCTCAGGGCGTCTTTAATAATATCTTTGGTTTTCATGTCCAGGTGATTCGAAGGCTCATCCAGAATCAATAAGTTAACAGGCTCCAACAACAATTTAATCATGGCCAGACGTGTTTTTTCTCCACCTGAAAGTACTTTTACTTTTTTGGTAATATCATCGCCCTGGAACATAAAGGCACCCAAAATGTTTTTGATCTGCGTACGAATATCCCCCACAGCAATAGCATCAATCGTTTCGAAAATAGTAGCATTTTCATCTAACAATGAAGCCTGATTTTGCGCAAAATATCCAATTTGTGCATTATGACCTACTTCAACGCTTCCTGAATCAACACCTATTTCTTTCATGATCGCTTTAATCATGGTCGATTTTCCTTCTCCATTTTTCCCAACAAAAGCCACTTTCTGACCACGTTCGATTACGATATTGGCATCTTTAAAAACAACATGATCCCCGTACGTTTTAGACATTTCTTTTACAATAACAGGATATTGACCTGAACGTGCAGCTGGTGGGAATTTTAAACGTAATGCCGAGGTATCTACTTCATCAACCTGAACAATCTCTAATTTCTCTAACATTTTAACACGAGACTGAACCGCATCCGTTTTCGAAAAAGTTCCTTTAAAACGATCAATGAACGCTCTGTTGTCTGCGATCATTTTTTGCTGCTCATCGTAAGCTTTTTGCTGATGTATACGACGGTCTTTTCTAAGTTCTAAATAATGAGAGTATTTTGCTTTATAGTCATAAATTCTTCCCATAGTCACTTCAATAGTTCTGTTTGTAATGTTATCTACAAACGCTCTATCGTGCGAAATTACCACAACTGCTTTTGCAGAAGTCACTAAAAACTCTTCGAGCCATTGAATACTTTCGATATCCATGTGGTTGGTTGGCTCATCCAGCAAAATCAAATCCGGTTTTTGAAGAAGAATTTTGGCCAATTCGATACGCATTCTCCATCCTCCTGAAAATTCAGAAGTCTGACGCGTAAAATCTTCGCGCTCAAAACCTAAACCTATCAAAATTTTCTCTACTTCAGCTTCGTAGTTTACTTCTTCAATAGCATAATATTTCTCGCTTAAATCTGAAACTCTTTCGATCAGTTTCATATAAGCATCACTTTCATAATCAGTACGAACGGTTAATTGCTCATTGATTTCATCGATTTCAGCTTTCATTCTAAAAATCTCGCCAAAAGCCTTAGAAGCTTCTTCCATTACAGTAGAACCGTCTTTCGTTAGTAAATGCTGCGGCAAATAAGCTACAACAGCATCTTTTGGAGTTGAGATACTTCCGGTAGAAGGTTTACTTTGTCCGGCAATTATTTTTAAAAGTGTCGATTTTCCCGCACCATTTTTACCCATAAGGGCAATTTTATCATTTTCATTGATAGCAAAAGAAACATCGCTAAATAATGTAGTTCCACCAAACTGAACTGAAATATCGTTAACTGTAATCATTATCTTCTGTGAATTTGTTTAATCGGTTAATCGTTTATTTGACCACCCATTTTTTTCGTGGTGCAAAGATAGATTAATTAGATAATTAGGCAATTAGATAATTAGAAAATGTAGCAATGTGGTAATTAGAAAATGAGATAATTAGTCAATTAGATAATTTTTGAAATGCAAATTTTATCATTAGAAAACGAGAGCCGCTATTTGCGTAAGCAAATAACGGCTCTTTAAATTATCTCATTATCTAATTGACTAATTTAGTCTTTTCTCCATTTTTTAGTTTCCTCAAAAATGTGCTCTAAGATTGCAGCTTCTGTTGCATCGAAGTCGATGTTTCGGCGTCCCATTACTAATTTTGCGGTTTCAAAAGCTTTTTTGGTGACATAGGTTGTAAAACCGGCTGCTCCACCCCATGAAAAACTTGGAACAAAATTGCGCGGAAAACCACTTCCGAAGATATTAGCACTTACTCCTACTACTGTTCCGGTATTGAACATGGTATTGATTCCACATTTACTATGATCTCCCATCATTAAACCACAAAACTGAAGTCCTGTTTTGGCAAAACCTTCTGTTTCATAGCTCCACAATTTCACTTCTTCGTAATTGTTTTTCAGATTCGAATTATTACTGTCTGCTCCAATATTACACCATTCTCCCAAAACAGAATCTCCTAAGAAACCATCATGTCCTTTGTTTGAATTGGCAAAAAGCACCGAGTTCTTAACTTCCCCGCCAATTCTTGACCCCGGTCCTACTGTTGTAGCTCCGTAAACTTTAGCATTTAGTTTTACCTGTGCATTTTCACACAAAGCAAAAGGACCACGAATTACAGTACCCTCCATAATTTCGGCATTCTTACCGATATAGATAGACCCGTTTGAAGCATTCAGTGTTACAAACTCTAATTTTGCTCCTTCTTCAAGAAATATATTTTCGGGTGCAATCACATTGACGCTTTTCGGAATTGGCTGTGATTTTCGGTCTTCAGTCAAATACTGAAAATCTTCACGAATTGCAGCGTCATTTTTAGAAAAGATATCCCAGGTATGTTCTACGGTCAGACAATCTTCGTTGTATTGAATGATTTCATAAGAATCGAAATCAACTTCTTCCTGGTTTTCATTGGTGAAAAAAGCGATTACATCCTCTCCTTTAAAAATAGCCTGATTTGTAGTCAGGTTAGAAACCATTTCAGCAAGCGTATCATTTGGCAAATACGCCGCATTAATCATTACATTTTCTTCCAATTCTACCATTGGGAATTTTTCTGATAAGTAATCTTCGGTAATGGTAGTAATTGTCGAACCTAGACGGGCTTCCCATTTCTGGCGAATCGTCATAATTCCAATTAATATATCGGCAACAGGTCTTGTAAAAGTAAAAGGTAATAAAGCATTCCGGACGGGACCGTCAAAAAGAATGTAATTCATAAATAATTAAATTTGATACTTGTTAAAATCTTGATTTGGTTATCGGGTTCAAAGTTACAATTATTTTATTTGTGTCATTTGTACTGTAACAGATATAGCACATTTTTTTTTAACCGCTAAGTGCGCTGAGGTTTTACGCAAACTTCGCAAAGCTTTGTAAATAGAGACCTTGATGGCTTTACGTAAAACTTTGTACTTGTTTTTATTAAATAAAAAAAGCCTCCCGAATGGAAGGCTTTTGTATGATATAAAAACAGCTATTATTTTTTAGCGTGTTTTGCATATTTAGTTTTGAATTTATCAATACGTCCTGCAGTATCGATAAGTTTAGATTTACCAGTATAAAATGGGTGAGATGTTCTAGAAATCTCCATTTTTACAACTGGATACTCAACTCCGTCAACTTCAATTGTTTCTTTTGTATCTGCAGTAGATTTAGTGATAAAAACTTCGTCATTTGACATGTCTTTAAATGCAACTAATCTGTAATTTTCTGGGTGAATTCCTTTTTTCATCTTTTTATTTTATTTATTGTTTAGAGCAATTTTATTTTGAAGCTTTTCCATGGTTAGAAAAAGGTGTAAACAACTCTACTCTTTTTTGTTTAAAACTTTTAATTATTTTTAAGTGTGCAAATTTACAACTTTTTTCGAATTAACAAATCTTTTAATCAATAATTTTAACGGCCTTGTGATTTGTATTAATTTTTTTAATATATATCTAGTGTGTATTGGGAATTACTATATTTGTGGATTAATTTTAAAACATATAAAAATATGATTAATGAAGTTATAAAAAAGAATGGAATTACTTACGGTGTAATGATTGGAATTGCATCTGCATTATTTACTGCTACAATATATGCAATCGATTTAAATCTGTTCACTGCCTGGTGGATGGGCATTATCGGCATCGTAATCAGTCTGACAATCAGTATTATTTTACTTTCTAAAACCAAGAAAGAATTAAAAGGAGTTTTTTCGTTCAAGGAGGCTTTTACAACTTACTTTTTGGCAGCTGTAATTGGCGTTTTAATTTCTACCTTATTTAATATTGTTTTATTTAACGTTATTGATCCGGGTGCAAAAGACACTCTGAATGAAATCATGATCAAATACACGGCAAACATGATGCAGAAATTTGGAGCTCCTGCTTCGTCTATCAATGAAGCCATTAGTAAAATGAAAGAAAGCAGCCCTTACTCGACTTTCGAATTATTAAAAGGATCTGTTTTTGCAATCGTTATCAGTGCCATTTTTGGATTAATTTTCGCAGCATTTTTTAAAAGCAAAACTACACAAGAATAAAAAAATAAATGAATTTATCTATACTTATACCGCTTCTAAATGAGGAGGAATCACTACAAGAACTCTATTCGTGGATTATTAAAGTGATGCAATCTAACAATTACTCTTATGAAATCATTTTTGTAGATGATGGAAGTACAGATGATTCTTGGAATATTATTGAAGGTTTTTCTAACGAAAATCCGAATGTAAAAGGAATTCGTTTCATGAAAAACTTTGGAAAATCGCAGGCTTTGCATGCAGGTTTTGCCAAAGCGCAGGGTGATGTTATCATTACCATGGATGCAGATTTACAAGATAGCCCGGACGAAATTCCGGGTTTATATGAAATGATTACAGCGCAGAAATTTGATTTGGTTTCAGGCTGGAAGAAAAAACGTTACGATTCGGTTGTGGCAAAAAACCTTCCATCGAAATTATTCAACTGGGCCGCCAGAAAAACTTCGGGCGTTGAGCTGAACGATTTCAACTGCGGACTAAAAGCTTACAAAAATGCCGTTGTTAAAAACATTGAAGTTTCGGGCGAAATGCACCGTTACATTCCGGTTTTGGCAAAAAACGCCGGTTTTAATAAAATTGGCGAAAAAGTGGTTATTCACCAGGCCCGTAAATATGGCGAAACTAAATTTGGAATGGAGCGTTTTATAAACGGTTTCCTTGATTTAATCACCATCTGGTTCTTATCCCGATTCGGAAAAAGACCAATGCACTTGTTTGGCGCCATTGGATCTTTGATGTTTATTATTGGATTTTTACTGGCAGGTTATATCGGAATCTCCAAATTATACCATATGTATAACGGAATGAAATACAGCCTGATCACCAGTAACCCATGGTTTTTTATTGCACTGACCACGATGATCCTGGGGACACAATTGTTTCTAGCCGGTTTTCTGGGCGAAATTATCCTGAGAACCAAAAGCAACGAAGCCCGTTATAAAGTAGCCCGAGAGGTTAATTTCTAACACAAAACTGTTATTAGGAATCGGGTTCTTCTTACGGCTTCCAACCGTAAAAAGAGTAAATTCTGAACACAGCATAAAATGAACTCATAACAATAAATAGTTCCTGAACTCTATTATTATTTAAATATAAAAAGACACGAATGATGAATATAGCACCTAGTATTCTAAATGCAGTAAACGAATGGTTAACGCCAACCTTTGATAGCGAAACGCAAGCTGCTGTTAAAGAATTAATGACAACTTCTCCTAAGGAACTTGAGGAAAGTTTTTATAAAAATCTGGAATTTGGAACTGGAGGAATGCGCGGTGTGATGGGTGTTGGAAGCAACCGAATTAACAAATACACACTTGGAAAAAACACTCAGGGTCTCTCTGATTATTTACATATTGCTTTCCCAAATCAGCCTTTAAAAGTTGTTATCGCCTACGATTGCCGTCACAACAGTAATACTTTGGCAAAAATTGTTGCCGACGTTTTTTCGGCAAACGGAATTCAGGTTTACCTGTTCTCTGATTTAAGACCAACCCCGGAATTATCATTTGCACTTAAATATTTAGGCTGCCAATGCGGAATTGTACTAACGGCTTCTCACAATCCGCCGGAATACAACGGTTACAAAGTGTACTGGGAAGATGGCGGGCAAATCGTTCCTCCACAGGACGCTGCAATTATCAATACTATCGAAAATTTAGGTTACGATAAAATTAAATTCAAAGCCAACGAAAGTCTGATCGAGTATATCGACTCCGAAATCGACAAAGCTTTTATAAAATCGTCTATTGAAAATGCCAGTTTTAATACACCGGCCGAGGCAAAAGACGACTTGCATATTGTTTTTACTTCTTTACACGGAACATCGATTAAATCTGTTCCTGAAACCTTATCACAGGCGGGTTACAAAAATGTACACATCGTACCGGAACAAGCCATTCCTGATGGAAATTTCCCAACTGTAAAATCCCCAAATCCTGAAGAGCCTGAAGCTTTGACTATGGCCTTGGCTTTGGCTGATAAAACACATTCAGATATTGTAGTCGGAACAGATCCTGATTGCGATCGTCTTGGTGTTGCCGTTAGAAATAACGAAGGCAAAATGATTTTGCTTAACGGAAATCAAACGATGGTTTTAATGACTGCTTTCTTATTGAAACAATGGAAAAAAGCAGGCAAAATTAACGGAAAACAATTCATTGGTTCGACAATTGTGTCGACTCCAATGATGATGGAACTGGCCACAAACTATGGTGTGGAGTGCAAAGTAGGATTGACCGGTTTTAAATGGATTGCCAAAATGATTAAAGATTTCCCTGAACTTCAGTTTATCGGAGGTGGTGAGGAGAGCTTTGGTTTCATGGTTGGTGATGCTGTAAGAGATAAAGATGCCGTTGCTGCAACCTTATTAATTATCGAAATTGCCGCTCAGGCAAAAGCAGCCGGAAGCAGTGTTTACAAAGAGCTTTTACAGCTTTATGTTGAAAATGGCTTCTATAAAGAACACCTGGTTTCTATAACTAAAAAAGGAATGGAAGGTCTGGAAGAAATCAACCAGATGATGATCAGTCTGCGCGAAAATCCGTTAAAAGAAATCAGCGGTCAGCGTGTTATTATGATGGAAGACTACCAATCGTCAATTGCCTTAAATTTATTGACCGGTGAAGAATCTGTTATGGATGTTCCTAAATCCAACGTATTGATTTATTATACCGAAGACGGTTCTAAAATTTGTGCAAGGCCAAGCGGAACAGAACCAAAAATTAAATTCTACATCAGCGTAAATGCTGAATTAGAATCGGTTCAGGATTTTGATGAAGCAGAAAGCTATTTAGACGGAAAAATACAAAATATCATTGCAGAAATGCAATTGAAGTAAATAGTAATGAGTGACAAACCTGACACAAATGACAAACCTGAACTATTAGATTCAATCATTGGACTAATAGATCAATCACGTCATTTTGTTGCCAAGACTGTCAATCAGGAACTAACGCTCTTATATTGGAAAATTGGAAAAACGATCAATGAAGAGATTCTAAAAAATGATCGCGCTGATTATGGAAAGAAACTTATCCAAAATCTAAGCACTATTCTTTCTGATAAATACGGAAGCGGTTTCAACAAAAGAAACCTACACAGCTTCATTAGATTAAACTCTGAAATACAAGACTTTACAATTGTGCACACACTGTGTGCACAATTGACCTGGTCTCATATCAGATCCTTAATTTACATTGAAAGTAAGATAAAACGTGAATTCTACATCCAAATGAGTATTCATGAAAGATGGAGTGTACGAACCTTACAAGAGCGCATGGACAGTATGCTTTTTGAAAGAACTGCCATCAGCAAAAAGCCAGAAGAAACAATCGTTAATGATCTGGCTTTACTAAAAAACCAAAAACAAATTAGTCCGGATTTAACTTTTCGCGATCCTTATTTCCTAGATTTTTTAGGACTGCATGATACCTATTCTGAAAAAGATTTAGAAAGTTCGATCTTAGCTCAATTGCAAAATTTCATCACCGAAATGGGCAGTGAATTTGCTTTTCTCGCCCGTCAAAAAAGGATAACCATTGATGATGAAGATTTTTACATCGATTTACTTTTTTACCATCGCGGCCTACGCCGACTGGTTGCCATTGACTTAAAACTGGGGAAATTCAAAGCAGGCTACAAAGGCCAAATGGAATTGTATTTACGCTGGTTAGAGAAAAATGAACAAAAAGAAGGTGAAAATAAACCAATTGGATTAATTTTGTGCAGTGAAAAATCTCCCGAACAAATTAATTACTTAATGCTTGACAACGATCAACAAATCAAAGTCTCCGCTTATTTAACCCAATTACCTGAAAAAAAATTATTGCTGGAAAAACTCGAAAGAGCCATTGCCATAGCAGAAAACAACATCATAAATAAATGAGTAATTTTAAAAAAATAGTTCCTTTTATATATCCGTATAAAAAATACGCATTCCTAAATATCTTTTTCAATATTTTGTATGCCCTTTTTAGTACCCTTTCCTTTATGGCATTAATTCCGATGCTTCAGGTTTTATTTGATAAAACAAAGAAGATTTATGTTATGCCAACTTACCATGGAATTACCCATGCAAAAGAATTTGCACAAAACTATCTGAGCTATTACATTACAAAAAATACAGATCCTAATAATCCCGGATTTATACTTTCGGTAATGGTGGCACTCATTATTTCAATCTTTCTATTGAAAAATTTAGCCGATTATCTCGCTATGTTTTTCATTAATTTTTTACGAAATGGTGTTTTAAGAGACATGCGAAATGCACTCTACAAAAAAACACTGGAATTGCCTTTGGCTTTTTATTCTGAAAAAAGAAAAGGTGATGTTATTTCCAGAATTTCTGCCGATGTTAATGAGGTTCAGACTTCGTTTTTAGCCATCTTGGAGCTTATCGTAAAAGAGCCTCTAACTATTGTTTTTACTATATGCGCGATGTTAATCATTAGTGCTAAACTTACCTTATTTGTCTTTATTTTTATTCCTGTTTCGGGATATATCATCTCTTTAATTGGAAAGCAGTTAAAAAAACAGTCCGGTAAGGCACAACAGGAACAAGGAAGTTTTTTATCTACTATTGAAGAAACCATTGGCGGTTTAAAAGTTGTAAAAGGATACAATGCCGAGAATTACTTCAACACTATCTTTCAAAATTCAACAGAACGTTTTTTCAAGCTATCCAATAGTATCGGAAATCGTCAGAACTTAGCATCGCCTGCCAGTGAATTTATGGGTATTACCGTGATTGCCATATTACTTTGGTACGGAGGACAAATGGTTTTAATTGAAAAAACACTCGACGGTCCTTCCTTTATCGCTTATATGGGATTAGCCTATAATATTTTAACTCCGGCAAAAGCAATCTCTAAAGCTTCGTACGGCGTAAAAAGAGGTAATGCCGCAGCTGAACGTGTTCTTGAAATTTTAGAGCAGGAAAACACTATTACATCAAAAGATAAGGCATTTGAAAAAACATCGTTCGACAATAACATCAGCGTTCAGAACATCAACTTTAAATATGAAGAAGAAACGGTTTTAAAAGACTTCTCTCTTGAGATCAAAAAAGGACAAACCGTTGCACTTGTTGGACAATCCGGAAGCGGAAAAAGTACGATTGCCAATTTGCTGACCCGTTTTTATGATGTAAACGACGGAACAATTTCAATTGACGGCATCAACATTAAAGACATGAACCTGCAGTCGCTTCGCAGTTTGATGGGATTGGTAACTCAGGACAGTATTTTGTTCAATGATACCATCAAAGCCAATATCGCCTTAGGAAAACTCGACGCGACAGACGACGAGATTATCGAGGCACTGAAAATCGCCAATGCTTATGAATTTGTAAAAGAACTTCCATTAGGAATTTACACCAACATCGGCGACAGCGGAAACAAGCTTTCAGGCGGGCAAAAACAACGACTGTCGATTGCCAGAGCGGTGTTAAAAAACCCTCCAATTATGATTTTGGATGAAGCGACATCAGCATTGGATACTGAAAGCGAAAAATTTGTTCAGGTCGCTTTAGAAAACATGATGCAAAACAGAACTTCGATTGTAATTGCCCACCGTCTTTCGACCATTCAGAAAGCAGATCTGATCGTAGTCATGCAAAAAGGAAAAATTGTAGAACAAGGAACACATGACGAACTGATTGCGCACAACGGAACCTATAACAAACTGGTTACCATGCAGTCTTTCGAATCTTAAATAAAAAACAAAAGGCTTAGCCACAGATTACCCGGATTACCACAGATTATTTTTCTATCCACGAATTAAAATCTTATATTTATCTGAGTAATCTGTGGCTTTTTTATTTAGTACCCCTTAAATCTGAAAACATGTATCTCAACAATCCGAATATAAAACTTCCAGATGATCCGGATACAATTGTCTGGAAATACTTAGACTTGTCTAAATTCCTTGATTTATTATTATCTAAAAAATTATTCATGTCACGCTCTGACAAGTTTGAGGACCAATATGAGGGCACTTTTAGCGAACCGACATTCGAAGAGATTAAAAAACTAGCCATAGACAATCCTGATTTTTTAAACTACTACAAAACCCATAGAGAACAGGTAGCTATAAGCAGCTGGCACATCAACGAATATGAATCGTTTGCCATGTGGCAGATTTTCACCAAAAACAATGAGGGTTTAGCGATTCAGTCTACCATTAGAAGATTACAGAATGCTGTAAGACCGGAAAACAATTTCGATCAATACATTGGTGAGGTAAATTATATCGACTACAAAAAAGAGTACATCCCGTTTGATGATTTATTCTTCCCCTTTTTATTTAAGCGTAAAAGTTTTCAGTACGAAAGAGAGGTCAGAATTCTTACCGATACTTCAAAAAGCGACATTAAACTAAATGATGGCTTAAAAATCAACGTTGACCTGAAACAACTGATAGAAAAGATATACATCCATCCGAAATCAGAAAACTGGTACAAAAAACTGGTAATCGATTTAACGGAACGTCTGGGATTTGATCTCGATATCGAGAAATCTGATTTAGAAAGTGATATTTTGATTTAGGTTTTTTTTTAAGGTTCTGAGGTTCTAAGGTTCTGAGGTACTGAGTTTTTTTATCTTAAAAATTATTCTTGCTTGAGTTTCGCAAGATATCTTTCTCTGAGATAAAGATTTTCGTCTTCGATGATTATTTGATTCTTTTTTTTCATGTAATAAAAAACGGAATCAGATTTGGTTTTCTTTACGACAGAGTCTCCAACCTGAATTTTATCATATAAAAGGCTGTTAACCCTCCATCTAATCCCGGTATTCAAAAACAAATAATGAGGGAAACGATACCCCTCACCTCCTTCAATCTTTTTTTCATACACAACTCCTGAAAAGCTATATTCATTAGCTTCTCTATATTGCCTTTCAATATATTCTTTAGAATTTTCTTTAAAATACAATCCAATTAATGATAAAAACAAAATCGGCATAAAAACACACCATAGCACACTTACAATTTTCTGTTCTTGATTTTTCAGTTCTTCTTCAGAATACATTTAATAAACTAATTCACTCAAAGATTAAATAGGCTTATAGTTCTTTACTTCCCATTTTTTTGAAGCTAAATCAATATAGCTGTAATGCAGCACATCGTTTTTATCAAACTGCCCGTTTTGATTAGTATCTTCGATCGTTCTAAAATACAAACGATTTTTTGATTCGATTAAATTCCAGTCTACCAATTCCTGAAAGTCTTCTGAAATTTTAGTAAAACGCTCACCGCTGATGTTACTCAAATACAAGGTCTTAATATCGCTGGTATCAATTTTACCGTCTTTATTGGTGTCGGAGTCTGCTAAAGTATAAACCATAATTTGGTTTTGTGTTTTATCCGCAACCGATTTTAAATAAGTAGCCGTCAAAATCAGGGCTGGCTTATCCGTCAAAGGGCGTATAGAATCTGAATCGACTTTCTGGAATTTCAGGTTTTGCAAATAACCTGTGATTTCAAATTCACCTAAATTAGAAATTGTAAAGCTTACATCATTCACACTCGAAGATCCGTAACGTGCTTTTGTTCCTTTTTCAAAAACGCGCAGATCTCCAACCGGATGAATTAAATAATTTGTCCCTTCCATCTGAATAGGCAAATCGGCTATCTCAATCTGTGTTGAATCGGTTTTTGTGACAATATTGGTTTTACTGGCCGTATCGTAAATTACTTTAGGTTTCTTTACTTCATCTTTACAACTCACTAGTGTTCCGATGATTGCCAGGGCTATATAGGTTAAGGATTTTTTCATGTATGCTAATTCTATTAGGATATCAAATATAGTATTTTTGATTGTATTATCTAGTTTTATTGAATTTTACTATAGTAGGTTTACACAAGTTCTCAACGCAAATATTTACCTCCTTATTGCAAAGTAACAAATCAACATTTACAATCTCGCATTCAGCTTCACATTAAAAACCCTCGAAGTCATATAATTTGGAATTGCGTACTGATTTTTAGAATACACATCGCGGACCCAGGTATTGGTAATTGCATTCTGATTATTGAAAAGATTAAAAATCTCAACTCCAACAGACAATTCTTTAAAGTTTTTCAACCATTTTGCTTTGGCAACTTTAGTACTGCCATCTACAAAAACTTTCGCAAACCCTACATCGGCCCTGCGATAATCATTCAACCTGCTTTGATACAGGTACGGATCCGAATAAGCCGGAGCTCCTCCCGGTAAACCGGTATTGTACACTAAGT
>JAHEZJ010000039.1 GCA_023251135.1 Flavobacterium sp. | reverse complement strand
TCTTCTTTCTCCTTCCAATCTTTCAATGAGCTTCCCGTGTTTTGCGGGGTGCAAATGTAATATCCGTTTTCCATTCTCGCAAGCTTTTTTGAATTTTTATTTGAAAATTTCTTTTCGTTTTGATTCTCTTTCTTGCCAGTATTTCGGTGAACGTCTGTCGCTGTTGCGGGTGCAAAAGTAGACACTTTATTCGCTTTTACAAGCTTTTTATAGAAGTATTTTTGATGTTTTTTTCAAGTAGCTGATATAAGTGCTTTTACAGAGATAAGTTTTTTAGTTCTGTTGTGGTTTTTAAGTAGAATGAACAACAAACCCGACAGGTTTTTGAAACCTGTCGGGTTTAAAAGGACGCTGCGTTTTTGTTTTTTGGGTTGTTTTCTTTTGAAAACCTCCTCCCTAGCCCCGATAGAAGTGGAAATCCTTTTGCTTTTTCCTTTAAAAAGCAAAAGATTGTAGCGAATAGCGGGAGATGGCTTCTAAAAAATTCAAATTCCAAATTCAAAATTCCAAACTTGATGGCTTCGACTTCGCTCAGCCGGACAAAACAGCTCTTATTATATTTTCGTCCGGCCGGACAAAAAGTACTTCTATATATTAAGGTAGCAAAAAATAAACCCGACAGGTTTTGGAAACCTGTCGGGTTGGTACTATATAAGTAGGTGTTTAATTTAAACTATCGATAACTTCTATTCAATTACACTTCTTAAAACATCAAGCGAGTCCTTTAAAGGATTCGAAAAACTCGTAAGCTCTTTTCTCTACATAGGAATACATTGAATCGCGCAGAGGGAAAGCGCAGTGCCCTCCATATTTTGGAGTTTCCAGATAAACATATGCACTATCCTGGGCTATGGCTCTGGGGTAACATCTTTCGCCCAAAAATGGATCATCTAATGAATTAATGATTAAAACCGGAGTCGTAATGTTTTGAAGCGAAAATTCCGGAGAAACCCTCTGGTAGTAATCATCCCGACTTGCAAAGCCATGTAGCGGTGCTGTAAAATACTGATCGACTTCATCAAATGACGAGATTTTATCAATCTGGTCGCGGTTAATAAAATCAGGAAACTGTGCCGCTTTGTATTTTAGCTTTCTTTTAATATCAATTGTAAAGTTCTTTAAATAGACTCTGTTAAAACCTTGCTTGAGTACAGCAGCACTGGTTGCAATATGAGTTGGCACAGAAATAGAGACCGCTGCCTTTATACGTTTATCGATTTTTGTCCATCCCAGATAATTCAATAGCTGAACTCCTCCCATTGAATATCCGATCAAATAAACATCTTCGAATTCTTTTTTTTGCAGAACAAACTGCACTACTTCGTCAAGATCATCGACCGCACCGTGATGATAAAGTCTCGGAAGACGGTTCATCTCTCCTCCGCAGGTACGATTGTTCCATGCAAAAACAGAGAACCCCTTTTCCTGAAAATAAGCGGCACAGCTATTGTTGTACGTTCTGCGCGAATCACCCTCTAATCCATGGCATAAAATGACTGCTTTTTTGGAATCGTTTATAATAAAATCGATATTTATAAAATCGCCGTCGCTTAACTCGTGTTTTTCTCTTGTATAACCCGGAACTTCATACTTTTTAAACAAAGCAGCATAAATAGTAGAAATATGTCTGTTGCGATGAATAATAGAAGGCAAATTGTATTCTGATTGTTCAATTATTGGCATGACAAAATGTTTTTATGGTGCTATACAAATCTAAGAAATCAATCCATATCAAACGTAATGCTGCCTTCTTTATTTCATTTTACACCATCAAAATAAGTTTGTTTAATGCTTGTTTGTTTTAAAATCCATAAATATTACTTTTCTTTTCTAAAGACCAGTTTAAACTTATGTACTCTGCAGTACAATTTATTCAGTGGCCTTAAATTATGGTACAGTTCACCTCATTTACTTCAGTCCGATAAATTCACGAAATCCTTTTTGTTTTCTGCTTGAAATTGGCAATGTCATATTGTTTGTCATTTCACAGAAGAATCCTTCATTCTTTTTAATTCTGCAGATATGACTGACATTAACGATATAAGATTGATGAATTCTAAAAAAAATCTCGTCATTAAGATCATCTTCATATTTGCCTAAATTCTGGCATGCAACATGTTCTTTTCCATCAAGTGTAAAAATGCTTGTGTATCTACCATCCGCCACGCAACATATAATTTGATCTACTTGAATAAAATCAACTTTATCAAAAGAAGAGATTAAAATATATTTTTTCTTTTTATTATCCATAAACTTATTTTATTAAACGGTTCACAAATTAATCTTAACTTCTATCAAATCTGTTATTTCCGGCAGGGTAATTTTTAGCATGTAATAAATTTCACAGGAGAAAACTCCACAAAACAAACCTGCTCCCAACACTACTTTTTGACAATAGCCATTGATATTTCTTACAAAAATAAAATATATTTACAAATGAGTACTTCTAATATAATAGATGGTTTAGTTTGTGTAACATCCGGTTTAACATAGGTCATAAATGAAACTATTACTTATAGTGAGACAGTACTATTATGCACTCCAACTATACGAATATGAAAGAAACAGCTGCAATTACAGTTTGAATAATTAATCTTTTTTTAATTAAAAATACTGTTTGTTTATTCGCTTAGGTATAGATATCCGGTTTGTTTAGTGTCCACCATATCTTTGGTAACTGAAAGAATATAAAAATAAGTTCCGCTCGGTAGTTTTTCATTTCTTAAAAGAAGGTTTTTAACATTACAAAAACCATCAAAAACATTTTCTTTGGTGCCATATGCTGTAGTCTGAAATACTTTTACTCCCCAACGATTGTATATTTCAACTTCGTTTTCGGTTCCCTCCAACCCGTCAATTCTCAAGTATTCATTTAATCCATCGTTATTTGGGGAAATTGAATTGTATACTACAAAAGAGTTCGTTTTTTTAAATTTTGCAATAGTAAATACTCCTTCACCTGATATAGTAGCAGGAGAAGAGACTGTTTTATCCTGAAGATTAACTATTCCGCCTTGATCAACCCAAACCTTTTTACCGTTATCCCAACGCACAATATGGATATCAGAAGGTGATTCAATAATAGTTGCAGGAGTTGTAGCTTCATCCCAACTTAAAGTAATTATAATGTCGGAAGCAGCTCCTGCTTTTTTGACTGTCCAATACTCTTTGTTGTTTATAATTAGAATATTTTTTTCTTTATTTTTAAGAGGATATAAATTATCTGCATTCTCCAAAAAGTATTTTCCACTAAAGGCATCGGAATCTATTTTAAGAGCAGAAATCCCTACAGAACGGTACTTTAATTTATCTCCAATAGGAAAGGTAAAGTCTTTATTTCCTATTTTCTTTACTTCGCCATCTATAAAAGATTTATCGCTCGCATTTAAACAACTTGAGCCGTTTTCAAAAATAACTACACCATCATATGAATCATCATCTATAATTCCTTCTTTAAAGTCGGCTGTACCGAAAATACTTAAATAATTAGAAACGTGAAAAGCAGCGCCCTTATCACTATTACTGTTTTTAAATTCTACATTATTCATTTCGATTGGGACAGATCCGGAAATATTCTGATATCCGGATTCTCCATACAATCGTGTTATACCTGAAGAATTACCACGACTAAAACTTACCAAACCACTATTGTTCAAATGGCTGTACAAAAAAAGTTCGCCATCATTAATTACAACACCTGTAGTAGTATTATCTAAAGCACCTATAGAACTTAACTGAGTATTTGGGGCGACAAAAAGCTCTCCTTTATTGATTGTTTGGGCAGAAACAAAATAAGGAAGTAATAAAAGCAGCCCGCCTTTTAAATTTAATAATCTCATCTTAATCATTTGTTATTTTACTTTAGCTCTCTATTCCATTTACTGACTTTAATTAGTTGCGACTAATCACATACCAATTCACTCCGTCTGACTGGATTACCCAGGCTTGAAAAGCTATATCAGCAACTAAACTTGCCACTCCGTCAATCGTACTATTTGCAGGACTAACGGTCACACTATTATTTGTGTTATCTATTTTTTTAATGTTGAATTTTTTACCTAACGCAGATGATGCCGATGGGATAGAAATCGTTACTGCCCCTGAACCCGCATTAACCAAGATTGTTTCATCTGAAAGTGAGGCGGTATAATTGCTTGTTTTTGTTACAATTGCGGGTAGCATTTTAGCAGCAGATACCAGTTTCAATATTCCTGTTGTAGCATCAGCAAGTATAATATTATCACTATTTAAAGTACTGGTAGATTGTAACCCCTGTAAAGCCAAAGTCTCATTAGTGGTAGCGGTAATAATAGTAGCTCCTGTTAATTTCCCTCCTAGTTTTACTTCTCCAGCATTTACTGACAATCCATTAGAAACTTTTTCTAAAACATTTGCAGTAGACTTAACATTATTTACTTCTGAAGTTAAAACTCCTCCGGTAATACTTAACGTATTTGTGGTTGCATCTTTCATACTAATACTATTACTGTCTACTCCATTTATGGTTGACTTTAATGATCCACTTGAAATTGATAGCGCATTTGTATTTACAATTGCTGCACCTGTACTAGTATTACCGTTTATCGTAATTGTTGCATTGTTTGCACTCGAACTATTGCTAAAAGTAATATTAGAAGCTCCGCTATCGCCTTTATCTCCCTTCGCTCCAGCTGCTCCGGTTAAACCTTGAATACCCTGGTCACCCTTATCACCCTTTGCTCCAGTAGCTCCGGCTACACCTTGGATACCCTGGTCACCCTTTGCTCCAGTAGCTCCGGCTACACCTTGGATACCCTGATCTCCTTTATTTCCTGCATCTCCTTTATCTCCTTGGTCCCCTTGTAATCCGGCTGCTCCGGCAAAACCTTGCTCACCTTGCTCACCTTGGTCACCTTGGTCACCTTTATCTCCTTTGTCACCCTTTGCTCCAGCTGATCCGGCTACACCTTGAATACCCTGATCTCCTTTGTCTCCTTTCGCAGCAGCTGATCCCGCTAAACCTTGGATACCCTGATCTCCCTTATCTCCTTTTGCTCCAGTTGATCCGGCTAAACCTTGAATACCCTGATCGCCTTTGTCACCTTTTGCTCCAGATGCTCCGGTTAAACCTTGATCTCCTTTATCACCCTTTGCCCCCGCTAAACCTTGATTACCCGGATCTCCTTTGTCTCCTTTGTCTCCTTTGTCTCCTTTTGCTCCAGCTGTTCCGGCTACACCTTGAATTCCCTGATCTCCCTTATCTCCTTTCACACCAGATGCTCCGGTTAAACCTTGAATACCCTGGTCACCTTTATCTCCTTTTGCTCCAGATGCTCCGGTTAAACCTTGAATGCCCTGATCGCCCTTATCTCCTTTTGCTCCAGCTACTCCGGCTAAACCTTGGATACCCTGATCTCCTTTATCGCCTTTTGCTCCGACAGATCCTGCTAAACCCTGAATACCTTGGTCACCTTTATCTCCTTTCGCACCAGCTACTCCGGTTGAACCTTGAATACCCTGATCTCCTTTGTCTCCTTTTGCTCCAGCTGTTCCGGTTAAACCTTGAATGCCCTGATCACCTTTATCACCCTTTGCTCCAACAGCTCCGGCTATACCTTGAATACCCTGATCACCTTTATCACCTTTTGTTCCAGCTGATCCAGCTAAACCTTTATCACCCTGATCTCCTTTGTCACCTTTCGCACCATCTGATCCGGTTAAACCTTGAATACCCTGGTCTCCCTTATCTCCTTTTGCTCCTTTTGCACCTTTTGTTCCGGCTAATCCTTGGTCTCCTTGATCTCCTTTTGCTCCGGCTAAACCTTGAATCCCTTGGTCTCCTTTATCACCCTTAGCACCAGCCGCTCCGGTTAAACCTTGAACGCCCTGATCTCCTTTATCACCTTTATCACCTTTATCACCTTTGTCACCCTTTGCTCCAGCTGATCCAGCTAAACCTTGATCTCCTTTATCACCCTTAGCACCAGCCGCTCCGGTCAAACCTTGAACACCCTGATCTCCTTTATCTCCTTTTGCTCCGGCTGATCCCGCCAAACCTTGAACACCTTGGTCTCCCTTATCACCCTTAGTACCAGCCGCTCCGGTTAAACCTTGAACGCCCTGATCTCCTTTTGCTCCTTTATCACCCTTTACTCCTTTTGCTCCGGCTAACCCTTGAATACCTTGGTCACCTTTATCACCTTTGTCTCCTTTGTCTCCTTTGTCTCCTACAACTCCATTGATTTTAACCCAGTTTCGAGACTTTGAAGCCCATTCAGCATCACGACCTACCGCAGTGTTATCTTTCCCAACATAAGCATAAATCGCTCCATTTGGGTCTTTTATAATCACATCCAATGTCGTAATTGATCCTGCTTTTCCTGGCTCGCCTGCAGCTTCGGTAATAACATCAGCTCCGTTTTTTCCGTTTATTGGAATCCACTTATCATTATTATCCGGATCTCGTACATAAAGTATTTTTGTTTTATTATCAATATACATCGCTATATTATCCCCAGGATACCCAATCTCTCCTTTGTTAGGCGGAATACCAACACCATCAGCTAAATAGACATTACTATTACTCTCTCCGGAAACTAAAATCCTATTCCATTTGTTATTATACCAATAGTAAAAACCAGGCGTAACATCAGAAATCGTTTGGGTATTAAAAACTAATAAGCTATTCTCATTACCATTATTAATCGTTTTTATATCTACTGTACTTAACAAAGGAACTCTAGGGATTAAAATCCCCTTATTATGAGATACGATATCTAACATTGTAGACGCATCAGGTTTTGAAGTACCAACACCTACTTGTCCATAAGTTACAGCACCTATAACTAGCATTAATGCGAGTAGATTTTTTCTCATTATTGTAAAGTATTTGTATTATATGCTACAAATATGCCGTTATATTTTTTCTAAATATTAGTAGAAGTAACAAGTATCGAATTCTATGATATTTTCGAAGACAAAGAGATCATAATCGCTAAAACTTATGCTGTAAAATGGTTAATTGCTGATGGTTAATGGTTGGTTGAATGCTTTACTTGAAAAAATTCATACTCTATACTCTGATATTAAATAAAAAGCCCGTATTACAAAAGATAAATTTGGCTGGTATGAAGAATCGTAAACAAGGTCTGAAGTATTATACACAAGATCTCAGTGCACAAAATTATAGTAGGTTCTTTTGATCCTATTACCAAAAAAGAGAGGCTGTCAAATTTTATCTGACAACCTCTCTTTTTTTTAATAAACGTGTTTCTTTTTTTCTTTTTTGCCCCTATAAATTGTGCTTCTATAGGATCATTTTTCTCTCGCAGATCAGGCAGATTTTTTATCTTTAATTTTTAATTTCTTTACGCTGCTAAAGCTTCTGATAGCTAAAACAAAAATCCCCAATATTGGAAGTAAATACCAATGAGCAATAGTGAAAACAGGATGGTAGCGACAACACCTGTATTGGAAATATGCTTGATTTTAAGCAGAAAGTAAAGTATGCAAATGAGTGTAAATGCTATAAAAATCCATTGCAGTATGAAAAGGTAATTAAACTGATCCGGTACTCCAAAAGCAAGGATGTAGAAGTTCAATTCGGCTGTACTGTTTACCGCTAAAACGAATCCAATAATGGTAAATATTCCCAGCAAAGAAGTTATTATGATCAGAGCCAGCAAAATTTTATCCGGTGTTTTTTCTTCTCTTTTTCTGATGAGGACGTAAGCAAATATGAAAATCGAAAGTAAAGCGATAATCAAGGCTGTGAAAAAAGGAGCAAAAAAGAGCAGATTGAATTCGTTTATACTGTTGGCAAAGTTCGATATTCCGCCACTAATTTTTATGCCTGTGACAAAATGAACCTTATTGTCTGAATCCAGTTCTTTGGTGTCGGGTCTTTGAAATGGATTTTTTATAAATCTTTCGGCTATCTGAACGCCTACTATTGAAAAACCCGGAGTATGGCCCGAAATAGGAGCGTTTACCAAAAATGCATTCTTAAATCGTTCAAAGGTAATTTTACCATTTAATGCCGGAGTGATAGGGTCAAAAGCCCCAGCGAATACCAACACGGGGATGGTTAGTTTAGACAGGTTCGATAAATCATTTATACCTGATTGTTTGTTCGCTCCTAAATTCCATTTGTCACATACTACAAAATCTGATTTGTAAAAAGAGAGTCCTCCTTTTAATGCTTTGTAATTGCGGGCGTCTTTGTTAAATTCTGAAATGGAATTGTTCGGGACCGCTTCGTTACAGCTTACACAATAATACTGTCCGTAATCTAAGCCCAGAGCTCCTGAAAAAGCAGCTACCAGCGAACTTAAGGTGTTTTTGTTTCCTTTATTAAATTCGGATATTAATAACGGGATTACTTCGATCAGTCTTTTTTGATATAGCGATTGCTGAATCGCAATTTTAAAATCTTCTGCATTATAAGTAAACATGCCACTCGAAATGATTCGATTATCGACTTTAACGGTAATTGGCTTTTTTTCTAGTTTTTGAATGGTTTCGTAATAAGCTTCTTCCAGATTTGGGTATTGTTTGTTGCAATCAGGGTCGTTTTCGCAGGCAGTAAAAACTTTTTTAAGACTACCCATATAGTTTG
The DNA here is from genome assembly GCA_023251135.1 of Flavobacterium sp. Classification (GTDB taxonomy): domain Bacteria; phylum Bacteroidota; class Bacteroidia; order Flavobacteriales; family Flavobacteriaceae; genus Flavobacterium. The sequence continues at coordinate 31,491 of JAHEZJ010000039.1, read as the reverse complement.
CAGTATTGTTATTATAATACTCGGAAATGTCTGAAATCGAAGAATCCAGCGTTAGTGATTTGATGTCCTGCGGAAAATCATTAGCGTAAACCTGAGCGGTATAGGTGCCATAAGAAACTCCATAAACATTCCATTTATCATAGTGCAAGGCGCTCTTTAAAGCATTCAGATCTTTTACAATCGACTTACTGTTGTAGACGCTTATGTCAATATTTCTGTTTAACAAATCTTGTTTGCACTCTAATGAAGCGATTGTTTTTTGCTGCTCGTCCTGGGTGCTGTTCTGATTTTTTGCCAGTATCTCTAAGAATTTTTTCCCCAGATCCGGACAGAATTTTGGCAAAGAACGGCCGGTTCCTCTTACGTCAAATAAAACAATATCACTGTTTTTTCGCAACGGATGGTCCAGCCAGGCCCATATTCCTTCAATACCTCCCGATCCCGGTCCACCATCTATGTACACAACCGGATTTGAGTCTTTGCTTTTAGTGCTGCTTTTTAAAACCGCAACAGCAATTTTAACGGTTTTACCTGTTGGTTTGTCCCAGTTTTCAGGGACCGTCAAGTACCCCCATTCTATGTTTTCCTGAGAGAGCTGTTTATCTTCCGGAAAAAAAGTTTTTACTTTCTCTAACTTAAAAGCTTTTGTTTGTGCAAATGCAAAAGCGGGTAGGATCAATACTAAAAAAAACAGGCTTAATACTTTTTTCATTTTGGTTTAATTAATGGGTTCGGTTTAAATTATAACTCTTTTCAGGTAGATTTCGCCGGCATCTGTTTTGAGCGAAATGTGGCATTTGTACTTTTCATCTATTTTTACTTCGCTTAGATAGTATTTCTCTCCGTTGATTTCGGTGGTATTGTCTAAGACTTCAAATGATTTCAACGGTACTATTAGTCCGTGTCCCTGAGCTTTTAAAACAGCTTCTTTTTGAGTCCAATACTCAAAAAAAGCTTCCTTTTTATTCTGAGACCCGGCAATTTTTGTCCATTCTATTTCTGTCATTTGCGGTTTAAAATCGGCGGTTTCAATATCGGTTATGATTTCGACATCAATCCCAACTTCATGTTGATCGCTTAAGGCACAAACGACAATTTCGCCGGAATGTGAGATGTTAAAAAGCACTCGATTATCTTCAAAATAGGGCTTGTTGTAAAAGGTTTGCAACAACTGCTTTGCCCCGGGTTTCTTCTTGTAGGTTTCTTCGATTCCTTTAAACAGCAGTATTCGCCCTAAAAGCGACAATTGTGCATCTTGCCATCTTCGGTATCGTTTAATCTTTTCCTGATAATCGAGTGGAAATTGGGGTAAATCATTCTGCAATAAGCTTTGATGATTTTCCTCAGACAGGTAGGAGTAATAAATGTGGATCAAAAGTCTTGGGGGATTTTAGTGGTTAAAACGCCTAAAAGTTAAAGTCAAAATCTGTTTCCTGGAGTTTGTTTGTACTCGCTAAAGGATATTCAATTTCTGATACTTTGAGCAAAGGGTTTTCTATTATTTGAGCTACTAAATTTTTAAAAGTAATCAGCAGAAACTGAATCGTAATTTCTTCATATTTGCTGCTGTCGTACGAGACGCTGACTTTCAGACTGTCCTCACTTTCAAAGAAGTTAAAAAGCAAGGGAAATCGGCTGTAATTGGTATCTGCGGGTATGTATTTTAGTTCGGCATTGTCCATTTTTATGGTTTCCTGAAATGAAAAATCCGGATTCTGATAGGTTACCAGAACATCAAACAAGGTTTCTTTTTTGAGTTGTGAAGGAAGATCCTGATGTGTATTTATCAAAAGCATGTTGTCCTGCACTTGTTTTAAAAGAGCCAAAAAGCTCATACTTTCATTTAGCTGCGTACGAAGTGGCAGTGTTTTTACAAACATCCCAATCATGGTAGCGATATCAGAGATGTTTCTCCCTGAATTTACCGTTCCGATTGCAATATCACTGTGATCGTTAGTTTTGTAAATAAGCACATTCAAAAGCGAAATTATAATGTTATGCGGGGTGCTTTTTTGCTGCTGTGCCAATTGTTTCAGCGCTTTTGTTTCTTCTTTGGTAAACGCATCATAAAAATTTGTTCCGTTTTGCTGTTTATCATTCCGATTCCAATCGCTGTTAATCGTTTCTTTGATCGCATAACCCGCTAAATATTGTTGCCAAAAATCTAAAGAGACTTTATGGTCTACAGCGGCAGATAGCCAGGCGGTATAATCTTTGAATTGAATGCCTGTTTCTTTAATTATTGCATCAGGATGATTGTACTTTTTAATAAATTCTTTGGTAAGATATTCTAATGAAACGCCGTCCATAATGATATGATGAGTACAAAATACTAGCGAGGATGTGGTGTCGCCAGTGCGTACAAGCATCATTTTTAAAAGTAAATCCTGTTCTAAATCAAAGGGGGTTTCTATGTATTCCTGAATAATTTCTGAAGCCTGATCCTTTTTAGTTTCGATCTGAGTGACACTAAAAAGGATATTTTCCTTCGGTTTAATTTTTTGAAAAACAGCTCCTTTGCTTTCCACAAAATTGGTGCGCAAGATCTCATTTTCAAGAATTAACTGAGATAAGGCATGGTTTATTTTATCCGGAAATACGGCTCCGTTAATTTCAAAAACCGCTACCATATTGTAAGCGATTGATTTTTGAAGATCCTGACAGGCCACCCACAATTCCTGCTGTGAAGGCGTTATTTCAAAATCGGTTTTTAGAGACGTAAAAGGGATGCCCGGTTTATGATTTGGTGTTAAAGTCGCTAAATGGCTGGCCATCACCCCAATTGTAGGGTAATCGAAAATCGTTTTCAGAGTCACGTCGAACAATAGATTTTTGACTATTAATCCTGCCAGTTTCACTGCGTTTAACGAATGTCCGCCCAAAGCAAAAAAGTTGTCATTTGTACTTATTTCTTTTTTGCTGTTTAAAACTTCTTTCCAATATTCTGAAAGTTTCTTTTCTAAAGGCGTATCCGGTGCTTTAAAATCGTCTTCGGTGTCAGTATGCTCAATGGCTCTTTGTGCCAAGTTCTTTCTGTCTATTTTTTGATTGGGCGTTAGTGGAAATTCATCCAAAAGAATAATTGTGTTGGGAATCATGTAGTACGGAAGATTCATTTTTAAGGTAGTCACAATTACTTTTGTGTCAATTGTTTCTTCTGTTTTTAGGACATACGCAACTAAAAAGGCTTCCTGCTGATTTCCTTTTTTTGCGATCACAACAGATTCTTTTATTCCTGAAATCTGATTCAAATGTGATTCTATGTCTCCCAATTCAATTCGGTATCCTCTAATTTTAACCTGATTGTCATTTCGTCCTAAAAACTCGATTTCTCCTTTACCATTCCACTTTCCGACATCGCCGGTTTCGTAGAGTAAGCTGTCCGCTCGAAATGGATTTTGAACAAATTTTTCGCGAGTAAGTACCTCATTTTTATAATAACCTTTTGCTAATCCGTCTCCGGCGATATAAATTGCTCCCGAAGTTCCTATGGGTTTAGGGCTCAAAAAAGAATCCAATATATAAATTTGGGTGTTGTGGATGGGTTTCCCAATGTTTGAAGCTTCTTTTGAGTGTTCGAGTTTTTTTATACTAGACCAAATAGTCGTTTCTGTCGGGCCATACATGTTCCAGACTTCAAAACTGCTGTCGATTAATTTTTCGGCCAATGCTTCACTTAATAAGTCGCCTCCACAAAGTATTTTTAATCTTTTATCTCCCTGCCAGTCTGCGTTGAACAGCATTTGATAAAAACTTGGTGTGGCCTGAAGTATAGTTGGTCGGATCTCCTCTATTTTCTTGATGATAACAGTCGGATCTGCTAAAGTTTCCTGGCTCGCAATGTACAATGCCGCTCCTGACAACAGGGGAACAAAAAATTCTAAAATTGAAATATCAAAGGAGTAAGTTGTAACCGAAAACCATACATCACCTGACCTGACTCCTGGCTCCTGCTGCATGCTGGCCAGGAAGTTAAGCAAGGACTCATGTCCTATTTCAACTCCTTTTGGATTGCCTGTTGAACCCGATGTATAAATGATATAAGCGGTGTCCTGAGGGGAAACACTTAAAGAGAGCTTCTCTTCGGTTGCTGTTGTTTCTAAGATGGTGTCTAAAGATATTATCTGTACCTCATCGCTGGTGTTTAAACGGTAGCCATTTTCATTTATAAGTACACTAACCTCGCTATTAGCAACAATATAGTTGAGTCTGTCTTCGGGGAATGTTGGATCCAGAGGAATGTATGATCTTCCCGCTTTCAGTATGCCCAGTAAAACAATGACAATGTTTGCGGAGCGTCCTAATAAAACGGCAATCGGAGATTTATCCTCCTGCCCGTAAGTGTTTATCAGATATTTGGCTACCTGATTGGATACCTCATCAAGTTCTGTGTACGTGTAGCTTTTGGAATCGTCTTTTAAGGCTTCTTTTGTGCTGAATTTTGCAACTTGTTCCCGAAATAAATCAAGGATCGTGCTGTCTTTTTGGTAGTCTGCTTTTGTGCTATTGAATGCTTCGAGAACCTGACGTTTTTCATCAACTCCCAGATAATTTAGTTCTTTTACGATTTGATTAGGAGCTTCTAAAATGGCATGAATTAAATTTTCAAAATGATGAACTACCTGTGTAATCTGTACCTCAGTGAAATAGTTTAGGTTGTAATCGAAGTCAATTTTTACCTCTTCATCTTCATCAAATTCTCTGATGTAAATGGCCAGAGCCACTCGCTCCGATTGATGCGTTAACGGAATTACCTGTGTATGAGTATGAAGAAAATCATTTGAATAATTTTGTTTTTCATAAGATAGGGTAATATTAAATAATCGCTCTTTCTCATTAAAAATATGGAGTTCCTGAATTAATTTCCCCAATGGGAATCTCTGATGACGGTAATCGTGTCTTAATGTATTTTTGATCGCTGTGATCAGATCTTCAAAAGTGGCATTAAAATCTATGGCAATTCTTAAGGGAGAAACTCCCATAAAAAGACCAACTATTTTCTTGTAACTGAATTTACTTCTGTTTAAAACCGGCAACCCGATGGCAAAATCATTATTCTGGTGTTTTCTTCCAAAATAGGCGTATAAAATGGCCAGAATTACGTTAAAAGTAGAGCATTTATAGTTTGCTGCCAGCTGGTTGAGCTGGTTGTACACCTCTCTCTTTATAATTAATTCTTTGCGATCGCTTTTATTGATTTGAAGGTTGTCTTCTATTTTATCAAATAGATTTTGTGGCAGGGATTGAAACTTTTTAGTCCAGTATATTTTATCCTGCTCGTACGCTTCCGATTCCTGATAAGCGGCATCATCTGCTGCGAAGTCCTTGTAACTAAAAGGATAGGTGCTCTTAATTTCTCCCTGTTCCAAAATTTCATTGTAGTTGTCTACCAGTCTCTGAAACATTAAGGAGGTTCCCCAGCCATCCGTTATGATGTGATGGTACACTGAAAACAGGTAATGAAAGTTTTCCTGAACTTTAACCAGCGTAAAAACATGCAAAAGATCCTCTCCAAATAAGTCAAAAGGCTTTGCAAATTCCTGCTGCATGTATAAATTGGCTGCCTCATAAGGTTCCTTCGATTGAGAAAAATCGACAAAACCCAAGGTTGAATTGTGCTCTTCGACTATTTTTATCTCAACGTTTTCACGTTCATTGGTCAGAATGCTTCTGTAGGAGTCGTGCTGATTGATCAGGGCAAGGTATGCCCGTTGAAATGCATCCCGGTTTATTTGACCTTTAATTTTTATTTTGGCCCCAATGTTATAAATAGGCTCATTGGGATATAGTAACTGCTCGAAATAAACATCTTGTTGAGGAAGGGTAAGTTTCATTTTAAAATATTTTTTATGCAATTAGAATTAAGTGATATCATGTTTCGCCTCAGGAATGAAACGAAATGAGTTTTCCAATTTGGAACCTAAAAAAAATGATTTTGTGGGGTGGGTTTGATAGACGAAGCGTCTAATTGTATTAGACATATTTCGCTCCTATGGATGCTACACACATGTCGCTCCTACGGAGCATAGCCAAATTGGTCTTCGTGGTACAAATAAAAAAAAACCGTATCTATCCGCGTTTTCGCGTTAGCGAATCCGTGTTATCCGCGTGCCTATACACATTTCGCTCCTACGGAGCATAACCTAAATTGGTCCTCACGATACAAATAAAAAAAAATCCGTATCCATCCGCGTTCTCGCGTTAGCGAATCCGTATAATCCGCGTGCTATAAAATTTGAACTTATGATCTAAGCCCAGAACAATTCTTTGCTGTATTCTTTTGATTTGTCTACTGTTACCTCGGCATCGATTTTACCGTAGTTGAATTTTAAAATTCGGTCTGCCAGATGAAAATAAGCGTCATCGTGTGTTACTGCGATAATTGTTTTTCCTTCTGCTTTTAATTTTGGAATAAGTTCTTCATAAAAAAACTTTCTGAAGTATGGGTCCTGATCGGCAGCCCATTCGTCTAAAACTAAAACTGGCTTTTTCTCCATCAAAGCAAAGATTAATGACATTCTTTTACTTTGTCCTTTTGAAAATTTCCTTCTGGCAGAGCTTTCTTTATCGTCTAAAATAACCTGATCCAGCTTCATCATTTCCAATAACTGTTTGTATTCCGGGTTATTTTCAACGGTGTATTCTTCGTAGTTGTGAGAGAATATATGATCATCGGTAAATACAGCGGCTATTAAGTTTTGATTTTCCTGACTGGATTCAATTTCTTTTCCATTCAAAAACATTTCTCCTTTAGACGGTGTGTATAGTCCGGTAAATGTGTTAATGAAGGTACTTTTCCCGGAACCATTTCCACCCACAATAAAAATGGTTTCTCCTTCTTTTATGGTCAGATCTATTGGCCCTAAAGCAAACACACTGTCGTTGGAGTCATTATTGTATGAAAAATGAATGTCTCTGAATTCAATACTTTCAAACGAAGTATGCTGTATTTCCGGTTGTGGTTTTGCATCTTCATGCACTTCAAAGTCTTTTAAGAAGTCTTTGATTCTTTTGTTGGCCACAATAAAACGGGTATAGGTTTGCTGCAGGTTAATGAGGTTGTTTATAGGGCCTGAGATAAACAAAACAATGACTACGTAGGCAATAACATCGGACTGGCTTAACAATCCCCAGCCTGGCAAGACGAACAAAATAGTAGCAATAATTGCATACAACCCATACTGGCTAATCAGATTGATTGACAAAAAGATGTAACTGATTTTAAAGTCCAGTTCCCCGGCCTGATCCCGATTGGGTTTTAAAAATTTGTTCATTAAATTTTCCGTTCTGAAAAAGCTCAATTTTAGTTTTTTGAATCCTTTCATTACGTCATCCACATACATATAATAATCATCGTTGTATTCTCTAAGGCTGGTTACTTTTTTAGACATCGAGTTTATAACCACCAGATAGGAAGCCGCAACTGCAATGATTAATGCCACAACAATAAGAGCTGAACTTATCGAAATGGTAAACATGTAGATCAAACAAAGCACTAACATTAAAACAGAATTCACGGTATGCGTTACCGTATAAGGCAAAAGTCCGAATACTCTCAGGTCTTCAACGACAGTAAAAAAACGCTGTGAACCCAGGTTTTCCAATTTTATAAGTGAGGTCTGAAGGATTTTTGAAAATATTATTTTTTCATTATCGTACAACATTTTAAAAGAAAACTCATTGAGTCCCTTTTGAAAAATGATGTTTAACAAATAGGTGTATACAACAATTGCAAAAAAAACCATTCCGGTATAATCCGTCATAAACGACTTATTACCAGACAGGGCGTTGTTTATAATGTACACTATTCCGAAACTAAGAATTGTATTTGGCAAAGCATAGGCCGCCAGAAGAATTGTATTTTTTAGTGATATTTTAAACATCTTAAAAGTTTTTTTGTTGTGGTTTATAAAGTCATAAGGAGATGATACCCTTTTTAGGTATGGATTCTGAAATTATTTTGAAAATGAAATTCTAAAGACGTATTAGCAGGCCGTTTTGCTGCAGAGGAAATACTCTATTATTTAATTCTGTTCTTTTCGGTATCGATACTGTTATTTTCTCTTTCCTGAGTGGTGATTTTATCTCCAAAATTATACGTAAACGATACTCTCACCTGTCTGGTATTCCATAAAGTCTTATAGTCTGCCGTTGTATTAACCAGGTTATTAATTGTTCCTTTGTTGATATAGGTTTTAAAAATATCCATGCCTATTAATTTGATCGAACTTCTGCTGGAAAGTTTTTTACTGACGGTTATATCCAGAAACCAATAAGGATCTATAGAAAACTGAGCCACATAGGCTTTGCTTACGTATCGACTGAAGAGTTCAACATTATAGTCATTCTTCAGTTTTATTTGCAATACGGGATCGATTCTGAAATTGTAGCCATAACTGTGCAGTTTGCCTCCAAAGAAATTGCTCTTAGTATCGGTGTAGGACAGTTGGGCATTTGTGGAAAACGTTAGCCATGAAGCAAGATTAAAAGTGGAACTCACACTAAGATTGCTTACCTGGGTATCGCCTATATTTCCGGGCATACTGTAATAAGTATTGTTTAAAATTTCTATGGTTTCCATAATCTGATCGTTAATTTTACTGTAGGCCAGCGTAACGTTCAGCAGGCTTTTATGGGCAAAAGAAGCTTCGACCGAATTGGTAATGGACGGTTTCAGATTGGGATTTCCTTTGTAAAAGGTTAGCTTGTCCAACTGGATAACCACGGGATTAAGATCCTGATAATACGGTCTGTCGATTCTTTTTCCGTAATTGATTCCTATGGTATTATTCGCTAAAGAATCCAGTTTATAAGACAGATAGACAGTCGGGAAAAAATTATCATAGCTGGTTTTGGTTTTCATTCTGGGCTTTATCTCGTTTCCTAACTGATCTCCCACAATTTTCACACTTTCATATCGAAGTCCTAGCTGCATCGAAAGTCTGTCAAAATTGGTGTTGGAACTCGCGTATAAGGCTGTTATCTTTTCGTCGTACAAAAATTTATTGTTCTGATTTAAATTTGGAGTCGTATTACCGTTTACGATATCAAAATATTTACTTTCATTATTGGTTCTGATATTACTGTATTTAAATCCGGTCTGTAAGTTTGTTTTCTTAGTCAGTTGATTGGAATAATCTGCCTTTCCTGCATAAATATTAACCTTAGAAGCCGCTCCTCCTACAAGCATATCGGAATAATTTTTACTTGCATCCGAAAACACTATCGAATTTTTAAATTCCTGATAGGGAAAAGAATCGTATAGTAAATAATCGAAATTAGCACTAACATCGCTCTTTTCATTCAGCTTATGTGTGATGTTTAAATTTGTAGCACTGTTTACCGATTTACTGTCAGAGTCCCCTAGTGTTTTTACAATTGAATCCATCGCCTGGGTTTTGTTGTAGAGATAATTTCGACCATCGTCGATATCATTTCCATTCCAGATCTGACTATCTGTGGAGAATCCAATAACCGTGTTTTTTGAAAGATTGTAATCTGCACCAAATCTGAGGTTGGTCACTATAGCGTCTCCTACATTATTGGTTTCCTGTCTGCTGTAACTGCCTGTTTCTGTAAAGTTTCTATTGATGAAGAGATTCTGAAAACGTTTTTTGTAACCAATGTTTCCACTTAAAAAAAGGTTGTACTTCTCTTTTTTCTTATTCAAATCAAAGGTGGTGTTGAACTCGGTAAATTTATGCTGTCTCAATCCCACTACTACGCTTCCGTTTTCTCCTTCTTTTTTGCTCTTTTTTAGTTTGATGTTGATCACTCCCCCATTTCCTGCCGCTTCGTATTTGGCAGGCGGGTTGGTCATTATTTCAATTTTGTCGATGTTGTCTGAAGCCAATCCGCTTAAATAACTTTCAAGCTGTGCTCCCGACAGGTAGGTTGGACGGTCGTCGATAAAAATCGTAGTATTTGCTTTTCCATTCAAACTTACCACTCCCTGCTCGCTTATACTGGTTCCGGGTGCTTTCTTTAACAATTCTAAAGCCGTAATTCCACTGTTTGATTCTAAAGCATCTACATTTAAAATAGTACGGTCGATCTTAGTCTCAATGAACTTTTTCTTTTTAACGATTACAACTTCTTTTAAATTCTCCTTTTTTATGGTCTTAAGCAGTTCTATAGGCAAAAGTTCTTTTTTGTTGTCCTCTTTTATCGTAATAACTTCACTTTTAAAAGTCTTGTAGTCGTCATGAACAATTTTAATTCTGTATTTCCCGTTCTTCAGATTTATAAAATTAAACTCTCCTTTGTTTTCAGACAATTCACTTTTTATTAAGGTTTCCTGCTCCTCATTCAACAAAAGAATTGTTGCAAAAATGACAGGCTCTTTATTTTCAGCATCAATAACAGTTCCCGAAATTGATGAAGTTGAAACTTGCTTGTATATCGAATTATCTGGTGTTTTTGAATTTTGTCCGTATGTTGAATTGCATAGAAAAATAAACACACACAGCAAACTGATATAATTTATATGCATATAATTGTATTTCATTCTTTTTTAAATGTATTTTTTAAGATTAACTGTGAGAATGACATCAAGTAGTCTCAAGCTCTTTTTTTGATTGATAATTTTTATGGAAAGAAAAGATTTATAGTCTTTGAACGTATTGAAGCGATAGTCCATTTTAAAATTAAGGAGTATGCTAAAACAGGAACCGCTGATAAGGCGTAAAGACTCTGCTTATTTTGCTTTGTAGTTTTTGCAGATGTTCCACTTCGTATTCTTCCCTATGTATTTATTTTTATACCTCAATTGTACTGCCGATTCTTGTCTCACGCCGTTTATGATAAACTCTTTGTCGTTGAGTAAATACGATAACTTGCCTGTGTTTTTAGTTGCCAGTTTTTCTTTTACAATTTGGTTGCTGATTTCTTCAATGAGCTTTTCAACATTGTTTACGTCAGCTGATTCTTTTATAGATTGTCCGGTAATGCCTGTGATCGTAAGTTGATTTTCCACTAGTTCTTTTTTCTTATTTTGTGCTATGCTGCTAGCGGAGATGAATAATATTAGGATAGCGGCAATTAGCGTTTTGGTTGTTTTCATAATTTTTAGTTTTTATACGGTTGGGATAGTTAGCGGTTCTTTGTGTTTTTTTCTCTCGCAGATCTTGCAGATTTTTTAATCTTTCAATCTGTGGCGGTTGTTAAACACATAGAAACATAGTTTTTCTGGCTGAAATTAGGGCGTTTCACTTTTAATAAAACACAAAGCGTAATGTAAAAAACATAGTCCTTTTTGATATACTTTTCACATCTCACAGTCTACATTTCACAGTCTACATTTCACAGTCTACATTTCACAGATTACATTTCACAGATCACTGATAGTTCAGACTCGTACATTCATCAAAACTGGTTTCAAAAATCTTAATCAAATTATCGCCATTATTGAGTATGAAAAAGTGGTTTCCTTTGAGTACATAGGAATTAAATCCGGAAGCGGTATGTTTTTTCCAATTGTTGATTCGGTCTACGTATTTTTCTGAGTTCCCCATTATGGCTACTATCGGAGATTTTACGACCGTATTTTCAATAAAAAAATCCTGTTCTACTATTTTAAAGTCGGCTCTAAGTATTGGTAATACAAAATCTAACAGCTCTTTGCTTTGTAGTAATTCATCCGATAATCCTCCCAATTCGGTGAGCATATTGACGAAATCATCCCGATCCAGATCAGATCTGTCGTTGTCGCTTGTGATTCCGGGTCCGGCGTTGCCGCTTACAATAAGGCATTGGGGCGGAGTGTTGTTTTTCTCCAATAAATCGGTTACCCCCAAACCTAAAGAGGAACCTAAACTGTGCCCGTAAATGATAAATGGATTGCCATTAAGCTGCGCTGTTATTTGTGAAAAGATATCCTGAATGGCCTCCTTATAAGAAGTAAGTAATTTTTCTTTGATTCTTTTTCCTCTGCCTGGAAGCTCTACCGGTATCATTTCAAAATCGGTGTTAGCTGACTTCAGAAATTCAAAGGAGTATATGCTACCACCGGCAAAGTGCAGTAAGAATAGTTGCTTTTTTTTCATTTGGTTATTTGGTTTTGGTCAGAACCTTCTTTTAAAAAATTAAAAGAAGGTTTTTAGCTCCGTTAAGATGTCAGAAATTTACTTAAAATTAATTAATTACCAATTCTTTTTTTAACTCGTAATCGTATAACAGTTCTTTTTCTCCAAATAATCGTTCCGCAACGATTCCTTTTTCGGCACAGTGGTTTATTAATCGATTGGACTCAATAATGGCCAGCGATTCTTCGGTGTATTTGATACTGCTTATAAATTCCAGCCATGGCTCCATTCCCATTGCGTATACATAAGCTTCTTTTGGATTAAAAATGTCTACCAACGATAACCCTCTATCACTATCACAACCCGCCAAACGTCTCGACTGATCGTCTTCTCTGTTAATCGGTTCTGTCATTAGGCAGCCGTAAAGCCAGCTTAAAGGTGCGCCGGCACACTCCATTCCTAAAAACAAGACATCGACATCGCCTTTAACTCTGTGAATGTGTTCGTACAATTTCGGTTCCATTACTCTTGAATCGGCAACAAACAAAAAGCTCAGCTCGTTTATAGCCACATGGAAACATGATTTGGCTCTGATGTTAAGATCACTATGTTCTCCTGTAAACGGAAGCCCGGTAATGGTACAATTTTCAAATTTTATCTCTTCCAGTTCGTCAATTTCGATGACGTTTTTAAATCCGATACTTTGGAACGCCAATTTGATACTAGGATCCTGAAGTGCTCCGCTGGTGGTTACCGGTACGATCAGGTTTTTAATTTTATGTCTCAATGGCAACAGGGTTTCCAATACGATATGATCCTGGTGATTGTGCGTAATCAATACATAATCGATTACGTCCGGAAGGTCAATATCTGAAAAATGCTCAACGGTCGATTCATATCCGTAATAACTAATCAAAGGATCTACAAGGATACTCACATCTTTGGTTTCGATCAAAATACAGGCATGTCCCAGATAACGCATTCTGGCTTTGTCACCCGTATATTTTTGATAGGTAGGATGTTCTTTTTTAGTAAAGAAAGTTTTAAACAGTTCCATTTGTTCTTCCTTAACGCCTAGTTCTTCTGCAACGGCTTCTATAGATCCCGGATTTCTTTTCATTCTGCTTAACGTATCTATTCCTTTATGGTCAAACGGAATATCCAACTGCAATACGTTTGGCTCTTCTAACTGCGGTGTGCTCAAACAAAAAGGGCGTTCGTCGTTTAGTGTTTCCCACAAGGAAATAGATTGCGACTGTTTGGAATAGAAAGGGCTGCTGTACAATAAGGATTCGAAAAAACGATACGAAGGGTGATTGTTTAAATCGTAAACCAATTCTACATATCCTTTTAATATTTCCGGAACTTCTTTGTACAAAGGCTCCAAAGAAGCTCCTTTTGCTTTTGCTTTAAGAAGTTGGTCCAATTCTTTTATCGCGTCTGATAATTGTATGGCGTTGGCCTGCTTCTCCAGAATTTCAGCTTTTAGTTCCTTTACTTCCTCTACTCTTCTGGTTTCATAATCCATAAAAGGACCTCCCAGCATTTTAGGATTTTTTACAGCAGCCTCATGAATCGCAGGAGCCTGAATATAGGAATTCATAATTTTTAAATGTCTTTCAACAATATTCATTGCAGCTGTTGCGGGCGATATTAAGTGTGTCCATGCGTACCATTTATCTACCAGTGGTCCAATAATTACATTTGGTTTAAAGTAATATTTTTCAGTGTTTTCCATTATAAAAGTTAATTAGTTTTACGATTTTTAGTTGGTTTCTATGCTTGTTTTCTGAATGCTATTTTTAAAGATTTCAACATACTTGTCAAAATTTTTCTCGCTAAAGGCTTCCCAGTGTGTCCCCGACAGGTAATGATGTGTTAACTCGCCAGTTGTATACTCTTTCCAGTTGTGCATGTTACTCCTCAATTCATTTTCACCGGATTCAAGGACATGTATCGCAGTCGAAATTTTCCCCTGAAGGCTGTATTGATTGTCAAGGTGTAAATTGTTTTTCAGAAAAGATAAAACACTCGCTTTCTGATCTGTGCTCAAGCCTGTAATCTTCTGATATTCCTTAAGCAGCCAATCGGCCTGTGCATCAATATCTTCCTCGTTGTCCTGGAGTCCAATGATCGAAATAGGTCTGTCTACCAAAACTAATTCGATGGCATCGTACTGTTTTTCGAGTTCTTTGACTACTTCAAAGGCAATTGCGGCACCCATTGAATAGCCCAGAATCACAAACGGCTGATTGCTCTGACGTTTTTTAATTTCTTCGCTGAAATAGCCGGCCATTTCTTCGATAGACTGGCAACCTTTTTCCTGAGGTTCCAAACCTTTGTATTGCAGTCCAATTGAGTTAAAATGACTGCTTAAAGCTTTTGCCAAAGGGTGATATAAAATAGAGTTACCCAAAATTGGCGGTATAAAATAAATGGTGTTTGGATGATTGCCCACGTGTAAATCGATCAATGCAGACGCTGCTGTTTTTTTACCCTGAGCCAGTTCTCTGATGGTTGGCGCATTGTAAAGGTCTTTGATCGAAATTTCCAACCCTAGTTTTCTTCTTAACATCGACTGTAGCTTGATCGCTTTAAGGCTATATCCGCCAATTTCAAAAAAGTTGTCCAGCACACTGATTTCCTTTTTTTCTAAAATGTCCTGCCAGATCTGAAGGATTGTATTTTCGGTTTCGTTTTCCGGAGCAACAAGCGATCTGAGAACATCCGTTTTGTGTATTTCTATGGCTAACAATTTGTTTCGGTCTACTTTTCTGCTTTTTGTTAGCGGAATTTCTTCTACAGGAACAAAATACGACGGGATCATGAAGTAAGGCAAAACGCTTTTCAGTTTGGTTCTGATGTTTCTTACGTCAAAATGTTCGTCCGGAACCAGATAAGCAACGACTTCTTTTTCTCCTAATTTGTTTGTTTTAGCGAGTACAGCAACCGAAGTTGTTATTTTTTGCTGAAGAAATGCATTTTCAATTTCGCCTAATTCAATTCGGTAACCTCTAATTTTTACCTGATCATCGGCTCTGCCAAAAAACTGAATGTTACCATCCGGCAGCCAGCAGCATAAATCGCCCGTCTTGTATAAAGTCTCCTCTTTTGCAAAAGGATTAGGTACAAAACGTTCTTTGGTTAGTGTTTCCTGATTGATGTATCCTCTGGAAACGCCTATTCCTCCGATAAACATTTCGCCAACAACTCCTGTTTTTACTAATTGCGAGGCACTGTCTAAAATGTAAATAGCTGTATTTTCGATCGGACTTCCAATTGGCAGACGGTTCAGCTCTTTGTCGTTCTCTTTGTCGTAGGCATATATGGTCGAAGACACAGTGGTTTCGGTAGGCCCATAAGAGTTGTAGAAGTCAGTGTGAGCGGCCCATTTTCTGGCTAGGTTTATAGAACACTCTTCACCTCCAACCACAACTCTGTTTAAATGGTACTTGTTAGGGATTACATTCTCCAGATACGTTGGTGTTACATCGATATGTGTAATTTCTTTTTGTATCAAAAGCTCTGCAAATTTTTCATTGTCCAGCAGGTCTTCTTTATCACATAACACCAAAGTGGCTCCACTTGCCAATGCCACAAAAATTTGTTCTACCGAAGCATCAAAGACATAATTGGAAAAAGCTAAAATTTTCTCTTCTTTCTGTATGTTATATCTTTTGATTAATGATTTTGCTAGATTGACCACTCCTTTATGTTCGATAAAAACGCCTTTTGGATTCCCAGTTGTTCCCGAGGTGTAAATACTGTATATTAAAGAGTTTGGCGTAAGAATGGCGTCGGTTTCCGCTGTACTTTCTTCGGCAATGCTGTCCCATTCTTTATCCATTACTATAGTTTTTGGAAAAGATTCCTGAGAAAAGTTTTCTAAAACAGACTGTTTGGAAAGCAGGGCTTTGGCGGCCGTATCTTTTAAAATAAAATCGATTCTTTGCTGTGGATACCCTTCGTCTAAAGGAACATAGGCTGCCCCGGCTTTTATGATCCCAAAAATTGAAATGAGCATTTCGACAGAACGATCTATTAATATCGCTACAAAATCTTCATTGCCAATACCTTGTTTTCTTAGATAATATCCTAACTGATTTGACTTTTGATCGAGCTCTGCATAACTAATATTTAGACCATTATGGTGCAATGCCGGATAATGAGGATTTAGCGCTACCTGCTCCGCAAACAATTCTAATACGGTTTGCTTGTTGTTTTCGGCTATTGATTTACCCTCGTTTTGAGTTAAATAGATTTCTTTTTCCGTGTTGGATAAGTGATCCAGTTCTTTTAAAGAGGCTTCCGGATGCTCTACAAGGTGCTTGAAAACTTTTTTGTAAACCGACTCGATTTCAGACAGTTCAATTTTATTGATCAGTTCTCTGGTTTGGGCAAAATCAAATAAGGCTGCATTATTGGTATTGTTAACGGTAAAATCAAGATAGGTATTGGTCGCTCCTTTTCCGTTTAATACCAATTCCTGATTGCCTAAATTCGATGCTTTTTGCTCCTTCAGCTGCTCTTCTAAAGCATCATAAGAGTAAAAATCGACATAATTGAAAATGATATCAAAAAATGGATTGTTTGTACCTTTAATTTCATTGTTCACCGCAGCGATATTAGCCAAACTCATATCCGAATAATTACTTACCTCAACGAGTTTTTGCTTTACTAACAGCAGTAAATTTTCGCCGCTTACGGTTCTGTCCACTTCAAGTCTGAAAGGGATTGTGTTTAGGAAACAGCCTAACATTTCATCAGAATCCGGCAGAGCGGGTCTGGTGTTTACGACTAAACCAATGGTGATATCATTGCCATAGGTATATAGTTTTATGGTGTAAATTAAAGCGCTCAGAGCCAGCTCTTTTAATCGGATGCCATAAGCTGTTTTTAAAGCGTCGATCTTTGATAACGTTTCTTTCTCAAAACCAAACAGTTTAAAATCTTCTACTTCTTTTTCGGTAAATAAGTTCACCCTGTTATAGTCGTTTAATTCATTCGACCAAAATGCGGTAATCTCTTCTTTTCGTTTGTCCTCCAGCTGATACTGAATATAATCTTTGTGGCTCGATCTTAATTTAGCCGGTTTAAACGAAGGGGTATCAATTAATTTAAGGTACACATTATTGATCTCGGTCAATAATAACGAATCGCTCCAGCCGTCTATAATTGCATGATGACATTGCGAAACAAACACAATGGTATCGTTGCCTATATTAAAAGCGGCCATTCTAAACAGTGGTGCCTTTGTTACATCAAACGGATTCAGCAATTCTGACTGAAGGAAGTCTGCAATGACTTTTTCCTGTTCTTTTAAAGACCCCAAATGCGACAAATGCTGATAAAAAACAGGTAGTTCAACCTGTTTGTATACGATTTGAACTTCCTGATCGTAATCGTGTAAATTAAATGCCGTTCTAAGAATTTCATGCTTTTCGGTCATTAATTGCATCGCCTGTCTGAAAACCGTAATGTCAAAATCCTGAAATTGTCTGGAGTTAATCATTTGATCGTGATACACGCTTGCTCCTTCGTATTTCAACGACTCGTAGATCATTCCCTTCTGAATATCACTCATCGGGTAAACGTCTTCTACTTTATCAGCCTCGTTTTGGTCTAACGATTCTAAAACGCTGTTTCTGATCCAATCCATCGATTGTCTGGCCTGATCTTTTACTCCTGCAACTGCTGCTTTTTTTACAGTAATTGATGTTCTGTTGTTTGTAATAAAATCAGATAACTGAGCGATACAATCGTTAGTATAAACGTCGGAAATGGTAATTTCTAATTGCATTTCGTTGTAAATACCATTGACAATTTTTAGTACTTTGATCGAGTCGCCTCCTAAGTCAAAAAAGCGATCTTTTACGCCTATTTTCTTTTTGTCCAGAACGGTTTCCCAGATGTTTACTAATGTGATCTCCTGTTCGGTTTGCGGCGCTACATATTCTTCTCCGATTCTACTTTCGGCATCCCCAATTTCGAGTAAAGCCTTAGTGTCTATTTTTCCGTTTGGTGTTTGTGGAAATGCAGCAACAGTAATAAAATGGGCAGGTACAGCATAAGCCGGTACTATATTTTTTAAATAATGTTTGAGATCTGAAATGTTTAAGGTTTCGTCGGCTAACAAATAAGCATACAGTTCGTTATCACCTGCTTTATTTTCTTTTGTTAAAATAACTGCAGCTTCTACAAGGGGGTACTGTTCAACAGCATATTGTATTTCGCCCAGTTCGATACGATACCCTCTTACTTTTACCTGATTGTCTTTTCGGCCTAAAAATTCGATCTCTCCGGCTGAATTCCATCTGCCTAAATCGCCCGTTTTATACATCAAACCAGCTGGGTTAAAAGGGTCTTTTACAAATTTTTGCTGGGTCAGTTCCGGATTGTTTAAATATCCTTTGGTAACTCCATTCCCTCCAATGTGTAATTCGCCAATGACACCAAGCGGTACCAGTTCTTCTTTTTCGTTTAAAATATAAATCTGAGTGTTGGCAATTGGTTTTCCGATCGTCGCCGTTACCGGTTTTCCTTCTTCATATTTGTGAACGCTACTCCAAACCGAGCATTCCGTTGGACCGTACTCGTTAAACAAATCACAACCCGATTTTCCTATAGGGCTGTTAAAATGGTCTTCGATCAAACTTATCGGACAGGTTTCGCCGGCTACGGTAACCTGTTCTAAGGAAGCTTCTTTGTCTGACAAGGCTTTCAATAACAATTTATAGTAAGAAGGTACCGTCAATAAATGGCTTACTTTTTCGGTTGCGATAAGGTCGGCGATGAAATTTACATTGGCAATGTCCGAAGTACTCGTGATACACAATGTGCCACCGGTGGTCAATGTGCTGAAGATTCCCGCTACTGAACTGTCAAACGCGACAGAAGACAGTAATAAGAAGCTTTTTATTGGCGAATAAGTGTTGCTTCTTGGAGCTAACGAATGCTGTAAGTTGCCATGTGTTACCATAACTCCTTTTGGGTTTCCTGTAGAGCCCGAAGTGTAAATGATATAAGCCAAATGCTCCGGTAAAACAATTGTTTCAGGAGTCGTTACCGGATTGGTTAAACTGTCCAGCTGTACGTCCATTGCAAATATTCCTCCTTCATAATAGGACAGGTCAAATAAATAATCGGATTGGGTGAGCAATACTTTTACATTGGTGTCTTTGAGGATGTATTCTTTTCGGGAAACCGGGTAATCAGGATCTATAGGCACGTAAGCGGCTCCTGCTTTTAATATTGCCAAAATTCCAATGAATACAGATTCGGAACGATCGAGCATAATTCCAACAAAATCATTAGGCTGCAGTTGGTATTCTTCCAGTAAAAAATGGGCCAGCTGATTGGAACGTTCATTCAGTTCAAGGTAACTCAATTGCTTTCCTTCAAAAGATATTGCTGTGGCTTCCGGTTTTTTTTCTGCCTGCTCTTTTATCATTTCTATGACGGTCTTCGATTGGTCATAGCTAAAAGTTTCTGCATTAAATTGAAGTAAATGCTGCTGTTCTTCTTTTAATAACCATTTTAATTCCAGTATCGGCTGTTCGGTATTTTCTAGTACTGCTGTTAACAACTGTTCCAGATGATTTCCGAATTGTTCTATTCTTTCAGAATCAAATACATCGCTGTTGTAAATAATACTGGTGGCTAAGCCCTGAGGTGCTTCTGTAAAGTTAAAAACCAAATCGAATACACTCGAATCCGGTAATTTTCCCTGATATTCGTTCACTGATAAATTCTCCATCCCTTTGGAACCGGATCCTTGTTGATTTTGAACAATAACCTGCACATCAAACAACGGATTACGGCTCATATCCCTCGGAATATTTAAAGACGAAACCAAGTCATCAAAAGGATACAGCTGGTGCTCATGCGCTCCGAGAACTACTTTTTTTACATTGGATACGATGTCATTAAAACTGTCTTCTTTCGAAAAACTCGTTCTTAGCGCTAAAGTGTTCACGTAAAACCCAATTTGATTTTCTAGATCGGCGTGGTCTCTGCCCGCAATAGGACTTCCTATTACAATATCTTCCTGATGGGTGTAGTGATAAAATAAAACATTAACAGCACTTAACAATCCCATAAATAAGGTGGCTTCCTGTGTTTTCAGAAGTTCCTTAAATTTGTTTGTCAGCGTTTCGGAAATTAAGGTATGGTGGACTCCCCCGTTGTATGTTTTTATAAACGGACGCTGTTTTCCTCCTGATAAATCTAAAGTGGGCAAATCGCCTTTAAACTGCTCCAGCCAATAGGCTTTATGCAATTCCAATCTGAAACCACTAAGCTCTGTAAGCTGCCAGGACGAATAGTCTTTGTATTGAATCGGCAGCGCACTTAGTTCTGACGGAACTCCGGTTACAAGGCTGTTGTAGAGATGTAACAACTCCTTTACAATTATTTCGATCGACCAGGCATCACTAATGATGTGGTGAATCACGGTACTAAATACCCAACGTTTTTCGGCTTGTTTGTAGATACTGGCTTTTAACAATGTCCCTGCAGACAGATCAAAAGGAGCCGACAGGTCTTCGAACAGGTGCTTTTCGAGTACCGATTCGTCTGTGTTGCTCAGGTCTATATTTTTAATCGTAAAAAAGGTATCTTCGGGTGCGATCACATACTGCAATACTTCTTTTTGATCGTTTTCTTTAAAGCTGGTACGTAAAATTTCATGACGTTCGATTAACTGTAAAAACGCAGTTTCTAACGCATTTATATTTAGTTCACCTTCAAAAACATAAGCTCCTGACATGTTGTAGGCAATATTAGCCTCCTGCTGCTGGCTCAAGATCCACAAACGACGCTGCATTACTGAAAGCGGGTAACCATTTTGTTTCTCCAATACCGGAATTTCATTATAATCAACCTGTTGTTCTTTGGCAATCAGCTCGTATTGAGCCGCTAAACTGGTATGAATAAACAAGTCTTTTAGCTGAAGTTTTACACGGAATTCTTTATGAATTTTGCTAATGAGTTTGGACGCTTTTAAACTGTGTCCGCCCAAATCGAAGAAATTGTCTTCCATGCTGATGTGTGAGATTCCTAAGACCTCTTCCCATAATCCGGCTAATGCTTTTTCAAGCGGAGTTGAAGGATAGGTGTAGATAATCTCCTCATCTGAAATCGTTACTTCAGGGGATTGTACTTTAGAAGGTGCTGCTTTTCTGCTCACTTCCAATGGAAGAAAGCCAATTTCTTCAGCAGGATTCTGAACCACTGCTGCCAATGTGTTTTCTAAATCTTTTAGGAATTCCAAAGCTGTTGCTCCGGTAAAAATATCGGTATTATATTCTAATTCAACCGTTAATGCTCCTGCTTTTTCTATAAAGGTGAAGGTTAAATCGTATTTACTCACTCCTCCGTTTAGCAAATCATTATACGACAATGCTGCATTCTCCTCTTCGTTCTGATATTCATTCTGAATGTCAATCATCACATCAAATAACGCGCTGCGGCTAAGGTCTCTCTTCAGGTTCAGGTGATTCACTAATTCATCAAAAGGGTAATTCTGATTTTCAATTGCGTTTAATGTTACGCTTTTATTTTTCTGAAAAATTTCTTCAAAAGAATTCGTTGGCCCAAACTGCGTTCTAAGTGCCAGAGTGTTTACATAAAACCCAATCTGGTCGGCCATATCTTTGTGTGTTCTGCCCGATACCGGACTTCCCACGATAAAATCCTCTTGTGCGGTGTATTTATGCAATAGTACATTGATCAAACTGAGACAACCTGTAAACAAAGTTCCCTCTCCTTCTTTACAAAAGGATTTCAATTTTTGGTATAAAGCAGCCGGTATATCCTGTTGGATGACATTTCCGTTGTAACTCATAATCGCAGGACGCGGGTGGTCTCCAAAATGAGAAAGAACAGGCAGATCGCCTTCAAGGTTTGTCAGCCAGTAATTCTTTTCTTTATTGAAAACCTCAGCTGCTAATTGTTTTTGCTGCCATACCGCGTAGTCTTTGTACTGAATTTGTAAAGGGGTGCCCAAAGCTGTTTCGCCCTTACTTCTGGCGTCATAGTTTTTAAGCAGTTCCTTAATCATGATCCCAATAGACCAGCCATCACTGATAATATGGTGCATGTTATAGGCAAATACAAATTTGGTGTCGGTAATTTTTATAAGAACTCCTTTGAATAACGGTCCTTTTTCAAGATCAAAAATGGTGTTGTTTACCCCAATCAGTATTTCATTTAGTTTATCCTCATTACTATCGACATCGATTTGCTGAAAAGGGAATTCAAAATCTTCGGGAGCGATTACAAACTGTCGAACTTCTTCCTCTTCTACAGCTTTGAAAACGGTTCTTAAAACCTCGTGACGATGAATCAAATCACGAATAGCCAACATAAAAGCAACAGCATCCAATGCTTCATCAATAACCTGAATCCCGGGAATATTATAAGAGAAATTTGCTTTATCAATCTGGCTTAGCACCCACAGCCTGAGCTGAGAAGAAGATAACGGGTAATGTTCACTCTTTGGGGCAGCGGGAATCGAATTGTTTTCATGATCCTGATCTTTTGCATATTTATTAACCAGCTCAATTAATTCTTCCTTTTTTGATTTAATTTCATTTAATAGTGCTTCATTTAAAACGCCTTTTGGAGCTTTAACATCAAGATTATTGTTGATTACTTTTACGGTAACTTTAAGTTTTTTCAGCTTTGTAAATAATTCGTAGCCCATAATTATGTTTTTTGGTTTAAACTAATTTGTATTGCGTATGATTGATAATTGGTTAGGTGTGGATTGAATTTTATTAATCTATTGATGGTATTTTTTTTCTCTTGGAGATTTGCTTCGCCAATTCGCTATCGCTCGGGTGGCAGATTTTGCAGATTTTTTTTACTGTGGCGATTGTTGAACACATAGAAACATAGTTTTTTTTGTATGGAATTAAGGCGTTTCACTTCTTTATAAAACACAGAGCACGGTGCTTCTTTTAGATATGCTTTTCGCATTTCACATTTTCATATCTCTCACTTACTAAAATCTATATTCCTTTGTCTTTTTTCTCTCGCAGATCTGGCAGATTTTGCAAATTTTTTTTGAGCTGTGACGATTGTTGAGCACATTGGAATATCGCTTTCTGTATTGAGTTAAGGAGCTTCACATTTTCACATTTCACATTTTTACATTACCTCATTATCTCATTATCTAACTATCTAATTATCTAATTACCAACAGTTTAATTAATAATACTGTTTTTATCAAATAATGCCTTGATGTCCTTCATGATATTGATATGGTGGTGCGACATGGCTTCTTCTAAATAGGGAAGGTTAATTTTACCTATTCCATGCTCTCCTGATATTGTGCCTCCCAGTTCCAGCGCTTTTAAGAAAATGGCTTTCACCCAAATCGCCAGCTGATTTTCCCACTCTTTTTTATCGGTTTGTTTGTCCTGAAAAATATTTACATGAAAATTTCCATTGCCCACATGTCCGAAAACGGTGTATTCAAAATCATACTTTTTTGCAATCCCGGCAATCGAGCGGTACATTTCATCAATTTTAGAACGGGGTACCACGATGTCTATGTCTCTAAAAAACACGTGATGTATGACGGCTTCTCCCACTTTAGAGCGCATTTCCCATAACGCTTTCACGCCATTTTGGGTATCAGCCATACTGATTTCTTCCTGGGTATAGTCCGCGATAAATTCGCTAATCTGAATGGCTTGTTCCATTAGTTTATCGGAAGCGGTTCCTTCCAGTTCGATCCATAAAAGACCTTTAGTGGTCTCGTGATTCCACTGCTTTTTATCGAGAAATTCCGAAGCCAGCTTTACTCCGGTCTGGTCAATAAATTCGATACTTGAAGCCTCATATCCTTTTGCAAAAAATTGCTGTACGCATTCAAACAGCTTTTCTATTTTAGAAAAAGGAATCATCAAAAGCAGTTCTTTTGCAGGAGGGACTAATTTTAAAACTACTTTGGTAATGATCCCCAGCGTTCCTTCGCTTCCGGTAAACAGTTGGGTCAGGTTATAACCGGTTGCATTTTTAGTTACATTTTTTCCTGTCCAAATAATAGTTCCATCGGGCAAAACAATTTCAAGATTGATCACGTAATCTTTAGTAGTGCCGTATTTCAATGATTTTGGGCTGCCACTGGATACGGCTATGTTTCCGCCAATAAAACAGGCATTGGCACTACTGATGTTTTGCGGAAAATTCAAACCTTCGTTTAACACCGCAGTACGCAAATCCTGAGTGATGACTCCTGATTCTGCTGTAACAGTCCTGTCTATTTTATTGATTTCGATAATTTTATTCAAACGTTCCAGCGAAAGTATCAGACCATTCGTTTCAGACAATGCGCCTCTGCTGACCCCTGTACCACCGCCTCTCACGGTGATACTGGTCTTTGTTTCATTACAGATTTTAAGAATTTTTGAAATCTCTTTTTCATCTTTCGGAAGAATTACTGCCGAAGGTATTTTCTCTTCATCAGAAGTACAGTCTCTGGAATAATTGTATAATAGTTCAGCATTGGTGAGTACATACTCACGCCCCACTATCTGAATTATAGCATTTATAATATCTGTTTGGCAACCTGTCATCGGGATTATATTTTATTTGAAAGCGTTAATTCTTCTTCCATTGCTTCAAACAGCGCATAAATGTTATCTAAGCCAAACCCTTGATAATCATTAACTCTTTGCACAATTTCATAAAAAAATGTAGCTCTGTCGCCTATAGGAGTGGTGAAGATCTGGAAGAGTAAGGCTCCTTCTAAAACATCACATAAGATCCCGTGCTTTTTTAAAGGTTCTACATCCAATTCAGGATATTTTGCCGCTAGTTTTTCGTAGTAAGAATCCGGGTATCTGGTAAATTTCACACCAGACTCTCTCAGTGCTTTCACCGATTTAATGATGTTGTTGGATTCAAAAGCGATGTGCTGTATCCCCGTTCCGTAGTTTTGATCGATAAACAATTGTACCTGGTTTTTTACCCCATGTTCCGGTTCAACCAAAACGTTATTGATGCTTTTGTTACCGGATTGAAGCACTTTCAATAACATCCCGATTTTCTTTTCGCCTTTCACTTTTCTTTCGTCAAATTCGACTACCGTTTTAGAAAGGAAGATGTTGTTAAAATACTTTTCCCATAAATTGATTTCATTAAGTCTTAAAGCACAGGCCACATGGTCAATTTTTTGCAAACCGGTATCTTCTCCTTCAAAATTCCATTCGCTCTGTACGTTTTTATATCCCGGAAGAAAATCTCCGTTGTAATTGTCATAGTTGACCAATACAATTTCGTTGTCATCAAACATTTTTAAAGATGCCTGTTCTACAAAACCATTTTCATCCGATGTTAAATGCGGGTGCTCTACCGGTATCGCTCCGTTTTTCATCGCTCTGGCAAAAAAGTCTTTTACATTATCAACGTTTATGGCCATACGCTTGATGCCGTTTCCATGAAGATCAACAAACGAAACTATTTTATAAGAGCTGGGCTGTGATGCTGAAGTGATCACCAGTTTGATATCATTTTTAACGATATAGTACGAACATCTGTCTAAAACACCCGTCTCTGGCCCGGCATAAGCGATAACTTCAAAACCTAATGCTTTCACATGCCAGAATACGACCATCTTGGCCATACCTACGTAATACTCGACAAAATCATACTCCATATTAAAAAAATCAGATACGATAATTTCATTGTTGTTTTCCATTTTTATAGTTTTTTATTGGTTAGTTACTTTTGATTTGATAAACTCAGACAATCTTTCAATTCCGTTTTTTATTTCTTCCTCGGTGACATTACTAAAAGCCAGTCGCAATTCGTTTTCGCCTCCCTGGTTCATGTAGAAAAAAGACATGGGGGTAAAAATGACTTTATTCGTTTCTGCACAGGCAATAACGTCTTGTTTTGTTACTCTGAATGGCACTTTAAGGATCAGGAAAAAACCTCCGGCTGGCAGATTCCAACTGATATTTTCGGCCCAAAAATGGGTTTCCTTATTAAAAAAATGATTCAGACTTTCTAAAAGCTGGTTCCTTTTTTCTTTCATCCCGGCCCTCTTTTCTGTATTTAAAGCTTCAAGCGAAAATGCATTTTTCAGTAACAAACCGCCAAACATGGCCTGCATGATCGATGGGGTATTTACGGTCACATATCCTTTTGTTTTGGCCATTAAATCGCTTAGGGCTATGCTTTTTTCGTTTACTTTCACTTTTTGTGTGACCACCATTAAACACAGGCGTAAGGAAGGATATATGGTTTTGGAAAGCGATCGCAAATAGATTACACTGTTGTTTTGATCCAATGATTTTAAGGTGGGCATTTTATCCTTTTCATAATAAAAATCACCATAGGCATTGTCTTCGAAAAGCACAAAATCATACAAACGGGCCAACTCTAAAAGACGATGTCTGTTGGTTAAAGACATGCTGTTTCCTGTAGGGTTCTGAAAATCGGGGATGACGTAGACAATTTTTACTTTTTTGCCTTTTTCCTGATAGTGCAGTATCTTTTCTTCGATTGCCTGTATGGAGGATTCATCGGATATAACAGGAATGGTGTCAATTGCATAATCATTGATTTTAGCAAAATGTGTTACCCCGATATAAGCCGGATCTTCGACCAAAATCACATCATTTTCCCGGTTGCATAAAGTCGTGATTCCAATAGCAATCGCTTCTTGCGCACCTACTGTTATGAGAATATCTTCAGGGTTTGCTTTTATGGCTTCATCGACTGATAAGTATTTTGCTACTTCTTCATTGATGATGCCTTTAGTTCGGTTGTACTGCCCCAAATTTTCTAACACTATATTTTCGGAAAGTCCTTTTTCCCGGGCATTGTTTTTTACAAAATGATCCAGGCATTCAGAGAATTGATCGATCTTGAAATAGTTAGCGTCTGGTCTTCCGGATGCAAACGAAATGGCGTCAGGGTATTGCAACTGAACTTCATTTAGAAATCCCATCACATCTTCGCCCATAGCAAACAACAATGGATTTACCACATCAAACGACGGTTGTGAAATCATTTTTTCAATCATCTCTGAATTTTTTAAAAGGTTATTGGTTTTTATTTTTAGAAGAAAAGAGCTGTATTAAATGTTGAATTTTTCGTATTCCAATTCGTCAAGCTCCTCTGTTTGTGTTACTATTTTTTCGATCTCAACCGCAAAAGAGGTTATGGTCAGATTGTGCAATAAAGTCAAAGCTGTAGGCGCTACCCCGAACTGTTTGTAAATCTCATTTTTCATTTTTGCCAGCTTTAAACTGCTTCCTCCCAGAAAAAAGAAATTATCGTTGACGCTTATTTCTTCGAGCTTTAACAGCGCTTTCCAAATCTCGGTTAGTTTGCTTTCTGTTTCATTTCTGGCAGCTACAAAAGTCCTTTGCACAGTTGTTTTATCATTTTTAAGCAGACGTAATTTTTTGGTATCCGCTTTACCGTTTACCGTTACCGGAATTTCTTTTATGCGAATAAAATTTTCAGGAATCATGTAGTCGGGTAAATCGCTTTTCAGGAATTCTCTTAGGGTTGTAAAGTCTATTTCTTCATCACTTTTAAGATAACCGGTAAGTTCTTTCTCTCCGTTTTCAGCTGCGTTCAATAACACTATTGCTTCTTTTACTGCCGGATGCTGCTCTATTGTATTTTCGATTTCTTTCAAATCAATACGATAGCCTCTTATTTTGATCTGACTGCTTTTGCGGCCTATGTATTTTAAGGTTCCGTCTGGCAGCCATTTTACTAAATCTCCTGTTTTATAGAGTAAAGCCCCCATTTCAGGATCGACAGTATTCGGTACAAACGCTGCCGCTGAAAGCATTTTATCTTTAAAATAGCCCGATGCAAGTCCGATTCCTGCGATGTAAAGCTCTCCAACAGCACCTTCGGGCATCAGTCTTTTTTCTTCCGACAAGACATATAAGGCTGTGTTGGCTATAGGTCTTCCGATGTTTACAAGATCGTCCTGTTGCAGAAATTGTACACTTGAAATGATTGCGGTTTCTGTCGGTCCATAAAGATTCCAGATTCCTGTGTCGCTCAGCTGAACCAGTTTGTTTTTCAGCTGCTGCTCCAGATCTTCTCCTGCGGCCAGCACAACAAGCTTTTCTGTGTTTTTCCAGCCTGTGTCCAGAAGCATTTTCCATCTTGTAGGTGTGGTAAGCATATGACTTACCGTATTTTTTTTCAGAAAATCATTCAGCTGGTAAATGTCATTTGACTCCTGTTCGTTGGTCATTACAACTTGTCCTCCAACGGTTAACGGCAGAAAAATTTCTAATAGTGAAATATCAAAGATCAAAGGAGTTACCGCCACAAATTTTGTTGTAGCATCTAATGCCAGCTTTTGAACCAATGAAACCATTACATTACTAAATGAACCGTGATGAATCATTACGCCTTTTGGCTCTCCTGTTGATCCGGAAGTAAAAATGACATAAGCCAGATCATTCGGATTCAGGGTTACAGTTTTGAAACTATTCTCTGATACATCAGGAATATTATGAGTATCTATTTTCTCTATTTCCGCAGAAAAGAGGTGCAGATTTTCCTTTTGAGCCACCACCAATTCAGGGTTTACTTTGGCTATAATTCGGGTAATTCTTTGTTTTGGATAAGTGGAATCAATCGGTAAAAAAGCTGCTCCGGCCATCATAATCCCCAAAATACCTACTAACTGATCGGCAGAACGGTTGATGCACAATGGAATGATTGTGCCTTTCCCCGCTCCTTTTGATTGTAAGTGTCGGGCCAAATTTTCTGCTTTTTGGTACAACGCTTCATAAGATAGTGAAGTCGTACCATCGGAAACGGCAGTCTTAGTAGGATGCAAAAGATATTGTTCTTTAAAAAGCGCTGCTATCGACTGCTCTGTACTTTTATTTTGATCCTCGTTTTGAGTTTCATTTTGTTCTTTTTTTAGCGCATTAAAAGAATCTTTTAATTTCGTAATTCGCGGTAATCCCTCAAGCGCACTGGTTTTATCAATACCAAAATCGATCAAACATGCAATCTCATCAACTCCGGCTTGTACCGCTTTATGAAGTATCGGAAAACTGCTTTCTACAGTTCCGATAAGGCTGCTTTCTTTAAAATATTTGGTCACCGAAAAATCTAACAGTTCTTCAACGGATTGATCTGTTATGCTTTTAAGTATAGGATCATTTCCACTTTCTAAAACATCTTTGCCGCTCATTTCAAGAGACTTTAGCAAATATTTTTTCATAGAAGGTCTTGCTTTTTCCTGTGCTTCTTCTACCGTTTCATCCAGGTAAGTGTGTAGCATGAGTACCACTCTGTCGCCACCTTTTTTATGATTGTGCTGCTGGTAAGCCTTTCGGTAAACCGCAATTTTTTCTTCTAAATCTACAAAGCCACTATTCAACAATCCGGTTAAAATTCCGGCTCCTATTTCACCTGCTTTTTGATAGGTTTCTACATTTGCTGTGCAGGCAATCCAAACAGGAAGATCTTTACGCACGGGCTTTGGCAATATTTTAAAAGATTTTTCGATAGCGTCATTTCCTTTAAAATTTACCGAATTCCCTTTCCAAAGCGAACGAACATCTTCTATGGTTTGGATTAAAACCTTCTTTCGGTCTTTAAAATTTTCAGGATAAAAAACAAAGTCATTCGCGTTCCATCCCGAAGCAAAACAAATACCGGCTCTTCCTCCCGAAATATTATCGACTACCGACCATTCTTCCGCTATTCGGATAGGATGGTGAAGTCCTGCCACTACACTTCCCGACCGGATACCTACATTTTTAGTTCTTGCTGCTAATGCCGCCCCTAAAACACTCGGATTCGGAAAAGGCCCGCCAAAATCATTAAAATGACGTTCGGGTGTCCAAATCGCGCTATAGCCATTCAGATCTGCATAAGCCGCTCCTACCATTAGTATTTCGTACTGGTTTTCTTCGGTTCCGGTATTTCCAAAATAATAAAGTCCGAAATCTAACGTCCCACGACTATCATCAGCTGATTCCTCTGCCAAAACAGTACCTGATTCATTTCTGCTCCATGCGGTGATTTTTTTATGTTCAGCAGGATCGATACTTTCCAAAACGCTTATCGCAACACTATCGTCGGTGATGGTTTTCGTCATTAAATACTCCAAATGATCGGCCAGACGTTTGATGGTTTCTTCACGATAGATTCGGGAGTTGTACTCGATTTCATAAAAAAGGTTTCCTTCTTTTGATTCCGCAAAATTAAAAGTAAGATCATAGGCGGAGTAGCCTTCCTTAAGCTCAGCAAATTCAGCCACTTTCAATCCCCCCGGAAGAAAATCATGCTCTAAAGAATGGGAGTCAAAGTTTTGCAGGACCACAAATACATCAAATATGGTATTTCTGCCCGGATCTCTTTCTACCTGAAGCTGATTTACGATTTCTTCAAAAGGATATTCTCTGTTTTCGTAGGCATTGAAGGCATTCGTATTCACAATATTGAACAATTCCTTAAACGTATGATGCCCTTCAAAACGGGTTCGCAACGCTATTGTATCGGCATAAAAACCAATCTGTTCCTCCAATTCAGAAAAATCCCTGCCGTATACCGGAAATCCAAGAATAATGTCTTTTTGTTCGCTAAACTTGTAAAACAATAAATTAAACAAAGTCATCAATCCGGTAAACAAGGTTCCGCCTTCGTTTCGGCAATAGGCCTTAAACGGTTTTACCGATTCGACATTGATTAAACGTCTTAGCATCCCCACTTCTGAGTTTCTGACTGCGGGTCTCGCATAGTCTTCCGGTAACTGAAGTAAAGGCAATTCTCCGCCCAATTGGTTGATCCAGTAGGCTTTTTCCTTGCTTAAATCGATCGCCTCAAAACGCTTGCTTTTCCATACCGCCACATCTTTATATTGAATTCTGAGCGCTGGTAAGAAATCTTCGGTCTGCAATACTTCGGCTTTATAAAAAAAGAATAAATCCCGCATCAGTATGTTAAACGACCTGCTATCGCAAATGATATGGTGGATGATGATGTAAAACAACCATTTATCTCCGTCTAAACGAATCAAGTAAAACTTGAACAAAGGACCGGTTTGTAACTCAAAAGGTATTCCTCTCTCCTCTTTCATGAACTTCACTAATCTTTCTTCGGAAGTATCCTCACCTCTGAAATCAATGTGACTGATTTTAAAATTTAGTTCTTCGGTGCTTTTAATCCATTGGCATATTTCACCGCTTTCATTTTCGGCAAAAACAGTTCGCAGGCTTTCGTGTCTCGAAATCAATTTCTGGCTGGCTTTCTCAAGTGCCGCTCTGTCCAATTCTCCTTCAAACTGAAAGCTTTTAGACATGTTGTAGGCATAGTTGTCGCCCCAGTTATGGCTTACAATCCATGATCTTGTCTGAGAAGGCGTCAGCGGCTAATACTTAAGATCCGCTGGTGCAAAAGGTATGTTTGCTTCCGTTTTGTGTTTCTGCTGCTGTTGTTGTTTTAAATAGTCAACAAT
>JAHEZJ010000070.1 GCA_023251135.1 Flavobacterium sp. | reverse complement strand
ATCCCGGTTCATTTTCCGGAATATGAATTTCACCAATTCCTGAACGAGGTCCTGAAGCTAACATTCTCACATCGTTTGCGATTTTGTTTAGAGAAACGGCCAGTTGTTTTAAGGCTCCATGGGTTTCTACAATAGCGTCGTGTGCTGCCAGGGCTTCAAATTTGTTTTCGGCCGTCACAAAAGGATGGTTGGTAAATTTTGCAATATACTCGGCTACTTTTACATCGTATCCTTTTGGAGTGTTTAATCCGGTGCCTACTGCGGTTCCTCCTAAAGCGATTTCGGATAAATGGGCGAGTGTATTTTTAAGGGCTTTTAATCCGAAAGACAATTGAGCAGCGTATCCCGAAATTTCCTGTCCAAGT
Organism: Flavobacterium sp.; assembly: GCA_023251135.1. Taxonomy (GTDB): domain Bacteria; phylum Bacteroidota; class Bacteroidia; order Flavobacteriales; family Flavobacteriaceae; genus Flavobacterium. The sequence continues at coordinate 9,827 of JAHEZJ010000070.1, read as the reverse complement.
GTTAATGGGGTAGCATCCATAAGGTGGGTACGGCCAATTTTTACCACATCCTTAAATTCAGTTGCTTTTGCAACTAATGTAGCATGAAGTTTTTCGACTCCCGGAATGGTGGTTTCAATCACCATTTTGTAAGCTGCAATGTGCATGGCTGTAGGGAAGGTGTCGTTGGAAGATTGCGATTTGTTTACGTCGTCATTGGCTTTAATAAATGGTTCGCCTTCTCCAATATTGAATCCTTTTAAGACTTGTGCGCGATTGGCTATGACTTCGTTAACATTCATATTACTTTGTGTTCCTGAACCGGTTTGCCAGATGACAAGAGGGAATTCGTCATTTAATTGTCCTGCTAAAATCTCATCGCAAACGGCTGCTATGGCATCTCTTTTTTCGAAAGGTAAAACACCTAAGTCGGCATTGGCATAAGCGGCTGCTTTTTTTAGATAAGCAAAGCCTTCAATGATTTCCTGCGGCATAGACCCAGCTGCTCCAATTTTAAAGTTGTTTCTTGAACGTTCTGTTTGTGCTCCCCAATATTTGTCGGCAGGGACCTGCACTTCTCCCATCGTGTCTTTTTCTATTCTGTATTTCATTATGTGGTATGTAAAAAGTTATTTGTAAAATGTGAAATGTTGTTTGTGAAATGTAAAATGTTGTTTGTAAAATGTAAAATGTTGCTTGTGAAATGTGAAATGTTTGCTGAAAACTGAAATTTCTTATGAAAATGAATGCACTAGCCCTGATGGTAGCGGCATCCTTTTGTGCCGGGGTTCGGCGCAAAAGATAGAGCGGACAGCAGGAATTAGCTTCTGAAAACTCTCATGTTCTTGTGCTTGAGATTGTTCAGTAAAAGGACGGTTATCCATAAGAAAAAAAGCTTATTTAAAATGAGTATAAATATAAGCATAAATGTTATTTCCCGAAAATTGATTTGGATTTTATTGCTAAGGAAAAATATAAGGCTTACATTTGTCCTTACATTCAAAAATTCCGGAAAACATGTTTGAATTTTCACAGTACTTAGGTTTTTTACTTTTCTTGACCATACTAACTATAGGGTTTTGGTTGATGTTTTTCTTAGTAGGTTTCGTATCTTATTGGGTTACGGGTGCTAGCTGGGAAATGTTCAAAGAGAAAAGAGCAAAGAAGAAACAAGAACAATCGATTTAATTTTAAGTTGATTTCATAAAAAAGGACCCGTTTTTACGAGTCCTTTTTTTTATGCTAGAAAGTGAAATTCCAAATTTCAAATTCCAAAAAAAAAAACCAAATTCCAATTAAGTTTTACAAAATTGGAATTTGGAATTTTTAGTTTGGAATTTAACCTAGTGTTATCCAGGGAATTCTCCACCACCGTCACCATCATTTTTAGGTGCTCCCGGTTTTTCTCTGTCGCTTTTCGGTTTGTTGAAACGGTAGGTAAACGATAGGTTGAATTGACGTCTACGGAACTGCATTTCGCTGTAAGATTTTTGACTTTCAAGAGTGGTATCATTTTGAAGGTACGTATACGATCTCATGACTCTGGAGTTAAAAATGTCACTGATATTAAAGGCAATTGTTGCTTTGTCTTTCAATACATCTTTACTGAAAGCGGTATTCATACCAAATTGGTCTAAGATTTTACCTTGTGCTGTTTTTTGCTCACCATTGAAGGTACCGCTTAACTGCCAGTCAATTTTGTAGGGTAACGTAACTTTTGAGCTGATTCTCGCGAACCAGGTGTTGGCCTGATTGTTAAGATTTTGCACAATGGTTTTACCTTCGGTATCTACATAAGTGTTTTCTCCGGTTGTTTTTACATTGTAAAGGTTGAAGTTACTGTTTAGTCTCCACCATTTATACGGACTGTAGTTGAAGGTGAATTCGAAACCATATTTTTGCTCTTTTCCTAAGTTAATAGGACGGCTTAGAATAACAGGAATTCCGTCTACGTTGTCTCCATTTGGAGTTCTGACAAAGCTGAAAACATCTTTTGTGTTTTCGAAATAGGCAGAAGTGCTAAAGGTTACTTTTTCCCATCTTTTGATATATCCTACATCAAATTTATCCGTTAAGGACGGATCCAGATCTGGATTTCCCTGGAAAATATTAATGTTACTGGCGTAATTAAGAGCCGGATTCATGAAACGTCCTCTAGGTCTTGATACACGTTTGCTATAGCTGGCCGTAAAATTACTCTGATCTGAAATTTCATAGCTAACAAAAGCACTTGGAAACAAGTTGTTGTATTTTTTGGTGTTAAAAATACTGTTGTCTAATAGGTTTACCTGAATATTAGTGTCTTCCCAACGCAAACCAAATAAATAAGAGAATTTATTGACTTTCAGACCATATTGAGCGTAAACGGCATTGATGTTTTCTTTGTATTCTAAAGTGTTTGATTTTTTTGGATCTATAACATAGTTTCCATTGATGAGGTTGGTAACGTTGTATTCGTTGTTTAAGTCACCAAAATTTCCTTTGTATCCAGCTTCAAACTGACTTCCTTTTCCTAATGGAAGAACGTAATCTGCCTGAAGTTGTACTTGTTTTTGTACCTGATCGTTTAGCGTAGTATTAGAGGTCGGTAATGCTGTAATCATACCGTCACTGTCATCTGTATTTCTTGAAATCGATAAATCGGCAGTAAGTTTGTGCCCCTTATCGTTGAAATTTTTGATTAAGTTCGAAGTAAATTCTACGTTTTCGCTTCCGGTGTCGGCATTGTTTAAACGAGAAGTTGTTCCTGTAAAAGCACGAGCGGCATCAAAGTTATTGTAGTTGATATAATCTTTGTCCTCACCTGAGTTTTTTTGATAATTAATGGCATTGGTCCAGAAGGTGTTTGGCGCTACTGTCCATTCCATTCCAGCTCTTGCGTTAAAGCCGTTTCTAATTCTTTTAGTGTCGCGATCTTCGTCTAAATAACCTTTTGGTGATCCATCAGCATTATAGTAGGAAGTATTGGTTAAACCTCGACCTTCATTGGTTCTGTAGTTGTAACCCGCTGTCGTAAAATAATTGAATTTTTCGGTTTTATAATTTAAGTTGGCACTTAAACCGTAAGTTTCAGGAAGTCCGGTTGAGGCGATAAAAGTTCCGTTAAAGCCCTGGTTTTTTCCTTTTTTAAGAATAATATTGATGATTCCCGATCCTCCCTCTGCATCATAACGTGCCGATGGGTTGGTGATTACTTCTACTTTGTCAATAGCATCGGCAGGTAGCTGACGCAAAGCTTCGGCTACATTGATGGCATTTGAAGGTCTTCCGTCAATTAAAATTCGGATATTGTCACTGCCTCGTAAGCTTACATTTCCTTCGGTGTCTACAGAAACTGAAGGTACATTGTCTAAAACGTCACTTACAGTTCCACCTTTTACCATCATGTCCTGTCCAACGTTGTAAACTTTTTTGTCTAGTTTTATTTCAACGCTTGATTTTTCGGCACGAACGACAACTTCACTTAATTGCGCAGCATCTTCCGATAGATTAACAATACCTAAAGAAGTATCTTCGGAAATCGTTTTTCCTTTGATTAAAGAGGATTTGAACGAAATAAATTCAACTTTTATATCGTAAGTCCCCGGTGCAACAGCCACGTCAAATTCCCCTTTTGGATTGGTGATTCCACCAGCTATAACTTTGGTGTCATTTGGTGCAGTGAACGAAATGGTAGCATACTCAAGAGGCTGTTTACTTATTTTTTCGAAAACTTTCCCGGTAACTTTTACCTTGTTTTTAGCAGGTGGCGCCTGTTGTGCATAGTTGTAGAAACTTGTAAGAAAGGATACAAGTAATACAGCAAATTTGATTTTCTTCATTGTGATTTTTGGTTTCAATTACTCTTTAGACGGCAAATGTAGCTTTTGGTTTAAAGAGAAAAATCACAAAAATATGTTAATATGGTTCTTTATAATTGATCTAAAAAAGAAGCTACCAAATCCGGATCTCTTCCAATGATTGCTTTGCCGTCTTTTACAACAATCGGGCGCTCGATTAAAATAGGATGTTCCACCATAGCGGCTATAATTTGGTCATCGGTCAGGGTCTTTCCTTTGTAATTTTCAATCCATACTTTTTCTTTAGTTCTGACCAATTGCAGGGGCTGAAGGTTTAGTTTTTCGAGTAGTTTTTTTAACTCATTAAAGTCCGGAGTTTCGGTCAGATAAGGAATGATCTGATATTCCTGTTTTGTTTCTTCAATAAAAGCCAGACAGGTTCTTGATTTTCCACAACGTGGGTTATGATAAATTTGTATCATTTTGATATATTTAAATTGCTGTAAGATAATTAAACTAAAAATAGGTATTTTAGCAGTTCCAAAAATAAGATTTAGTTACTGAATCGAATTCTCATTTTTTAAATTTTTGTAAATATGTTTTTAGAACAAGGAATTAAACCCCATAATAAGTTCTGGTTGTATCTTTTAGGATCGTTTTTTATCATTATAGCGTCATTTATTGGTCAAATTCCTTTTTCTGTTGCCGTGTTTTGTAAAAGTTACATGTCCGGAAAGCCTTTTCCTGTTGATAATGGAGCAGTAATGAGCATGTTTGAACTTAACCTGACCTTGTTTTTGGTGATGATTTCTTTTGTTTTTGCGTTTGCCGGAGTGTATTACGTGGTAAAGTATCTGCACCGTCAGACGTTTTTGTCTGTTACGACTTCGAGAGCAAAGGTAGATTGGAAACGGATAAGTTTTTCTTTTTCACTATGGGCTTTGTTTTCTGTTTTGAGTTTTCTGGCGCTTTATCTGAATGCTCCCGAGAAGTTTGTTTGGAATTTTAAACTCGTTCCTTTTTTAATTTTAGTGGTGTTAGCGACGCTGTTAATACCTATACAAACTTCTACCGAAGAATATGTTTTTAGGGGGTACCTGATGCAGGGATTTGCTAATTTGGCTCAAAACAGATGGTTTCCGCTTCTAATGACTTCGCTGATATTTGGTACGATGCACATTTTTAATCCCGAAGTCGAAAAGATGGGCTATATAGTGATGGTGTATTATATCGGAACTGGTTTGTTTCTGGGTGTAATTACCTTGATGGATGAAGGGATGGAATTGGCGTTAGGTTTTCATGCGGCAAATAATTTAGTGGGAGCTTTGTTGGTGACTTCGGATTGGTCTGTTTTTCAAACGCATTCGCTTTTTAGAGATATCTCAGAACCTTCGGCGGGCGGGGATGTAATACTGCCGGTAGTGGTGGTTTATCCTATTTTGCTTTTTATTTTTAGCAAAAAGTACAAATGGAACAATTGGAAAGAAAAATTAACGGGTAAAATAGTTGTTGTAGAATCTTCAAATTAAAACATACAGTCATGTCAAAACTAACACATAAAAATGTCCATAATTATTTTAAGTTGAATGGTTATCATTTAAATGGAAAGGATTTATGCCGCATAGGGTATAGTTACATCAAAGAAGGGGATGTGTACGAGAGAGCCATTGGTGAGTTTTTACTGGACTGGTTCGATAAGAAAGACTTTATTGAAATGACAACTTCGGGTACAACCGGGCTTCCGAAATTAGTGCGCTTAGAAAAACAGGCTATGATTCAGTCGGCTCTGGCAACGGGTGATTTTTTCGGTCTGAAGCCGGGTGACAAAGCATTGCTTTGTTTGCCTACACAGTTTATAGCCGGTAAAATGATGCTGGTTCGCAGTTTAATTTTAGGTTTGGATATTGATGTGGTATCACCAAGTACTGCGCCTTTGGCTTTAAATAAAACACAATACGATTTTGTTGCCATGGTACCTTTACAGGTTCAGAATTCGATAGCAGGATTAAAGAATGTTAAGAAGTTAATAATTGGTGGTGCTAAAATCGACAGTGCCCTGGAAGCGCAATTACTGCCCTTAAAAACGGAGATTTACGAAACCTATGGCATGACGGAAACGATCACACATATCGCTGCTAAAAGAGTGGGAGAAAAGGCGTTCTCGATTCTTCCGAATGTGAAGATCAGCAAAGACGATCGCGATTGTCTGGTTATTCACCTGCCTTCGGTTTCTAACGAGCCTATAGTGACCAATGATTTGGTGGAATTGGTGAATGAAAACCAGTTTGTGTTTTTGGGACGAATCGATAATGTCGTGAATAGTGGAGGGGTGAAGTTGATTCCGGAGCAAATAGAAAGTAAACTGATAGGAAAAATAAACAGTCGGTTTTTTGTAACCGGAGTTCCTGATACCGTTTTGGGAGAGAAATTAATTTTGGTGATAGAAGGAGAGAAGCAAGAGTTTGCTCCCGATTTTTTTGATGTATTGGGAAAATTTGAAAAACCAAAGGAGATTGTTTTTGTCCCGAAATTCAAAGAAAACGAGAATGGAAAACTGTTGCGTAAGCCTAGTTTGGTGTAAAAAAATACTTCGTTGAAAGTAAGAAAAATTAGCTATATTTATAAGATATTAACTTTAAAACCTAATAATTATGAAATTTATCTTAAATCTAACAAATGTTGAGCAATTGAGTAAGAGCGAATTAAAGCAAATTAAAGGCGGTGATTTTATTTATTATTTAAATGGCTACCAATTGCGATGTTCCAAGCAGTTAACACAACCGCCAACCTGTGGCAACATCCCACCATATTGTTTGATTTCACCAGATATGTGTCCAAATTGATCCTTGGTAAACAATAGAAAAAAGAAATTCCAAATTCCAATTGTATCGATTGGAATTTGGAATTTTTAATTTGGAATTTTTTATAGTAATTAAACCTTTCTCTCCAAAAGCGCCATATAGAATCCGTCAAATCCAGATTCTGAGGCAAGTATTTTACGATCTTTAATGAATGTAAATTGCTTTCCGATTTCGGTCTTTAAGAATTTCTCTACCTGTTCCTGATTTTCCGATGGTAAAACAGAGCAAGTAGCATAAACTAATTTCCCACCCGGTTTTACAATTTTCGAATAGCTTTCTAAAACTTCAGACTGAACTTTACGAATGTTATCGATAAACTCCGGTTGTAATTTCCATTTTGCATCAGGGTTTCTTTTTAAAACTCCTAAACCGCTACAAGGTGCATCAATTAAAACGCGATCGGCTTTTTCATGCAACTTTTTGATCACTTTTGTAGTGTCAATAATACGGTACTCAATATTAAAAGCGCCATTTCTTTTGGCTCTCAATTTTAATTGTTTCAGTTTGCTTTCGTACAAATCCATCGCAATCAATTGCCCTTTGTTTTCCATCAACGAAGCAATGTGTAATGTTTTTCCTCCGGCTCCGGCACAGGTGTCTACTACACGCATTCCTGGTTTTACATCCAGAAAACCAGCCACTAATTGTGAATTGGCATCTTGAACTTCAAATAAACCTTGTTTAAAAGCGTCTGTTAAGAATACGTTGGCTCTTTCTTTTAAAACCAAAGCTTCAGGCTGATCTTTTAAATATTCAGTTTCGATATTTAAATCCATCAACGTGTTTCTCAAGTTTTCCTTAGTACCTTTCAGTGTATTGGTTCTTAAGATAACTTTTGCGGGTTGATTTTGAGCCGCAATTTCTTTTGACCAAACGGCCTCTCCTAATTCTTTAACTCCTAATTCATCCATCCAGTCCGGAATAGATTCTCTATAAGCTCTGGTTTTAGAAAGTTCGTCAAAACGACCTTTTATTTTTCTTTCAGGAGTTCCTTCCAATTGTCTCCAATCCGGAATAGGGTATCCTCTTAAAACAGCCCAAACCGCAAACATTCTCCATAAATTATCTCTGTCGAACGGCTCTTTAACTTCTGCAATTTCTGCGTATAATCTTTTCCAACGAACAATTTCGTATATCGTTTCAGCAACAAACTTCCTGTCAGAACTTCCCCAACGTTTGTCTTTTTTTAAGGCTCTGGCTACCACTTTATCCGCATATTCTCCTTCATTGAAAATTGCGTTTAAAGAATCGATGGTAGTATAAACTAAATTTCTGTGTAATCTCATTTTAATTATTTGAGTTGCAAAGGTACTATTAATTGATTGAAAGTTAAATTTTTAATTTTGATTGTTATTTAACTTCTTTTTTAAAAGAAAAAAAACACTCTAATAAAGTTTAAAAGAGTGTTTTCTGAGTATGTTTTTAAATGCTTTATTTTGTAATTCTTGTCAGTCCAATATTCTCCGGAGCGTGAAGCACCATTGGGAATTTTTCTATTTTTACCGAACTACTGTCTAAACCAAAAGCTCTTTCTTCAGATAAACTCAGTTTTTTAATGAAGAAATAAGAGTTCATAATGATGTTTTCATGCCATCTTAAATCGTTGTCATTGGATAAAAACTTCTCTGACAGTACAAATTTAAAGTCACCAATAATATTGTTCTTGTTCAAAGATTCGTAACGGCTGGTGATGTCTACTTCGCCACGTTTTACCATATCACGAATTACTTCTCTAAACATTAAATTGATTTTGGTAGGTTCTCTGAATCCTAAATTAAAATCGATTCTGTAAATATCGTCTTTGGCAATTTCGGTAACCTTGTATTGCGTTTTGTACGGTTCTGTCAAAATGTTTACGTGTACAAACCAGTATATATCAGCTCTTTTCGGGCGTTTTTGTAAAATCGAATAAATGACTTTTTCTTCTAATTCATCAACACGATTGGCGTTGGTCATATACACTAGGTGCGTTGCGTATTTTGGTATCGATAAGTCTTCACTCAATTCCATTAACACCTTTTTATAATCGTCAATTTTGATGATTTTGGTGTAGCTTTTATTAATTTTCTTAGCCAGATACCAGATCGTCATGATCGAGATCAAAAGGATCGCAATGATTAAAGTTACGTAACCACCTTCGGCAAATTTAGTAATGTTAGCAATCAGGAAGCTGAACTCAATCAATAAATAAATAGTGATTAACGGCACCATCAGATACAATTTTACACGTTTCATGATCAGATAATAATTCAGTAAAATCGTGGTCATAATCATGCACAAAATAATCGCAAGACCATAGGCATGCTCCATATTTCCTGATTTCTGAAAGTGTAAAACAATTCCAACACAACCAAAAAACAACAACCAGTTGATCGATGGGATATACAATTGTCCTTTTACTTCGGTAGGATATTTAATTTTAACTTTTGGCCAGAAATTCAAACGCATTGCTTCGTTGATCAAAGTAAATGATCCACTGATAAGTGCCTGAGAAGCAATTACCGCAGCCAAAGTAGCTACTACAATTCCGAAAGGAAGAAACCAGTGTGGCATGATTAAATAGAACGGATTTCCATTTTCTCCACCCAGTTGTTGCAGCGTACTGCCTTCGTGGTGAATTAAATAAGCAGCCTGTCCAAAGTAGTTTAATACCAGAGTTGTTTTTACAAATACCCAGCTGATTCGGATGTTTTTTCTTCCACAGTGTCCCATATCAGAGTACAATGCTTCGGCACCTGTTGTACATAAAAATACAAAACCAAGTACAAAGAAACCATCAGGATGGATCGATAATAAATGATAAGCATAATACGGATTTACCGCTTTAATAACCTCAGGATGCTTTAGGATCTGAATTGTTCCCAACGTTCCCAACATGGCAAACCAGATTAACATCATTGGAGCGAAAAACTTTCCAACGAGCTTGGTTCCAAATTGTTGTATGGTAAAAAGAATGAATAAAATTCCAATAACGATGTAAACAATGGTCTCTGTTTGCATGGTTGGATAGAAGGCTCTGATTCCCTCTACAGCAGAAGAAATCGAAATGGGCGGCGTTATAATTCCATCGGCGAGTAAAGCACTTCCTACGATGATGGCGGGCACAATGAGCCACTGAATTTTAGTTTTTTTGACCAGTGCATATAAGGCAAAAATTCCACCTTCCCCATGATTGTCGGCACTTAAGGTAATAAGTACGTACTTAATG
>JAHEZJ010000003.1 GCA_023251135.1 Flavobacterium sp. | reverse complement strand
TAAATAAATTGGTTAATCTTTTCGTAAATTATATATTTGCTCGGTTTAAGAAAAATGTTGTAATTCGTGATCTAGTTTTTTAGTTAAGAAAACTCACGTCAGGGCTTATTTTATGGGACTTTAAAACAAAAACAAACAATAAAACATAATTAATTTTTAGTAATAATGCAGAATAAAGGACTTATTAAATTTTTCGCAATTCTATTTGCATTGGTAAGTATTTACCAACTCTCGTTCACTTTTGTGGCCAATAACGTCAAAAGTGAAGCTAAAGCTTTTGCAGGAGATAATCCTGATAAAGAATTAAAATATTTAGATTCTATTGGAAAAGAGAAAGTGTTAAACCTTGGTTTTACTGATTTTACTTATAATGAAGTAAAAAACAAACAACTTAACAAAGGTCTTGACTTAGAAGGAGGAATCAACGTGATTCTTCAAATTTCGGTTAAAGATGTTTTGAAAGGATTAGCAAACAATTCTAAAAATCCAGTATTTAATAAATCATTAGCTGATGCAACTGCAAATTTAGAAGGAAACAAAACCTATTTAAATAAGTTCTTTGAAGCTTTTGAGGCTAACTCAAAAGGGACAGTGAAATTAGCTTCACCTGATATTTTTGCAAACAGAAGTTTACAAGGAGAAGGTGGTGTAGATTTTCAAATGTCTGATGCGCAAGTACAAAAAGTAATTAAGAAAAAAGTAGATGAGTCTATCGAAAGTGCTTACAAAGTACTTAGAGAGCGTATCGACAAATTTGGTGTAACTCAGCCAAACATCCAAAAATTAGGAGAAACAGGAAGAATCTTAGTAGAGCTTCCAGGTGCTAAGGATGTAGACAGAATCAAAAAATTATTAGGAGGAAAAGCTCAGTTAGAGTTTTGGGAGACTTTTAAAATCGAAGAGATCGGTAACTTTTTAGTAGCGACTAACGAAGCTTTAAAAAAGACTGAAATCAAAAAAACAGAGACTAAAACTGTTGTTAAAGATTCATTAAACGCTTTATTAACAGATAATGCTAAAGATTCAGTAGACACTAAAAAAGGAAACAACCCATTATTTGACAAAATGTTAGGTCAGGGTGGTGGACCAGTTTTAGGATACTTTGCTCCTAAAGATACAGCTACTGTAAACAATTATTTTAAAAGAGCTGACATCAGAATTTTATTGGGTGCTGACCAACACAATGCAAAATTTGTGTGGAGTAAACCAACTACTATTAAAGATGCAAAAGGAAAAGATATTGAAGCAGTTGAATTATATGCTTTAAAAGGAAACAGAGACAATGTTCCTGCAATGAGCGGTGGTGTTGTTACAGATGCAAAAGATACATTTGACCAATTAGGAAAACCAGCTGTTTCTATGCAAATGAACAGTCAGGGAGCTAAAGTTTGGGAAGAATTAACAGGAAGAGCATTCTCTCAAAAAGGATATATTGCTATTGTTTTAGATAATATCGTTTACTCTGCACCAGGTGTTACAAGTGGACCAATTGCAGGAGGAAGATCTGAAATTACAGGTTCTTTTGATGTGGCTGAAACTAAAGATTTAGCTAACGTATTAAACGCAGGTAAATTACCGGCTTCTGCAGATATTATTCAGTCAACAGTTGTAGGACCATCTTTAGGTCAGGCTGCAATTGATGCAGGTACAATTTCTTCTGTATTAGGATTTTTATTAGTTTGTTTATGGATGGTATTCTATTATGGTAAAGCAGGTTGGTATGCTAACCTTGCCTTATTATTGAACTTACTTTTCTTGTTTGGAATTATGGCAAGTTTTGGTTTTGTATTAACATTGCCAGGTATTGCAGGTATCGTATTAACATTAGGTACAGCGGTAGATGCGAACATCATTATATTTGAAAGAGCTAAAGAAGAATTACGTGAAGGAAAATCATTGTCAGAAGCAGTTGTAGCTTCTTACGGATGGCACGGAGCAATGCGTTCTATTATCGACGCAAACGTTACTCACGTTTTAACTGGTGCAATCTTATTCATTTTTGGTACAGGACCAATTAAAGGTTTTGCTTTAACATTATTGATTGGTATCGTAACTTCATTGTTTACTTCAATCTTTATTGCTAGAATTTTTATTGACAGAAACATTGCTGGAAAAGGAGATTTAACATTCTCTACAAACATTACTAAAAACTGGTTTACAAACTTCCACTTTGACTTTATTAAGATTAAGAAATTTACTTACATCTTCTCTTCAATTGTAGTTGTAGTGAGTTTAGTTTCTATCTTCTTCGTAAACGGATTAGATGAAGGTGTTGATTTTGTTGGAGGAAGAACATTCCAGGTGAAATTTGAAAAACCAATTGATGCTACTGTAGTATCAGATGAATTATCTGCTTCTTTTGGTACTCCTGTTGAGGCTAAAATTTTAGGTGATGATGATCAGTTGAAAATCACAACTAAATATAAAATTAAAGAAGACGGTGTAGCTGTTGATGAAGAAGTGAATCAAATTTTATACAAGTCGTTAGCGAAATATTTCCCTAACACTTCTTATGAAAAATTCATCAACTCATTTGATGGTAAGAAAATTGGAGTAGTGCAACAATCTAAAGTTGGAGCTTCTATTTCTGAAGATATTAAAACGAACTCTTACTGGGCTGTATTAGGTGCAATGGCAGTTATTTTCTTATACTTAATGATCTCTTTCCGTAAATGGCAATATTCATTAGGTGCGATTGCAGCGGTAGCGCATGACGTTATCTTTGTATTAGGAATCTACTCTTTATGTTATAAATTCATGCCTTTCCACATGGAAATGGATCAGCACTTTATTGCGGCTATCCTTACTGTAATTGGTTACTCTATGAACGATACTGTAATTGTATTTGACAGAATTAGAGAGTTTATCATCGGAAACCGTAAAGGAAGTTTTGAAGATATCGTAAACGCATCTATTAACACTACATTGTCAAGAACGTTGAATACCTCATTAATGATGATCATCGTATTATTAACGATGTTTATCTTTGGTGGAGAATCTATCAGAGGATTTATCTTTGCCATGTTAATTGGTATTGTGGTAGGAACTTATTCATCATTATTTATTGCTACACCAGTATTGGTTGATACAATTTCAAGTGATGATAAACACACAATCGAAGACAAGCACAACGCATAATTAAATGCTTAAGTTATAGAAAAAGATCCGGTGAAAACCGGATCTTTTTTTTGGAGTAAAATGCTATGCTGAACTATAATTAAAAAAGAATGAAATATACTTCCGTTCAATGTTATTAGACGGAAGTATATTAATTTCGTTATAACAAAAAGATCTCGAGAAAATAATTTTGTTAAAGGACTTATTAATTTAAAAAGAATAAAATTATGAACTTACAATTAGAAAATTTTGATGTAGTAGAACTAAGTGCACCCGAAATGCAGGAGGTTGAAGGAGGTGTATCTAAAACAACGTATTTGGTTGGGTTAGGATGTTATATGGTATGTGGTCCAATTGGTTTAGGCGCATTTATGTTAGGGTATCATTTAAATTCATAAAATCTAAAGATTATGGAGAATATAATAGAATTGTCAGAAGATGAAGTAAAAGACATTAATGGAGGGATAATCATTGGGATTTTATCGCTTGGCTTAGCTGCTGCATGGTGTTGTTATGAACTTGGAGCTGCGTGTGCAGCATATGATGCAAGACATAATTTGTAATTGACAAAATGGGAGAGAAAAAAATTATACGGTTATTTATTCTGATCCTTTTTTGTGTCGCAGTAGCTTTTTATTTAGGAGGTCAATGTGCTAAACATGATTTACAGACTAATAGTAAGTAATCTAATAGTTCATCCTAAAAGATTAAATTTTGGAATGTTGTTGTATTGTTGCTCTCGTTCAGAGCGATGATAAATTTACAATTGAAGGAAAACGCTATAAAGCGTGATTGATTATTTGAAAAAGATCCAGTGAAAACTGGATCTTTTTTTGTTATATTTAGTTTAGTAAAAAGAAGTGCCTATGAGTAGAAAACTACTATTGTTTTTAATTATTTTTTTTGGTGTATTTAAGGTTTCAGGGCAAGTTAAAAAGGAAAAACTGGCGCTGGGTGTTAACTATGGTTTTGGTAGCGAGTTTAACAACAGAAACTATACTTTTACCAATCAATTTTATAAAATTGAGTTGTACTACCGAGTAAAGGAAACAAAGCATTTTCAATTTGAAATTTTAATTCAGCCGGAAGTTAATTTTGGAAGACACCAATTGTTGAACTTTTATTTTGTAAAACCAGAAGAGCCGGATTATCTTGAAAAGAGAGAAGAATATACCAAGCTGAAAGAGGTACATGAGTATGTGCTGAATCTTGGTTTTTTAGTCAGAAAACCGATTGGTAAGGTTTTCTCGGTTTATGCTTTAGGAAGTATTGGTCCCTTGATAACGGACCGGGATACCGAAAGATTGTCGGCTGGTTTTGCTTTTGCAGATGTTTTTGCGCTGGGTTTCTCGGTTAAAGCAGAGCAGCTACGATTTGATATTCGTTCAGGGATTCGGCACGTCTCAAACGCCGGACTAAATAGTGAAAACGCCGGATTTAACACGCGAAATATTGAATTTGGCATTTCGTATTGTTTGTAAAAAAAAACGCCCGATATTGGACATATCGGGCGTTTTTCTGTTTTTGTATTGTTATTAAGATTCCGCTAAAGGGTTTCTTTGTGCTCTTATAATAAAGAAAAGACCAATAATGATAAACGGAATGCTCAGCCATTGTCCGGTGGAGAAAAGACCTAATTCGTTCTCAAATCCACCCTGACTTTCTTTTACAAATTCAACGACAAAACGTACTGCAAATAAAAGAACCAGGAACAGTCCGAACAATAATCCTGATTTCAGTCTGGCATTCGTTTTCCAGTATAAGAAAAACAAAACAGCAAAAACAAATACATATGAAATTGCTTCATACAATTGTGTTGGGTGTTTTGCCGGAACCTGAGCCAGTAAGTCGGCAAATTTAGGATCGGTAGCAATAGCAGTATAAGCCGCTTTTGGATCTGCTATTTGCGTAGCATTTACCGCTTCGTTTTTGCTGAATTGATCGTGTAAAAAACGAATTCCGAAAGCAGAAGTCGTTTCGTGTCCGATAATTTCAGAATTGAAGAAATTTCCTAAACGAACAAAAATAGCCCCACTGGCAACCGGAATTACGACACGGTCCAAAATCCATAATAAAGGACGTTTGAGGATCATTTTGCTGTAATAATACATTGCAACAATAATGGCAATAGCAGCACCATGGCTGGCTAATCCCTGAAAGCCGGTAAATTCGAATTTTGGTTCAAATCTAACGGGTAAAAATATCTCAAGTAAGTGATTTCTAAAATATTCCCAATCGTAAAATAAAACATGTCCTAAACGGGCGCCTATTAAAGTTGCCAGAACCGTCCAGACAAATAAAGAATCCAGTTTGTCAATAGATTCGTTTTCGCGTTCGAAGATTTTTTTCATTAAAAACCATCCTAAACCGAAGGCAATTACAAACATTAAGCTGTAGTAGCGAATCATAAAAAAACCTAAATCGATTCCTTCTGAAGGATTCCAAACAATATTTAAGGGCTGTGTCATGTATTGTTGTTTTTGAGTATTTGGTAAAAATAAATATTAAAAATGGAGTTCTACTTTATAAAAAGTTAATGTTTATGTGAACATTTTTTCTCCGGAACGGGATCGTAACCGGTTCTTCCCCAAGGGTGACAGCTTAGGATTCTTTTCATACCGAGGTATCCACCATAAAACAAGCCATGTGTTTGCAGGGCTTGAATCATATAAGTAGAGCACGTTGGTTCAAATCTGCAACTCGCCGGAGTAAAAGGCGATATTGCAGATTGATAAAAGCGGACTAATAAAACAAATGGAGTAATTACTTTCATGGTTTATTAGAGAGTGATTATGTTATATCGAGAAACTTGTTCCTTCTTTTCCGTCTTTCAACTGAATGCCCAGGGTAATCAACTGATCGCGAATCTGATCTGAAAGAGCAAAGTCTTTATCGGCTCTGGCCTGATTCCTCATTCCGATAAGCATATTGACTGTTCCTGCTAATTTATCGGTATTTCCGTCTGCAGCCTTGTCACTGGTCAAACCTAAAACATCAAAAACAAAAGCATTAATTGTGGTTGTGAAAGTGTTTAAGTCTTCAGCCGACAGGGTTTCTTTTTTCTCTTTTAATAAATTGATGTAACGAACCGCTTCAAATAATTGCGCAATCAGGATTGGCGTATTAAAATCGTCATTCATCGCATCGTAGCACAATTGTTTCCATGATGCAATGTCGATAGAGCTTGTTGCGTCTGCTGTAAGAGACGGTAAAGCATCTACGGCTTCCATTAATCTTTTATATCCTTTTTCAGCAGCCACAATAGCATCATCAGAAAAATCTAAAATACTTCTGTAATGCGCCTGCAACATAAAGAAACGAGTCACTGATGCCGAAAAAGCTTTGCTTAAAAAGGCATTGTCTCCGCTTAAAATCTCTCCCGGTAAAATGTTATTTCCGGTTGATTTTGCCATTTTCTTTCCGTTCAAAGTCAGCATGTTGGCGTGCATCCAGTAGTTTACCGGAGACTGACCTGTACAAGCTTCGTTTTGAGCAATTTCACACTCATGGTGTGGGAATTTCAAATCCATTCCACCTCCGTGAATGTCAAAATGGTTGCCCAGATATTTGGTACTCATGGCTGTACATTCTAAGTGCCAGCCCGGAAAACCATCACTCCACGGTGAAGGCCATCTCATAATATGTTGGGGTTCTGCCTTTTTCCAAAGCGCAAAATCCTGTGGGTTTCTTTTGTCCGATTGTCCATCAAGATCACGGGTGTTGGCTAACATATCTTCGATATTTCGGCCGCTTAAAACTCCGTAATTGTTGGTTTCGTTATATTTTACTACGTCAAAATAAACTGATCCGTTGGCTTCATAACCAATTCCGGTCGCAATGATTTTCTTGACGATTTCGATTTGCTCGATAATGTGTCCCGTAGCAGTTGGTTCGATACTAGGCGGTAAAAAGTTAAACGATTTCAGAATATCGTGAAAATCTACCGTATAACGCTGCACCACTTCCATTGGTTCTAATTGTTCCAATCGTGCTTTCTTGGCAATTTTGTCTTCGCCTTCGTCAACGTCGTCTACAATATGTCCAACATCAGTAATGTTACGCACGTATCGCACTTTGTAATCAAGGTGCAAAAAATACCTGAATATCACATCAAAAGACATGAAAGTTCTAACATTTCCTAAGTGTACATTGCTATAAACCGTAGGTCCGCAAACATACATTCCAACGTTTCCTTCATGTATAGGGTTGAAATTTTCTTTTTCACCCGAAAGTGAATTGTATATTTTTAGATGTTGAGCTGTGTATAAAGGCATTTGTTTGTTGTTTAATCGTTTATTTGTTTAACCGTTTATTTTTTATTGTAATCGTTTATTTGTTGCTTGTTTAATCGTGTAAACGTTTTGTAATTACTTAAGTCTTATTCTTTGGAAAGATAATACTTTTTTAAGCTGTTTATCTGATTGCAAATTTTTTCAATTTTCTCACGTGATTCGATGTAATCAATGTCAGATATGTAATTTAAATCTTTTGCAATGATCAGATGGTTTAAAGTTTCCATTGCCGATGCGTATGAAATCGTCAGGAAATGAGCTTTGTCTTTATTCGAATTTCTCGAAGTTCCTTCTGCAATATTTGTCGCAATTGAAGAAGAGCTTCTCTTTATTTGAGAAGTTATTCCGAATAGTTCATTTGATGGAAATTTACCAGTTAATTTATAAATATCCAAAATTAATCCTCTGGCGTTTTGCCAAACTTCTAACTTTTCAAATGAAAAAACGTACATTATTTTCTGTTTAATTGTTGATTTTTTGAATCGCAAATGTAAGACCAGGGTCAAGCAATTAAACAAATTAACGATTTACCGGTTCAACTAAAATTGCGTATCTAATTTAATATAGTCTAAAAGTTCTCTTTTAGTTTGCGGATCTTTAAATCTACCACCAAATTCAGAAGTTACGGTACTGCTTTCGATATCTTTGATTCCTCTTGAGTTTACACAAAGGTGTTTGGCGTCGATAACGCAGGCTACGTCTTCGGTTCCAAGTGCTTTTTGTAATTCCTGAACAATTTGCATGGTTAAACGCTCCTGAACCTGAGGTCTTTTAGCGTAGTATTCTACGATACGGTTCATTTTGGATAAACCAATAACTCTTCCGTTAGAAATATAAGCCACATGCGCTCTTCCGATAATTGGCAATAAATGGTGCTCACAGGTAGAATAAACCGTAATGTTTTTCTCTACCAGCATTTCACCGTATTTGTAATTATTGTCAAAAGTAGAAGCTTTTGGCTGTCTTGAAGGGTTAAGACCTCCAAAAATCTCTTTTACAAACATTTTTGCTACTCGGTTTGGAGTACCTTTTATGCTGTCATCTGTCAAGTCCATTCCCAGAGTTTGGAGGATGTTTTCAACATCTTTTTTTATCTTTTCTATTTTTTCATCATCACTTAAGTCAAAAGCGTCCTGTCTTACAGGGTTTTTTGCATTACTGCTAAAATGATTGTCTCCTATTTCGTCTAAAAAATCTTCGTTATTTATCATTAAAAACTTACTATTAGTATGGGTATTTCTTTTTAAGGCGGTAAAGATAATTAATAAATAGGAAATCTTTTCTATGGTTTTTACTATTTAATCACTCCTTTTGGTATATAATTTAAATTGTTTCCAAAATGTGGTTTCTTTAAAATGCAAAAGACAATAACACAGGCTGTTATTGTCTTTTGAAAGTTTTGGTTTTGTATTATTATTTCTTGTTGTAAACCAAAAGAGCCTCTTTTAAAATGTTTACAGCAGTAATTAAATCTTTTTTATTTAAAACATAGGCAATTCTTACCTGATTGAGCCCCATTCCCGGAGTCGAGTAAAATCCGGCCGCGGGAGCCACCATAACAGTTTCGCCATTAAGATCGTAACTTTCTAAAAGCCATTGTGCAAAATCTTCAGAATTGTCAATAGGCAATTGTGCGATGCAGTAAAAAGCTCCCTTTGGTTTCGTTACAATTACACCTTCGATTTTGTTTAATTCAGCAATCAAAGTGTCACGGCGTCCTTTGTATTCGGTAATAACCTCGTCAAAATAACTTTGCGGAGTATCTATTGCAGCTTCGCAGGCAATTTGTTCAATTGTTGGCGGACTCAAACGTGCCTGCGCAAACTTCATTACGGTTGCCAGGACTTCTTTATTTTTGGTTACCAGACATCCAATTCGGGCACCACACATACTGTAACGTTTAGAAACCGAATCGACCATAATTACATTTTGCTGAACCTCTTCGAGATTCATTACCGAAAAATGTTTATCGTCTCCATCGTACAAAAATTCACGATACACTTCGTCCGCAATCAGGTATAAATCATGTTTTTTGATTAAGCCTGCCAGCTGTCTGATTTCTTCTTCAGAGTATAAATATCCTGTTGGATTTCCCGGGTTGCAGATTAATATGGCCTTTGTTTTTGGCGTAATCAATTGCTCGACCGTATCAATGCTTGGTAAAGCAAAGGCACTTTCGATGGTTGAAATTACGGGAATTACTGTCGCACTTGTTGAAGATGCAAAAGCATGGTAATTAGCATAAAAAGGCTCAGGGATGATGATTTCATCTCCCGGATCCGTAATCGTGGCCAGCGCAAATAATAAGGCTTCAGAGCCACCAGTGGTTACAATGATGTCTTCTGAGTTTACATTTACGTTTTGGCGCTGGTAAAATTGAGCTAATTTTTTTCTATAACTTTCATATCCGGCTGACGGACTGTATTCTATAAGAGTTAAATCAATGTTTTTTACCGCCTCGATGGCCACTTCGGGTGTCTTGATATCCGGTTGACCAATGTTTAAATGATACACTTTCTTTCCTTTTTGCTTTGCAAGGTCTGCATAAGGAGCTAGTTTACGTATCGGTGATTCGGGCATGTTTCTGCCTTTGTGAGAAATTGTTGGCATGAGTTTTCTTATTGAAGTGCAAATTTGCATTTTTTTTTCGAATTTAACGTAAACATTACGGGTACTTATTAATTTGTAGTAATTATCGATATTTTTAGTAATTTTATCTTAAAATTTTATCAATGAAAAAACATTTCATGTTGTTTTTTGGGCTTTTGACAGCTTTTGCACTTCACGCACAAGAAGATTTCCAAATCGAAAACCACGCTTCAAAGGTTACTATACCTTTCAAATTAATTAATAATCTGGTTTTTATTCCGATAAAAGTAAACGGAGTAGAACTAAATTTCTTGCTGGATTCCGGTGTGGAAGAAACCATTTTGTTTAGCATGGAAGAAAGGCAGGAAGTTAGTTTTAAAAATGTTCAGAAGATTAAATTGAGAGGTTTAGGAAGTGAAGAAGAAATAGAAGGTTTAAAATCGACCAATAATATACTCGAAAGCCATGGTTTGAAATCCAATAATCATTTGTTGTATGTGATTTTGGATCAAACTTTTAATTTGTCATCGCATATCGGAATTCCGGTGAACGGTATTATTGGATATAAATTTTTCAGGAACAATCTGGTGGAAATCAATTATCAAAAAAAGAAGGTCTACGTTCACCAAAACAATGAAGAACTCCGTAAAAAACTCAATAAGAAATTTAAAGCCGTTCCAATTACCGTTGAAAGAGCGAAACCCTATCTTTATTCTACCGCTCTTGTTGACAGTGTTACTATACCGGCAAAAATGCTGATTGATATTGGTAACAGTGATGCTTTCTGGATTTTTCAGAACAATAAAATTAAGCTTCCTAAAAAGAATTTTCCTGACTTTTTAGGAAAAGGTTTTAGTGGTGATATAGAGGGACATCGAGCCAAAATCGAGAAGTTTTCTATAGATGAGTTTGATTTCAAACATCCGATTGTCGCTTTTCCCGATTCAAGTTCGGTTCGAAATGTAAAAATGGTACCCGATCGTATAGGCTCTGTTGGCGGTGAAATTTTAAAACGATTTACACTGGTAATGGACTATGCCGGTAAAACGATGTACCTTAAAAAAAACAGTAAATTTTCAGAACCCTTTACCTACAATAAAAGCGGTATAACAGTTCAGCACAATGGACTTCAATGGGTTCAGGAAACCGTTCATCTGGAAACCGTAAAAGTTATTTCTTCAATAGAAGATGCGGGGTATACCAATAAGAAAAATGATGACTTCCGATATAAATTTTCATTAAAACCGGTTTACGAAATTGTAAACATTCGCAAAAAATCAGCTGCAGAACGATGCGGATTGAAAGTAGGAGATGTCATTGTCCGAATCAATCACACGCTTCCCTATAAATACACTTTGCAGCAGATAAATTTACTTTTAAAGTCTGAAGAAGATGTGTGGGTGGAGTTAGAAGTAGAAAGAAACAGCCTGCTTTTAAAATTCAAATTTAAACTGGAAGATGAATTGTAAAAAGAGGTAAATCCTAAATTTTAGTAAAACAAGAATAGTCATTTTTAGCTTGGGTGTATTTTGTAAAGATTTAATTATTAAAGCAGACTTCAAGTGTCTAATAAACATTATTATTTTGTTATGTTTGTAGAAAATATAATTGGGAGTCTATGGTAAAAAAATACACTAATTTCTTGCAGTTTGTATCGTTTTTAATCGTCTTTTTGGTTTGGACTCCAAAAATTCAGGCACAATGTGCGGGTACCGATGCTCAAAAAATAATTTGTGATATCGAGAATCCGGTTAATCAGTCGATTTCTTTATTTGCACTATTGGGCGGGACACCAACTTCGGGAGGTACCTGGACAGATACTAATAATTTTAGAGGTCTGGATCCCGCTACAGGAATGTTAAATGCACAGCTTATTTCAAGTGGGGGGACTTACCAATACACTTATACTGTAACAGCAGCAGGATGTACTGTTAATAAAGCAACCGTAACTTTAATTATTGGAGCATATTCCGGAATTGGAACTGAAGCTACAATCTGTAATGACAGAGGGGAGTATAATCTTTTTACCGTATTTAATAGTGCAGTTATGGGGCCGCATTCCAACGGAATATGGAGGGATAGCGCCGGTCAGATTGTAAGATCTACATTTACGGTACCAAAGGTACAAGTGAAGACAACTTACAATTTTACTTATACCGTACCGCCTGTACTGGAATGTGAAACGGCACCACTTACTTCTGCAGTGGAGGTAACGGTTGTAAGGAAGCCCGAAGCCGGAACTCCATCAAATAAAGATTTATGTGGCACGACTGACCTCGGACCTTATACTAGTTTTGATCTGCACGAGCTGCTTTCCGGGGAAGATATGGGGGGAAGATGGAGTGGACCAGGTATAACTTTGCCGGGAGACCACTCGGTTAATCTTCAGCAATTGTTTGATGCATCCGGACCGGGAGAGTACATGTATACCTATACTGTTTTTGCAGTTCCGAATCAGAATATCTGTCAAAATGACGTTGAAACAGTAATCATTACACTGGAAAAGAGATTAGATTTTACCGGCGCGAAGATAGAAGTAGATTCAGATATTTGTGAAGATAAAATTGCAACGGCATCGTATACCGCAAAAATTACACAAGGGCCGCAAATGATTCCGAATGGGGAATATGAAGTTCAATATAATATTACAGGACCTACCGTTGCGTCAGCGACTGTAAAGGCTAATTTTACCAATGGGGTATTGGTATTTCCGCTTAATTCTAATTATTTTAGGCAAATAGGCACATTTAGAGTTGCGGTAACCAGTATTATAGCAACAGCAGGTAAAAAATTATGTACCAATATAATCGGTAATTTATCGGATGATCTAATCATTAGTCCATTGCCGCGATTAGATGGTGCAGTATTGACAACCACTCCAGTCTGTCAGAATCAGCCAGCGACAGTTCAGATTTCAAATGCTTTGTTATTGACTAATGGAACTTACAGGATTACTTACAATCTGACGGGAGATAATGTTGTTACCGGAAGGACAGTAAATATTGCAGTTTCCGGTGGCAATGCCAACTTTGTAATTCCGGCAAGTTTAAATGTAAAAAGCGGGTCGTCAGCAATTGCGATAACAAGTATCACAGATATTACCAATCTGACTCCCCAATGTTCGAATGTGGCCAATGTGAAAGGAAATCAGGGTATTAATCCTTTGCCCGATGCCACAACTGTTGTTGTACAGGTTGAGAACTTTTGTTTTGGAGAGCCTGTCCTGGTTAATGTTTCGGGATTAGGAAATTTAACTGACGTTACGCTCTCTTACACACTTTCTGGTGATAATGCTTCGGTATTACAAACGGTTGTTTTAGCAGTCGCAAACGGAAAAGCTACTTTTGTTATTCCTCAGGAATTACTTTTAAATACCGGTGCTTCAGTAATTATAGCTCGTAATTTGAAGAACAACATTACATCATGTGATGTTAATTTAAATAATGTATTGGATACTTTTATCATAAATACAATTCCAGACGCTCCACTTTCAGTAAGCCCACAAGAATTTTGTAAAGTGGAAAGAGCAGTGATTGCAAATTTAACTCCGCGTGGAGCTCAGTACAAATGGTATAGTTCTGCAACGTCAACGATGCCACTTGCCAGTACTTATGTTTTAAAATCAGAGCAATTGTATGTGAGAGAGACTTCGACTGCAAATTGTACCTCTGCACCAACTTTAGTTTCGGTGGTGGTAAATGATACACCGGCTCCGACTTTAAATTCGGGGGGAGAAAATTTTTGCGGCTTAAAAAATCCTACTATTGCAGATCTGTCTAAAGCAACCAATGTTTCTTCAACAGTTGCCTGGTATGATGCAGAAAATAATGGAAACTTATTGGCTTCGACAACAGTACTTAAAGACAAAGTAACCTACTATGGTTTTGATCTTTCGGCTGTCACAGATTGTATCTCGGATAATTATTTGGGGGTTACCGTTTCTTTATTCGATTGTAATCCACAAGAATATACCTTTTTTATTCCGGACGGATTTTCGCCAAATGGAGACAATGTAAACGATACTTTCAGGATTCCGGATATAGAATTTTTATATCCTGATTACACGCTGGAAATTTTCAATAGATATGGAAATGTGATGTTTAAAGGAAATAAAAACAAACCCAATTGGGACGGGAAAAATTCGGAAGCAGCCGGTTTTGGTGACGGAATCGCGCCAAACGGGGTCTATTTTTATGTTGTTAATTTTAATAAAGACAACAGACGCCCACAACAAGGCCGACTTTACCTGAACCGATAATTTCCTTTTTACACTATTTAATATAAGTTTCAAATGAAGAAAGTACTACTTTTTATAAGTTTCCTCTTTTACATTGCTTCAGCCTCAGCACAGCAGGATCCGGAATATACCCATTATATGTACAATATGAGTGTGGTAAATCCTGCATACGCTACAGGAGTTCCTGCAATGATGAATTTTGGAGGATTGTACCGAACCCAATGGGTGGGAGCCGTGGGTGCACCCAAGACTTTTACCTTTTTTGGACATACGGCATTAAGCGATAAAATTGAAGTGGGGCTGTCGTTGGTTTCAGATGATATTGGTGATGGTGCTAAAAAAGAAAATAATTTTTATGCTGATTTTGCCTATGTCTTAAACCTGGGTGGAAAAAATAAACTTTCACTGGGATTAAAGGCCGGATTTACGTCTCTTCAAACTAATTTTAACGGGTTTGTTTTAGAAAGCGGTGATACTGCTACTGATTTGGCTTTCGCTCAAAATATAAACGTCACCAAACCCAATATTGGAGTGGGAGCTTATTATTTCAGGGATAATTTTTATGTTGGATTGTCGGTTCCGAATTTGTTGAGCACCAAACATATCGAAGAAAAATCAGGAATCAATGCTTACGGATCAGAAGCGATTCATACCTTTTTAACTGCCGGATATGTTTTTCAAATCAATGATAAGGTCAAACTGAAACCCGCATTTATGTCGCGATTTGTTCCGGGAGCGCCTGTTGCTGTAGACCTGACCGCGAATGTTTTGTACAACAATAAATTTGAATTGGGAGCTGCTTATCGAATAAATGATGCGGTGAGTGCTTTAATGAATATAAATGTAACACCAACTTTAAGAGTGGGTTATGCCTACGATCATACCTTATCCAATATGGGCCGGTTTAACTCGGGCACACACGAAATTATGCTGCTTTTTGATTTAGATCTATTAGGAAAAGGATATGATAAATCGCCAAGATTCTTTTAAAATGAAAAATATGAAAAAACTACTCGTTATTGTATTCGTATTTTCAATACAGTTTATAAGTGCTCAGGATTTTGAATTGGCCAGAGCTAAACGATTTTTTGATAAAACCCATTACAGCGAAGCGATTACTTTGTATGAGAAATTAGCAGAGAATAAACCTTCGCAGGAAGTGATAAAAAATTTAGCGGACTCTTATTTTTATACGAACGATTTGATAAAAGCCCAGCGTTACTACAGGCTTTTGATTCAAAATTACAGTAGTGATTTAGATCGGAATTATTATTTCAGATATGCGCAAACTTTAAAAGCAAGCGACAGTGATGCCAATGCCAATGCAGCTTTAAAAGAATATTATGCAAAATCGGGTAACGCTGACGCTGTTTCTAATTTTGAAAAAGACCTTAAGATTTTAGAAAATGTTTCGGCAATCGGGAAGCGTTACGAACTTAAAAATCTGGCTATCAATACACCTAATTCGGAGTTTGGGGCTGTAAAATACAATGATAATCTGGTTTTTGCGGGCGTAAAGTTAAAACCGGGATTGCTGGATAAAAAGTTCAAATGGGACAATGAAACTTATTTGAATCTGGTTACGATCCCTTTAAAAAACAGCAATTCGGCTGATTCTATTGTGCATTATTTTGCCAAAGAACTAAAAACCGGCATGCACGAGGCTAATGCGGTTTTTACAAAAGACGGTAAAACCATTTACTTTACACGCAACAATTCAAAGAACAAAAGCAAGAAAACAAACGATCAGAAAATCTCGAATCTTCAAATATTTAAAGCCGAACTGGTTGAAGGAAGATGGACCAATATAGTAGCGCTTCCGTTTAATAGTTCGGAATATTCGATAGAGCATCCGGCGCTGAGTGCCGATGAAAAGGTATTGTATTTTGCATCAGATATGCCGGGAACCTTAGGGTCATTTGATATTTATTCGGTCAATATAAATAAAGGTGCATTTGATACACCCCGAAATTTAGGCCCGACAATTAATACCGATAAAAGAGAGCAATTTCCTTTTGTTACAAACGATCAAAAACTTTATTTCTCGTCTGACGGGCATTTAGGTTACGGATCATTGGATGTTTTTGTTTCGGAAATTAAAGGAAACGACTACAGTAAACCTGTAAATGTTGGTGTGCCTTTGAATTCAAATCGGGATGATTTTTCGTTTAACATCGATTCCGATACCAAAGAAGGTTATTTTGCTTCCAACAGAGAGGGAGGAAAAGGGAGCGACGATATTTATCAGATTAAAGAAATCAAAGCTTTACTGGTAGAAGATTGTAAACAATTTATTGCAGGGGTTATTACAGATATCGATACCAAATTGCCTCTGGAAAATGCAGTTGTGACCTTAAAGGACTCAGATGGAAAGGTTTTGAGCACAACGACAACTGCCACAGCTGGGAAATTTAATTTTACCGTTGCCTGTGAAAGTGCGTTTACTGTTTTGGGTGCTAAGGAAGGTTATACAAGTGAGTCGAGAACAGTGTCTTCGGGAACCACCAGAGAGGCAAGTCATGATGCATCGATGGCATTAAAATCTTTGGAATTGCTAAAAAAGGAAGAGCTGTTGATTGCTGAAACAAAAAAGAAAGAAGAGCTGCAAATTGCCGAAATCAAAAAGAAAGAGGAAGAAATTGAAACCAAGCGAAGAAAAGAAAAAGAAGCTCTGGCGATTATTGCTTTAAAAGAAGCCGATAAAAAAGCGAAAGCCGAAGAAATTGTCGCAGGAGAAATCAGAAAGAAAGAAAAAATAGCTCAGATTATTGCACAGGAAAAAGATGTGGTCAAAGACAATAAAGGAAGGTTAATTATAAAAACAGATCCGATTTACTTTGATTATAATTTATGGTACATCCGAAAAGAATCTAAAGTAGTATTGGGCCGTGTGGTAGAATTAATGAAGAAATATCCCGACATGGTAATCGAAATAGGATCGCATACGGATTCAAGAGGGAATGAGAAGTTTAATGCCAATTTGTCTCAGAAAAGAGCCAGTTCAACGAGAGATTTTATAATAGAATCGGGTATCAATGCCAAAAGGGTTGAGGCTAAAGGATACGGAGAATCAGTGCCTATCATAAAATGTCAGCCCGATGAGGCCTGTTCAGAAGAAGAACATGAATTGAACAGAAGAAGTGAATTTGTAATTAAGAATTTATAAACAGAGCGGCTGTACCAGGGCCGCAGGTTCTTGAAATCCTGCGGTTTTGGTTTGACAGTTGAAATTTTAATTTAGAAGCCTTTTTTTTGGCTTCTTTTTTATTTAATTTTATAGAATAACAATGATCTTTAAAAAATATAATTATGAAAAAATTAGTGGTATCCTGCTTGCTTGTGACTTGTGTCGGACTTCAAAGCTGTAAAGACAATGAAAAACAGAAAGCGGCCGAAGCAGCTAAGGTAGCTGCTGAAACCATCGTAAGTACAAAATGTTATAAAGCCATATATGAAAAAGATACAATCGATTTAAAAGTAAACACGCTAAAAAATGGAAAGATAAGTGGTAACATGACTATGAAAGTTGCCGCGGCAACAGAAAGAGTAGGGGAACTTGCGGGAGAGTTTCACGGAGATACCTTATTTGCCGATTATACTTTTAAAGAGGTTACCAATAAGAATAAAACCTTTAAAAACCCAATGGCATTTTTAAAGAAGGATAATAAACTTATTTTGGGTAACGGAACCATGCAGACGACTATGGGAGTTACTTATTTGGTAAAAGACAAACCTATCGATTTTGACCGTGTGAAGTATAAGTTTGATGTTGCAGACTGTGCAGAGAAAAAATAATAACCTCTTAAAACAAATCCGACAGGTTTTTGAAACCTGCCGGATTTAGTTTAAAAATGCGGATAAAAAAAACCGCTTCTTAATTTGAGAAGCGGTTTTACTATTTTTAGATTTTAGTTTTTTATAAAACTTCACCTTTAATTTTTAAGGCTACTCTACCGTCAGGATAGTTTACGGCATTGGTTTCAACAGTAATTGTTTTACGGATCGGACCGGCAACCATGTTGTATTTTACATCAATTTTACCTGTTTTACCTGGCATAATTGCTGCTGCGGGTTTGGTAACAACTATAGAACTTACGGTCGATTCGGCACCTGTAATCAAAAGTGGTGCGTCACCTGTGTTGGTAAATTCAAAAGATCTAACTCCGTTGTCACTTTTAGAAATTTTTCCATAATCAATTGTATTGTCTTGGGCTGCAAATTCAATTTTTGGGCCGTTTTGTGCATAACTTATTGTGCTAAACAATACGACTGCAATAAAAGAGGCTACATTTTTCATTTGAAATTTATTTTAAGTTGTAAGTAAATATACATTCTTTTAATTAACACACAAATTATTAATTCGCTTTTTATAGTGTACTTAATTATTTACTTTTGCTGTCAGTAATGATTACAAAAATTGAACCAGTTTTTCTGTTTTATTGTTTAATCGTTTAACCGTTTAATCGACTGATGATTAGTAAAAGCTGTGATTGCAGTAAAAAACGATTAAACAAATACGGGAATAAGGACTAAACAAATACACGAATTAACGATTAAACAATCTATTTAAATGACAATTCCAGCACAATTTGACGCTAAAACAATCGAGAATAAATGGTACGATTACTGGATGAAGAATAATTATTTTCATTCAGAGCCTGATCACAGAACACCTTATACAATTGTAATTCCGCCACCAAACGTGACAGGAGTCCTTCACATGGGGCATATGTTGAACAATACCATTCAGGATGTTTTAATTCGTAGAGCGCGTCTTAAAGGTTTTAATGCCTGCTGGGTTCCGGGAACCGATCATGCCTCTATTGCTACAGAAGCAAAAGTAGTACAGAAATTGAAGGCAGAAGGAATCAATAAAAATGATTTAACCCGCGAAGAGTTTTTGGCACACGCCTGGGAATGGACAGATAAATACGGTGGTGTAATCTTAGAGCAGCTTAAAAAACTTGGAGCTTCCTGCGACTGGGAAAGAACTAAATTTACGATGGATCCTGATATGTCAGCTTCTGTAATTAAATCGTTTGTTGATTTGTACAACAAAGGTTTGATTTACCGAGGATACCGAATGGTAAACTGGGACCCGGAAGCCAAAACCACTTTGTCTGATGAAGAGGTTATTTACGAAGAACAACAAGGGAAATTATTTTTCTTAAAATATAAAATTGAAGGTTCAGAAGATTTTCTGACGATTGCTACAACACGTCCGGAAACTATTTTTGGAGATACCGCTATTTGTATCAATCCAAATGATGAGCGTTTTACACATTTAAAAGGTAAAAAGGCTATCGTTCCAATTTGTGGAAGAGTTATTCCGATTATCGAAGACGAATATGTTGATGTTGAATTCGGAACCGGATGTTTGAAAGTGACTCCGGCGCACGATATGAATGACAAAACGTTAGGAGAGAAACACAATCTTGAAATCGTTGATATCTTTAATGAAGATGCTACGCTAAATAGTTTCGGATTGCATTATCAGGGCAAAGACCGTTTTGTGGTTCGTACTGAAATTGCAAAAGAATTAGAAGAAATCGGAGCTTTGGCAAAGACCGAAATCCATTTGAATAAAGTTGGAACTTCTGAAAGAACCAAAGCAGTGATCGAACCGAGATTGTCTGATCAATGGTTTTTGAAAATGGAAGATTTGGTAAAACCGGCTATTACGTCAGTTTTAGAAACCGGAGATATTAAATTGCATCCAAAACGTTTTGAAAATACGTATGCGCACTGGTTAAACAATATTCGTGATTGGAACATCTCACGTCAATTATGGTGGGGACAACAGATTCCGGCTTATTATTACGGAGATGGAAAAGAAGATTTCGTAGTGGCAGAAAATATAGAAGATGCTCTAAAATTAGCGCAGGAAAGAACTTCAAATCTGAAACTTGAAACAAAAGATTTAACACAGGATGTTGATGCTTTAGATACCTGGTTTTCATCATGGCTTTGGCCAATGTCAGTTTTTGGCGGAATCATGGACCCGGAAAGTGCCGATTATAAATATTATTATCCAACAAATGATCTGGTTACTGGTCCGGATATCTTATTCTTCTGGGTAGCGAGAATGATCATTGCAGGTTATGAATATGCGGGAGAAAAACCATTTACAAATGTGTATTTAACTGGTTTGGTTCGTGACAAACAACGTCGTAAAATGTCTAAATCATTAGGAAATTCTCCTGATCCTTTAGACCTGATCGATAAATTTAGTGCCGATGGAGTTCGTGTAGGATTGCTTTTGAGTGCTTCTGCAGGAAACGATATTATGTTTGATGAAGAATTGTGTAATCAGGGGAAAGCGTTTTCAAATAAGATTTGGAATGCCTTTAAACTGATTAAAGGATGGGAAGTTTCAGAAACTATTCCACAACCGGAATCATCAAAAGTAGCCATCGAATGGTACGAAGCAAAATTGCAGCAGACTTTAGTTGATATTGAAGATAATTTTGAGAAATACAGAATTTCAGATTCATTGATGGCCATTTACAAATTGGTTTGGGATGATTTCTGTTCATGGTTCTTAGAAATGATTAAACCGGCGTACCAACAGCCAATTGATAAGACGACATTTGACAAAGCAATCGAAATGTTGGAAAGTAATTTGAAGTTGCTTCATCCGTTCATGCCTTTCTTAACTGAAGAAATTTGGCATTTAATTGCAGACAGAACTGCTGAAGAAGCTTTAATCGTTTCGACCTGGCCGGAATTAAAGCCTTTCAACGCGAGTTTAATCTCTGATTTTGATAGTACTATCGAAGTGATTTCAGGAATCAGAACGATTCGTAAAGACAAAAACATTCCGTTTAAAGATGCGATCGAATTAAAGGTAATCAACAGCGAGAATATTACAATGTATTTCGATTCAATCGTAACAAAACTAGGTAATATTTCAGCTTTCGAATATGTTTCGGCAAAAGTTGACGGAGCGTTATCGTTCCGTGTAAAATCAAATGAATATTTCATTCCGATTACCGGAAGTATTGATGTTGAAGCTGAAATTGCAAAACTGACCGAAGAATTAAACTATACAAAAGGATTCCTGAAATCTGTAGAAGCAAAACTTTCTAACGAAAAATTTGTAAATGGAGCTCCGGAAAAAGTCCTGAACATAGAGAAACAAAAACAAGCTGATGCTTTAGCAAAAATTGCTACAATCGAGCAGAGTTTAGCTGGTTTGAAATAAGAATTAGATTTCTCTATTCATTATAAAATTAAACCCGACAGGTTTCAAAAACCTGTCGGGTTTGTTATTTAACGGGTTCTCTGAGCAACGTTTTTAATTTCTCAGGAGGTGTTTTTCGAAAGTCTGACAGATAAATTTCATGATGCAATCCGTTTTGCTCTAAATGGTGTGCAGTAGTAAATTCCTGGATTTTTTTCAGCGTTTGCGGTTCATTTTCAAAAGGGCCAACATGAAGAATCTGCACCACTTTGCCTTCTGCCATTTCATAAAATTCAATGGACTTCGCCAATACTATTTGTTTTTTATTGACGGCAATAGGAATAGCTTCTTCCACATGTTCTTTGGTTATGAAGTCGGGCATTCGAATCATAATTCTGTAATCCCACTCCGCTCGGGGTATTTTTAACGGAGCTTCATCCATTGAAATATCCTTGTATTTTTCGGCGTCAAAACTCCATAAAGCTTCTAGTTTTGGAACCACAAAATCATTATCGACTGCTTTCAGCATAAATTTAATGCAATAAGCTGTGGTATACAGGGCCTGAATTTTTTCTGAAAATACTGCTCCCGAAGGATCTCCTGTTCCGGTAATCGATATATAGTTTGTTCTTTCGATATAAAGTATTTCGGGCTTGGCTTTGGCCGTATAATATACTTTGTCACTTTTTGTTAAATCTAGTTTGCTCATCTTGTATCGTTTTATAGCGCAAATTAAATCACAGGGAGTGACAACCGTATGTCAGCAGCGTTTGGGTGGTTTGAAAGAAGAATTAGTTTTCTCTGTTTATTATAAAATTAAACCCGACAGGTTTCAAAAACTTGTCGGGTTTGGTATTGTAATTATGATTATAATTAGAAGTTACTTTTTTTTCTTCAAAACTAAAAATAGGGGATAAGAAATCGCTGTAATTCCCATAATAATGATAAAGCTTTTAGGATCGCTGTAAATAAATCCAATTAGTAAAGCAATCGAGATGATAATAGCAATTATGGTGGTCCAGGGATACCAAAAGGAACGATAAGGTCTTGGCAGATCGGGTTCTTTAGTTCTTAGTTTTAAAAGCGAAAAATAGGCCAGTCCCCAAACGATAATCGAGATAAAAGCGGCGAAGGAGAACAGTACTTCAAAAGAACCGATACAAATTAGAAACAAGCTGAAAAGGGACGAGACTAAAAGCGCTACTATAGGAGTTCCGCCATTGTTTACCTGGGTTCCTTTTTCGATAAAAAAACCGTCACGGCTTAATCCGTACAGAATTCTTGGTGGAATCATCATAAAAGCATTCAAAATACTGATTAAGGAAAAAATAGAAATTACCGTAACGATAAGAGCACCGTTTTTTCCGAAAAGAATTTTGGCAACATCGGCGGCCGCGAGATTTGATTTGGCTAAAGTTTCGATGGGTAAGACATGAAAAAAAGCGGCATTTACCAAAATATAAATGGACATAACGAGTAGAACGCCACTGTATAATGACTTTGGAATGTTTTTGCCCGGGTTGTCATTTTCTTCAGCAAAAAAACAAACGCTGTTCCAGCCGTTGTAAGTACCGATGATGAGTTGTAATGATTTGAAAAATCCAAATAATAAACCAATCTGAAAGAAAGAGCTGTCTGTTTTTATGGGTGTAGTTTCAATACCGGTATACATAAAGCAGGCAACCACTAAGGCGACAAAACAAATCACTTTTAGTAAGCTTGTAATCTGCTGGATGACACTGCCATTTTTTACACCGCTCAGGTGTATCAGTACAAAAGCAAGCAATAACGAAATGGCCATTATGGTAGAATAATTGGCAAGCGCAGGAAATAAAATAATAACATATTCACTGATGACAATGCAGTAAAAAGCTGGCGGAATAACATTGGTGATATAATCGAACCAACCGGACAGAAAACCCGCATATTCTCCAAAAGCTCTTTTGATATAATTATAAGAACCTCCGGCTTTTGGTAACATAGTTGCAAGTTCGGCATATGAATTAGCTCCCAGTAAAACATACAAACCTCCAAAGAGCCATGAAGCAATAATTAACCAGTAATTGTTAAGCATTTCGGCGATAGTTCCCGGTGTTCGTAAAATACCAACTCCAATCGTACCTCCGATTAATACAGCAATATTAAAACTTAAGCCGAGGCTTTTTTGTAATTGGTTTTTTCTGGAGTCTGACATATAAAGGGTTTTATTTTGATAAGTGGTATTGCCGGACAAAAGTAATACAATCTCAGTACTTTCTTTAGGGAAAACAAAAAACCTCAACTGTTGCCAGCTGAGGTTTTCGGTTTAAAACCAAACTTTTTTGTTTGCATTGCTGAAATGCAGCAAAAGTCTGGAGGGTAAAATCTAATTCAAAATTTAGAATTTATATTTTAAGCTTGTCATGATCTGACGAGGTGCAATAGGGTTTATACTGTAATTTTCGTGAACAGTATAATTCAATTCGTTTGTAATATTTGATAATTTACATAAAACTGAGAATTTTCCCCACTCGTAACCTATAGAAGCATCTATAGTAGTGTAACCTTCAATCGGGATATCTCTGTCTCTAATGGTAACAATGTAAGCAGGATTTGGTTTTGGATTAGCAGGTGTAGGTTTAACAGCTGTCCATAGATAATCATCGTTCCAACCTCCTAAACGGTTACCAATGTAGTTGGCGATTGCTCCAAATGAAACTCCTTTAAACATTCCTTCCGGTACTTTATAGAAGAAACTTAGGTTGGCTGTGTTTTTTGGTGTTCTTACAACCTGATCTCCTGCTACAAAACTTCCACTTGTTCCCGAAGTTTTAGTATAACGCATATCATTATAACTGTAACCGGCAATAATATTAAGCCCTTCTACAGGTGTTGCAGTAACATCAATTTCAACCCCTTTACTTTTAGTAGCGCCACCCAATACTTTTATGTTTGAATTCACATTTTCAGTAACTCCATCAGCTAAAAATGGTGCAGTTTGAGCCAAATTGCTGTTTGAGATTTGGTAAACAGTTAAGTTTGTACTTAACAAGCCATCAAAGAAATCTTTCTTAATACCTGCTTCGTATTGGTCAATGATCGATGCTTCAATTGTTTTGTTGTCAACAGTGAACCCTGAATTTGGTGAAAATGAGTTCGAGTAGCTGGCGAATAATGAAGTGCTTTTTGTTGGTTGATAAATAATACCCACTTTTGGAGAGAATGCATTATCAAGTCTTTTAGCACCAACTTCAGCTATTGCGTTTTCCGGAGCGACCGTTTGAACTTTTGTGCCGGTGTTATAAGTTTCTTTATAAGTAGTAGCTTCTCCTTCTTGCCATGACCAACGAATACCAGCCAATACTTTTACTTTTTCTGTAATCGAAATCAGATCCTGAAAATAAGCTCCAAAACGATTGGTTTCTGTTTTTAGAATTTGAGTCGCTCTTGCATTTGGAATATCATTCTTTTGTTTTGACGGATCAAAAGTAAATAAATTAATGGTGTCGTAATTTGCAGGATCAAAAGCATAAGTGTATCCGGTAGCAAATGAATTTTCCCAGTCTACACCAGTATAGATTTGGTGTTTTATTGACCCGGTATTAAAATTTCCTTGTAAGCTTAATTGGTCTCCCAATATCTGCTCTAAGTTCTTATTTTGAACTAATGCTCTGGTCCAGTCTCCCTTATCGGTTATATTAGACATCTGAGCTGTAGATTTCTGAGTTCTATCATAACTTTGGAAAGAACTATTGAAGTTTAGTTTCCAGTTTTTATTGAAATCATGGTTTAATAAAACCGAAGCACTTGCTGATTTTGTAGCACCAGTAGACCAAAGTGATCCGTAGAATGCATTACGAGGCAAGTCAAGAATTTGTTTTCCTATAAGTCCTGTTCCAAAATCAGGAGTCCAGTCTGCTGTTAAGTAATCTCCTTGTACCGTAATTTGTGTTTTAGGGCTAACAATAAAAAGCAAAGACGGGTTGATGTACAAACGTTCGTTTTTTACTACATCTCTGAAGCTCTCCGAGTTTTCGTAAGAACCGTTTATTCTGAAAGCAATAGATTTGTTAAGTGGACCGTAAAAATGAAAAGAAGGCTTGTAGAAAGCATAACTTCCGATTTGCATCCCTATCTCACCGCCTGATTTGAATGAAGGTGTTTTCGTTACCAGGTTTAAGATACCTCCCGGCGCAACGTTTCCAAACAATAAAGCTGAACCTCCTTTTAAGAATTCAACTTTTTCCAGACCAGAAACTTCAGGAATGGAACCGGAATTGTAACGGAAACCATTTTTAAACATATTATTGGCAGACATGTCATATCCTCTTGAGAAAAAGGATTCCTGTGCACCACCACGCGCAGAACTTACATAAACACCGTTGGCATTTTTTATAACCTCGCTTAAACGAATTGCCTGTTGTTGTTCAATTATTTCAGAACCGATAACCTGTATAGTTTGCGGGTTATCCATTGGTTTTAGTCCGGAACGAACAGCAGTAACCGCTTTAGGTTCTCTGTTGGTTTTAATTAAAACTTCATTTAGAACCTCTCCTTTTTTGTTTTTTACAGTATCATTTTCAGTCGAAGTATTTTCTGTACTGGAGTAGTTCTGACTATAAGACGCAAAACTAATCAAAGATAAAGCAAGTAGTAAATTATATTTCATGATGCTTATTTAGATTTAATAAAAATAAATTTTTGCAAATATAAGGGCGCATCGATGTTTTAACAAAATTTAAAGAAAGGTTTCTAGATTAAAATTTCATTAGAATAGTCTTAAGATTTGCTTAAGATTTTGCTTTTTTTAGTTTTATTACGTAAGGGATGGGGTCTACGCAAGGGCCTTTCGAATAAAAAAGCCCTGTTCTTACTGAACAAGGCTTAACCAATATATAAAGTTTTAGAATCGAAAGAATTAATTATTTAACCGCAATTAAATAAGTCGCCATCTTCCAGATTTCGTTGTATTTTTTACCATTGTGCTCTCCGGCAGCTTTTTCGGTATAAGCAAACTCTACCATATAATTTCCTGACCAAAGCGGTGTAAAAGAAATTTCTCCTTTGTCATCACTCCATAATTCTTTTTCCCAGCCGTTTGGAGCAATTACTTTTATTTTTTGCTTTTTGGCTGCAGCACCTTCGTACAATGCATTTATGTTGATAGCTGTTTTTTGTTTGGCAGCAGTAACTTCTTTAGAAAATACACTGATAATGTTTGTGTTTGCAGCGGCATCGTTTCCTTTTGCAGCATTTCCAACAGTAACCGTTGCGCTTGAATTGTAATCTAATTTCATCGTTCCGTACACATCTTTTACCGTGTGGTGCATGACAACCGTGTAAACGCCATCTTCATCTGGTGTAAAAAAGGCCTGATATTTATTTTCTAAAGCTGCTGCAGTAAGCTTTGTTTCTTTTTTTGACGGGCTGATTACAACCAATGAAAAATCTTTTAAATCTGAAAACCATTTTGCTGAAGCCGTAATATCATTGTCTGAAAATTCTCCGAAGAAAACTGAAATTTCCTGTGCTTTCCCTTTAGTACCAGTCGCTTTAGTTTCAATCCATAAAGCATGGGCAAATAATGCAGGGCTGGCAACTAACATTAAAAGTAAAAATGTTATTGATTTTAAAGTTTTAGATTTCATAATATTTAAATAGTGAGTTAATAATTGAGTATCACAAATGTAAAATTTAATATTAGTTTGACAATATTTATTTAGAACAATTATGAATAATAAACTGTAAATCTAATTTTGGATTTTCTTCCGAATATCGTCAGCTGGTTTTATGCCTCCATTTTTTATATATGCTTTTTCTAGTGCGAGAGGTACATTTTTACTTTTCGGATAATACTTTTCGGCATATTTAAAGAAAATTAGGGCCTGTTGCGGTTTTTCAATATCCAAACAATAATTGCCAATCCAATCGAGATAACTTTCGGTTGGGAGGAAGGTAAAACCGGTTTGCTGAGATAATTTAGCATATTGCTTTTCGACCAGTGTTGGATCAATAACGGCTTGTTTTACCTGAACCAGATGTTCTTCAAAAAGGAATCGTAAACCATCATATTCGGCCGGAATGGGAATGGTTCCGTGGTCTTCATTGTCATAAAATTTAAAGCCCCAGCGAAGGTTTTTAGGCTTCTTATCTTTTAATAATTTTTCAAATTTTCTGATGCCTCTTGCCATATCGGTTGTAGTGTCCTGAGGAATACTTTTTTTATCGGCCATAGCCAAATAAATACTGCGCTGTTCAAAATTTTTTGTATTGAAAAGTGAATCGGCTTTTTTATTCATAAGTTCATTGTCCCACCAAAGACTTGGGTCAATAATGATATAAGAATTAAACAATGAGGTGTGATTCAACAGAATGTTTACGGCTGTTAATCCTCCAAAAGAATGCCCGTTTAAAACATTATAACCCGAAGTTCTGTACTTGGAGTCGATGTAAGGACGTAGCTCTTTCTCTAAAAAAGTGATGAAGTTTTTATTGCCCCCGCTTTGTTGAAACATCTTTTTGTTTTTATCAAAAAACGCCTGACGATTTGCTTCGGTAGGGGTAAGATCTCTGGTTCGGTTGGTATTGGTTATTCCAACAATGATCATTTGAGGAATTCTGGCATAAGGTCCTCGTGCAAGTGATTGCTGAAGTCCGGTAAAGGAATGGAAATTACTCTCGGCATCCAATAAATAAACAACAGGATATTTTGCAGGAGCATATTTAGTACTGTTGTAATCGGGGGGAAGATAAACCCAGAAGTTTCGTTCTTCATTTAATGCTTTAGAGAATAGATGATGTTTACTGCCAATAGAGATGCTATCTTGCGAAAAGGAAGGTGTAAACCAATAGAGGCATAGCAATAAAATTGTTTTTTTCATTTTTAAACTGATTGTGTTTTTTTCTTTTTATTCCGACGTCCGTACCAAATTAAAAAACCTGTTACGGGAAGAAACATACATACAAGTCCCACCAGTAAAGTCAGGGTTTTTCCGATCCATCCGGCCCAAAAACCAATGTGGAGATTCATAGTCGTGTCATCAATATCTAAACCGTTCATTACTTTTACGGGTATTTCAAATTCCTGGCCTGTATAGCGATTAAGCACAAAAGTTTTCCCGTTTTGAACACCTTTCAGACCAATGTCTTCGGCTGTAACTGCAAATAAACTGGTAATGCTGTCTTTTGCGGCAATCGATAATTTGACTTGTTCGATCGTTTTGTCTTTTGCAAATAATCGTTGTATTATGGGGTCTAGTGCTGCAAATGTTTTAGTACTGTCATATTCAGGTTTGATGTCCCGAAATTTGGAGTAAGCACGCGGCATACCTCCAAATGCTTTTTGCGTTGCTGAGTTTAAAGGTTTGTTGACAATAATTAAACCCGTAATGGTAAGCAATAAGGCGGGTAACAGGTTATAAAACCCGGGAACATTGTGTAAATCGTAGTTGAGTCGCTTGAAACTGGCATTTTTTTTAATAGTAAAGCTTTGCAGCTTAGTAGATCGATTCCATTTTTTGGGCCACCATAAAATAAGTCCTGTAATTAATTCGATTAGAAAAATCCAAACCGAAATTTCTACAACTAAATTCCCAATATCTCCAAACGGGATGTGACCACTGTGTATGTGGGCAATGACATAGAAGAAATCGTAAGCCTTTCCTGAAGTCAAAACTTTACCTGTGTAGGGATCGATCCATGAAAATTGCAAATCTCTGTCTTTGGTCGACGAAGCCATTTTAATGGTTCTTTCGGGATCTCTGTAGGTAATAAAATAACTGGGTTTCCGATCCGGTAGCTGTGTTTTGAAAGCTTTTATGATTTCTTCCGGAGTCAGTTTTTGCTCTTTTACTTCAGAAACATATAAGGAATCATAAGCGAGTCCATCAATAATATTATCGCAAAAAATGAACAATACTCCTGTAAGCGCCACAATAAATACAATAATTCCGGAGCCAAGTCCTAACCATAAGTGCAGCCAATGATTCAGTTTACTCCATTTGCTTTTTTGTTTGTTTTTTTTGATTGTATTTGCAGACATACGATAAAACGATAAAAACCAAGCTACGATCTAAATGAGAGGCAGCTTGGTTATAACTAATTAAAAAGAATTAAAATTTGAAAGTAAGATTAGCTACTAATTGTCTTGTTGGCATCATATTAGCCCAATAATCAGCTGACCAATATTCTTTGTTCGCAAGGTTATTGACTTTTAGCCCTAATCTAAATTTTTGTTTTTCATAAAAAATGCTGGCATCTAATGTAGTATATCCGTCTGCTGTAAAAGTGTTGGCATCGTTTAAATAACTATCACTTTGAGTGTTTCCGCCAAAACCAAAACCAACTCCTTTGGCTTGTCCGTCTAAGATTTTATAGCTGATCCAGAAATTAGCAACATTAGCAGGAGTAGAGTAAGGTTTTTTCCCTTCAAGACTTGGGTTTGCTTTGGTGTATTCACTTTGGTTATAACCGTAACCTACAATAATGTGTAAACCTCTAAATGGGTTTGCAATCAAATCGGCCTCAAAACCTTTACTGCTTTGCGTTGCATCCTGAACAGAAAATAAAGGATTGTTAGGGTCTGTACGCAGTTTGTTTTTTACTTTAATATCATAGTAACTCAAAGTACCGTTTAGTTTTCCTCCCAGTAATTCAATTTTCACACCACCTTCTAACTGGTTTGCTTCTTCAGGTTTAAACTCGGTCAAACCATTTGGATTGTCTGCAGTTGGTGCAGGCGATACATTGCTGAATCCGTTCATGTAATTTCCAAAAACCGAAACTTTGTCTTTAACAACCTGATACACTAAACCAAATTTTGGAGAAACGGCATTCTGATTGTACTGTGCAATTTTGTTTTCGTAATGATCAAAACGCGCGCTTGCCATAGCAATAAATCGATCGGTAATATTGATCACATCGGAAGCATAAAAACTCAAAGTCCTAAAATCTCGGGTGTTAACTACAGTTGGCGCCGTCATATTAGCGATAAGCTGTTTGTATTTTTCCATATTGATAAAAGCAGCATTTCCGTTGATGGTAAGGGCAGGATTTGCAACAGCAGCATCATAATTATTAATAAGCCATCTGTTATCGTTTGTACTGATATAGGTGTAATCGATTCCTAAAAGTAATCGGTTTTTAAGGCTTCCAATATTGAAGTTCCCGATAAAGTTTTGTTGAATTTGCGAAGTTTTAAAGGTACTGTTGATGTTGTACAATCTTCGTTGTAAAGTGATACCAGAGTTCGCAGCCGTATTGATCAGTAAGAACAAATAATTGGCTTTATTGTCGGTAAAAGCATTAGAAAAATTAGTTTGCGAAACCCATTGATCTGATAATTGATAGGTGGCTTTTGCAAAAATATTCGTGTTTTTGGCTTCCGATTGTAAATCATCTGTTGCATATGATTTTTTGAAATCAAAATGTAAATCATTCAGACTTTTTACGGGTGGTGTACCGCTTCCTAAACCAATAGAAGTTGAATTACGGTTTCCCTGGTACAATTCTAAATCAAAGTCAAAGGTCAAACGGTCACTGGCTTTATAAGTAAAGGAAGGAGCTACTACAAAAGTGTGGCTTTTGCCATAATCCTGCCATGTTTTTTGATTGTCTAAAGCGGCGTTAACCCTAAAAAGCATTGTTTTTTCTTCATTCAGAGGCGTATTAAAATCGATGGTTGTACGGCTCAAAGCCCAGCTTCCGGTAGTATAACTTACTTCGCCTTTCATCACATCAAAAGGCTTTTTAGTGACTCTGTTGATAAGACCTCCATAAGTGGTTAAGGACGAACCAAACAAGGTGGCCGATGGTCCTTTGATCACTTCGATACTCTCCAGGTTTACAGGATCGCTCATCGTTACCCAGTTTGTGTTCATTCCGTTACGAATGGATCCTGCTGCCGATGAACCGCTAAAACCACGCATTCTTAAACTTAGTCCAACTCCTCCTGAACCCACACTTTGCGTCACGTTGTTTAATCCCGGAGCCGAGTTTAAAGCACTTCTGAAATCAACCGCTATTTGTTCTACAAAAAGTTCTTTTGGAACAACAGTATAAACTTGCGGGTTTTCAAGGTTTGAAATCGGCAATCTCGCTACATATTCACTTTGTTTTTTAGCAAATTTTTTGGCGGCAGAAACAACTACAACTTCCTGCAACTCTTTTAAAGAAGATTCTAATTGAAAAGAAACTGTTGAGGTTTCATTTGTTGTGACTGTAATTTGCTGTTTTGACGGAATATGTCCCATCATATTAATTTCGATTTCGTGTGTTCCTGCAGGTATCTGGTTTAGTATAAAAACACCATTTTCATCCGTGAGAGCTGATTTTTTTAATTTTGGTATGGCAATATTTACGGCGGAAGCAACGTGATCATCAGAGGTAATTACAGTTCCTTTTATAGAACCTGTATTTTGTTGGGAAAATGCATTTGTAATGAAAAAACAAACGAGGAGAAGCATGTAAATGGGGGTGCTTAACATCTT
Organism: Flavobacterium sp.; assembly: GCA_023251135.1. Lineage (GTDB taxonomy): Bacteria > Bacteroidota > Bacteroidia > Flavobacteriales > Flavobacteriaceae > Flavobacterium. The sequence continues at coordinate 145,187 of JAHEZJ010000003.1, read as the reverse complement.
TTTTAGCCTTGGTATAATAAAAAGCATACTATATTTATTTAGATTGGTTATAAATTGATAATTTTACGCAAAAGTAATATGTTAATAAAAACATAATAAACGCAATAAGGATTAATATAAACGCAATAGGGATTTAAATGAAATCGTCTTGTAGTTAGTAAGTTATAAGCTATAATTACGCATTTAAACCTGTTGCAGCAAATAGAATGTTAGCGATGAAAACAGTGATGAGAAGTGATATTTTTAAGAGAGAACTGGTTGTTGTAAACGATCCTATTCGGTTTAATAAGGAAGATCTTGTCGAGAAGAAAATCAACTATAATTACAAAGGAATTAGAGGTGTCATTACCGATATTATGTTAGACGGGGTTCATTTGGTGGCAAGAGATCTAATAATAGAAAATGAATTTTATTCGATCGAAGTAGAGCATGATTTTTCGTTTATAAAGCTTCATATTGAAATGGAGGGCGATAATGAATATTGCCCCGAGAATACATCAGACAGAGGGATCTATATTCCGCAGGGGCACTATAATTTGTTTTATTTGCCCAAAATAAAGGGCATTTTAAATTATCGGACCAAAAGAAGAAAAACGCTCGAAATTACGTTTACAGCATCCTATTTAGAGCAGCTGTTTTATCCAAATTTAAAGACCACTATTCCGCTTTTGGCAGAAGCAATAGCTACTCATACCTCATATGCAATGTGGGATACGAGCAAAAGTATTTCGCCAAAACTAAATGTATTAATCGAAGATATTTTGCAATGTTCGTACTCCGGAGCCATTAAAAAAGCTTTTCTGGAATCGAAAGTAGTAGAGATTCTTTCGTATTTATTTACCATTATAAATGAAGAAGAAAATACCAATGTAAGCGTAGAACTTAGTGCGTGCGATTATGTTAAAATTCTGGAAGTCGAGAATATTTTAAAAACACAATTCAAAGAAAAACATACTTTAGCGAGTATAGCATCGCAGGTAGGACTGAACAATTTTAAAATTAAAAAGTATTTTAAGATGGTTTTTAATGCGACTGTTTTTAACTACTTGACGCAGGTGAGAATGGAATATGCCAAACAAATGATATTAGAAAAGGATCTCCCGATATCTGTTGTTTCTGAAGAGTTGGGGTATAAAAATCCACATCATTTTACAGTGGCATTCAAAAAGACTTTTGGCTATTTACCCAGTAAGCTAAAAAAATAAAGGGACTAATTAAATTAGCCCCTTTTTTACTTTCAGAAAATAGTATATTAGAATTTGTATGCAAAACTCGCTACAATATTTCTTGGTTTTTGCGGATTTAGAGTTGACCATCCACCGTTAAAATAATCTTTGTTGGCAATATTGTTGAGGTTAAAAGCTACACGAAATTTATTTGAATTGTAGAAAACAGAGCCATTGATTACGGTATATTCCGGCAATACAAATTTTCCGGTTTTAGAGCTGTCCAGAATGGCATTTTCACTCGCATAATTTCCTCCAAAACTAAGACCGAAATGTTCTAGAGTACCTTCTTCAAATTTATAAGTTGCCCATAGGTTTACAAGGTTTTTAGGACCTGACCAAAATGGTCTTTTGCCTTGTTCCAGCCAAACATTTCCAACATCGCCTTTCGTAATTTTACTGTCGTTATAGCTGTATCCGGCAATAATGCTTAGTCCTTTTATTGGCGCAGCATTTAAATCAAATTCAAAACCTTTGCTTTGAGCTTCACCTCCTTGTGAACTGTACAGCGGATTGCTGGTTACCAAGTTGGCTACCTTAATATCGTAGTAGCTCATAGTGGCATTTAATTTGTCTTCAAAAATGGTTGCTTTTACACCAAACTCCAATTGATTGGCATGTTCCGGTTCGAAAGTTTTGGTTCCGATTAAATTACCATCAGTATCATAATTTACGGCTGGTGCAATGTTTCTGAAACCATTCATGTAATTGGCAAATACAGCTAATTTGTCTTCAATTGGCTGGTATAACAACCCGAATTTTGGCGATAAAGCTGTTTGTGTATAATCGTCATTTTTATTTTTGATATCACCTTTCGTGTCAAAATAATCGACTCTTAAACTTGCCATGGCTAGCAATTTGGATGTAATATTAAGTACGTCAGAAGCATATGCACTGTAAGTCGCATCCTGCGGACTGAAGTTTCCTGCCGGTCGGTTGGCCAGAAGTTTGTCAACAGAGGTTTGCGTTAGATAATAAGGAGCGGCAGCGTCTAATTGTCTCACTTCGCCTTGTGCAGTAATGTTGTAAAGACGGCCGTAACCGGAACCTCCGTTCGTTACTTTTCTTTCAAAATAATCCAGACCTGCCACAAGACGATTGCGCATGTTACCAATTTTGAAATCTCCAATAAAATTCTGTTGAATATCAGTGGTTGCGGTTTGTGATTGTTCTTTGGTGATATTAAATCCGAAATCTTTATTTCCGTCTTCATTGTCATAAATATAAGAGTAATACCCTCTCGATTTTGAGGAACTTCTGGATAAGACTGTTTGCGAAGTCCATTGCTCAGAAATTTTATAGGTCATTTGCCCTTGCAGACTGTATCTTGGGTTTTTTATCGATAAGTCGTTACTGTTAAAAGACAAATCGGTATTGTAGTTTAATTCGGCTAAGTTGGCATATTGCAATGCAGCATCTCTTCCTAAAAACAACATCGAAGGCGTTGTTTTTTCTTCCTGCATAAATTCGGTATTGAATAAAAAAGAAAGCTTGTCATTTACTTTGTAAGACAGGGAAGGCGCTACAAAAAGTGACGTACGGAATCCGGTATCCTGAAAAGTGTTTTCGGTTTGGTACGCTGCATTAATTCTAAAAAGAACATTATCGGCATCGTCTAGCGGAGTATTGATATCAGCAGTAACCCTGTTTAAACCAAAACTTCCAGCCAGGTAAGAAACTTCACCCCCAAAACCGCTGTATGGCTTTTTGGTAACGGTATTAATTAATCCGCCGTAGCTCACTAAACTGCTGCCAAATAAAGTTCCCGATGGGCCTTTTATCACTTCTATACGCTCTACATTTGCGGGATCTAAACTACCGTTTGTTAAGCCCGGTAATCCGTTTACGATATTGGCCTGAATTTCAAATCCGCGTAAAGTATAGTAGCTTCCACCATCACCGCCACGTCCTGTAGATTCCCATAATTTTTGAATTCCGGGTACATTTTTTAAAGCATCTTCATAATTTGTAATGGCTTGTTCTTTAATTAATTCAGCCGAAACAATATTATACACCTGTGGGTTTTCCACATTTTTTAAAGGCATTTTTGAAACATAAGTACTTTGCTTAGGGAAAGCCTTTCCTCGGTTATTGGTAATGATCACCTCTTTTAACTGTTTGTTTGAAACCTTCAATTGTAAATTGAGTGTTGTAGTTTCATTGGCCGAAACAATTACTTCCTGTTCCAGAGTTTCATAACCCGTTAAAGAAACTTGTAAAGTATAGGTGTTGGCTTTGACTCTGTTAAATTCAAAAGCACCGTCTTCATTACTATTGGTACCGTATTTTGAACTTTTAAGGATAATGTTAACGCCAACGGCCAGTTCGCCATCAGATGTAGTGATCGTTCCTTTAATCTTTCCGTTGTTTTGCTGAGCAAAAGCACTGAAAGAAAAAAGTAAAAAGAGATAGATTACGAATTGCGAATTTTTAATTCGTTTTTCAAAGTTGTTCATGATTTTTTGGATTGGTTATTGTTATCAGTGAATAATTGTAGAAAATTAATAAGCGACTAATTTTCTTTTAAATGCAAACACCTCTAATTTAGAGGTGTTTTTTTATGGCAGATGCTATTAAAACTTAAGGGTTAAGTTTACTAATAAGTTGGCAGGAGCTTGCGCCATTCCGTAAGAATCCCAGTATTTTTTATTGTTTATGTTGTTGAATTTAACACCGATTCTCCATGTTGGTTTATCATAAAATACGGTCGCATTGTAAACAGAATAAGACGGGCTGTAAAAACTTTCATCTTCAAACTTGTATTGTTTGTCTACATAATTGCCTCCAAAACCAAGTCCTAAATCTTTTAATTTGTTTTGAAACTTATATGATATCCAAAAATTAACTACATTTTCCGGAGCTCCGCTGGCTTTATTTCCTTCAATAGCAGCATCAGATGATTTTACGATGCGATTGTCATTATAAGCATACCCAAGCATTGCATTTAAACCCTCAACCGGATTGGCAATAAATTCAAAATCAATTCCCTTACTCACTTGTTTACCATCCTGAACACTAAATCCGTTAGAAGTTGTTCTTGTTGCATTATCAATCGTAATGTTGTAGTAACTTAATGTAGTACTTAATTTTTTATTGAACGCTTCTACTTTTACCCCACCTTCGTATTGGTTGGCATAAACCGGTTTTAATACTAACAAGCTTCCATCGGGTTGATTTACAGGACCCGAATTTTGAAAACCATTCATATAATTTCCAAATAAAGAAACCTGATTTTTAACCACTTCATAAACCAAACCTAATTTAGGAGATAAAGCTGTTTGGTTATAACCCTTCGTATCTTCCAGTTTTTTCTGAACGAAATTGTCCAAACGAAGACTTAGCATAGCTGATAAACGGTCTGTAAAGCTTATCACATCTGAGGCATAAACACTAAATATTTGTTCGTCCGGAACTGCCCATGTAAGTTGAGATACCACTGCATCAACTTGTTTTTTTCGAATAGGATCAAAAGGTTTTGTTACATCGATAGTGTCCAGAACTGGAGTTGCACCATAATTAAAAGTACCTTTTGAAAATCGGTAATTGGTACCTAATAGAAGTTTATGTTTGATGCTTCCGGTAGAAAACTGACCGTTAATATTTTCTTGTATGTTCGTAAATTGATTAAATATTGGCCCAAAACGCGATACACTTCTTTTTACTTCTGTTGGTGAAATCCATTGGGTGTAATATTGATAACTGCGATCTACATTTTCGTCTATAAAAGAGAAAACGGTAGTAGATTTCCAGTTTTCTGCCAATTGATATTCGGCCTGAACAAAAACTTTTGTTGAAGAAGTTTTGGCATCAAGATCATCGTGAAACAAACTTTTTCTATAGTCTACCTTTAAATCCGTAGGATTTGTAATTCCCGGAGCATAGAAACGTCCGTAAGTAGGACGTGTGTTGTTTACATTGTAAATTTCGGTATCAATACTTAAGGTTAGTTTATCCGTTGCTTTGTAGGTAAGACTTGGTGCAATCAGGAATGTTTTACTAAAACCATAGTCTAAGAAACTTTTTTCAGTATTTACCGCAGCGTTTAATCGAAATAATACGTTGTTATCAGGTGTTAATGGAGTATTAAGATCAAGCGCTAGTCGGTTTAATCCAAAACTTCCTCCGGTATAGGATACTTCTGTTTTTTTAGTTTCAAAAGGTTTTTTGGTAACTAAATTCACAACACCACCAAAAGAAGATACAGACGATCCAAATAAGGTTCCCGAAGGTCCTTTAAGAACTTCGATACGTTCAGCATTATCAATAGCAATAGAGCTTCGACCCGTCATATTTTCCATTCCGTTTCGGGCATTAACTCCGGTACTAAATCCTCTAAAAGAAATTTCAAGTCCTCCAGAAGGATAAATTTTTGTGGTCACACCAGGTGCATTTACAGCTGCACTTCTGATATCTATTGCAATTTGTTCCTGCAAAAGTTCTTTGGGAATCACATTATAGACTTGCGGGTTTTCAAGATTTTTAAGCGGCATTCTCGCAACATAATCTGTTTTTTTAGAGAGGATGCTTTTCTTGCCGTTCACTACCACTTCGTGCAGTTCTTTGTTCGAAACTTTTAATTGCAAATTGAGAACTGTTGTTTCACTTTCAGTTACCACTACCTCTTGTTCAGTAGTTTCGTAACCGGTTAAAGATACTTGTAAGGTATAGGTATTAGTTCGCACTCTGTTGAGATCAAAGCTACCATCGTCGTTGGTAACAGTACCGTATTTTGAGTTTTTAAGAATAACATTTACACCGGCAGCAGCATCGCCGTCAGATGTAGTAATCGTTCCTTTTATTTTTCCAAAGTTTTGTTGGGCAAACGAACAAAAAAAAGAAAAGAAGAAACTGATTGTAAGCAGAAAACGAGATGTTTTCAAAATAGAATATTTCATTTTATTGTATTTGGTTAAGGTTTTGTTTTTATTTAGAATGAATAAAAACAGTGCAAATGTAAAAATTAATATTTCTTTAACAAATAGTATTTCGTTTGATTTCATGAACTTTCAGTTAAATCTGAGGTACTTTTTTAAAATTTCCTTGAATAATAATCGGAATGAATTAAATTTCTGACGTTTATTAAAAAAAATGAAAAGGGTAGAAGTTACACTTTGAAAGCCTTAATTTTGTGTTTTAAAAATGAAGCTTTTCATATGATTTTACCTTTCTTGAAAAAATTGCAGCATTCTCCAAAAGGATACCGTCTGGCCAATACTGTATTTTTTTTCCTTTCGGGATTTGGTTATTCTTCGTGGGTATCCCGTATTCCGCATATACAGGCACAATTGCATTTGTCCGAAGCTCAGTTTGGAGCTGTTTTATTTGCCTTTCCAATTGGTTTAATGCTTACCATGCCTTTTACAGGTAAGCTGTTAAACAAATACAGCAGCCGTTATGTTATGCTGCTCGGAGCAATCATGTTTAATATTGCATTGTCCTTACCGGGTTTAGTTGCTTTTGTCTGGCAGTTGGTTATTGTACTCTTACTCTTTGGTGCATCACGTAATATTTTCAATTTGTCGATTAACGCACAATCTCTGGAGGTTCAAAAATTATATCCACATTCCATTATAACCCGTTTTCATGCCGTTTGGAGCATAGCTGTTTTTTCGGGAGCAGGTTTGGGGTACGTGATGGTAACGCAGCATATTGCACCATCACATCATTTGCTTGGAGTAAGTGTTTTTATGCTTGCACTAACAGCTTGTTTTTATCCTTTGAGTATTCATAATGAGCCAGTACCCGTTAAAAAGAAGTTCTTTTCGATGCCCGAAAAAAATCTGGTTAAGTTTGCCCTGATTTGTTTTGTGTCTATGGCTTGCGAAAATACCATGTACGATTGGAGTGGTATTTACTTTGAAAATATATTGAAGGCTTCTCCAAAATTAACCAGTGCCGCATTTGTATTTTTCGCTACAGCAGTAACTCTGGGACGTTTGTTTGGTGATTATGGCGTAATGAAATTTGGTACCAAACGAATTCTGTTTTACAGTGGTGTTTTAATCACCTTAGGATTTGGTATTTGCTTCATCCTGCCGTATGTTTATCCGACTATTTTTGGCTATGTCTTAATTGGGTTTGGAGTTTCCTGTGTGGTTCCGTTGGTATTTAGTATTGCCGGAAGATCATCAAAATTGAGTAGCGGTTCTGCCTTAACTTCTATATCTACTATTGGTTATCTTGGTTTTTTACTGGTGCCGCCAATGGTAGGATTTATATCCGAATATTTAAGTATGAAGTGGGCATTTTTGGTAATGGCGCTTTTAGGAATACTCATGATCTTTATGGTGAATAAGATTGGGGAGAATGAGTAGGTTTTTTGAAGGAGCTAAGGTGCTGAGAGGCTAAGGAACTGAGGTCTTTTTTACGAAGGTATAAAGTTTTATTATTTGAGAAGAACATTCATTTTTCATCTATTTCATTTATAAAATTCTTCCATTTTTGTTTTTCAATAATGTATGAATATTGGTAACTTTTTTCGAAAATTCGTATCTTATTTTTGAATTCAAGAGTATCAACATAAAAGAAATCGAGTTCTTCTTTTTGATTACGAAAATGAATAGAATAGGTGCTTTTTGGACAACAACAATACCCTGTTTTTTCGGATTTTATAAAGATAGTTTCAAAGTTTTCAATTTGCTTTTTTATTACAGTTTTAAGTTCTTTCACTGGAGTATATGACTCCACGTTAATTCTTTTATTTGTTAATGTTGAATCGTACACTTTTATTATAATTTGAGTACTATTTGATAATGTATTATTAAAAGAAATGTTATCCCAAATGTTATTAATTACAGTTTGAGTTTTTTTTTCACAGCTTATTATTAAAATAGAAAATAGAATTATTAAAAATATATTTTTCATTTATCAGAAGAAATTGTAGTTTCAGTATGATACTCAAAAATGTAACTAAAAATCATAAGGACTGGTAAGCTAAGCCATGCAGTAAAGACAAGTTCTATTCCATTCTGACCATCTGAAACGTAGCACAATGTATTTGCTTTTGTGAAAAAGATACTTAGTGCCGTTTGCATAAAAATGTATTCGAGAAAATTAAAGAAAATCAGATTAGTTTTTAATTTTTCATAACTTTCTGTTTCTTTTTTCTTTAAACTTTTGTAAAATAAAACAGGTAAAAGAAGCATTCCTATCCAAGAAAGTACCCAAAGTGCTTTCCAAGTAATAGTGCATTCAACTCCTAAACGTTGTAGAATAAGCTGGGTTCCAAATAGTAGGATTGCTGTAAAACCTGGAATAATAAACCCAATGACACAAAAAATCATTGTGGATTTTATATAGTTGTATTTATATTTCAAATTGAACTTAGTTTACTTTTGAAAAAAACTTAATTGGCTATTTCTTCGTCATCACAAATTTTTCCGAACTTGGTTTCCCATTCAAATTCCCCGAAATCTCAGCGGTTAGAGTATTATTTGCACCTTTTGTATAGGTTATCTTCTGTGGATAATCGTGTTTAGGATTCTCGAAAACCAATTGTTTGTCAGACTCAGCTGTTGCCGAGAAAGAAACAGGTTTATCATTATTTTGACCTTTTACGGTTGCAATATAAGTTAGCGTTTCGTCTTTTTGTGTTAAAACGATGTTTTCGAAATGAATGGTGTCTTTTTCTTTTATAAAATAGGAAGAAGCACTAAAAGTACTATCGTTTAGTTTTTGCCAGTTCTCGGTCAGAACACCCTCTGGAGATTTGTTTTCCCAGTTCCCGATGAGCCAGTCTGCAACTTTGATTTTATCTTTCTCAACGGATTCCTTTTTTTGACAAGAAACAGCAGCTAAAACAAGGGCTAAAAGAGTAATTTTCTGAAACATATTTATGAGTTTTGGTTTTAAATGGAAGTACTAAAGTATGAAAAAGAATTGGTTGTTGTGAATTGTAAACAGTAAACTGTGAAAAGTAAAATGGGCAATGAAACACTGTATCTTACATTTTACATCTAACATTTCATATTTTTTACATCTCACAAAGAATCGAATAAACCAGTTCTTTTGTTGGTTTTTGATCTTTTAGTTTGGTTCTGACGTCATCAAAAGTAACTTTAAAATCACAACCTGATTTATATTCACTACAGCCGTAGGCGGTTTTTCCTTTCAGAATTGTACCTTTTTTACATTTCGGACAGGTTAATTCATCTGATGCTGTGGAAGCTTTTGCTTTTGGAGTTGTTTTCTTTGTTTCTAATTTGAGTTTGTAATTTTCTTCAAAACGAATCAGGCCTTCAACAGTTCCTTCTTCGGTTTTAAAACCTTTTATGTTTACGGTTGATCCTTTTTGAACTAATCTTAAATATTGATTTTCAGATATTTTTTTTTCTGCAAAAGTATAGGGCAGCAGAAAATCGCAACCCGATTTATAGTTACCACATCCAAAAGCCGATTTCCCTTTAATTAAGGTTGCTTTCTGGCATTTCGGACAGGTTTCGGCTAAAATACCTGCAGCTTTCTTTTTCTCTGCTTTTACAACTGGTTTTTCGATTGTTGCAGCATGTGAAATATTGGCATGTCTGGTTTCGCTTCGCACTTCGGTAACCAGAGCCTCGACCATGCGTTTCATGTTTTTAATAAACGCTCCGGCTGTATAAGTTCCTTTTTCGATGTCTTTCAACTGTTTTTCCCAGGAACCGGTTAGTTCGGCCGATTTGATAAGTTCGTTCTGAATAGTATCAATAAGCTGAATCCCGGTTGGTGTTGGCAAAACCTGTTTTTTGTTTCGAACGATATACTGACGTTTGAATAGTGTTTCGATAATATTAGCCCTGGTTGAAGGGCGACCGATACCATTTTCTTTCATCAGTTCGCGCAGATCTTCGTCATCTACTTGTTTACCTGCAGTTTCCATGGCACGTAACAACGTTGCTTCGGTAAACTGATTGGGTGGTTTGGTTTCTTTTTGCAGAAAAGAAGGTTCGTGAGGACCTTTTTCTCCCACCACAAAACTTGGCAATAAATCGGTCTCTCTTTCTTTGGCATTTGGATCTTCGAATACAACGCGAAATCCTTTTTTTAAGATCTCTTTTCCGGTGGCTTTAAAAGTCACATCGGCTGCTTTTCCAATTACTGTGGTATTAGCAACCAAACAATCGTCATAAAATACGGCAATAAAACGTTTTGTAATAATGTCGTAGACCTGCTGCTGATTGAATTGCAAATGGGCCTCTATTCCGGTTGGAATAATCGCATGGTGATCGGTAACTTTTTTATCGTTGAAAACCTTTGGCGATTTTTTTATTTTTTTTTCTAAAATGGGCTGGGTTAATTCGGCATACTTGGATAATTTTTGCAGAATTCCAGGCACTTTTGGATAAATGTCATTTGGTAAAAAGGTAGTATCGACTCTGGGATACGTAACTACTTTTTGTTCGTACAGAGTTTGAACGATTTTAAGCGTTTCATCTGCCGAAAATCCAAATTTAGTATTGCAGTATACTTGTAAACCAGTCAGGTCAAATAGTTTTGGAGCGTACTCGTTTCCGTTCTTTTTTTCAACGGAAACAATTTCGAATTCGCTTTCTTTGACTTTATTGGCTAGAAGTTCTCCGTCTTCTTTTTTTAGGAAACGCCCTTCTTCATAACTAAAAAGAGTCTCTCTATATAAAGTTTGTAACTCCCAATAAGGCTGAGGTTTAAAATTTTCGATTTCTTTAAATCGGTCGACAACCATGGCCAATGTTGGCGTTTGCACGCGCCCAATAGACAATACTTGTTTGTAACCGCCATGTTTTACGGTGTACAAACGTGTAGCATTCATTCCCAGTAGCCAGTCACCAATGGCTCTTGAAAATCCGGCGTAGAATAAATTATCGTAGTTTTCGGATGGTTTCAGATTTTCAAAACCTTCTTTGATAGCTTCGGTGGTTAGGGACGAAATCCACAAGCGCTGTACTTCGCCCTTATAGTGCGCCTCATTCATCACCCAACGCTGAATAAGTTCTCCTTCTTGTCCGGCATCCCCGCAGTTGATAACCACTTCGGCTTTATCGAATAGGCTTTTTACGATTTTAAATTGCTTTTGGATTCCTGAATTTTGCACCACCTTGGTTTCAAACTTCTCAGGAAGCATGGGTAAGTTGTTCAGGTCCCAGCTTTTCCAATGGGGTTTGTAGTCATTGGGTTCTTTTAAGGTGCATAAATGCCCAAAAGTGTAAGTTACAGCATAACCATTGCCTTCAAAATACCCATCGTGTTTGGTATTGGCTCCCAAAACGGATGCGATTTCACGTGCTACACTTGGTTTCTCAGCAATACAGACCTTCATTTTTCTCTTTCTTATTCGAAAGCGAAATTAGGAATTTTAAAAGTGGTATTGAAATTATAGGGTTATAAAGTTACAAAGGGACAAAGGAGCAAAGGGACAAAGGTTTTTTGTTTCCCACAGATTTGTGTGGAGTGATTTTATAGAATTTATTTAAATCTGCACAATCTGTGAGAGAAAAGAAGCACATAGCTATGCGGTTTATTTTAAGTGAAGCATCTTTTACAAGTATTTTGAGCTATGTCTCTATGTGTTTAAAAATCCTTACAGAAAGAATTAAAGATTAAAATTTGCGAGAGGAAAAAACTTTAGATTTTTTTAATCTTGTAGCTATTAATAAAAACAAAAAACCACAAACAGTAGCTTGTGGTTTTTGCAATTATAAATTTCAGCTTTGCCTTAAAGTAAAAGGCTTGCTATTGGGTTATTTTAATTTTAGACGTAAATTGGATTCTCTCAAGAATTCATTAACATGTTCTTGTTTGATTTGTGTTCTGTTTAACCCCTTCAGACTGCCTACATATCCTGTAAAAACATGGCTTATATTGAGGGGAGTAACAACTCCTTTATGAGATGTATTGTGGCAAAAGAAGCAATTAACAAGATCGTTAACTGAAGTTTTGCTTATTGTTGTTGGACTAAATCCTGCCTGAACATAGGTTTCCATCGTAATGTTGTAGGCTGCAACGGAACCTCGGGTTAATTTTCCAGGGTTAGAGTCTGAAAGAGTATCAGATAGCGTATTTAATAAGGCCGCTTGAGCCTGAGTAGTATCGTAGCCTGCAGTATTAATCCATAATGAACCATTGTAAAAATAATTGTTCCAGATGCCTTTCAGCTGTGTTTTAACGCTTTGATTGATCGTACGAATATTATTGAAGTTCTGCGAACCATTTTGACTCGTTTTCATATAAACCTGAACATTATGAGAACCTTTCGTTACTTTTTCAACAGGAACACCATATTTGTAAAGAGAAAAGATATCGGTATAAATCCCATTTTTTGTAGTTATATTTTTAACGGTTGCAGTGTTGTTTTTATTAAAAAAAGGATAATCAACTGTACTCGTCACCGGTGCATCAGTGGTTGGCGTAGCTTTTGACCAATCGTAAGCAGGTGCAAGATTTTCATGTTCAAAAGTAGCCCATACAAATTCGGGGTGATTTTGTACAACTCCAACGACATGCATCCCTAAAAGTGCTACTCTTTTTTTAACTCCATTGATTACACCCTGAGTAATAAAATAGGAAGAAGGATCTTTAAGAGCACTCGCATCAATCCATGAGGTTTTAAGTTCTAGTGAGCCTACAGGAAAAGTTATATCTTTTATTTTGGAAGGATCTTTTTTTGCTATTGGACCATATTTTAGCATGGTTGAGTACATAAGATTGTCCATGAAAATAGAATAATAAACCGTAGTAGATTTAGGAACACCTGATGTATATTTAGGGGTTTTTAAAATATCCTGGGAAGAACTTGCCTGAGCGGTATCTCTTAAAACAACAATTCCTTCACTTGTATCTACTCTTTTACCTTCCGCAGTCACCTGAATCAAATTGGAAATAAATAACGGTTTTCCGTTGACTTCATTGGTGAGCCAAAGAAACTTTTGCCAGGACCATTGATGAAAGTCACAATTCGTTACAGTTGCATTGTTGGCAAATGCGCTCGTTGGTCCTTCATTTGGTGGAGGAGTCTGGCGAGTGTTGTTGACCATCGTAAACCAATTAGCAGGAGCTAAACAAGTAGAAGTAGCGGCACTTTTATTTACAGTTGTATAAGTGCCTTTTTCTGTCTTTGGATCCTTTTTACAGGCACAGAAGACGATTAGCGTGATTAAAAGCAATACCTTTTTTGTAGTTTTCATGATAGAGGGGCTTTAGTTCGTTTTTGTAGTTATCTTTTTTTGAATAGTTGAAAGTAGGTAATTAAGAAACTGACTTCTTAAAAAATGTCTTAAACGCTCCATTTTTAGGTATGAAACCCCAAAAAAGGTGTATTAATAAAAAAGTATTAGTGCTGCATTCGGAATATCCTTGCCGGGAAACTTCCGAATGCTATTCAATAGGAGGTTATTGGAGTACTAAGTTAAAAAAAAATAACAAGATAATTGCTTCAAAAATGCATTTTGAAAGATTAAAAGAATTATATTCGTTCTGCCAAAACTAATCTTAACCCATTAGAAATGAATATAAAACAAGCTACGACTATAGAGGAAGTAATTCAGCTACTGGATGAAATAATAGAACTGTCAAAGATCGAGCAAAGTGCTATAGGTTTGTTTGCTACTCTATATCGCGAAGTTACTGTGAGCGTAAAAGAAGGGATCCAAAATGGTTCTTTTCAGAATGGTGAACGCATGGAAAAACTGGATGTTATTTTTGCCAATCGGTATTTAAAGGCTTATTATCAGTATAAAGCCAAAGAAAAGCCATCGGAATGTTGGGGTTTTGCTTTCGAACAAGCCGAAAAGTTTTGGCCGATAGTGCTGCAACATTTATTACTCGGAATGAATGCTCATATCAATTTGGACTTGGGTATAGCTGCCGCTGAAATTAGTACAGTAGAAGATATAGGAAGTTTAAAAGCCGATTTCGACAAAATAAATACTATTCTAAGCAGTCTCGTAGGAAGCGTAGAAAAATGTCTGATTAAAATTTGGCCAACGCTTACCTGGATATTAAAAATAACAGGTAAAGCAGATACCTTTTTTATTGACTTTAGCATGGAAACTGCTAGAGATGGTGCGTGGAAATTTGCGAATGAATTTGTAGCGGTTCCACAGGACCAAAGAGAAGCTTGTTCACATGAAAGAGATTTGAGAATAACAGAAATCGCCCGCTTAGTTTCAAATCCGGGATATTTTGTGAGTGCCGTTTTCAAATTCATTCGTTTGTTCGAAAGAGGAACCGTAGCTCAAAAAATAATCGATATGCAGATTGTTGAACAAAAAAACTTGGAATGTGCCGTTGCTTAATTTTTAGAAAGCGGTGTAAAGGAAATTAATCCAATTTTTCTAATTTGAAATCGAGATTCACTCCTTCAAACAAAGCTTTTCTTTTATTGGTATTATCATTTATCTCAAAGATTTCAACATTATAGTTTTTCTTCAATATTTTTTCCATTCAAAACTCTTAAAACCGCTTTCCATTGCCCATTTTTTCCATACAGCTTGTAGAATTTCATTATCCCTTTGTCCTTTAGGATACTTATAAGATTGTAATTTATCATTTTTATCTCTTTCGTGTGTTTCTAGTACATGAAGATTAATGTATTGATTTTTAATGTTTTTATTAGGAGGCAGGGATAATGAACTATTTATTTCGAGTGCTTTGGATATATCTATATTATTCGTTTTACAAAACTGCCTTACTTTGTCTATTTCAGAATTGCTAAAATAGAATTGGCTATTTCTTTTGTTGTCGATATACTCTAAATAGCCATCTGTGAAAACATAAAGATGGTTGTCGTATTTCACTAATGTACTATCTATACCATCAGTTAAAATAGTATCTTTTTTAGTAATCGGTTCGTTTGCAATTTTTTCACTTAAAATACTAATTAAGTCTAATCCATCATTGTGCGTGTTTGCGTAGGTAAATTTGACCTCCTTCTGGAAATCCAGTATTTTCTGTGTCAATCCTTTGTTTCTATATTCTTCGGTAGAATTTATAAAACGTTGCTTTTCTCCCAGATCCTTAATTTTGCCTATATCAATAGCTGCAATAGTTTTTTCTGAAAATGGAGAAAAAGAGATAGAGGATTGATCCCCAATTTTTTGGCCGGGTTTGACACATTCATTTTTAAAAAAATAAAGTATTTTATGAATTTCATCTATATCTTTACATCTCTTATTGTTTATACGACTTGACAGATCTGAAATAATAACTATATTTTGGTAGACAAGTTGTGTTTTTTTATGTTCTGGAGTACATGATAATAACATGAGTAAAGCAGAACAAAGGAGTACGTTTTTTTTCATGAGCTATTATATTATTGTTGTTTGTTCTATTTCTTTAACTCTGTTTGCTACTTCATCTGTAGCATAATACTTTGGAAGATGTTCTATAAAGCCCGATTTATAGGCAGCAATGACACTGTCTAAGATTACGTCTGTAAAGAGTTTACCGCTTATTATTTTTGCATTAAGGTCATCAAATATGATTTTAATTTGTTTTTGTAATTCGGTATATTTATGTTCAATTTGAGTCTCAGAATTATTAATTTCTGTCTCCAAATTCACAATTTTAGCGTTGCTTTCATTAGTCAAATCTTCATTTTCCTTGATTTTACTGGTTAGCGATTCCTTGTCTGAATTTAATTCCAGTATTTCTTCATCCAGGAATTGAATTTTTCTGTTTTTTTCAGCATCAACAATTTCTCTTTGCGACTTTTTATAGGCATTGATTATAAAATCAATTAGAAAATGTGTAAGTATTAGAGGAAACATTCCAAATGCAAAAATTAAATAAAACTCGCCATGATAAACAACCTCCCAAATTTGCATTTTAGATTCTCTTCCCACTAATAAGCCTTTTATTTCGTCTGTATTGAATGCGACCATAGTGGAAACTACCAAATCAAATATTATTAGGCCAACCCAAAACAAAAGATTATTTACCACTTTATTTTCGCTTCCTAGAATTTTTAGATTTGACAATAAAATGGGAATAAGGAAGAAGAGTGCGGCAATAAATCCAAATAATGGACCTTGTTGTTTAAAAATTTTAATTATAGCATTTGCATCAACAAGTTGCGGAATTCCTGTATTTATTCCAGCTTGTAAAGAAGCGCGGATCGCATTACTCTCAAAAAAAACTTTATAAATAGCAGAAGCAAAAAAGATTGATAGATAAAAAACAAACACGGCTAATGCAGATAGCACTAATATCGTACCGATCGTCCAAAACTTTTTTATTATAAAGGATTGTTCCAATGCTCTTCTTTCAAGTTTGTTTTTTTCAACTTCCTTATTGATTTGCAATAATCCTTTTTCACCAGTATTTTGGTTACCTGATTCTAAAATGAATTTCTCTTGTTTTAATTCCGCTATTTTATCTTTAACTTGTCGTTTTTCAAGTTCATTATTTCTTTTCTCAAGTGTTATTTTATCTCGTCTTTCTATTTCCAAATTTTCTTTTGTCCTTTCAAAGGCGTTTGTGATGTTAGAAGTTAAGATGTTTTTTTTACTGTTTAAACCGTCGTCGGTTGCATAAGTTTTAATTTTCTCTTTGATGGTTAGGTATTCTGTTCTGAAAATATCAATATTTCCTTTACTTTCTTTTGAATTTTCGTATCCTTTCTTTTTGTATTCTTCGGTGCTAATATGTGCAGCTGAATAAAGAAGGTTATGCAATTGTTGCGAAAAAGTTTCAATAATATTTACAGGTTGTGGTGCTTGAGTTTGTGGAATAGGAAGAGGAGGTGAGACGTTAATATTTACACCAATATTGTGATCGATATTATACCTTAAACGTTCAAATTCTGATAAAAAGTTAGAGTAAATCGCAATGTCATCTGAGACTTGAATATTTTCAACATTGTTGTGGCTTGCATTGATAGAATAATTGTACGAACCATTAATTGAAATTTTATTGTCGATGAGACAAAATTTATGATTCATTACCCCTCTAGTGTCACCTGTTTCAAAAGCGTGAACACTTATTTCTGCACCCTTTAGCATTAATTTTACAGTTTCGTTTTGAAGATTTGAAGAAAGAATGACATCTACGAGTACATTTTTGTTTTTTGTTTCAATGATTGCCATTGCAATATCTCTGTCAGTAAACCAGGCCATTGCAATATAGATGCATTCTTTCGCATTGTTTATTTCAGAAATAATTCTTAATTTGATTTCGCTTCCGTTTGTTATAAAATCATTCATATTTTGTAGTATTAGTTTTTTATTGTTTGAGGATTTAAACTATTTAAAAAATGTCCTTGTAAATATTTCTCAAACCTAACGATCTTCTACTTAGAGATTTTACGGAAAACCATAATTACTCTTGTTAATCTGAAAGCCCTCGCTTGCGCTAGTATCTCGCTCTCTTGCATACACGAAAAAGGAACGGTGGCTTAAAAAATAATCGATATGCAGATTATGGAGCAAAATAATATGGAATGTGCTGTTGCGTGATTGTAACTTCCATTAGAAATGGTTCTAATTGTAATAATAGATTTTGATCGCGCTGTATCGATATTTCTGACTTTTATTCTAATTCATGTTTGTATAATTAATTCCTTTAGAACGAGTAGTAAAAAGGTCTGTGGATTCTACCAGAGATATGGTTTTTAAGAGGCAAAAAAAATACGCAAAGTCAAAGACATTTGCGTACTGTTAATTTTAAACATTTCTTAGGACCAGTGCATTTTGGAGCACTATTGCCTGATAAAATCTATTTTTTATGAGACTCCAACTTTTTAATTTTGGCTTTCAGAATTTTTAATTCTTGTTCCTGATTCTCGTTTTTCTTATTTTGTTCAATGATGTAAAGTGTCATTTCTTCCATTTTTTGTAACAACTTCATTTGAAACTCTTTCACATTGAGCCCGTTTTCAATCATTTCTTTTTCCGGTGCTATTTCAGGTAGGTGTTGTTGGGTAGTTACAAATTTTTCAAGTTCATTTAAGGTCATTAGTTTATAATCCTTTTTGAATACGAAATCTGGAACACAGGTTGCTCCTAAATCAACTTTAACCTCTCTTGCTCTTATTGTACCACACACGTCTAGTTTAAAAAGAGGATTTAAGATTCCAACGCCAATATTCCCATTAGGATCTATTCTTAATTTTTCTTCTCCTGAAGATCCAAATGTTAAAAAGCCTCCATCTACAGAGCTTCCTCTATGAAAACTAATATATCCGTTATTTCGATTGTTTTCAAATTCTTGGGTTATTCGAAATGTCGATGTATTGGCAGGTTGAGTCACGCCACTGCTAACGATCAATTTATTATTCTCTGTGCTGGTTGCTAATACAGCTGCATCAGTATTTGCGCCATTGTTTATATGTAATTTTGCTACTGGCGTTGTTGTTCCAATTCCAACATTTCCATTTTCAAATACAGCTGCATAATTATTTAATGCATTTTTTGCATTGATCCAAAGACCAATATTACTTTTGTTAGCTCCTTGATCATCTAACACAGAAATCTTTTGTGCTACATTTAAACATCCGTTACAACCAGCATTCTCAGGAATGTGTTTAATCTCAACAGTAGGCACTAGGTTCCATGTCGATTTACTAATAGTTAGGGGAGAAGTTACTGAACTTGTTCCAATACCCACAGAAGCATCTGTTGAGATAGGATTTGTCCCGTTCCATTGCGCGTTAACTGTAAAGATGGAACTAAATATAGCCAGGCTAATTAAAAATTGTTTTTTCATGTATTTTATTGATTGTTTACTGTTTAGAGACGTCTTTTAGACATACAGTTGTTACTATGTGTTGTTTTTAGGAACTTTATTTTTCAGCAGATTTTAGTTTCTTAATTTCAGCTTTGAGTAATTTTAATTCTTGTTCCTGTTTTTCACTTTTCTTATTTTGTTCAATGATGTAAAGTGTCATTTCTTCCATTTTTTGTAACAACTTCATTTGAAAATCTTTCATATTAAGCCCGTTTTCAATCATTTCTTTTTCCGGTTCTATTTCAGGCAGATGCTGTTGGGTGGTTACAAATTTTTCAAGTTCATTTAAACTCATTAATTTATAATCTTTTTTGAATACAAAATCTGGAACGCAAGTTCCTTGCATACAAACTTTAATTTCAGAGGCACGAATTGTTCCTTCAACATCGAGTTTGTAGGCAGGAGCGTCAGTTCCTATTCCTACTTTGCCATCTGAATTAATGGTAAGCTGAGTTGATAATACTCCTGCTTTTGCGGTCTTAAAAGCCAAATCTCCATTTGAAGCACCCGCCGTTTTGGCAATGCTGACTATTTCTGCTGTATCAAAATTAGCATCTGCGGCATTTATATGAAATTTCATTCCAACACCTGTTCCTTGCCATAGACCTCCGGCATTATCATTTAGTACCAATTTGAGCGGAAATCGATATTGATTGGAAGTTAATATATCTTCGGTCTGGGTAATATTTAATTTTTGATCAGGATTTACTTCTCCGATCCCCACTTTGCCCTCTGAATCAATCGTAAGTTGTGTTGATAATACGCCCGCTTTTGCCGTCCTAAAGGCCAAATCTCCATTTGAAACACCCGCCGTTTTGGCAATGCTGACTATTTCGGCGGTATCAAAGTTGGCATCTGAGGCATTTAGATGAAACTTCATCCCAACACCCGTTCCCTGCCATAAACCTCCAATATTATCATTAAGTACTAATTTGAGCGGAAAACGATATTGATTGGAAGTTACTATATCATCTGATTGCGTAACGTTTAATTTTTGATCGGGATTTATTTCTCCAATACCAACATTGCCTGAATTATAATAAATTTTCCCAGGTGTTGAACCACTCCAATTTTGGGCATTTACCGATAAAATGGAGCTCAAAAAAACGAGACCGATTAGAATTTGTTTTTTCATTTTTTATTTATTCTATATGATTGTTTACTATTTAGAAGAGAATTTTTAAATGGAAGAGCCCTCTTGTTGGATATCTTAGGATGCGAACACTTCAGAAACGGAGGAATTAAATATGAATTTATAGCAGCGAAATTAATATATTCTCTAACCGAAACCATCTAAAAGTCCAACATTTTGTAATATTGTTGTAATTCGATTGCTCTGGTTTTTACGATTTCTTTTTTTCTGTTTTCGGCAACGGTGTACCACATTGTTCCTTGTTGAACTTCGAAGTAAAATTTGGAAATAAAAGCGTATTCTTTATCCCGATACTTCAACCATTGCAATTGGGATTCTTTCAGACTATCAAAAGCTTCTTTTGGGAGTTTTGCTTTTAGCAGGTTATAGTATTTATTCAATTCTTTATCCCAGGACTCACGCGCCTGTATGGTGCAATTACACATATCGGCATTCGAGATATCATCTTTATTCAGACATTTTGATTCTAAAACATCAATTGGATTTTCATTTTTCTTGTTGGTTTGGGAAAAAGCAATGATTGAGAAAAAAAGAAAAACAGTGACAAGTGTTTTGTTCATAAGGTTGAGTTTAAAACCCAAATATATTACTGTTTTGTTTTAAATGTGTATTTGTAGTTCAGTAAAAAAATATGCTGCTGACGCAAGCGTCCCGCTTGTCCATGCAAAGAATATAAATTAATATGCAAAATAGTTTGATTATAATCTCTATAATTTTTTATTAAAAAAATCATGAGAGGTCGTATGCTTTAATTCCGTAGGAATAAAATATTTTGTAGCAACGGATTTCAATCCGTTGAAAAAAGGATTTTGGGTTTTAAAAGTTCCATAGGAACGGCATATATTTTAGGTGTTAAAATATATCGAACCGCTGGTTCTCTATCCTCAATGTGCGTATTCAAATTGGATTAAAATCCAATTCTACAATATTGGTTGAGCCTATGGCTCTTTATTGTGACTATAAATTTTTTAATTCCAGTCACAATTTTTAAGTTGGGACACTTTGTAGAGCCGTTTTTTAAATATCTTGTTTGATATTTAAGTTGTGCTTCTATTTTGATAGATTTATCGAATAAAGGTAATCTTAATTTAATCCAATTATTTAGGAAGATGTGCCACCAATTCAACCTCTAACTTTGCTTGTGGCATGTATAATTGTACGATTTGTACCCATGTAGCTGCAGGGAAGTCACCATTGTAGAATTTTTTCCTAACGTTGTTATACTTTTTCATAGTCTCAATATCGGTTGTATATAAATTTTCTTTCACAACATTTGCAAATGTGGCACCATAACTCGCTAGTGAAGCTTTTAAATCGTTATAAACAGCTGTGATTCCTGCCGGAGTTAGTTCGCTTGTTACAGCACCCGAAATGTAAAGCACATTGTCCACTTTTAAAACCTGAGCATAACCAATAACGGTATCTTGTTTGGGCTCATTGTTCCAATGCCATTTTTCCTTTTTTATTTTGGCTTCTTGTGCAAAATTGTTATTGAAAACGAATAAAAAAGAAAGTAAAAGAAAATGTTTCATGATTGGTTGTTTTTTGATTGAGGTTTTATTTTTCTTGCTAGGGCGCTATCGCCAGCAAGGAGTTGTATCTATTTTATGATTAAGTTTTAATTTGTGAACTTTTTCAGGAAGGGAAAAGCTTTGATTTGAGTTCATTAGTGTGACGTCAGCGCCGGCTAGAGGATTTGTAATTAATGCAATGTCTTAGCGGTTTGATTTTGACATATTTCTAATTCTTTTTTCTGCATTTGGAGATTTAGTAATATTTTCTGCAATTTCGAAACCACTTAAAAATCCCATATCTTTATTCAAATGAGCTTTATTTGATTCGAACTTTTCTAGTTTTCCAAATTTTCCCCAAAGTCCATTGCTATTCCAATTAACATATTCTGAAAAAGTTATGAAATCAGGCAATGGATTTTTAAAAATACTTAAATCTATGTAACAGTTTGGACCACCAAACCCACCTTTGGTTCCCTCAGAATCTACTAAATATGCTTTAGTAAAAGCAAAATTTGCTTGTAGCTCAGGAACAATTCCAAAATATGGCCTTGCTTTCATAGCCATATGAATTGCTTCGACTGGTGTTAAAGTTCCTTCTTCAAGTTGTTTTAATAGAACCTTTTTTATTCCAGATTCAACGATAATTTTTGATTCGGATCTCATTCTAAATCCAGCGGCGATTATAGTTCGTGCTCCAAAAAAACCTGCTTCTTTATCTACAAGATTAATGTCATTATGTAATTTTATAACACGTTTTATAAAGTCACATGTTACACTTCTTGTTCTTGGAGATATATCTCTTTGGCAAATTAGTCCATCATTTAGGGCATAAATATTAAATCGTTGATGAGAATGTTTTGAGGCAGTTGAATGAAAAAGTTCTAATCGTTCGATTGCCTTTTTAGATAAATCTACCGTAGGATCAAACTGAGATTCAAATAACATTGACCCATATCCAAGTAAGTCAGTCCATGCACAAATAGAGATTTCAATTTTTCTATTCGATCCTTTTTTTGTTGTTGACATATTATGATTATTATGTGAGAAATATTTATTTGTGTTTAGACTTAAATAACTGCATCACGCAAATGTTTTCTCACTCAGGAATATTTTTTGTTTGGATTACGTTCACAAATGGAAGGCTAGGGTCAGCTGAGAAGGTACATTTTGTAAGTACGGTATTGTTATTTTTTTGGTTTAAAAGTCTGAATTAAAAATGGGTCTGTGGAATCGTTCATAGTTATATTTTTAAACCAAGCATTCTTTTCTTCTCGATGTAAATGAAGATCAATTATTTTAACGATTTGTCTTTTTTCCCAATTATCTGCCCGACTGTAATACTGTCTTATTTCTAATACTTGACCTCTTTCAATAATAGGCTCTAGTGCTTCTAAAGTAGCTCTTCCAATATACGAACCAGCATTTCTCTTCAATTGTCTAAAGTAATCAAATATAACTTGTAAATCTAAATATGATTTATCAGATAATAGTTTTACCAAAGCTATTGCAATATATTCGGGAATATAAACTTCTTTCACATTCAACCATATACTAAATTCGTTTCTTAGATGTGCTCTAATTTCTAGAGGTATTTTATTTCTAAATTTTAAAAGTAAATCCGTGACATAGGGAGTAAATTGCGGAAAATTATTAAGCAAGTACGGCAGTAGTTTGAAATTATCATATAATTCTTTGTAAATTAATATTTTGCAATACTCTCTAAATTCATCGGGTAATATTATTTTAGAGTTTTCTACGTGCGAGATTAAGTCAATGTAATCATTAGTTTTAATTTTAGTGATTTCATTTTCACTAGAATTTCTAAATTTTGTTGGAATTGTTCCTGAATACCCACTGATAATTCGTTTTTCACTTATTATATCTTCTTTGAATTCATCTTTAGGTTTTTCATTTTCATTAGTCTTGTCTTCATTAGTCTTGTCTTCATTAGTTTTGTCTTCATTTCGGTTCGAAACATCCTCAATTGCAGTTTTACTTTGATTGATAAATAAGCCTTCTATAGAAAGTCTTTCTACTAATAATGTTAACCAATAATGAGCCGTTTTTGCATCTGGAGCAAAGAGCCTATAATCATCTACAAAGCGACAAAAAGACACTTTGTGGGATAATAGAAATTTGTCTACATCAATTAACAAAGATTCTGCTAATATTCTGCTGGGATTACTTCCTACAGGTAGTCCATATGAGTCACGATTTGCCCAAAATAACAATAATTCGTTTATTAATTTAACTACATTTTTTTTGTCTGTTATAGACAATAAAGAAGATTCTAGACGGTGAAGGTTTAACCTATCGTAAAAATTTGATATATCACATTTAACAACAACCTTGACATCTTTCTTTTTTAAATTTTCATTAGATTGTTTTGTGAAAGTTGTATAATTGTAGTTTTTGTCAAAGATATATGGATTGTCCTTTTCTATTTTGTATCGATATGAAAAAATACAATTTTTAGACTTGTTTATTCTAGCTTTTTCTATGTCTTTGGCTAACAGCATTACTAGAGTAAAATATTTTACAGTGTCCAACACATCGATTAATGCACATTTTCTAAAATCAAAAGCTTCTTTTTTGGGATATAAAACATGTGATATTGGGTGAACTTTTAATGTTAATAGACCTGAACCATTTTCATCCAGTGCTTTTGTAATTGAATCTTTAACTTCTGAAACTATTTGATTATAAAAAATAGAATTTTTTAGTAAATCAACTTCAAAAGGTCTAGGAAATATATCCGTTAATCCTTCATGTTTTATATTATTCAAAACTGTTCTAATAGTATCGGATAAATTCATATGAAAAATAAGTTAGAATTTCATATAATAATTTATTATATGTAGTAAATTACGTATTTTTTTATAAGTTGATTATGGCGAATATAATCGCTTAAATTTTTTAAACGAAAATTACTTCGCTGGCGTGAGGGTGCTACTCACGCATATCTTGAATTGCTTTCATTCTTTTCTAAACGACAAGGGATTATTGTTCCAATATTAGGTTCATAATTTCCTTAGTAATAACTTATAGAAAACGTATCCTAGAAACTTTCTGTTACAGACAATTCTATATTTTCTAGTGTTTATATTTATTCAGGTTGAAACTGTATTTGTTCTGGTCTAACATAATGCATATTTCCATCGGGAAATTCTACTAATCCATAGTCTTGTTCTTGAAGATATTCATTATTAGCTGGGTGGTCATGAAGTTTTGTTGTCCATTTATGAAATAAACAATTTTCTGTTATTGCAGCAATTCGAAGAATATGGTTTTCATTTATTAGTTGCATTGCAATATCTTCAGGAAGTGCTGAAATGGTAACTTTTCTCATAAATTTTAATTTTGGATGAATTATTTAGCTATCAATATATTGTATATTATTCTTTGTTCAATGTGGTCTGTTTTGCAAAATAAAGCCCTGTTGTTCTTTATTAGGATTATTTACCAAACCTAAATCATTTTCTTTGCTTATAATGTTTTTTAGATATCGGTTTATTTTAAAAGTTGAATTTCTACCGTTTGGCATTATACTACTCCCAAATAGTGATGCAAAATATAAAACTTTTTTATCTACTAATCCCTTTATAATATTATCGTCATATGGAAAGTCTAAAGTGTTTTTTTGATATAAATAGAATTCTCTTAAAACACTTCTTTCGTAATTATCTAAATTATGAATTAATTTTTTATACTCTTTTTTTAATCGTCTATTTAGTAGGTAATTATTAGTGTGAGTCA
Organism: Flavobacterium sp.; assembly: GCA_023251135.1. Classification (GTDB taxonomy): domain Bacteria; phylum Bacteroidota; class Bacteroidia; order Flavobacteriales; family Flavobacteriaceae; genus Flavobacterium. The sequence goes on along the minus strand of JAHEZJ010000003.1, from coordinate 119,862 downwards.
CAATCACAGTAATACAGTTTACTATGAAAATTCCTGTGCAAATTAAGTAAGTAATATAAGCGTAAATTTTTAAATCACTTTCTTCCTTGAATTGGATTGTAGCAAATTTTTGTGGAGCATAGAACATAAATGTTCCAGCAATAAATACTACTAAAAATACTTTTGTTGGTATTTTTTTTACATCAAAAATTCCTTTGAAAAAATCTTCAATTCCCATTTTTAAGTATCTGTTTTTCATTTAAAAAAACTTCCAAAGTTTCCAGCAGTTAGAATGTTTTTCAGATTAATATTATTTAATTCCGATCTCCTTTCGGAAAGCCATAAGTCGAAAAATAAGACTACGTTTTTAATTATAATGGAAGCGCTATCCTTTTTTAGATTAATCGTAAATAGAGATAAAGAACAAACATCGCACTAAATTTAAATTTATCACCACGTAGAAATACCTGAATTTTGCTAAAAGCAACTTCTTTAAATTCAATGATATTACGGAAATCCATAAAAGCTAATCAAAAATACTAAATCCCTAGCCCTGATAGCAGCGGCATCCTTTTTAGGCAAACGAAAGCGTCCAAAATTAAACTATAAACTTTCTGCCTAAAAAGATGCAGCGGATAGCAGGAACAAGCTCCTAAAAACCATCCTAATTCCACTAAATCTTCCCCTCAAAAAACCTTAAAAATCAATACTAGAATTTTCAACAAAAATTTTGTAATTTTGCAGTCCAATAAAAGGAATTAGAAAATGTTAGATAGACTTCAATATGTAAAGCAGCGTTTTGATGAGATTTCGGATTTGATTATTCAGCCGGATGTTATTGCTGATCAAAAACGTTATGTGCAACTCAACCAGGAATATAAAAGCATCAAAGCTTTGGTTGAAAAAAGAGAAGAATACATTCTTGTTTTAGCAAATATTGACGAAGCAAACGAAATTATTGCTGACGGAAGCGATGCAGATATGACCGAAATGGCCAAAATGCAGCTTGACGAAGCAAAAGAACGCTTGCCGCAACTGGAGGAGGAAATCAAATTTATGTTGATTCCTAAAGATCCTGAAGATGCTAAAAATGTAATGGTGGAGATTCGTGCCGGAACGGGTGGGGACGAAGCTAGTATTTTTGCGGGGGATTTATTCAGAATGTACACTAAATACTGTGAATCACAAGGTTGGAGAACTTCTGTGGTCGATATGAACGAAGGTACTTCGGGAGGTTTCAAAGAGGTTATTTTTGAAGTTACCGGAGAAGATGTGTACGGAACCCTGAAATTTGAAGCTGGTGTGCACCGTGTACAACGTGTTCCGCAAACCGAAACACAAGGTCGTGTACATACCTCGGCAGCAACGGTAATGGTTTTACCGGAAGCAGAAGAGTTTGATGTACAGATCGATATGAACGATGTTCGTGTAGATTTCTTCTGTTCGTCAGGACCTGGAGGACAATCGGTAAATACAACGAAATCGGCTGTACGTTTGACGCACATTCCTACGGGATTGGTGGCGCAATGTCAGGATCAGAAATCGCAGCATAAAAACAAAGATAAGGCGTTAACGGTTTTACGTTCTCGTTTGTACGAACAGGAATTGGCTAAGAAAGAAGCTGAAGATGCTACCAAACGTACTTCTCAGGTAAGTTCTGGTGACCGTTCGGCTAAGATTCGTACTTACAACTACGCACAAGGTCGTGTAACCGATCACCGTGTTGGTTTAACTTTATACGATTTAGGAAACATCATGAATGGTGACATTCAGAAAATTGTTGCCGAACTTCAGTTGGTGAACAACATGGAGAAATTGAAGGAGGCTTCGGAAGTGTTCTAAGACATTAAGGTTCTAAGGTGCTGAGGTTCTAAGTTTTTTAGGTCTGGAGGCGCAAAGGAACAAAGGTTCAAAGTTGCAAAGGTTTTGTAGCGACGGATTAAGCTGTTTAAATCAATAAAGATTTTTATATAGTAAAAGAGCGTATTTCAACCAGTTGAAATACGCTCTTTTTTTATTTTCTCCAATAAAACCTCTGTGCCTTTGTCCCTTTGCACCTCTGAACCTTTTAAAAAAACCTCAGAACCTTAGTTACTCAGCACCTCAGTACCTCAGAGAAAAAAATATATAGTGAAGGATATTAACCGATTAACCGTTTGTTTATAAAACGTATAAAGCAAGTTAGATACCTAAAAATACTCTTGTGAATTCAAAACATTTATAAAGATTAGAGTACATGTACACACCATTTTTGACTATTATTTCGCTTAACTTTTCCATAATAATTAAATTTTAGTTAGACCATTACTCTCGTGACGATTTTTAGGGTGCCGAATCTTCGTGGGAAGGCTCGTGCGGTTTCGAAACTATATTGGTAACGACAAGCTGTAGTAAGGATCCGAAGATGTTTTTGAAAGTAGATTTACTTTTTCCTACCACAAATCTTTTGGCCAGATAACCAATTCCGATACTGATAGCCGACTGTGCCAGATGGCTTTTAAAACCAACTGTTTCGTTGATTTCTTCGACTGTGTTCCGAATGAGGTTAAGAGGTTTTAGATGCTCTTTAATTTCATCGATTTCGTCTTTAATTGAACACCATTCGGCGTCTTGGCGGTTTTCTAAAAGCTGAATCTTCCGGTCTAGTGCATCAAGGGTGTAAATCGTTTCCATAACCGTCTTTTTTAGTTTTTTGACTGACTTACATCAGAGTTGGCTTCTCTTTTAGTTTCTTTTAAAATACTCGAAACAATCATGTTTCCAATTGGGGTTTTAATAAGTCTGTGGTGCAGTTTGTGCAGCACAATGGCCACAATGAGATAAAAAAGAGCCAGTATAAAAAAACCGTAATAGTATTCGCCTAATTTTTTTCCAATCCATAAACTGATCCCAATATTGAGGAACAAGGTAAAAAATGCAACAACAGCTCCAACCGCGATCCTAGAGGTCAATGTCGATAAAACATCTGCTGATGCTGATACCGTTTTGAGCTTAATTAATTCTAAACTCGTTTTGGTATAGTTTTCTGCTTTCTCGTAAAGATTTAAGTTGTCGTTTGTTGTTGCATCTGATTCCATGATAGAGGGGTATGTTTAGGATTTACAAAATTCACTTTCTTAATAGTTCGATTTTACAGCTTTTGCTTCATCTTTAATCGAGTTGAAGTCTTCTTTTGCCTGGCTGAATTTTGCTTTTCCTTCTTCGATAATTTCTTTACCGTTTGAAGTAATTGTGCTTACAATTCCGTCGAACTTGTTTTTCAGATTGTCTCCGTAATCTTTAGACTTGTCTGATATTTTTTTTCTGGTATTTGATCCTTTGTCCGGTGCAAATAAAACACCCAAAAAAGCTCCTGCCGCTGCGGCTCCTAAAATTCCTAAAATTGTGCTGCTCGTTTTCATAATATTCGATTTAGTAATTAATATAAAGTGGTTAATAGTATTTGTATTTTAAACTTCACGACCTTTAATAAGTCGGAGTAGTATAGCAATAATAGCAATGACTAATAAAATATGAATGATACTTCCCAGGCTGTAAACAAAAAAGCCTAAAGCCCAAAGTATGATCAGAATTACTGCGATGGTATATAATAAATTTGACATGACTTGTGTATTTAGGGTTAATAAAATCCTTTTTTAGTTTAGCTTATACGAAAGATACAAGCTAAGGTTGCTGTTTTTTGCGTCCGGAAAAGTATAGGTTGTTCCGGCAACTGTTCTTTCTTTTCCAACGGTTGTTAGTCCGTAATTGTAACGTAAACCAATGCTTATTGGATCAAAATCGACTCCAACACCCGCTGCCAGACCGGCATCAAACTTGTTCAGATCATCGGTATCGATTCTTTGCTCGAAGTTGATATCTCCGCTACCCGTAACTTTTGAACTTACAAGATAAGAAGCGTAACCACCGGCATGAACATTAAAATTTTTGGTGATATTTACTCTTACCAACAATGGAACTTCAATATAGTTGAGTTTGAATTTTGAGTCTCCACTGGCAAAAGCATTATTGTATTCTAGTTTGGCTCCTTTTGTGGTAAACAGGATTTCGGGCTGAATGGCAATAAAATCAGAGATTGGTAAAGTTGCATAAAGTCCGGCATTGAAACCATACAATACATTGTCGTCGTTGGCATCATTAGAATACAAATTCGACATGTTGAACCCTCCTTTGATCCCGTACTCGGTATTTACATTATTGTTCTGTGCCTGCAGCATTCCGAATGAAGCTGTTAAAAAAAGGGTTAAGGCGGATAAAAAATTAAAGTGCATTTTCATAGTTAAATAGTTTAGTTAATAATAGCGTTTAGAGGCGTTTAGAGTACTATTTTTGATTTTTGTATTTCTCTTGAAAACTCATATTGTTGTGGCAGATACTGTAAAACCATTTTCAGAATCGTTTGGTCATTTGTTTCTTTTGAAATGGATTCCAATAACCGAATCTGTTCTTCCAATGATTCATGCATCGAATCTAAGTAAGCGTGGTTGAAATTGTATTCATTGGCATCAATCAAATCGTACAGGTCCCGTTTTCGGGTTGCGTTGATTTCAGTAATAATAATAAGCTTTCTATTGGCCAGATTGGTTATTTCCTGTAACAACAGATTTTGATTAATTTCGATTTTTTTGCTTACTTCGAGAATAGTACTGTCAGAACTTTTTTGTTGTGCAATTTGACTTTTAGAAATAATGGATTGACTTACATTTGCCGCCGCGATAAAAAAAAAGGCTTCAATTTCTTCTTTTTCATTTTTGGTAAAAGTTTCATTTTTTAAAGAAGTTTCTATTGGATAGCTTTTTTTACATGATGCAACAAAAACTAGGGTTAACAATAAAAATATTGCTTTGAAAAAAGATGCTTTTACTCTGGGGATTGCTTTCATTATTACTTCATAAAGTATTACTTTACAAAGATGGCGATGAATAGAAGATTTTGCTTTACAGCATAAAAAAGAAACGTTATATAATTCCCATAAAAGATTTATACAACGTTTGTTATGTGGTTTTTAAAGGCTTTTTTGAGTGACTAATCCGGAAGAAAAATAGTGAATACAGAACCCTGATCCGGTTGACTGTCGGCCATGATATACCCCTTATGATTGTCGACAATTTTTTTACAGATGGCCAGACCAATTCCTGTTCCCGGGTAATCGGTTTTGGAGTGCAGTCGCTGGAACAGTACAAAAATGGTTTCCTTGAACTGAGGGTCAAAACCCATTCCGTTGTCTGTGAAAGTTATTTTGTGGAATTTTTTCACATTCTGATCCAGTAGTTCGGGATAATCTACAGAGAATACTTTTTGGCTTTCAATTGCAATTTCGGGTGCAATATTCGGACGGTTGTACTTCAGGGAGTTTCCAATAAGATTGATAAAAAGCTGCTCGATCTGATACGGAATAACGGACAATTTGGGCAATTTTGTAGTGGTAATGACTGCTTTCTTCTCGTCGATCATTTCAGTTAATTCTGCTTCGGCATTTTTTAGCAATTCATTTAAATTTGATTTAATGAACTCTTTTTTGGTAGTATTGGTTCTGGAGAATAAAAGTAAATCATCAATTAAAACGCGCATTCTTTTGGCCGAAACTTCAATTTTGGCAATATAATCTCTGGCGCTCTGTGACATAACAGCTTTGTCGGCATCAGAAACTCTGGAGATAAAAGTCTGGATTTTTCTCAAAGGTTCCTGTAAGTCATGACTCGCAACATGGTTGAAAGAAGCCAGTTCCTTATTGCTTTTTTCTAATTCCAGATTACGTTCCTGAAGCTCTATATTTAGTAAATGTTCGTCGGTAATGTCAAAGTTAATGCCCAGTAAAATTTTACTTCCCTGTTGGTCTGTTAATAATTTTCCGGTGGTTTTAAAGTGTCTGACTTCCTGATTTGGAAGCATAATTTTATAGTAAACAAAAGGCAATTGCTCGTAATTGAGAATTCCTTCCATCGATTTTGCAACTGTTACTTTGTCCTCAGGATGGACAAAATTTAAAAAAGTCCCCTTTTCAGGAACAAAAGCGTTGGGTTCATACCCCAATAAACGATATTGATTGTCGGAATAATCGATCTTGTTGGTGTCTAAATCCCATTGCCAGGTACTGAATTTACCGATAGATTCAGATTCCGCCATAAGTCCGCTGGAAATCAAGAGTTGCTTGTTAATGATTTTCAGACGTTCAAAATCACGGCTGATTTGTCGGTAAGCCAATAAAATAAAAGTGAGGGCAACCAGAAACAGCGAAATAGAAAAAAGCGGGCTCAGGGAAATTTCGGCATCGTAAATTTTTAACCTTTTGGCCAGATAGCTTTTTTCACTGTCTTTCATTTCGTCGACTTTAAAACGAATGTTCTCCATCAAAATTCGCCCCCCAAACATATAATTGTCGAGTTTTCGTTTGTCGTAGGTTTTGGGATCGCTGTATTTGAGACAATTTTCAAAAGAAACAAAACGCTGAATGATGAGCTTGAATAACCTTTGGAGGTTTTCCTGCTGTTTTGGGTTGTCGGCCGTTAATTTTTTTAAAGTGATGAAGGAAGTGTTTACCTTGTCACGCGAATAAAGGTAAGGAGTTAAAAAACGGGCATTACGGGTTATGATATAACCGCGCTGTCCCGTTTCGGCATCCTTTATAGCTGACATTAACCGTTCTAGCTGAATGTTAATTTCATACGTATGCATTACTAATTTACTGGACTCATTGAGGTCCTGGTTGTGTTTGTAAGCGATAGAAGAAAGAAACAACAGAATGAAAACTGCGATTACAAAAATAACTCTCAAAGAGTTTGAGGAATTAAAATTTGGGATCCACTTCATTGGTGTTTTACTATTTTAGTCGCAACAGGAAATTATCACGATTTAACCCTGAGGTATGATAGTGCCAGTTTACAGTAACGACTTCATTAATTATTTTTTTGAGATTATTAAAATCACTTGGCTTTTTAATGTAAATATTCGCTCCCTGAATGAAAGTGTCTTCAATATCTTCTTCAGAGGAAGAAGTAGAGTAGATGGCAATAATAATGTTTTTTAAATGCTCTGTTTTTTTAATTTCGATTAAGCATTCTTTTCCGGTTTTCTTAGGCATGTTTAAATCCAGAAATAAAATATCAGGTAACGTATTGTCAGGATTCATCAAATGATCCATTAACTGCATTCCGTCATGTGCAAATTCTACTTTTGTCTGGATCTTTATCTCTTCAAAGGCATCTTTAAAAAAAAGGCGATCGTCTTCATCATCATCGGCCAATAAAATATGTAATGCGTTTTTTTGCATTTTAATGTGGGTATTTGGATTTTAGTTTAAATTTTCTCTTCGTTTCTTAATTATTCTCTGAAAAGCCGAGGGTGTAATTCCGGTGGTGTTTTTAAACTGTGTACTCAAATGGGCTACACTTGAATAGTTGAGTAAAAAAGCAATTTCGGTCAGACTCATTTCGTTGATAATAATTAGTTGCTTTGCTCTTTCAATCTTCTGTAAAATGATAAAATTTTCGATAGAAGAATAGGTTACTTCCGAAAATACATTCGACAAGTAGCCATAACTATGGTTGAGCTTTTCGGCTAAAAATACAGAACTTTTGTAATTGTTGTTGTCTTCCATGAAAACAAGTTCAATTATAGCATCTTTTATTTTCTGAACCAGAACACTTTTTTGATTTTCAACAACTTCAAAACCACACGGGCCCAGTTTCTCTTTTAAAGCTTCAAGCGCCTCAGCATCCATATTATCATTGATTTCAATTTCACCAAAACCAAGGGTCGTAAAATTTATTTTATGCTGATCCAGATTGTGCTTTAAAAAAAGCGAACAAATGGTGTTGATGTCAAACTTTATAAATAGTTTCATTCTATAAAAATTTGGTTAAAGATACTTAATTTAAATTTGGTTACACCGTTTAACAATTGTTAGAAATTTACTAATATTTGAAATAATAAAGAAATTTCTCAAAAAAATACCGTCTAATATTTATACTAGACGGTATCCCGATTGAGCCAGAAAGGGTTACAAATCTGAGAGGATTTGATGAAATTCTTCTTTTGTTTTCCCCAGTTTTTGCTGAATTCTGCCGTACATTTCGTCTTCTTTTCCTTCAGCAAACATCAAATCATCATCTGTCAGAGTTGCAAATTTTTGCTTCAGTTTTCCTTTTAACTCATTCCAATTTCCTTTTATTTCTGTAATATTCATGACCTTAAGTTTTAAAGATTAATAGTATTGTAAAGTTGCAGATTAGTGGTTGGTTTTCTGTTACATCCATTTAAAGAAGAGTTGTATGATTCACATTTTGAGCTTTTTAAGCCTGATATCGGCGTAAAACCCAGGCCATTTTTTCGTGTTCCTGAAGCAATCCGGTCACAAAATCGGCCGAACCTGCATCGTTATTCTCGGCTTCAAAAACCGGAATATAGTCTCGAAACTCTGTCACCAGCTGCTCGTGGTTTTCTAAAAGTTCTTTTAACATTTGTTTCTGTGAAGGGTATTCTTTTGGAGACTCTTTTAGCGTTGAATTCTCGATAAACTCTTTCATTGTTCCAATTGTTTTGTCGCCAAGCTGACTGATGCGTTCTGCAACTTCATCAATATGGGCTTCCAGTATGCGATACTGCTCTTCAAATAATTGGTGTAATTCCATAAAGCTATTTCCCGAAATATTCCAGTGAAATTTTCTGGTTTTCACATAAAGGGTCATTTCGTTAGATAAAATCGTGGCTAATAGCGCAGTACTCTTTTTTAAATTTTTTGGTGTTATTCCAATATGCGGGATCATAATTGTCTGATTAAAGGTTGTTTACCAAAAATAGAAAATGAGCCTTCTGATCTTCTTACATAATTTGTTAAAGAAGTTACAGGAATTCAATGTTTACTTAACCTGTTTGTGATTCAAATAGTGTAGTTTTGCCGCCGAATTTACCCAAACAAAAACAAATTTTAATGAAAAAAACTTTACTCAGTTTATTACTTATTGCAATTACTTTTTCGGCGAGATCTCAATCTTATCTGGGATACACGCATGATAACTATGCAGGTGTTCAAAGTGTTCTTTTTAATCCGGCTTCTATCGCTGATTCCCGTTTTAAAACCGATATTAACCTGTTTTCGATCAGTGGATCGGTATCGAATGATCTTTACGGTGTTCGTCTTTTTGATGTGTACAAAAAAGGATATGATTTTGACCGTCAGTCGATCATGACACCAGCCAACGCCAACAATGGTTTGGTTAATTTTGATATCATGGGGCCTTCTTTCATGTTTAATATTGCTCCAAAACATACGATTGCTGTTTTTACAAGAGCCAGATCTGTTACTAATGCCTATAATGTTAATGGTAGCCTTGTAAATGAAGTGAAAGATGGTTTAGATCATGCCAGTAATTTTAATTTTAACTTAGGCAATCCAAATGCAGTTTCTAATTCATGGGGAGAAGTTGGTCTTTCTTATGCTGCCGTTTTATGGCAAAATAATCAGCATTTCTTAAAAGGAGGTTTAACAGCAAAGTACCTTCAGGGAGGTGTAAACGGTTATGCTCAGGGCAGAGGAGTAAAAGTGGCGTTTGTAGAAAACAAAGCTAACCCAAGAGCCAGCACTCTTCTTTCTGAAGGAGAAGTAACGATAGGAGCGAGCCAGGATTTTGAGGCTAATGAAGATTATAAATTTGATGCAAATTCAAATGGTTTCGGTTTTGACTTTGGACTTGTTTACGAATGGAGACCGGAATACGAAAAATACGATTTAAACAAGGCCAAAAGAGCGGACAATAACTTTCGTGATTTAAACAAATACAAAGTACGTTTTGGTCTTTCGGTTACTGATATTGGTTCGATTAATTACAGGAATTCAAAATTAGATACCTATAATGTTACCGGAGTTGTAACAGAGAAAATGATAAATGATGCTGATAATCTGTATGATTTCCTAAACGAGCATTATACAAAGGTTTCAACTTCTAAAGGAGTTAAAACAAACTTACCAACGGCTATTCATGCCGATGTAGATTGGAACATGTACAGAAAATTCTATCTGAATTTAAATGGTGACATCAGCATGGTGAGCGATTCTAAATTAAACGGAAGCAGTATTGCCAATCGTGTGAGCCTAACGCCTCGTTATGAAAGCAGATGGTTTAGTTTTTATGTACCAATGACCTGGATGGAATATAGCGGAATGCAGGTAGGATCAGGGATTCGCTTAGGTGCTTTCTTTGTTGGTTCAGGTTCTGTTATTACCAATTTGGTTTCAAAAGAATCAAAAGCGGCTGATTTTCACCTTGGTGTAAAATTACCGGTTTACGAGAAGAAATTCAAAGATACAGATGAAGATGGTGTTATCGATAAAGAAGATGCTTGTAGAAAAGTAGCTGGTCCGGAAGAAAATAAGGGTTGTCCTTGGCCGGATACGGATGGAGATAAAGTTTTTGATAAAGATGATGTTTGTCCGAATGTTGCGGGTCCTGTTGAAAACAAAGGATGCCCTTGGCCTGATACAGACGGAGATACTTTATTAGACAATGTAGACGCTTGTCCTGCAGTTGCCGGTCCGGTAGAAAACAAAGGTTGTCCATGGCCTGATACAGACAAAGACGGAATTTTAGACAAAGATGACGCTTGTCCGGAAGCTGCTGGTCCGTTAGAAAATAAAGGATGTCCAATTTTAGATGCTGACAAAGATGGAGTTTTAGACAAGGATGATGCTTGCCCATTAGTATATGGTCCTGCAGAAAATAACGGTTGTCCTAAAGTTACCAAAGAAACATTGGCACAGCTGAAAGTGGAAGCGAAATCTATTTTCTTTACAACCGGAAAAGCAACTTTAAGTGATGCCAGAAAAGGAGAAACTTCAGGCAGATTAGATGCGATCAAAGAAATCCTGAAAAACTATCCAAATGCTAAGTTTGCGATTAACGGACACACTGATAACGTAGGGAATCCTAAAACAAATAAGAAATTATCTGAAGCAAGAGCAAAAGTAGTAATGGAAGCTCTGATTGCAAAAGGAGTAAATCCGGCAAACTTAAGTTCACAAGGATTTGGATCTGCAAAACCAGTTCAATCCAACAAAACAGCTAAAGGAAGAGCAGAGAACAGAAGAACAGAAATTGTTTATTTAGGCAATTTGTAAGCTGAAATTGAATATAAAACCAAAAAGCCATTCGTAATTGAATGGCTTTTTTTATTTTTGCATACTTCTAAAATGGAAGTATTTCTACTGCATTAGAAGAACTAAAAAATCAAGAATGACAACACAACAACTACACGAACAAATTCTATTAAAAAAATCATTTTTATGCGTTGGACTGGATCCTGATCTGACCAAAATTCCACCTCATTTATTAGAAACCGAAGATCCTATTTTTGAATTCAATAAAGCAATAATTGATGCCACTCATGATTTGGCTGTGGGATACAAACCCAACACTGCTTTTTTTGAAGCTTATGGATTAAAAGGATGGCTTTCGCTTCAGAAAACCATTGAATACATCAACGAGAATTTTCCGGAAATGTTTACCATCGCCGATGCAAAACGCGGTGACATAGGAAACACATCAAGCATGTATGCCAAAGCTTTTTTTGAAGATTTGAATTTTGACAGTGTAACCGTTGCTCCTTATATGGGGAAAGATTCGGTAGAGCCGTTTTTGGCTTTTGAAAATAAACATACCATTATGCTGGCGCTGACATCAAACGAAGGAGCTTTTGATTTTCAGACGTTAAACGTTAACGGAAAAGAATTATACAAACAAGTTTTAGAAACTTCCAAGACCTGGAAAAACAGCCACAATCTGATGTACGTAGTAGGCGCTACAAAAGCGGAGTATTTTACTGAAGTCAGAAAAATTGTTCCGGATAACTTTTTGCTAGTTCCTGGAATTGGCGCTCAGGGTGGAAGCTTGTCTGAAGTTTGCAAATACGGAATGAACGATCAGGTTGGTTTATTGGTCAATTCAGCCAGAGCAATTATCTACGCCTCAAAAGGAACTGACTTTGCTGAAAAAGCAAGAGAAGAAGCTCTTAAGGTTCAAAAAGAAATGGAAGAGATTATCAACTCTAAGGTTTAAATAACTTTATAAATAGATTAACCGCAAAGTTCGCAAAGGATTACGCTACGAACGCAAAGCTTTTTTTGCGAACCTTGCGAAAAACCTTTGCGAACTTTGCGGTTAAAGAACCTGAAACCTGAAACTTGAAACCTGAAACAAAAAAAGCATGAAACAAATAGTAGACCAGATCGGGACTTTACATACTTTCGAAACCACTCCAAAACGAATTATCTCGTTGGTTCCTTCTCAGACGGAATTGCTTTACGATTTAGGTTTAGAAGAGAAAATCATCGGAATCACCAAGTTTTGTGTGCATCCCTATCATTTTAAGTCGACTAAAAAAATGGTGGGCGGAACCAAGAAGATTCATTTTGAAAAGATAAAACTATTGCAGCCCGATATTATCATTTGCAATAAAGAAGAAAATACTCCTGAGATTGTAGCACAGCTAAGCACAATTTGCCCGGTTTGGGTGACCAATATTGTTTCTATTGAAGATAATTTCCAAATGATTTCGGATTTTGGACAGCTCTTCAACTGCAGAACCGAAGCTCAAAAATGGAATAATAAGCTAAGCTTCGCTTTAGACGATTTTAAAAAATACGTTCAGGACATTCCGGAGAAAAAAGCAGCTTACTTTATTTGGAAAAATCCCTATATGGTTGCAGGAAACGACACCTATATTAATGAGTTATTGAAGCTGAATCATTTTCAGAATATTTATGGCGATAAAGGCCGCTATCCTGAAATTGAACTCAAAAAAATGCGTCTGGAAGGCGATCCTGATTTGGTTTTCCTTTCGTCAGAGCCTTATCCGTTTAAAGAAGAAGATGCCTTTGAGATCGGACGCTTTACACATCACGCCAAAACTATTTTCGTTGACGGCGAAATGTTCTCCTGGCACGGAAGCCGATTGCTAAAGGCTTTTGCTTATTTTAAAATACTACAGGAAAGGTTGAAAAATTAAATTCCAAAATTTAAGCCCCAAATTCCAAGCTTACTATAAATTGGAGTTAGTAGAAAAATAAATCCCAAAAATCAAATTCCAAATTCCAAACTTGCTATAAATTTGGAATTTGGGATTTTTTCATTGGAATTTTTACATTGGAATTTAACCAAAAAGTATTGGAATTTCATCAAAAAAAAAATGCCGGCATCTCGAAGACGCCGGCATCATTTAACTAACCAAAACCAAAATAATAAATAACCAGTTTATTACATTACAAAGATCCAACTTATATGGATGTTTTGCTGTTAAGGTTTTGTTATTACTTTGTTGAACATAAGTTAAGATTTTTTGATTCCCTGTTTTGAGCTTTCTGTAGCGTTAAATAATTTTTAACTATTAAAATATAAAAACAATCAATTTTGTTTATTAATATCGCAAAGATAAGTTTGTATATTTGATAAAGTGTTAAATATCAATGCGGTGTGGTTTCTTAAAAAAATTAGCATTTGGTAGGAGACCATTAATTTTAATCAAAAAAAACAGAAAAAAATGAGTGATTCAAACGAAAGTAAATGTCCTTTTCATAATGGGCAAATGAAAGAAACTGCTGGTACAGGAACTTCTAATAAAGATTGGTGGCCAAATCGGTTAAATTTAAACATACTACGTCAGCATTCTAATTTGTCAGATCCGATGGAAAAAGGTTTTAACTATGCTGAAGCATTTAAAACTTTAGATTTGAATGCTGTCAAAAAGGACCTTTTTGATTTGATGAAAGATTCGCAGGATTGGTGGCCGGCAGATTATGGTCATTATGGGCCTTTATTTATCCGTATGGCCTGGCACAGTGCGGGAACTTATCGTATATCTGATGGTCGTGGAGGCGCGAGTTCAGGAAACCAGCGTTTTGCTCCTTTAAACAGTTGGCCGGATAATGGTAATCTGGATAAAGCACGTTTTTTACTTTGGCCAATTAAACAAAAATATGGCAATAAAATTTCCTGGGCCGATTTGATGATCTTAACCGGCAACTGTGCTTTGGAATCTATGGGATTTAAAACTTTTGGTTTTGCAGGTGGAAGAGAAGACGTTTGGGAACCGGAACAAGATGTGAACTGGGGTTCCGAAATAGAATGGTTAGCTACCAGTGATAAACCTTATAGCAGGTATACTGGTGATCGAAATTTAGAGAACCCACTTGCAGCCGTACAGATGGGATTAATATATGTAAACCCCGAAGGTCCGGACGGTAATCCAGATCCGTTAGGTTCGGCCAGAGATATTAGAGAGACTTTTGCAAGAATGGCAATGGATGATGCAGAAACTGTTGCCTTGGTGGCGGGTGGTCATACTTTCGGAAAAGCTCATGGAGCCGGAGATGCTGCCTTAGTAGGAGCAGAACCCGAAGGTGCAAGTATCGAACAAATGGGATTTGGCTGGAAAAGCAGTTTTGGTACCGGAGTAGGGGAAGATGCCATCACAAGCGGAATCGAAGGAGCATGGAAACCAAATCCGACGACCTGGGATAACGGTTATTTTGAAACCTTGTTTAAATACGACTGGAAATTGACTAAAAGTCCTGCGGGAGCACATCAGTGGACACCAACAGATGAAAGCGCCGCTACAACTGTAGAAGATGCTCACAATCCGGCCAAGCGACATGCTCCGATGATGACAACAGCCGATTTGGCATTGAAACTGGATCCGATTTACGAACCAATTTCAAGAGACTTTTTCCAGAATTTCGACAAATTTGCAGATGCTTTTGCAAGAGCATGGTACAAATTAACGCACAGAGATATGGGGCCGATTTCACGTTATTTAGGTCCTGAAGTTCCGAGTGAAATATTAATTTGGCAAGACCCGATTCCTGCGGCTAAAGGGGAGTTGACTTATAATGATATTGCGGCTTTAAAAGATAAAATTCTTTCCAGTGGTTTGTCGGTTTCACAATTAGTAAATACGGCCTGGGCATCGGCTTCTACGTTCCGTGGTTCTGATAAGCGTGGGGGAGCTAATGGTGCCCGTATTCGTTTCGAACCACAAATCAGTTGGGAAGTTAATGCAGGAGGACAGGTCAAAAAAGTATTGGCAGTTTTAGAAAGCATACAAAGTGATTTTGCGAATTCAGGCAAATCAGTATCTATCGCAGATTTAATTGTTTTAGGAGGATCTGCTGCAATTGAAAAAGCTGCATCAAATGCTGGTTTATCAGTAGACGTTCCATTTGCACAGGGAAGAGGCGACGCTATTTTAGAACAAACAGATGTACATTCGTTTGACGCGTTGGAGCCAAAAGCAGATGGATTCAGAAACTATAAAAGTGCCGCAACAACTGCCATTACCGAAGAACTTTTAGTAGACAGAGCACAATTGTTAACGTTGTCAGTACCAGAAATGACGGTATTGATTGGAGGTTTGAGAGTATTGAATGCCAATTATGACGGTTCAAAACATGGTGTACTCACAACAAAAGCCGAAACATTGAGTAATGATTTCTTTGTGAACTTGTTGGATTTGAGAACAACCTGGAAGGCCAGCGATGAAATCGGAGAAGTTTTTGAAGGACGCAACCGCGCTACGGGAGAAGTAAAATGGACAGCAACCCGTGCAGATCTTATATTTGGTTCCAATTCTGAACTTCGTGCCTTAGCGGAAGTTTATGCGGGTAATGATGCCAAAGAAAAATTTGTAAAAGATTTTGTCTCAGCATGGACCAAAGTAATGAATCTTGACCGATTTGATTTACGTTAATAAAAAGGTTTAAAGGCTCAGAGGAACAAAGTTTTTCCTCTAAATAAACAAACCCGACAGGTTTTTAAAACCTGTCGGGTTTACTTTTTAAAAATATACGTTCAGAACCTTTGCCTCTTTGAGCCTTTGCCCTAAGAAAAAACAATCGTTTTATTGCTGTAAACCATCGTTTTTCGTTCGGCATGTAGTTTTATCGCTCTGGCTAAAACAATGCGCTCTAAATCGCGTCCTTTCATGATGAAATCTTCAACCGAGTGAATGTGTGAAACTCTCGAAATATCCTGTTCGATGATTGGCCCTTCATCCAGTTCTGCTGTTACGTAATGACTGGTGGCTCCAATAATTTTAACACCGCGTTTAAAAGCCGAATGATAGGGTTTCGCCCCCGGAAAGGCCGGTAAAAACGAATGATGAATATTAATGATTTTATTTTCGTAAAGTGAAATCAGTTTAGGAGTGACAATTTGCATATAACGCGCTAAAACGATAAAATTGATCTGATATCTTTTTAAAAGTTCAATTTGTTTCGCTTCACCTTCTTCTTTAATGTCTTTTGTAAAAGGTACGCAGTGAAACGGAATATCAAATCGCTCTGCAATCGCTCGTAAATCGTTATGATTACTAATGATCAGAGGGATTTCTACATTTAATTCACCTGCACTGTAACGGCCAAGGATATCAAACAAACAATGATCGTATTTGGAAACAAAAAGTGCCATTTTAGGCTTCTGTTCCTGCTTGTACAAATCCCAGGACATATTAAAATCGGCCGCAATCGTTCTGCTAAAATCTTCTTTTATCGATTCGGGACTCACGTGATTGTTGGTAAGTTCACATTCTAATCGCATAAAAAACACATTTTGTTCTACATCAACATGCTGATCGATATAGATAATGTTTCCTTCTACTTTAGCAATAAAAGTAGTCACTGCGGCAATGATTCCTTTTTGATCTTTACAGTGAATTAAAATGGTAATTTTTTGCATTTTGGCTCTTGGTTAATCGGTTAATTGTATTTGTTGAACCGTAATTTCGATTAAACAAATAAACAGTTTAACAATAAAAATTATTTTTTATCCTGCATGGCAAATACCTTTTTCAATAAAGGAGATGTTCTTGCATTGATATTGGTACGGATGTCTTTTTCTTCCACCGCAATCATTTTAAAAACACCTGCCAAAGCCTGATTTGTTGTATAATCCGTTAAATCAGGATTTACTTTTCGCACTAAAGGGATGGTGTTGTATTTCTTGATGATGTTGGTCCAGACCACATCGGCACCTACTTTTTCAAAAGAGGTTTTGATTACCGGATTGAATTTTCCGTATAAAGCGGTCGTAGTACTGTTTTGTAAATAACTGGTGGCCGCATTTTCATTGCCAAGCAAAATGTTTTTAGCATCGGTAAAGGACATGTTTTTAACGGCAGAAACAAATATTGGTGTTGCTTCTTTAACGGCATCTTCGGCAGCACGGTTAAGTACTTTGATTCCTTCATCAGCAAGAGAGGACAATCCGATTTTTCGCAGGGTAGCGTCAACCCTTTGTAATTCTTCCGGCATTAAGATTTTTACAGCTTCATTTTTATAAAAACCATCCTCAGCGGTTAATTTGCTTACTTGCTTCGTAATTCCTTTGTTCAGGGCTTCTTTTAATCCCGAAGCAATATCAACACCACTGTTGCCTTTAATTTTTGACGACAGTTGAGATAATTGGTCTAAGGTTTTTTGTACCTGAGCATAAGAACTAAAAGAAAAGGTAAGGGCAAGTGATAGAATTAAAATCTTTTTCATTAAATGAGTTTTATAAGTTTCAAAAATACTACTTATTCAAAAATAAAGCCACAATTTTATTTCAGGAGGGTAAACAATTTGTTGCATCCTTAACATTGGGTTTTTGGAGGTTCTAAGATGCTGAGGTTCTGAGGGGCTAAGCTTTTATTGTTTTCAGAACTTTATTACCTCAGTATCTTAGTACCTTTTTAAGACAGAGGAAGATATCGTATAAATGCAAAAGAGGTTCAATTTTAGCAATTGAACCTCTTTTTATTTTTTGTACCGTGTAGTACTAAGTGTATTTTTATTTTTGAATTACAAATTTACCGTCTTTCTCACAGTAAACATCATTCGAGCTCGATTCGTATTTTTTGAAACATGAATCTCCAGTTTTTTCCACTAGAATAAAGCTATTGTTGTACGAAATGAATTTTAGCTCAAGACCTTTATCAGTAGTGATCGTTGTTTTATCATTAACGACAACAAAATCAACTTCTCCATTATCTTTGTACGCCCAAACCTTTGCTTCCGTTGGATCATTAGATTGCATAATGCCACCCTCTGCGTGATTGGTAAAACGATCGGTTTTTAATTTTCCTGTCAGTTTTTTGTCATTTTGAGACACACTTCCGTTGATGTAGATAAAGTAAGCAGAATCAAATGTTGGATTTTCAACTTTGGTTGTTAAGTTTTTCTGGTTAACGGTCATTAAACTTGTGATATTTGCTTTAGCATCGTCTGGCCATAAACTCATCATACCGGCACCTTGTTTGGCTGTTTCAAGATATTCTAAAGATTTATCAAAATTTAGCAGAAACATTTGTGTCAAAGCTAAGTTCAGGTAAATTACTTTGTTGTAATCTTTCGGCTTTAATTTTTTGTATTCTTTACCAACATAACTCAAGTAGAATTTTTCTAATTCAGTAAGGTACGATTGGTCTAAAGAATTGGCTGCAATTTTGTTTAAAAACTCATCTGTTTTAGTATTAAACTCAACAAGTTCAGGAAACTCCTCCGTTTTCTCAAACAAACCGTAGTTTAAAGCAAATTCCTTTTCAGTTGCAAGAATGTTATTGTCAGTAAGGTATTTGTATCCAATGTTATTCAAATCACTGGCTAAACTTTGATTTGGTTTTCCGTTTACATAAGTACCAGAATACATTTTAGCATTTGTGCCTTTTTCATATAAGATTTCATTGTTTTTTCCTAAAACTAAATATTTGAAATCCCCATCTAAAAGGTAGGTACCATTATCAGCTCTTTTATAAGTAGCTCCTTTGTATCCCATTAAAACGCGAACGTCGGGATTTGTAGTGTCTTTTTTAGTGTAATCTTCAATCGTATTTTTAACAACATTATGCTCATAAGTTTTTGAATTCTTCTTCGCATAAGTCGCATTCCAGGTATCATCTCCCTGGATGATAATGTTGTAGGTTTTAATGTTTTTGAAGGAATCCGACTTTGGGATGGTAATTTTAACTTTTTTCTTGTTGGTGTCTGCTTTCTGAGCATAAGAAGTACCGCTGATTAGGGCTAGCAGTAAGAACAATGTAATTTTTCTCATAGGTTAATTTTTGCCCAAATATAGGAATATGGACGGGAAGCAAACTACTAAAAAGAATGTTTTTAAAGAGAAAAAAACCTTGCGAAATAAACGGTATTCCATCAGTTATTTACGCAGATAGATCTTAGAATTAGTATTGAATTTGGTTGGTTTGGAGTGGAATTTTACTTTTTAAGTAAATCAATTTGTTCTTTAGTGTCTTCAACATAAAGACTCATTTCCTCGTATTTCCATGTTCCGTTTTTGGTTCCCACTACAAATAAAGTTCCTCTGCTTTTAGAACCTCTTATTGGAATCTGTAAGTCGCAATGCTCTATGCCGTTGCTCGAATTAACAATGCCTGAGGCAATTCCGTTATCTTCAATTGGACTACCCAATTTCTCCAGCACTATGGTATTATGCTGTGCTTCGTTCATGGCCGCTTTATAAGAATCGGATTCTTTGAGCATAGAAGTTATTCCAAAGAAAAGTCCGGCTATAAACAAACCAAACAGCACCAGAAGGCTCAAACATCCTGTTGGTACAAACCATTTCCAGTTTCTGTCCCACCAGCTTTTTCTAACTTCAGTATAATCGTCTTCCATAAAAAGGGTAATTTTAGATTTGAGTTTGAAGGATTAAAGATACTATTATTCTTCCAGACTCTTAATTCAAATCTAAAATTACCCATTAAAAATTACAGCTTCAATTAAAAATCTTTTGATGAAGCGAACTAACTAATTCGCTAGACTTTAGTTAGATACTACTCCCGTCTGAGGAGAAACCGTTTTGTTTAATTCAGCATCTCGCTCATAAACATCCTGAAAGAAACCAATTTCTCCATTTTCATTGACCAGCGAAGTAAAATAAGTAATATAAATTGGTACTTTTTTAGTTAGTTTAAAACTGTTTTCGGTTTTACCCGCCATCGCTTTATCAATTTTATCGGGAGTCCATTCAGGATAATCTTTAAGCATGGCAGCAGCTAATTCTTTTGCCATTTTTACGTTTATACAACCATGGCTGAACGTTCTTTTTTCAAAATCGAATAAAGTTTTAGATGGAGTATCATGCATATAGATGTCATCAGGGTTCGGAAACATAAATTTTACCAATCCTAAAGAATTATCCGGTCCTGGTTTTTGTCGTACCTGACCATTTACGATTTCCATATTCTTTTTGGCCAGATAATTTTTATCCTCAGCGATTTTACTTTTCAACTCATTGTTTACAATACTTTGCGGAACGGTCCAGTAAGGGCTAAAAACGATTCTCTCAATTTCACCATTAAAAATGGTTGTTTTAGTTAATGGTGCTCCAACAAAAACACTGGAAGTTAGTTGCACCTTCCCATTTTTTACATAAATCAATTCATACGAAGGAACGTTGACTAAAACATACTCATCGCAACCGGCCATTTGATCTGAAATAGCACGACATCTCTCCATATTAAGTTTTAGGGTCTCCATTTTATCGGCAAGAGGAACATTCATTTCTTTAATATGTTCTTCTGCTAAAATATAGTTAGGTTTGAAACCGTTACGAACTTTATATTTCATTACAGCATCCATTAATTCACGGTCGTAAACGTTACTTTTAGAATCATTTTTTAAATCTCCCAATAAGTATAAACGGGTTCTGACTTGGGCGATAGTATTTGAAACAGCATCCGGACGTAAATCTTTATATGGTGTTTCTTCCGGAACAATAGGTTTCCATTTATTAGAACGGTCTAGTTTTTTATATTTTTTTAGAACGTCCTGTAATTTATAATATTGATCATATGTTACTTTAACATTTTCAGTGGTCGAAGTAGTGGCTTCTTCGATTGTACTGTAATTTAAAAAATCTTTCAGCATAGCATCATATGACATTTTTTTCCCGGCATCTGCATTACTTTTTTTGGCGTAAGCAATATATAAAGTGCTCAAAAGCATATCTGCATCTATTTTAGACAGTTTTGTTGTTGAAGAAGAAGAAAAAAGAGCATCGATTTCTTTTTGATAAGGAACAACCAAATCATTCGTTTTTTTAGCTTTTTGATATAATGCAGAACCAAACTCATTGATGGCATCTTCATCAAACCAAATAGTTCCCGGAGTTCTATTTTTGTATAATGACATGACGTCAGACTTATATTTTTTCAAATCAGAATATCTTTTAAAGAAGTCATTTGAAATTTCGTTTACATTATCAGAACCTGAATTCTTGTAAACGGGTGCGATAGTTGAAGTTTTTTTATAAGAAACGTTCTTATGATCAGTTTTGGCAAAAGAAGACACAAAAAAACTTAGAACTATAATTAGGCTGAGTGGATATAATGTTTTCATTTTTTTAATTTTTACATTGTTACTTTTGTAGGTAGTTTTAAGTAAAAATTTGGGGTTTTTCTATACTACTAAATTAGTTTACAATACTGGTTTTCAAGTTGTTGTATTTTGTTTAAATATTTCAAGATTGCCATGTTGTTAACATTTTTATAAGACTTATATAGGATAAATCAACTTAGTATTCAAATTGTTACCCCTCTGAATTAAAAAAGATTCTTTTTTTTGTTAACAAAAAGATATTAGCATGATCAAATGTTGTAATATTTTGTAAATTGCTCCCTTAAAATTATCATATTCATAAAATGGAACAACAAATACCATATATTCCTAAAAATAAAGTAAGAATTGTAACCGCAGCGTCTCTTTTTGACGGACATGATGCAGCGATAAACATCATGCGCCGTATTATTCAGTCCACTGGAGTTGAGGTTATTCACCTTGGGCACGACCGTAGTGTTGAAGAAGTGGTGAATACTGCTATTCAGGAAGATGCAAATGCGATTGCTATGACATCTTACCAAGGAGGGCATAATGAGTATTTTAAATATATGTATGACTTGCTAAAAGAAAAAGGAGCAGGGCATATCAAAATTTTTGGAGGCGGAGGCGGAGTAATTCTGCCTAGCGAGATTTCAGAATTACACGAATATGGTATCACGAGAATTTATTCTCCGGATGATGGCCGTTCGTTAGGTTTGCAGGGAATGATTAATGATTTGGTGCAACGTGCCGATTATCCAATTGGAGATCAGTTAAACGGAGAAATTGATCATATCGAAAATAAAATTCCAACAGCAATTGCACGTTTGATTTCGGCAGCGGAGAATTTCCCTGAAATCGCAAAACCTGTTTTTGATCAGATTCACGAAAGCAATACCAATTCTATAATTCCGGTTCTTGGAATTACCGGAACTGGTGGAGCCGGAAAATCGTCTTTGGTAGATGAACTCGTTCGTCGTTTTTTAATTGATTTCCCTGAAAAAACAATCGGATTGATTTCTGTCGATCCGTCAAAAAGAAAAACTGGAGGAGCATTATTAGGAGACAGAATCCGTATGAATGCCATTAACAATCCTCGTGTATATATGCGCTCGCTGGCGACACGTCAGTCGAACTTGGCCTTATCTAAATATGTTGCCGAGGCCATTCAGGTTTTAAAAGCAGCAAAATACGATTTGATTATTCTTGAAACTTCAGGAATCGGACAATCCGACACCGAGATTATGGATCACTCTGATGTATCCTTATATGTAATGACACCGGAGTTTGGAGCAGCAACACAATTGGAGAAAATCGACATGCTTGATTTTGCCGATTTGGTAGCTTTGAACAAGTTTGACAAAAGAGGTGCTCTTGACGCCATTCGTGACGTTAAAAAGCAATACCAGCGCAATCATAATTTATGGGATAAGAACCCGGATGAAATGCCGGTTTTCGGAACCATTGCTTCTCAGTTTAACGATCCGGGAATGAACACGCTTTATAAAGCGATCATGGACAAGATTGTGGAGAAAACGCAATCAGAGTTGAAATCGACTTTTCAGATTACAAAGGAAATGAGTGAGAAAATCTTCGTGATTCCGCCACACAGAACCCGTTACTTATCAGAAATTGCAGAGAACAACCGATCTTATGACGAAAGTGCGCTTTCGCAGCAAAAAGTAGCACAGAAATTATACGGAATCTTTAAAACCATAGAATCGGTTTCAGGGAAAGTTCCGCAAATTAATAAAGCCGGAATCGATGATTCTACTGTTTTACCAAGCGCTACGGAAGCACATGACGAAAACAGAATCTTTTTGAACCTGTTACTCAATCAGTTTGATAAGGTAAAAATGGATTTAGATCCGTACAACTGGGAAATTATCCTGAATTGGGACGAAAAAGTAGCCAAATATAAAAATCCGGTGTACAGCTTTAAGGTGCGTGATAAAGAAATTAAAATCGCGACTCATTCTGAAAGCTTATCACATTTACAAATCCCAAAAATTGCTTTGCCTAAGTACGAAGCTTGGGGCGATGTTTTGCGTTGGAATTTACAGGAAAATGTTCCGGGAGAATTTCCGTTTGCTTCGGGATTGTACCCGTTTAAACGTGAAGGCGAAGATCCGTCAAGAATGTTTGCAGGTGAGGGCGGACCGGAAAGAACCAACAAACGTTTTCATTATGTGAGCGCAGGATTGCCGGCAAAACGACTTTCGACCGCTTTTGATAGTGTGACTTTATACGGAAACGATCCGGATATTCGTCCTGATATTTATGGAAAAATCGGTAATGCCGGAGTTTCGATTTGTTGTTTGGACGATGCTAAAAAACTATATTCAGGTTTCGATTTGGTTCACGCTTTAACCTCGGTAAGTATGACCATCAACGGACCTGCGCCAATGTTGTTAGGCTTTTTTATGAACGCGGCGATCGATCAGCAATGTGAATATTACATCAAAGCCAATGATTTAGAAAAAGAAGTTGAAGCTAAAATCAACAAAATATACAAGGAAAAAGGAACAGAACGTCCGAAATACCAAGGCGATTTACCGGAAGGAAATAACGGTTTAGGATTAATGCTTTTGGGGGTTACCGGAGATCAGGTTTTACCTTTGGACGTTTATAACGACATTAAAACCAAAACCTTATCACAGGTTCGCGGAACGGTTCAGGCGGATATTTTAAAAGAAGATCAGGCGCAAAACACTTGTATTTTCTCTACCGAATTTGCTTTGCGATTAATGGGAGACGTGCAGGAATATTTTATTACGAAAAACGTTCGTAACTTTTATTCTGTTTCGATTTCAGGATATCATATTGCCGAGGCAGGAGCGAACCCAATTACACAGTTGGCCTTTACGCTTTCGAATGGTTTCACTTACGTGGAATATTACTTAAGCCGTGGCATGAGCATCAACGATTTTGGCCCAAACTTATCGTTCTTCTTCTCGAACGGAGTAGACCCTGAATATTCAGTAATTGGTCGTGTGGCGCGTAAGATTTGGGCTAAAGCCATGAAAAACAAATACGGAGCCAACGAAAGAGCACAAATGCTAAAATATCACATTCAAACTTCCGGGCGTTCGTTACACGCACAGGAAATTGATTTTAATGATATCCGTACTACTTTACAGGCTTTGTATGCAATTTACGACAACTGTAATTCATTGCACACGAATGCTTACGACGAAGCGATTACCACACCAACCGAAGAATCAGTGCGTAGAGCAATGGCAATTCAGTTGATTATCAATAAAGAATTAGGTCTGGCGAAAAACGAGAACCCAATTCAGGGATCGTTTATCATCGAAGAATTAACCGATTTGGTAGAAGCTGCCGTTCTACAAGAATTCGACCGTATCACAGAACGTGGCGGAGTATTAGGTGCCATGGAAACCATGTATCAACGTTCTAAAATTCAGGAAGAAAGCTTGTATTACGAAACCCTGAAACACAACGGAGACTTCCCAATTGTTGGGGTAAACACCTTCTTAAGTTCAAAAGGATCTCCAACGGTTATTCCGGCAGAAGTAATTCGCGCCACCGAAGAAGAAAAACAATATCAAATTACGATGCTCGATAACTTACACCAGTTTCACGAAGCAAAAGTAAACGAGCACTTGCGCCAACTACAGGAAGCCGCCATTAAAAACGAAAATCTATTCGATCATTTAATGGAAGCCACAAAAGTTTGTTCGTTAGGTCAGATTACTTCAGCCTTGTTTGAAGTAGGCGGGCAGTATAGAAGGAATATGTAGCTATTTTGAGGATCAAGAAAGTAGAGGATTAGTTTTTTAATTAATCCTCTATTTTTTTTACTACTTTTTAATTATTAGTATATATTTACGTACTAATTTTTCAAGCTATTGTCTAACTAAATTTATACTATTAAAACCCTATGAAAAGAAAATTACTTTTACTTTTTTTAAGTCTTTTATTTATTGAAGTTAACGCACAACAGGAAATTTATAATTTTGCTCCAGGGGGTTCAGGGAATTGTATACAACTTAATGGCAAGATTTTTTTTACCGCTTCTCAACCGAGTACAGGTTTAGAGGTTTGGCAGAGTGATGGAACAGCGGCAAATACGACTTTAGTAAAGGATATTTATTCGGGGAGTAGTAATGGGATAGCTCGTTCATTAGCGCTAAATGCCGCAGTTTTGAATAATAAGCTCTATTTTCTGGCAAAAGATGAAAATTCGTTAGGAGAAATATGGAAAACTGATGGTACTGAAAACGGAACGGAAAAAATAACTAATTTTATTAACGGAAGAGTTTTAAAATTAACAACAGTTGGGAATGTAATTTATTTTCTACTTAAAAAAGATAATGAAAAATTAGAGGTTTGGAAAACTGACGGAACAACTATAGGAACTGTTTTAATAAAAGATAATTTGTCGATTTGGAATTCGCCTTCTTTTGAAGGGAAATGTAATAATACTTTTATATTTTCATTTCAGCCTCCTGGGACTAATAATTCAAGAGTTTGGAGAAGCGATGGAACATCTGAAGGAACATTTCCTTTAATTGATGAATATGATGGTAACGGTTCAGGTTATCTTGATGGGAGTGGAGGAACTTCTATTCTAACACAGTTTATTGAAGCTAATGGGAAACTCTATTTTACTACCAGATATTTTTTGTTTGAAACTGATGGAACTCTCGAAAACACAAAAAATGTTGCCAGGGTAAGAAGTTTGGGAAATTTGGTTCACTATGATGATGTTATTGTAGTAAATAACGATTTATATTTAATGTTTTTTACCGTTAAAAGTTATATGTCAAATAGTAATAACTTAGTAATATTAAAGTATAATATGATCAATAAAACCATTACTACAGTTTATGAAAAGACTACCAGTGAGTATTTTTTTGCGTCAAATTTAGTTAATATTGGGAATTCTCTGATTTTTACCACTTCAAATGAAACTGCAGGTACAGAATTAGTATCGTTAAATCTTACTGATAATACTATTGTAAATATTAAACAGTTAGCAGCATCGAATGATTTGACATTGCCTGTAACTAATTTGGCTAATACTAATGGTTCTATTATAAAAATTAATCATGAGGAAAGTTTAATTCTTTCAGTAATAGATAAAAATTATGACAGAAAGGGATGGGTATTCAATTCTAGTACGCAAAGTGTTCAAAATATTAGTGCATTAGACAATATTTGGAACCCTTTTATTTATAAAGACTATCTATATTATTCTAAAGAAAATAGATTTTGGAAGTACACCAATAATTTAAGCACAATTGATGTAACTCAAAAAAAGGCGATTGTTTTTTACCCAAATCCATCATCTGATGTTATGCAATTAAATATTGATAATAATAATGAAGTTGAAAACATAAGTGTTTTTGACTTAAATGGGAAATTGGTTCAGACGTTGTCAAATTCCTCTCAAATTGATATATCTCCTTTACCTAAAGGGATTTATACTGCTCAAATAAAATGGAATGGAACTTTGATTAATAAAAAGATCATTAAAAACTAAAAGTTAAGGAAGCTTCTATAAAAATGAAAATTTAATCATTTAATGAAAGTGCCTCCTTGTTAGAGCAAGCGTCTCGCTTGTGAACACAAAGAATGAAACTCTATACAGTTTGTCATTTCGAGGTGCGAGAAATCACACCAGTATTTCCTCAAAGAAAGTCGCCAATCTTTGTAGAGTTTCGAATGTGATTTCTCCTTCGTCGAAATGACAGTATTGTGGTTGTTTTTCTCGTTGCTGGTGAGTATTTCCAGATGAATCCAAAGCAATGCACGAAGGAGTTGCTCATCCTAACAGCAGTTATGCTAATAAATTTTTAGCTTCTTTTATATTTGGCTCTCGTGCTAATTTAAGTACGCTAGCCATTACTTCTAGCCAATGTCCTTTATTATGAGTGTTATGAAATGAAGCTCCATAAAATGAAGCAGTTGGTGGATAAGAAACAATATTTTTCTCTTTTGCGATTTTAGAAAATATTTTTGCTAATTTTTCTTTGTTAATAATTGTTGTCTCAAACCTTTCTGGTAAAATGCTACAAGTACAAAATAATGTTAAACATAAATTCGATAACTCTCTGTAAGTTGCATTATTTGCTATAGACTGATTTAAATAATTAAAAAGTTCTTTGGTATCATGATTCATAGCTTTTGTATTTAATTTATCGCGCTGGCACAAGAAGGGAAATATGTTTTTTTCTTTTCTCGTATTTTTATTAAAAAGTGGTTTGGTTGAACTGTCAAATCTCTTTTTGTATACATGATTTTTATATTTTTTACTAATGATATTTGTAATAATAATCATTATATATTTGCGCCTTTTTTAACAATATTATGCATTAAATTATCAACCATTGCCTTTAATGAAAACAAAACTACTCTTCTTTATCTTCGTTTTTAATTTTACTAATCTTAGCGCTCAACAAAAAATTTATGATTTTTATGGAAATCCTGATTACTTTATAAAATTTAATGATCATATTCTCTTTGAAGGATATGATGAGGAGTTTGGTCGAGAAGTATGGAAATCGGATGGAACTTCCAATAATACAAAAATGATAGCAGATATTTACCCTGGAAAAAAAGGATCTTATCCCCTATTGTCGGAAGATTATTCTGTAACCTTCAAAGATGACTTGTATTTTATAGCAGGCACTGAAAATTTTTCTGACATATGGAAAACTGACGGAACGACAAATGGTACCATAAAATTGACAAATTTTCTAAAGGAAAGAGTTCTGAGGATATTTCCTGTGGGAGACTATGTTTTTTTTTTAATTAGGATAGGTAACGATCATTTGCAAGTTTGGAGAACAGATGGATCTATAGGTGGGGCTGTAATGATTAAAGATATTCAGAATTACTTTTTTGACCCAAGTTTTGTAGGCGAGTTGAATGGGAATTTTATATTCACGATTTCAGCTACAGGATTAAGTAGCAGTAGAATCTGGAGAAGTGATGGAACCGCAGAAGGAACTTATCCTATTAGTCCATTATTAAGCGGAAATGGTTCGGGATACTCAGGTACAAATGCATTATCTCAGTATATAAAATTTAACAACAAGTTGTATTTTATTACGAGACATTTTCTCTATGAAACAGATGGAACGCTTGAAAATACAAAAAATATTGGAAGTGTGTGGAATGCACAAAGTGATTTAGTGAATTATAGTTCTGCGATAGAGGTAAATAATAATTTGTATTTCATATTTTTTTCTGCGAATAAGCATAAGTTGTCAATATGGAAATTTGATCCAGCAAATAGAACTTTGAACGAAATATATACGCACACAAGTCAAAAATATTTTTCACCCTCGAATTTTATTAAAATAGATAATTCTTTGCTTTTCCTTTCATCTAATGAAATAGGAGCCGCATCTTTAGTGTCATTTGATTTTGCAACTTACAAAGTGTCAAATTTAAAGCAATTATCAAATACTATAGAACAGACTGATGCTTTCATTTATTTATTTGATTGTTCTAAGATTTTTAAAATTAATAATAATGAGTATTTTATATCAGAAATAGATAAGGATAAATATTCGAGAAAAGGGTGGATTTTTAATAGAGCATTAAATACAATTGAAAACATTAGTGTACTAGATAATATAAGAGACGCCATTGTTTATAATGGCGATATATATTACGCAAAGGGGCGCAAATTATGGAAGTATAGTAATAACTTAAGTACTCCATTAATAGAAAGTAGATCACCTTTGGTATTTTACCCAAATCCTGCAACTGACTTTGTAAGTATACAGGCTGAAAATAATAACCAAGTTGAAAATGCTCAGATTTTTGATTTAAATGGAAAGTTAGTAAGCAATAAAACTGATTTTACTGCTGATAAAATTGATGTTTCTAAGCTAAATCCAGGTACTTATATTTTGAGAGCTAAAGTTAACGGAACTATCATCTCAAAGAAAATAATAAAGAACTAAAACTCCATACAGTTTGTCATTTCGACCGAAGGGAGAAATCACCCCAGTATTTCCGCAAAGAAAGTCGCTAATCTTTGTAGCGTTTCGAATGTGATTTGCTTCGCCTATTCGCTATCACTCGAGTCTCCCTTCGGTCGAAATGACAATATTGTGGTTGTTTTTAGCGAATTAAGCTTTCTTTTTTACCGGAACTTTTGTTTTTAATTTTTCAATAAGAGCGTCGGCTTCCTGATATAGGGAAATCGATCGCAGTGATTCTGCATAGCGGTAGTAATATTCAGGTTCTAAATCGGTGGTAAGGGCAAAAAGCTCGCGGTACCATTTGGCGGCTTTGTCCATATTACATTTGGCGTACGAGGAGTTTCCTAACTTTTGAAATAAATCTACAGATTTGTAGCCTTTTGCGGCAACCCTTTCATAGGTTTTCATCACATCAACATAAACGTATTTGTCGCTTACTTTAGTCGTTTGATAAAATTTTTCATCCTGAGCAGAAACACGAATTGAAAAAAGAGTCAATAGCACTAGAACAGCTAGTTTTTCTTTCATGGAAATAGATTTAAATGGGGACTTGATATTATTTATATTTTTTTGGAACAATTTAAAAGCAAGAGAATTATTTAATGTTAGCTGATTGTGTTTTTTGCAAATATATCTAAATCAGTAATATAACATGCATTTTGGCGATGTTTTTTTGACTTTATCGATAAAATTAGAGTCGAAAACAATAGTAAATTCTTGTCTGGTAAATAATTTCTTATGGATATAAAAACGTTTAAGGCTTGAAAATAT
This sequence comes from Flavobacterium sp., assembly GCA_023251135.1. GTDB lineage: Bacteria > Bacteroidota > Bacteroidia > Flavobacteriales > Flavobacteriaceae > Flavobacterium. The sequence continues at coordinate 89,787 of JAHEZJ010000003.1, read as the reverse complement.
TTTAGTTACGCTAAAAAATAATCTAACTTTATAAAGATTTAGAGGACGGCAGTATGAGAATTGAAGACTATTTAAGTAAAATTAATAATTTGCGTCTTGTAGAACATAGAGTTGGGCTTGCTGTTAATGCTGAGTTGGAAGAGCTTATTTTAAAAGTAGCGTTAGAGAACAGTCAAAGCTATTTTACGCTGGAGATGCTTTTTCAAAAAGCAGAAAATAATGGTATGGCATTAAATCCCGAAACGTTTCAATTTATTGCAAATGGTTACGGCTTACTGTTTATGGATGAGAAAGAAACTGGGAATGTTTGTTTTGCTCATAGTCAGGAATTACGACCTGAGTTTAAACAAAGCTGCACAGCAATTGATGTTTTCGATTTAAGTTATGCTATTTTGAATTCGTCACTTTATAGAGAAGATTTAAAAATCAATGAGCTAAAAATTCCTATACCGCAAGATGTTGTTGTGTTTTGGAAGCTAGTTCAAATAGGGAATGAATTACGAGGGAAAGAAAAGGAATAAACAAAAAAAAAGCATCAGCCGGGCTGATGCTTTTCAATTTCAAGTAAAAACAATTAGCGACGGAAAGCAGGGCTTTTATTCACTGATTCGTCCATCTTTACAGTTTTTGATTTCTTAGTAGAAACCTTAATTTCATGTTTGGCAACTTTACCATTTTCTTTTACTTCCAGGATGTAAGTTCCGGCAGGATATGCCTCTAAACTTAAAGTTTTTGAAGTCTCTAATTGGTTTGAAGCAGCTTCTCCTGTGTAAACCAAATTATTGTTTTCATCATAGATAGTAAAAACTGATTTCTCAATGGAGTTTAAAGTAAAACTAACTACCTTTCCATTTCCGGTTTTTATATTCAAAATATAATCCCCTTTTCCATCAAATGCATACGTAAAAATTGTTGTTAGAAATACGGCAACAACTAAGCCCACCTTCGTTAAATTTGTCATGTCTTTTTTAATTGTTTATTACTCATTTTGCAACGCGTAAAACTACAAATAGAAATTTAATTTTATGCAAAAAACTTACTTTTTTCAATACTTAAATTGCTGAATTAAAGATGTTTCTGTGTTTTACCTGAACTATGTACGTATTTACTGGGATGATGGATGTTTTTATTTGCTATTTTTTTAATAGTGTATAAAATACCTTTTTATAATTATTAAGAATATTTTTCTAAAATTATAAAGATCAGTTGTTTGAGATTAAAAATGAACATAAAAAAACAGCTCGATAACGACAAAGAGCTGTTTAAAATGTACTATTTTTACTAACTAGATAAACTCACTTTTATACTGTTGAAGTATAAACTTTTTAGCGTACCGCTACGCTTGTTTTTTTGGCAGAAAAACCTGCTTTATAACTGGATGAAATTGCTTTTCTCGACAATACAGTTGTAGCATCGGTAATTGTAATTTCATGTCTTACTTTTTTTATACTATCCTCCACTTCTAAGAAATACGTTCCTGCCGGAAGTTCTTCGAGGTTAAAAGTTCTCAAAATGCCTTCTTTACCTGAAGCGTTTTCAGAATAAAGCACACTACCATCTTTATCATAAATCGCCAGGTTTGCTTTTTGCACTTTGTTTAGGGCAAACGTAATCAGCTTTCCGTTGGCTTTTAATACATGAAGATTAAAATCTTCATTCCCGTCAATTGCATACGTACTCATTCCTGTAAAAAGCACTGCACATACTAAACTTAATTTTAAAATCTTTTTCATGACTTTTGTTTTTTAGATTAATAGTTCTAATTCTCTGATGCTAAATTACTTCGAAGAGGGTAATTTTCTCACAACTCTATTTTCTTATTTCTATGCTATATTCTCATTTACGAAACCGTTATAGGTTAAATTATGAATTATTTTAAGTGTTAGTGTTAATTCTGTGGTTATATTTTAATGTTTTGTAAAAGTTAAGATAATGTATTTTTGCTTCTCTTTCTTACAAAATGTATTTTAGGATTTAACCGCAAAGTTCGCAAGGCTTTATCAATAATAAGCTTTGCGAACTTTGTGTTTGTATAAAAAGATATATAAAAAAGCCTTGCGCACCTTGCGTTTAAGCTGCTTAGTTTATAGGCAAAAAAAAACAGCTCAATAACCACAAAGAGCTGTTTTAAAACAATCACGTTTTTACTTTACTAACTATCTAACCTCATTTTTATACTTTATGCGAGTATAAACTTTTTTAACGTACTGCTACGTTTGAATTTTGAGCAGAGAAATCTGCTTTGTATGTTGATGAAACTGCTTTAGAAGATAACACAGATTTGTCATCGGTTATCGTAATTTCATGTCGCACTTTTTTAAAACTGTCTTCAACTTCCAGAAAATAAGTTCCTTCCGGAAATTCTTCTAAACTAAAAGTTCTTAAAATTCCGTCTTTGCCTGAGGCATTTTCGGTATAGAGTAAAGAGCCACTTTTATCATAAATACTCAAACTGGCCTTGTGTACCTGGTTCAGAGCAAACGTAATGAGCTTTCCATTGGCTTTTAATACATGAAGGTTAAAATCATTATTGCCGTTTTCATTTCCGTCAATGGCGTAAGTGTTCCATCCGGTTAAAAGTACTGCACAGACTAAACTTAATTTTAAAATCGTTTTCATAGCTTTTAGTTTTAAATGATTGGTTCATTTCTCTGAGGCTAAATTACTTTGGTATCTGGTTTTTTTTCACAACTCTATTTGCTTATTTATGTGCTGTATTCTCATTTACGAAACCGTTATAGGTTAAAATTTGAATTATTATTGGTGTTTTAGTTAATTAGGTTGTTATTTTTTAATGTTTGGAGTTTTTTTAATTTTTTGAAAAACGTCTCTAATTCTTACAGAAATGTTATATGTTTATAAAAAGACGGGTTTAAATAGTATATGTTAAAAAAAAGAATCAAAAAATTAGGAGTACTAAAAAAAATGACGCAATAATCGTAATTCGAGATGTAGTTTTTTTGCTTTTTCATGAGATATTCTCAATTACGAAACCGTTATAGGTTAAAATGTGAATTATGTTAGGTGTTTTTGTTAAATTTGTTGTTATTTTTTAAAGTCATTATCATGAAGACGATTGCCCCAGCTCTTGAAGTGATATCTAATTCCTACGGAAGCTCATTTACCTATACCAAACATGCTGAGAAAACCAACAGCAAGGCACATATATGGCATTACCATCCCGAAATTGAGTTGGTTTACATAAATGGGGGCGCGGGAAAAAGACAAATAGGGAGTCATGTTTCGTATTATACCAATGGCAGCTTGCTTCTGATCGGGGCGAATCTTCCGCATTGTGGTTTTACAAATGAACTAACCGGAAATAAAGATGAAACCGTAATTCACATTAAACCTGAATTTTTAGGGAATGATTTTTTCGCCGGACCCGAAATGAAAAAGGTTCGAAATGTCCTGAGTCAGTCAAAGGGAGGAATTGCTTTTGGCGGAGAAACCAAGAAAAGGGTAGGTGAACGAATCGAGATGATGGAAAATCAACTTCCGTTTGAGCGCTTGTTGACGCTTTTAAGTATTTTGGATGAATTAGACTCATCAGAAGAATATACCATCCTGAATGCCGACGGTTTTTCGCTAGAATTGCAAACGCAGGACAATGACCGAATGAATGTAATTTTTAATTATGTGAAAGATCATTTTCAGGAATCGATTGCTATAGACGAAGTCTCGAGTTTGATTAGCATGACGACACCTTCTTTTTGTCGTTACTTTAAAAAAATATCCAATAAAACATTTACGGAGTTTGTAAACGAATACCGTTTGGTACATGCTTCAAAACTTTTGGCAGAGAAACCTATAAGTATTAATGAGGTGTGTTATGAAAGCGGGTTCAATAATTTTAGTCACTTTAGTAAATCTTTCAAGCAGTATACCGGTAAAAGTGCTTCGCAGTACCGTCTCGAACATAAAATTATTATTAGCTAAAGGAATATTGCTATAGGATATGAAAGAAGTAAAAGCTTGTTTTATATTTTTTGGAGTATGAAATCGAGTTTTTACAGCTCGTATCTTTTTTTTTATGAATTTACTTATAAAGGTTGTTGTTATAAAATTTATATTTACAGGCTTGTTGTACTTAAAATGTAACCAGTTGGTCAGGAATAGACCAATACAATCAACTAAACTTTATAACTGCATGAATTTATTTAGAAAACGAATTGCATTTTTTCTTGTTGGAATGGCTTTTTTAAGCTGTAGCAAAAAAGAAACCGTATTTTCAGATCCACTGCTAACCAACCGCGACACCACGGTAAATCCTGCGGAAGATTTTTTTAACTATGCTAATAATGGCTGGTTTAAAAAAAATCCTATTGCTGCTACTGATAGTAATAATGGTATCATGAGAATTGTGATGGATACTATTAACGAACAAATTAAAAGTATCTGTGAAAACTCGGCAAAAGACGAATCCCTCGCCAAAGGCAGCAACAAACAAAAGATAGGTGATTTTTACGCTTCAGGAATGGATACCACTGCGATTGAAAAAGCTGGTTTGTCTCCGTTACATACAGAAATTAAAAAGATCAGTGAAATTAAAGATGTTTCGGGTCTTGTCAATACAATTGCACATTTACAAACTGTTGGAGCAGATCCTGGTTTTTCATTTTATGTTGCACAGGATGATAAAATCAGCACCAAGTATGCGTTGTTCTTCGGACAAGGTGGTATTGGAATGGGGCAAAGAGATTACTATCTGGATACTGATAAACGAAATGTGGAAATTCGTGCTGCATACCTGGCACATCTTAAAACAATGATGCGTTTAACAGGGGAAGAAGAGTTGCTTGCGGCAAAAAATGCGGCAACAATATTGAAGCTTGAAACCGAACTGGCAAAAGCATCCCGAAAACTAGAGCAGTTACGTGATCCGATCAAAAATTACAATAAATTAAGTATCGATCAGTTCAATGCGCTAACATCCAATATCGACTGGAAGAAAGTACTTCCGGTTTTAGGAGTAGCCAAAGCCGATTCAGTAATTGTTGGGCAGCCGGAATTTTTTAAAGCCCTAAATTCGACTCTTAAAAGTTATACCATCGAAGAATGGAAAACGTATCTGAAATGGAATTTGGTAAGCAGTTATTCTCCTTATCTGAATTCGGCCATTGAAAAGCAAAATTTCAAATTCTATTCTACAGTACTAAACGGTGTATCGACCCAAAAGCCACGATGGAAAAGGGTAGTAGAGCAAACCGATTCGTCTTTGGGAGAATTGATCGGACAGGTATATGTTGCCGATTATATGCCAAAAGGAGTGAAAGAGAAACTACTCGAAATAGGAAACAATATTCGTGATGTATTTGCTTCGCATATTAAGAAGTTAGACTGGATGAGCGAGGCTACCAAGCAAAAAGCACTGTATAAACTGAGCAAAATGGTAATGAAATTAGGCTATCCTGACAAATGGAAGGATATGAGTCAACTTTCGATAGACAGAAATTCCTACTGTGGAAATGTAATGAAAGCCAATGTTTGGGAGTATAAATTTATGGTGAACAAATATGGTAAACCGGTTGACAGAAACGAGTGGGTTATGCAGCCACAAACCTACAATGCCTATTACAACCCGAGTAATAACGAGATTGTAATTCCGGCCTGTAACATTATCGTTCCGGGTTATGAGGGACGTATGCCGGACGATGCTGTGTTGTATGGAATCATTGGAGGTTCGTTTTTTGGACATGAGATTACACATGGTTTTGACGATCAGGGAAGTCAATACGATGAAAAAGGTAATTTAAACAATTGGTGGACAGCAGAGGATTTGAAGAAATTTAAAGCCAAAACGCAATTAATTGTAGATCAGTACAACAAATACAGTATACTGGGGAAAAATGTAAACGGAGATGCTACTCAAGGTGAAAATATTGCCGATTTGGGTGGTGTGATTATGGGGTACGAAGCATTTCAAAAAACAGCTCAATATAAAAACAAGGAAAAGATTAGCGGATTAACCCCGGAGCAGCGTTATTTTCTGGCCTATGCCTATTCCTGGATGATCAACAGAAGGAACGAGTCAAAAATCAATCAGATTATGACCGATGTACATGCGCCTGAACAATTCAGGGTTAACGGGCCGTTGAGTAATATTCCGGAGTTCCATAAGGCATTCAACGTTAAAAAAGGAGATAAAATGTACCAGCAGGATAGCTTGCGAGTAGTAATCTGGTAACGCTTATTTTTTCAAAATATCAAAGCCATTCGTTTCGACGAGTGGCTTTTTTTGCCACAGATTTTGGGGATTAGAATGGTTTTGATTTGGCTTTTTTTGCCACGAATTACGCGAATTAGATGTGTGAATGTTGGTGGAAATTTGTGAAATTCTTGGCAAAACTATCTTCCCAACCTAAATAAAAAAAATCCAACAAATTCCTCATTTCTGTGTCAAAAAAACGACCGGATTTTTCATATGGTTCATTTTGAAAAAGTTATATTTACAATCCTTAATCAGAAAAATTTAAATATGAAAAACTTTAGAATTTTAGTATTTGCTGTTTTTTTGGGCGTTACTTCAATGAGTTATGCGGCAAAAGTAGATACGTTACAAGTTGCGAGTACAGCCATGAGCAAGACCTACAAAGCTGCGGTTGTTTTGCCAAATTCGTATGCAAAAAGCAAATCGGCATTTCCGGTGATGTATTTATTACATGGGGCTTACGGACATTTTAGCGACTGGCTGAAAAACACACCCAATAAAAAATTAGTGCAGAATTTATCCGATCAATACAATATGATTATCGTCATGCCTGAAGGAGAAACGTTTAGTTTTTATCTGGACAGCCCGTTCAATAAAGGGAGTCAGTTTGAAACTTTTATCACGCAGGAAGTGATTCAGAAAGTAGACAAAACCTACCGAACCATAAGCAACAGAAGCGGAAGAGTTATTACGGGGCTTTCTATGGGAGGTCATGGTGCTTTGTATTTGTCTGCCAAACATCCGGATTTGTTTTGTGCGGCAGGTAGCATGAGTGGTGCAGTTGATATGAGTGTAATGTTAAGCAGAGATGCGTCGGGACAGGTCGTAAAATTAATGCAGCCCGTTTTTGGAGATAAAAGCGACAGTTCTGAAATGTATGCACAATATGCTGTAATGGGAATGTTGGACAAATTAAAAACAAATAAACTTCCTTTAATTATAGATTGTGGTGTCGATGATTTTTTGATAGAACCCAACAGAGAATTACATCGAAGATTGGTTTATAATAAAGTAGATCATGATTATACCGAACGTGCGGGAGCACATACCTGGGATTATTGGGAGAATTCATTGCCTTATCATGCTTTATTTTTTAATAAAATACTGCTTAGAAATCAGCAGGTTACGAAAAAATAATAGAAAATTCTAACAAGAACGGTGCAAAATATTTTTTTTGGTTTGATTTTTGGAATACCTTTATATATATTCTAAAAACAAGTAATACCACAGAAATTATGAAAAAGATACTTACACTTTTTGCAGTTGCAGTCGTTGGACTAATCGGATTTTCAAGTTGTGAAGGACCAGAAGGACCTATTGGTGATCCGGGACCTGCGGCAGAAGTTTTTGAACTTCAAAATGTAAATTTTAGCTTTAATAGCACTGACGGTTATAATATCTATCAGAAATTGACACCGGCGATTTTTGATTCCGATGTACTTATAATTTATAGACTGGCCGGAACAGTTAATCCAACTACTCCAATCTGGCAGCAAATTCCTAGAACGGTTTATACTTCAAAAGGGGATTTCGATTATGACTTCGATTTTAGTAAAAACGATTTTACCATTTTTGCAGGAGGAAGTTATGATTTGGCTTTGACGCCTGAGTTTATAAAAAATCAAACTTTTAGAATTGTAATTGTGCCGGGAGCATTTTCAAGTACAGGTAAATCAGTTAATAAAGCCGATTACTCTGATTACAATGCGGTTATTAAAAAATACAACATTGATGATAGTAAGGTTAAAGTGCTAAACTAATCATTAGAGTATGATATAAAAAAAGGAGATCTTTCGATCTCCTTTTTTTTTGTTTATGATATTTTTAATCCTATTCCGGATCTGCATCTGTCAATTCTTTTTCTTCTCCGAATTTTAAAGAAACCAGGATTCCAACTAAAAGAGAAAGGGCGATGAATGCCAAAGAAGCCCATTCCGGTACGTGGAAGACATCGTGAAGCAGCATTTTTAATCCTACGAAACTTAATATCGCAATAAGGCTGTACTCCAGATAACTGAATTTTGCCAGCATATTGGCCAGGAAAAAGTACATCGAACGCAATCCCAAAATAGCAAAAATATTAGAACTGAATACTAAAAATGGGTCAGAAGTAATGGCGAGGATAGCGGGTACACTATCTACCGCAAAAAGAACGTCCATGAATTCGATTACAATCAGAGCGACAAATAATGGGGTTGCTGCTTTTTTAGCTGTTTTTGTGCTAATGAAAAATTTCTCTCCGTCCATCTGCGAGGTAATCGGAATAATTTTTCCGAGTGTTTTGTAGATAAAAGAGTCTTTGGGCTGAAAATCTTCATTGTCTCCGGTAAACAGCATTTTGATGGCTGTAAAAAGCAGGAAAGCACCAAACAAATAAGTTGTCCAGGCAAACTTATTGATCAGCATTACTCCAAAGAAAATCATGAGTCCGCGGAAAATAACGGCACCCAGGATTCCCCAGAATAAAACACGATGCTGGTATTTTTGAGGTATCTTAAAGGAAGCAAAAATAATTGCGATCACAAAAATATTGTCAACGCTTAGCGATAATTCAATCAGGTAACCGGTTATGAACTTCATAGAAGCCACGGCAGGTTTCAGATTGTCGGGATTTGCAATATAATCTGTAGTGTACAGCCAGTAAATAACTCCTGAAAAAAGAAAAGACAGGGTTACCCAGATAAGAGTCCATTTACTTGCTTCTTTAGTACTGATGATGTGTGGGTTTTTGTTGAAAACGCCTAAGTCTAAAGCAAGAATAAGTGCGACAGCTATTAAGAAGAAAATCCAAACCATTAGGGTGCTTTTTTAGTGATTCACAAAGATAGTTTTTATATTAAATCTAAAAATGAATTCTTGAAAAGTTAACGGCAAATTCCTGTAATTTATTCCCGTTGTCCGGATTTTAGAAAATAGGCCGTATAAAAAAAGTGCCCTTCTAAATGGAGGGCACTTTTGAGTATGATATACTTTAAGAATTACAATGCTGATTTTACAGTTTTGATAATTCTGGCAGCGATTTTATATGGGTCACCGTTAGAAGCAGGTCTTCTGTCTTCTAACCAGCCTTTCCAGCCTTTTTGTACCGTCATTAACGGGATTCTGATCGAACATCCTCTGTCTGAAACACCATAAGAGAAATCATGAATAGAAGCTGTTTCGTGTTTACCAGTTAAACGTTGGTCGTTATAAGCTCCGTAAACCGCGATATGCTCAGCAGTAACAGGACGGAAAGCCTCACAGATTCTTTCGTAAGTAGCTTGGTCTCCACATGTTCTCAATACTTCGTTAGAGAAGTTAGCATGCATACCTGAACCATTCCAGTCGGTATCTCCAAGTGGTTTTGGGTGGTATTCGATATAGTAACCGTATTTTTCAGTCAAACGATCTAATAAGTAACGGGCAACCCAGATTTCGTCTCCGGCTTTTTTAGCTCCTTTAGCAAATAATTGGAACTCCCATTGTCCGCAGGCAACTTCCTGGTTGATACCTTCAAAGTTAATACCGGCAGCGATACATAAATCAGCATGTTCTTCCACTAATTTTCTACCGTGTGTGTTTTTTCCACCTACAGAGCAGTAGTACATCCCTTGTGGAGCTGGGTAACCTCCAACAGGAAATCCAAGAGGAAGTTGAGTTTTAGTATCCATGATGAAGTACTCTTGTTCGAATCCAAACCAAAAATCATCATTATCATCGTCAATTGTAGCTCTACCGTTAGAAGGGTGTGGTCTTCCGTCAGCATACATAACTTCTGACATTACCAGGTATCCGTTAATACGCGTTGGATCCGGATAGATTGCAACTGGAACTAAAAGACAGTCAGAAGATCCGCCTTCGGCTTGTTTGGTTGATGAACCGTCAAATGACCAATTCCCAAGTTCTTCTAACGTTCCTTTGAAATTTTCGTGCTCTTCAACTTTAGTTTTACTTCTAAGATTTTGGGTTGGTTCATATCCATCTAACCAAATGTATTCTAACTTAATTTTAGCCATAATAATATAAATTAATTTTTTTGTTTTTTTTCGTTGGGTCAAAGATAGATTTATTTTTTCACTCCTAAAAATTAGGGGGCTATTTTGTTTTGAGTGTTACTATTTTTTAGATAAGCGTAATTTTTGAAGGGGTATATTTTTAAAAAAGTAATTTTAGATAGTGTAAAAAGGCAAATTCGTAAAAATGAGGGGCTGTTTTTAAATTTTTAAACCATAGAATTGTGAAAAAATGTTGATTTAATGAATAATACTGCGGCATTTTGTTATATTTCTTTGAATCAAATTCATTATTCTTTGAAAAAAGCGTTTAATGTTGATAAATCGTTGGATAATATTCTAAAGTTTATGTTTCAAACAGGGGAGTTTATTGTTTATATTTGTTTCTCTTTTTTTAATGAAAATAATTACAAATCTTTAAACTTATATACATGTCAACATTACGTTTCCAAGCTTTACAAGAAGCTTCTACAAGAAAGCCGGTACATTTTGAAGAAATAGACAGAAAATCGAACATCTTTGGTTCAAATGTGTTTAATGAAAAAGCAATGAAGCAATTTTTAACTTCTGATGCTTTAAAAGGAGTGAGAGATGCCATTCAACATGGGACTAAAATAGACAGAAAACTAGCTGATTATATCGCCATGGGTATGAAAGAATGGGCATTATCAAAAGGTGTTACCCATTATACACACTGGTTTCAGCCTCTTACAGGAACAACTGCTGAAAAGCATGATGCCTTTTTTGAAACATCTTATGATGGAAGTGACCCTGTAGAGAAGTTTGGAGGAGCACAATTGGTGCAACAGGAACCAGACGCTTCAAGTTTTCCAAATGGTGGAATCAGAAATACATTTGAAGCGAGAGGTTATACCGCTTGGGATCCAACTTCTCCGGCATTTATTTACGGTACCACTTTGTGTATTCCAACGGTATTTATTGCTTATACAGGAGAGGCTTTGGATAATAAAATTCCATTGTTAAGAGCTTTATCTGCGATGGACGAAGCGGCGACTGAAGTATGTAAATATTTTGATAAAAACGTAAAGAAGGTTACTGCTACTTTGGGCTGGGAACAGGAATACTTTTTAATTGATAAAGCATTGGCCAATTCCCGTCCCGACTTAATGATGACAGGAAGAACCTTATTAGGACATACTTCGGCAAAAGGACAACAGTTAGACGATCATTATTTCGGATCGATTCCAACTCGTGCATTAACTTATATGAGAGACTTAGAGCAGGAGTGTATGTTATTAGGTATACCTGTAAAAACACGTCACAATGAAGTAGCACCTAACCAGTTTGAATTAGCTCCAATTTTTGAAGAAACCAATCTGGCAGTAGATCACAACTCTTTATTAATGGATGTGATGCAAAGAGTAGCGGAGCGTCATGATTTTAAAGTGTTGTTTCATGAAAAGCCTTTTAAAGGAGTAAACGGTTCCGGAAAACACAACAACTGGTCGTTGGCAACAGATACAGGAGTTAATTTATTGAGTCCGAGTAAAACGCCAATGAGCAATCTGCAATTTTTAACCTTCTTTATCAATACGATTAAGGCGGTTAACGATTACGAAACTTTATTGAGAGCTTCTATTGCAACGGCGAGCAACGATCATCGTTTGGGAGCTAATGAGGCACCTCCGGCAATCATCTCTGTTTTTATCGGAGCGCAATTGTCTAAAGTATTATTGGAATTGGAAAGTGTAACCACGGGAAAATTATCTCCTGAGGAAAAAACAGATTTAAAATTAAACGTTGTTGGAAAAATTCCGGACGTTCTTTTGGACAATACAGACCGTAACAGAACCTCGCCTTTTGCTTTTACAGGAAACAAATTTGAGTTTAGAGCGGTAGGGTCGAATGCCAACTGTTCAAACGCAATGACTACCCTGAATGCTATTGTGGCCAAACAATTGAAGGATTTTAAAATTGAAGTAGACGGTTTGATTGAATCTAAAGACATGAAGAAAGACGATGCGATCTTTAATGTTTTAAGAGAATACATCAAGCAGTCTAAAAAAATCCTTTTTGAAGGAGATGGTTATAGTGATGCCTGGGAAAAAGAAGCGGCTAAAAGAGGGTTGAGTAATTTTAAAACCACTCCGGAAGCGATTAAAGCGAAAGTTTCGAAACAAGCTTTGGAATTATTCGACGAGCTTGGAATTCTGAATCACGTTGAAGCGGAAGCGCGTTACGAAATTGAATTGGAAGAATACACCAAGAAAATCCAGATCGAAGGAAGGGTATTAGGGGATATCGCGAGAAACCATGTTATTCCAACTGCTATTCGCTACCAAAATACTTTAATTGAAAATGTAAAAGGGTTAAAAGAGATTTTTGGTAAAGAGTTTGAAACCATTGCAAAAGAACAAATCGTTCTGATCAAAGAAATCTCAGGTCATATAGAAGGAATCAATTCTAAAGTACTGGCGATGACTAGTGAACGAAAAACAGCAAATCAATTGACTGATGCGCAAAAAATGGCAGAAGCGTATTGTAATAAAGTAAAACCTTATTTTGAAGACATTCGCAATCACTGTGATAAATTAGAATTGTTAGTAGATGATGAAAGCTGGACTTTGACGAAGTACAGAGAATTGTTGTTTACCAAATAACATTTAGCATATACGTTTTCTTAAATCCTGTCTTTTTCAAGACAGGATTTTTTTTATGATTTTGTTAAAAAATTGATATTATGATTTTGTTTTAACAAATGTCTAAGTAAAATTGTGATCAAATTATGAAAAGTAGCTTTTTTCCTGCTAAGAAAAAAACGCATTAAAGTAGTTCATCGAGATAGTTTTACAGTTCATCGAAAAGTAATTAAGATATTGGAAAATAGGTATTTATACCTGTTTTGGTTGGTGATAAGTTTTCTAATTTTGATCATGAAGAAAGAAAATAAGAGCTTTGATTTTTATTTTTGAATGAAGATTTTGAGTGCATGATTTCCCTAAATCATACTGACCTACGTAATAAATTGAATTAATAACCAATTAAATATATTTATTATGAAAAAAGCAATTTTAAGCATCTCCGCGATGCTGTTTGTGGGAGTCGCAGCTTTTGCGCAAGGTAACATGAGTGATGTGGACCAGACAGGTTTATTAAATGGTGCACTAGTAATTCAGGTAGGAGCAACTAATAGCTCAGATGTTGACCAAATAGGTATTGCCAACGTTGCAATTGTAGGACAATATGGAGATGATAATGAGTCTACTGTTGGACAATTAGGAGGAGGAAATGTTGCTATAGTAACACAAATCGGAGACAATAATGACTCTAGCATCGCTCAGGGAATCTGGTTCGGTAATCTTGCAGTTACTACTCAAATTGGAGCTTACAACAATTCTGATGTATTACAGATTGGTAACTTCAATACAGCTACTACTAATCAATTTGGTCTTGCCAATAACGCTTTGACACTTCAATTCGGAAATGACAACACCGCATCTACAGATCAATTTGGACTGTTTAACAATGCAGCTACTTTACAATTAGGCTGGGACAACACTTCTAGTATTCAACAATACGGAGCCGGCAACTTTGCAGCCACTGCACAATTTGGAAACGATCATATGAGTACAGTTACTCAAACAGGTTTCTTAAATGGAAGTGTAGTAATTCAATCTAACTAAGAATAAACCAGGAAAAGGAAGAACTTGAACTATTAAGTTCTTCCTTTTTTTAAATTACAAAAGGTCATGAAACGTTTAGCCACTTTTATATTCTTACTAATCACAGGAGTTTTATTCTCTCAAGTAATTGATGTGAATAGGAGTGACTATTTATTAAATGAAGCCTACAATCGCAATCAAAATCAAACAGTAAATCAATACATTAAAAGCAGCAACATCGTAACTGTTGCTCAAATTGGAAACTACAATCAAGCCAATTTAACCATCATAAGTAATAATGCTTATGTTACCGCACAACAGACAGGCAACAATAACTACATGAATGTCTACAAATATGCTGATGAAATCAATCAGTCCTACACACAAACAGGCAATAACAATTATATAAATGATACTTCGATGTATTCGCGTGGAGTCACTTCCATGGCAATCAATCAGTACGGCAATAATTTATCGGTAATCAGTACCGGCTCAAATTCGATATCTAAAGATTTAATAATTAATCAAACGGGAAACTCGGGGACAATTTACATATTCAATCGATAGTATCATGAAAAAGTATTGGAGCATATTGATTATTATTTTTGCTATTTTTTTTTCTGAATCTGGATTTTCTCAGGAAGTTCACATTGAAGTAAAAGCCAAAATAGAAGTAAAAGAAATCGAAAATTTACTTGCTATTACGGGAACTGCAGAAAACTTAAAATCGCAGTTTAAGAACATATCATATAAATTGACTGTATTTAAAAAAAACAAAAAAAACTCGAATAAATCAAATAATGCGCAGGACGGAAGAGTCACCCTGGAACCGATTCAAAAAGTGGAACTTTCTAAAACGCAGGTTAATTTTACACCAGAAGATGAAATCATAATATTGCTATTAATTTATGATGAAAAAAATGAATTGATAGGTAAAGACCGTGTTGTTTTTGGAGAAGATAAAGTATCAGATACCGGAAAGTCAATTCCTGTAGATGGAATTGAAATGATCGGGATTGTTGCTAACGATACCAAAACAAAATTGGGGAATGATTTTTATGATTTTTTTTACGCACAATATTCAAAGCTAAGAATTAATACAACTAAAATCGTGACCGTTCAGGAGGAATTGACTTTTGGACGTACAACAAAAATTACTATTCTGGTAGATGGAGAAATAGTCGAAGAATTTATTTCACGTCCGGACGAAGATTTTTTAAAATACATGGCAGAATCTGCCGCATCAAAAGCATTTAAGTATTTTAAAGACATCGAAAAACAGAATAAAATAATCACTCAGTATTAATAAATAACTCAATATTAATAATCGGGAAGTAATTTTTGTAGAGGAGTTTTTCTTTTTTTTTTAATGTAGGAAACTAAATAACAGCAATATGAAAAATTTAATTTCATTCGTATTTGTGTTGGGTTTTTGCACCGTTTCTTTTGCACAGGATCTTGCTTATAAGCCTATAAATCCGGCTTTTAGCGGTGGTGAAACTTTTAATTATCAATGGATGCTTAGTTCTGCACAGGCACAAAATGATTATAAAGAAGACAATACAAACGGATACAAGCAGCCAACAGATCTGGAGCGTTTTAAAAGTACTTTAAATAACCAATTGCTCAACCGAATTTCAAATTCATTATTTGAAGGTCAATTTGGGTCAGGTACAGGTTCTGGCGGTGGTACTGGCGGTGGCCAAGGACTTACTCCGGGTAATTATGTATTCGGAACGCTGTCTGTGGATATTTACAATTCTAACTTAGGAATGGTTGTCAATATTCTGGATATAGAAACTGGCGAGCAAACGCAAGTTATTATACCGGGTAAATAGTCTGGTATTCGATTTTTATAAAAAGTAAGTTCATGTTTTATTATTAAAAAATAACTAATTATGAATAAAACTCTCCTTTTTCTACTGTTAATAACCTGCCTACTCTTCTCAGGATGTGGCGCTTATTTTAATCAACCCGTAGGAGTTCAGAAAGCTGTTTTTGGAGAAAACACTTCTGCAACTGAACACTTAGTCGATATGCCAAAACCAAAAGAACAGATTGTGGTGGGCGTGTATAAATTTAAAGACCAGACAGGTCAATACAAAGCGACGGAAGTTGGAAGCACATTTAGCACAGCAGTTACTCAGGGTGCTACTTCTATTTTAATAAAAGCACTTCAAGATTCAAAATGGTTTGTTCCTATAGAACGTGAGAATCTGGGAAATTTATTAAACGAACGAAACATTATCCGGTCTACACGTCAGGAATATGAAGCAAAAAAAGAAGGCAGTGAAGCAGTATTGACGCCTTTACTCTTTGCGGGAGTTTTATTAGAGGGCGGTATTATTTCTTATGACACCAATATTATTACCGGAGGTTTTGGAGCCCGATATTTTGGCGCCGGAGGTTCTACGCGATACAGACAAGATCGGGTTACGGTATATTTAAGATTGGTTTCCACCTCAAACGGAAAAATACTAAACACCGTTTATGTTTCTAAGACCATCTTATCACAAAGTATAGACGCCAGTTTATTTCGATACGTAAATCTAAATCGACTTTTGGAAGTAGAAACCGGTTTTACCAGAAATGAACCCATTCAGCTGGCAGTTACCGAAGCCATAGAAAAAGCCGTTGAAGGTCTTATTGTACAAGGAATCAAAGACAAGCTTTGGGAAGTGAATGCGCCTCAAAATCAAATCGATAATTTTGTGTCAGCCTACGATAAAGAAAAAAGCGAAGCCGATCTGGCCCAATTATACGATAGAAATTTAGAAGGCAAAAGAGGCCGTTTTGGTATAGAGATTTCCGGTGGAACAACTATTATACAAGGCGATTATAAAAGTCCTGAGCCGCGTCCAATGGCCAGGGGGGCGGTGAAATATTTTTTCACTCCGGCTTTTAACATAAGCGCTTCAACCAATGTATTCAAAATTCAGAATAAAGGAAAAGACGATTTGGGGTATATATCTACAGATCTTAATCTCGAATGCACCATATTACCTCGTGATATTCTGACGCCCTTTATTTATGGGGGTTACGGATTTGAATTTAATAAGGATTACAAAAATTTCCATAGTAAAGTTCAATTTGGAGGTGGTGTCGAATATATGGCTACCAGTCAGTTAGGAGTAAAATTATTCGCAGAATATAATATGGCCTTTAGCGACAATGTCGATTATATCGTAAGAGGTAAAAGAGATGATTATTACTGGAAACTTGGTTTGGGACTCACTTATTACTTCCCAAAAAGTTTCAAGCATAAGAAAAAATAGTTCGGCAGTATAATGCCAAAGAGCGATATTTTTTCAATAAAAAATAGAGAAAAAAGTCAAGATAAGTTTAACCAAATCAAGACCGCAATGAAAATAGGACTAAAAATATTGATATGCTTTATGCTTTTGATTTCTTGTAGTGAAGATCAAGTCGATGAAACAGGAACGGGAGCAATAAAAGGAAGAGTAGTAGATGCGCGAACATATGAAGGAATAGAAAACGCACGTATTTCTTCAAGCCCAACTACGAGTACCGTATTTTCGGATAAAGACGGATATTTCGAGATAGATAAAATAACACTGGGAAAATATTCTTTTCAGGCCCAAAAAGATGGTTTTACTGCCAGATTTGAACCTGCCACTGTTGAGAAAGACATAACAGCTCAGATTATTTTTGAGTTACAAGTCTCTACCGCCAACAACAAACCGCACCGGCAGACAATGCCACAGCACAGCCACTGACCGTAGATTTAACCTGGACAGCAAAAGATCCGGAATCAGATCCGATGACCTATACCGTTACGGTGAAAAACGGAACAACAGACGAAACTAAAACCTATGCCAATCTAAAAGAAACAAAACTTAACATTTCAGGTTTAAGTTTTAGCACAAAATACTATTGGCAGGTAACCGTAGACGATGGAATTAACAAACCCATAAATAGTGTCACAAACTCCTTTACGACTTTAGCATTTCCAAATCCGAGATATTTGTATGTTAAAAAAGTAAAAAATAACAACGTCATTTATACAGCCGATGAAGCCGGAAATGAACTTCAATTATCCTCTGCCGAAGTAAACAGCTACAGACCGAGAAAAAATTTAAGTATCAACAGAATTGCATATATAAGTTCTGATGGATCATTAAATCAAATTTTTACCATGAATCCGGATGGTACTGATGTCAAAAAAATTACAAACTTTATACCGATAGCAGGATTTAATATGGAGTATGTTAATTACTGCTGGAGCACCAACGGAAGACAAATTATTTATCCAAATTTTGACAGATTGTATCGCATTGATTCTGACGGATCGGGATTGGTTCAATTGTTTAAAACGCCAAACGGAAAATTCATCTCAGAATGTGAATGGAGTCAGGACGGGGCACAAATTGTACTTAAAGTAAATGATATGTCGGGATACGGTGTTGAGATATATGTTATCAATACCGCCGGTGATGTGTTGTATCAGGTGCTTTCCGGAGTAACGGGTGGCGCAAGTGGTATTAGTATTTCTGTAGACAATAGTAAAATTGCCTATACCAGAGATATTTCAGGATTCGAAAATTCGACTTACAGACGATTAGACTCCAGAATATTTATTTACACAGTCGTGGATAATACTTCAACCGAATTGGCAAGTCAAAAACCAAATGGATTTAATGATTTCGATGTGAAATTCTCTCCAAATGAAGCGGAGCTGATTTATGTCAATACATCAAATGATGGTTTATCAGCCAACACTATACAAAAAGTTACTATTTCGAGCAGCAATAGTAATGGTTCCCGAACAACACTGTTTCAGAACGCCTCAATGCCGGATTGGAGGTAAAAAAGTAAAAACTCAATTTTTGATAACCAATTTTATTGAAAAAAATCGGCAGTGCCTAAAAGCTTGCCGATTTTTTTTGCGAATCAGACATACGAATCAATCAAAGAATTAAAAAAAGGGATTATCTTTGCACCACATCAACACAAACTAAGTTACATGAGTTCAGATTCTAGCAAAAGGTACGCACAAAGAGGTGTTTCGGCATCAAAAGAAGACGTACACAACGCCATAAAAAATATTGATAAAGGTTTATTCCCGCAGGCATTTTGTAAAATTGTACCTGATTATTTAACACAAGATCAGGAGCACTGTTTGATTATGCATGCCGATGGTGCCGGTACAAAATCATCATTAGCCTATATGTACTGGAAAGAAACCGGAGATATTTCAGTTTGGAAAGGAATTGCTCAGGATGCTTTAATCATGAATATTGATGACTTATTGTGCGTAGGAGCAACCGATAATATCTTGCTTTCGTCAACAATTGGAAGAAACAAAAACTTAATTCCGGCTGAGGTCATTTCGGCGATCATCAACGGTACCGAAGAATTAATCAACGAATTAAAATCTTTTGGGGTAACCATTCATTCAACAGGAGGCGAAACTGCCGATGTGGGTGATGTTGTTCGTACGATTATTGTCGATTCTACGGTAACTGCTCGTATGAAACGCAGTGATGTCGTAGATAATGCCAACATAAAAGCAGGCGACGTAATTGTTGGATTGGCTTCTTTTGGTCAGGCTACTTACGAAAAAAGCTATAACGGAGGGATGGGAAGCAACGGATTAACTTCTGCACGTCATGACGTTTTCGGAAAATACCTTGCGGCAAAATATCCGGAAAGTTACGATGCAGCTGTACCCGAAGAATTGATTTATTCAGGTCAGGTAAATTTAACCGATGCTGTCGAAAATAGTCCAATAAATGCTGGGCAGCTGGTACTTTCTCCAACCAGAACGTATGCGCCAATCATTAAGAAAATATTGGATACTTATACGCCAAATGATATTCACGGAATGGTGCATTGCAGTGGAGGAGCTCAGACTAAGATTTTACATTTCGTTCAGAACTTACATATTATAAAAGACAATTTATTTCCGGTTCCGCCATTGTTCCAGTTAATCCAGGAGCAATCTAAAACCGATTGGAAAGAAATGTACCAGGTTTTCAATTGCGGTCACCGTATGGAAATTTATGTTCCTGAAAACATTGCACAAGATATTATTGCAATTTCAAAATCATTTAATGTAGACGCACAAATTGTTGGTAGAGTTGAAGCAGCAACTGCTAAAAAACTTACCATTACCAGCGAATACGGAACATTCGAATATTAATATTTTTTGAAATAAAGACACAAAGGTTCTGAGTTGCAAAGGTTTTTATGCTGGAGTTTATCACAGAACCTTTTTTTATTAATCATTGGCTTTTTTAGAAGCTAATCCCGCTATTCGTTATAATCTTTTGTGCCGAACCCCGTCACAAAAGGATTTTCACTTCTATCGGGGCTAAAAACATCAAATCATGTACGAATTACTTTTTTGGAGATATTTAGAAGAGGTTTATTTAAACCATCATGAAGTTTATGAAGCCCTTGTGGAAAAAGAAGAAGTAGAAGGTCTTGAGAGCCTTCCCGTTGAGGTTATCTTAAACCGAATCAACTCGGTTTTTTCTCAATGGGAGAGAGTGGACGAAAACAGTTGGAAAAACAACGGAGGAAAAGGGGCTTTTCAGGTCATTACGACACCACAAAGCATCAAAATTGATTGTTACGGAACCGAAGGAAAAACGATGAACAAACTGGTCTCTTTGATGGAAGAATTCAAATGTCCGTTATACGATCCGCAAGTTCCGGAGCGTTATGACGAAATGAGTGAATAGATTTAGTATTTTTATGATGGACAATTTCTTCGAAAAACTTCATACACTTCTCTAAATAGCTTTTTCATAAAATCAAGCCGCACATCACAAAAAAAGATTCCATGACAACATCCGATTTTAATTTCTCCGATACTATAATTTTAGAAGACGATTCCGTTTTATTACGTCCTTTACAAGAATCAGATGTCGATAATTTATTGGAAATTTCGATCAACGAACCGGAAACCTGGAAGTACTCACTCGTAGGTGCAGATGGAAAAGAAAATCTGATCCAATACATTCAGCTGGCGATAAAAGCACGTGAAAATCAAAAAGAATTTCCGTTTATAGTTTTCGATAAAAAAACTCAAAAATATGCAGGTTCAACCCGTTTCTACGACATGAATCTGGAATATAAAACACTTCAGTTAGGATTCACCTGGTACGGATCGGCATTTAGAGGTACCGGACTGAACAAACATTGTAAATTTTTATTGCTACAATTTGCCTTTGAAACACTTGGTATGGAACGAGTAGAATTTCGTGCCGATAACAATAACGAACGCAGTATTGCTGCGATGAAAAGTATCGGCTGTAAAGTCGAAGGTATTTTAAGAAGTCATATGCCAACCGCAAATAGTGATGTTCGTCGTGATTCCATCGTTTTAAGTATTTTAAGAAAGGAATGGTTTGATGAGGTAAGAGAAAATTTAAAGCGTAAGCTTTAAAAGAGGCGCTAGCCTCGGCCCATATGGCGCGGCCGGATTTTAATCCGGTTAAAACGCAATGGAAGGAAAAGAAGAACCATTGGTTCGGTACATTTTAAAAACCTATTGTGGATTTGTAATTTGGCCAAAAATAAAATCTGTCGTCATAATATGTGCCGTTCCTACGGAACTCTTGGGTGGGATGCATTATTTTACAACGGATTAAAATCCGTTGCTACAATATGTTTCGTTCCTACGGAACTCCTAAACGGAACATATAATTTTGTAATAAATGAAGATACCTCGCTAAGAAAAGATTTTTTTGATGAGGTAAGAGAAAAAAGCGTAAGCTTTTAAAAAAGAGGCGCTAGCCTCGACCCATATTGTAGGGTCGGATTTTAATTCGATCAAAACGAAATGAAAGGAAAAGAAGAACCATCGGTTCGACCCATTTTACAAAACGTATAATTTGGTAAAAAAAATAAAGCGTAAGCTTTTAAAAAAGAGGCGTTAGCCTCGGCCCATATTGTAGGGTCGGATTTTAATCCGGTTAAAACGAAATGAAAGGAAAAGAAGAACCATCGGTTCACCCCATTTTACAAAACGTATAATTTGGTAAAAATAAAGCGTAAGCTTTTAAAAAAGAGGCGTTAGCCTCGGCCCATATTGTAGGGTCGGATTTTAATCCGGTTAAAACGGAATGGAAAGAAAAGAAGAACCATCCGGTTCGGCCCATTTTATTAACAGAATTTAAGAACACAATTCATTAGAATTTTAAAATTTGGATTGCCATTTAATTTCTAACCGTCTTTCAAAATTAAATTTTGTTCTTTTCTAAGTTTGACAACCAATTGATCAATATGCGTTTTTATTTTTTGCGGTAAAGAATTCCAATTGCTGTCTTTTTTAAAACTTCTGCAATAATCCAGATCACATTCTACGGCGCGAATCACATACTTTTTGTTTTGGTATACCGCAATAATTTTGACACGTCTTATTTCATTGTATTCTGTTTTTGTACCGTAAACGATTACCGGATCGATATATCCGTCTCCATCAAGATCTTTAGTACTGCTGTATTTTGTCCAGAACCAGATATTTGTTTCTTTGGGATCATAATCTTCCAGCAAATCATTGATTCTCCATTTTTCAAGAAAACCTCCATGATCATTAAGGACATAAATGGCCTGTATTTTTGTATTTAAAGTGTCATTTTGGGTGATTGTTTTCTGGTTTTCGCAGAATAGCAACTCATAAACACCACCTTTATCGGAGCATTCGAAGGCTTTATAGATTGGAAAATCAGAAAGATTGTTGAGTTCTCTTTGAGTGATTTCTTTTTTTGTCAGTCTGTGGCTTTCTATTTTTTGTGCAAAACTGAATGTGCTATAAAAAAGAATCCACAATAAAATATATTTTTTCATGTATGTTATGACATTTTACAGAATCAAAGATATTTAAAAGCTTTTGAGAACGAATCATTTTATATTTTTTAAAAAGTATATTTTGTTGTATTTTTCAAATCTGAAAGTATTGGTAAATCGATTTAGTAGATGCCAGATACTGCTTTAAGTAAAAAATAATCATTAAAAGAAAACTAATGAATAGAATAAATTGTAAAAATTTTGTTTTTGGATTATCCTTTTTAATATTTGGTTGTAGCGCAAATGCTCAGAAAAAAACAACTGAAAAACGAGATCTGATTCAGTACGTTGATCCTATGATTGGGACAGCCAAAATGGGACATACCTATCCCGGCGCAACAGTTCCGTTTGGAAGTGTACAGTTGAGTCCTGAAACCGATACTATAGCTTACAGTACAAACGGAAAATACAACGGAGAGGTCTATAAATATTGTGCGGGATACCAATATGAAGATAAAACAATCGTAGGATTTAGTCACACTCATTTTAGCGGGACAGGACATTCTGATTTAGGCGACTTTTTAATTATGCCCACAACAGGAAAGTTACAATTGAATCCGGGTATGGCTTCAAAACCATTATCGGGTTACCGATCGGCATTTTCTCATACTACCGAAAAAGCAGAGCCGGCCTATTACAGTGTGCTACTGGAAGACCATAAAATCAAAGCCGAACTAACGGCCACCACACGTGTAGGAATGCATCAGTACACCTTTCCAAAGTCGGATGAAGCTCATGTGATTTTGGATCTGACTTCCGGAATTTACAATTATGATAAAAAAAATGTATGGACTTTTGTTCGTGTAGAAAATGATACTTTGATTACGGGTTACCGCCAGACAAACGGCTGGGCTAGAACCAGAACGGTTTATTTTGCGATGAGCTTTAGTAAACCTATTAAAAGCTACGGTCAGGCGGCATCAGAAAAAAGTGTGTACAGAGGTTTTTGGGGTAGGTTTGACCAGACGAAAAACTTTCCCGAAATGGCAGGTCAGAATTTAAAGTTGTTTTTTGATTTTAACACGGAAGAAGGCGAAAAAATCAAAATCAAAATGGCTTTATCACCTGTAAGTTCTGCCGGTGCCCTTGAAAATATGAAAAAAGAAATTCCGGGCTGGGATTTCGAAAAAGTTAAAAAACAAAGCCAGGAAATCTGGAACAACGAGTTGAATAAAGTTCAGATTGAAACCATTCAGAAAGAAGATTTGGTGAATTTTTACACCGCGATGTACCACGCCTTTTTAGGACCAACGGAATACATGGATTTAGACGGGAACTACAAAGGTTTGGATACGAACGTTCATAAAGCCGAAAACTTTAAAAATTACACCAGTTACTCGTTGTGGGACACCTATCGTGCTTTGCATCCGTTATTCAACTTAGTACAGCCGGGTCGAAACTCGGATATGATTAGTTCTATGCTGGCACATTCAGATCAAAGTGTGCATAAGATGTTGCCTATCTGGTCGCATTATGCCAATGAAAACTGGTGTATGATCGGCTATCATTCCGTTTCAGTAATTGCCGATGCAATTGTAAAAGGGAATACAAATTTTGATGCTGAAAAAGCACTTCAGGCTTGTGTGAACACCGCAAAAGTACCTTATTATGACGGATTGGAATATTATATGACAAAAGGTTATGTGCCTGAAGACAAAAACGGTGCTTCGGTTTCAAAAACACTGGAATATGCTTATGATGACTGGGCGATTGCACAGGCAGCAAAAAAGTTAGGCAAGAGAGAAATTTATAAAGAGTTTATCGAAAGATCTAAAAATTATAAAAATGTTTACGATGTTAAGACGGGGTTTATGCGTCCAAAGCTAAATGACGGAACTTTTAAGAAAGAATTTGATCCGCTGGATACACACGGACAGGGTTTTATTGAAGGAAATTCATGGAATTACAGTTTGTATGTGCCACAGGATCCCGCCGATATGATCAAATTGATGGGAGGGAACGAGAAGTTTAAAGTTCGTTTGGACTCCTTGTTTAACATGCATTTACCGGACAAATATTTTGAAAACACAGAAGATATTACAAGAGACGGAATCATCGGGAACTATGTTCACGGAAACGAACCTTCTCATCATGTCGTTTATTTGTACAATTGGACGAATTCACCATGGAAAGCTCAGGACAAAATCAGGATGATCCTGAAAAAAATGTACCGAAACGGAGCCGATGGTTTAGGAGGAAATGATGATTTTGGACAAATGAGTGCCTGGTATATTTTTAGCAGTTTAGGATTTTATCCAGTCGCCCCGGGTTCTGATGAGTATGCATTGGGAAGTCCATTGGTGAAAAAGGCGATTTTTAATTTAGAGAACGGAAAGAAATTTGAAGTCGAAACGGTAAATCAATCCGATAAAAATGTGTTTGTGAGTAAAGTGATTTTAAACGGAAAACAATTGGATAAGCCTTTTCTCAAGCATTCGGAGGTGATAAACGGTGGAAAAATCACGTTTTATATGAGTGCCAAACCGAATAAGAAACAATATTAATTTTATGTTTGTCCGGCTGAGCGAAGTCGAAGCCCCTCTTTTTTGTGGTGAAGTTCCTTCGACTTCGCTAAGTCTGGCAATGTGTAATATTAAAATTTGAGAAAATTTGTGTAATTCATAGCGGAACAACAAGAAACTTCACGAAATTTGCACTTTAAATAAAAGTAAATATGAAAGTAAATCTAAAATCAGGAATTGATAAATTGCTTTTCGGAATGAAGCAGAATGATGTTACAGCTGCTTTAGGAAAGCCTGATAAAAATTATAAAGACGAAGATGATAATGTGATTTTTGTATACAATGCACAAAAAATCAGATTGACGTTTTATCAGGAAGAAGACCTGAAATTAGGTTATTTAGTAGCATCAAGCAACGATTTGGATGTTTTTGGTTTCAAATTAATCGGAAGAAAAATTGCTGATGTCAAGAAAGATTTGGCAACAAAAGGAATTACAAAATACAATCAGGAGACTTTTGATACTTTTGAAAATTACTTCAATGAAGACAATTGGTTTATTCTTCAAACAGAATTTGACGAGGTAGTGAAGTTTGAAATTGGCGCAATCATCAACGATAAAGACGAATTTGACTGGAAGTTTCCGGTGAAGAAGAAGTAGTTAAAGGCTAAAGCACGAACATGCATTGTCAGACTGAGCGAAGACGAAGTCCTACAAGCTAAACGGTGTTACTACTTAGTCTGATAATAATAGTTATAAAAAAACCGACAAGTAATTGTCGGTTTTTTATTGTTTGAATTAAAAGAAAATGGCAATCACTTGTCGGTTTTTTTATTATTTGAATTAAAAGAAAACGGCAATCATTTGTCGTTTTTTATGCAAGTATTTACGCCACTATTGTCATTCCGAAGAATGAGGAATCTCCACGAGTAACTCCGCAATGCATTGAATTGTAAAGCCTTTATCAGTCTATAGAAATAACTAATTACTATGTGGAACTGCTTGTGAAGATTCCTCATTCTTTGGAATAACAGTATAATTAATAAAAAAAACCGGCAATCACTTGCCGTTTTTTTTGTGTTTGAATTAAAAGAAAACGGCAATCATTTGTCGTTTTTTATGCAAGTATTTACTCCACTATTGGCATTCCGAAGAATGAGGAATCTCCACGAGTAACTCCGCAATGCATTGAATTGTAAAGCCTTCACCATTCTACATAAATAAGTAATCCAAAAAATCTAAATCCGGATTAATGGTTTTAATCAGTGCAATTTTCTTTTCTCTTCGCCAGCCTTTGATTTCTTTCTCTCGACGTATGGCTTCCTGGATCCAGGTAAATTTTTCATAGTAGAGTAAAAATTCTACCTTATATCTTGATGCAAAAGTTTTTTTACCTGTTATACAATTTTCTTTGTGCTGATTCAAACGTACTCTCAAGTTGTTGGTTACGCCGGTATAAAAGACAGTTCTTGATTTATTTGTTATGATATAAATATAGTATGTATGATATCCGTCTGCGTATTTCATAAAACTAAAGTAATAGTTTTAATTGATTTTTCATTATAAAAATGAAAGTTTTTTCTTTCTTTACATGGCTAGATAATTATGCGTTGTAGAGCTGCTTGTGGAGATTCCTCATTCTTCGGAATGACAAAATGATCAATAAAGAGAACGACAAGTGATTGCCGGTTTTTTTGTGTTTGAATCAAAAGAAAACGGCAATCATTTGTCGTTTTTTATGCAAGTATTTACGCCACTATTGTCATTCCGAAGAATGAGGAATCTCCACAAGTAACTCCACAATGCATTGAATTGAAAAAGCTTCATCAGTCTATAGAAATAAGTAATTACTATGTGGAACTGCTTGTGAAGATTCCTCGTTCATTGGAATGACAGTATGATCAATAAAAAAAACCGACAATCACTTGTCGGTTTTTTTTATTGTTTGAATTAAAAGAGATTAACCTTTTAACCATGCATTTTTAAGTTTCTCTTTTGAAGCATCAGTTGCTTTAAAAGTTTCTTTTTCTTCAAATGGTACTTTCACTGTTCCTTTGATGGTTTGTTCAGCACCTGCACGTTTGATTTTAACGGTAATAGGATCATTTTCTTTCCAGTTTTCACTTTCCCCGATCAAATCATAAATATTGTCTAAATTGTAGGTCTTATCGTTTACCGAAAGGATTACATCACCACCTTTTAGATTCAAATTGGAGAAGAATACATTTAGGTCGATGTTAGAACGAACGTTTATTGCTTTAGTCGCTTTGTCAACTCCAATGTAAGGAGCCTGTCCTTTGATGAAAATTGATCCCGGAACTTTTTCAGAGGCTTTGGTAACACCAATTTTAGCCAAATAAAAGTCATAAGGAATAGGAGTAGTGCCAGCCACATATTTGTTAAGGAACTCCCCAACTTCTGGATAAGTAAGTTCAGTTACTTTAGCAAAAAGCTCGTTATCGTTAAATGGTTTTTCAACACCGTATTCGCTTGCTAATTTGTGCATTAAATCCAGAATTCCTCTTTCGCCATTGCTTTTTTCTCTGATGATAATATCAATACACATCCCGATCAAAGCACCTTTTTGATACACATTTAAGTATTGGTCTTTATAAGGCTGATCCAATACATTTTTACTCATTACAGTAAACGACATGGTATCGTTTAAACGTTTAGACTGCTCAATTTTATCGGCAATACGGGTGTAAAATTCAGCCTCGTTAATCAACCCCTGATTGATTTGAAACAGGTTGGCGAAATACTCGGTTACCCCTTCATACATCCACAAATGCTCTGACATTTTTGGTGCATTGTAATCAAAAAACTGAATTTCTTTAGAGTGAATCGTTAACGGAGTTACAATATGAAAAAACTCGTGAGAAACTACATCTTTCATAGATTCTACCAATTTTTCTTTAGGCATAGATTCCGGTAAAACAACCGTTGTAGCGGTTGGATGTTCCAATGCTCCAAAACCGTGGGCATCATCCTTAGCCATACTTGACAGATACAAAAGAACAGTATACTTTTTGTTAGCATTTACTTTGCCTAAAAAGTTCTTTTGAGCCGTCATCATCGTTTTCATTTCCGGAGTGATACTTTCTGCTGTGAATTTCCCTGTTGGAGAATAAACGGCGATTAAAATATCCATTCCGTTTACGTTGAATGTCGTATAATCAGGTTTAGAGTACATGATTGGATTTTCGACTAAAACTGCATAACGTGAAGTGGTGAAAACATCACTTGTTTTGCTTGCATCCTCATCGGTCATAGAAGTTGCTCCCCAAAGCGTTTCAGGGTGAGTGATGGTAACTTTATATGGAATTTCAAGTTTGTCTTTAAAATAACCTACAAAACCATGTGTGTTTACTAAGAAATTCACTCCGGCATTGATATTGGTACCAGCTGGAGAAAAGACGTCGTCATTTCCAAATCCTGTTCCTTTTTCAGTATCAAAAGTATCTCCTACTAAATAAGTTATTTTGTTAAGCTTTTTAGCATCAGAAATCGACCATGAGTTGTCGTCAATTCTTTTTACGGCTAATGCATTTCCTTTGGCGTCAAAGGCCTTAAAATCGTCTGAAAACTTACCGTAGTTGTCCGTAGAGTAAGTTCCCGGAACCGTTTTTGGGATGCTGTAAATTACCTCGTCTGTTTTGATTTTTGGAGGTGTTACCGTTACCAAAACTTTATCGTCTTTAACGTCAACAAGATTAATATTAACATCTACGACATTGCTTTTTGCGGCACCAGAAGGGCTCCCTGTTTTACAGCTCCAAAGTGTAACTGCCAGAGCTAGGGTGTAAAGTATTTTTTTCATTTCTTCATGTTTGGTTATTGCTATATGACTTACAAAAGGTAAAAAAGTTACATTTTGATTAAAAATAAAAAAAACTCCTGAATCTCAGGAGTTCTAATCTTAGTCTAGTTTATTCTTTATATAATATTTGCCATCCAAATCTTCGTCAAAATCGTCTATTTTAACGGGTTTTGGTTTTGGTTTATTTGCAATTGCCTTTTTTTTCCACATCTCAAATTTCTCAAGTGGCATTTTCTTTTTCATGATTTCCAGAACTTCTTTTTCTGCCAATCCAAATTCTTTTTTTATGATTTCAAATGGATTTTTTTCTTCTAAGGCTAACGAAACAACTTTTTCAGTTTGTTCCCAATTCAATTCTTTGCGGTTACTCTTTTTCATCACGTGAAAATTAATTCAAAATAGAGGTTAATGATTAATAGATTGATTTTCAATTTAAGTATCAATATTAATAAAAAAAATAATTAGTTGGTTCGATCAACGATATTTTTTTTACTGATTTTAACTGTTTTTTATGGATCTCGCTTTTTGAAACGGTATTTTTAATAAATTTTTGAGATTGTTGTTTTCTTCAACAGCCATATGGGTGTCTACGCCATAAATTATTTTGTCTTTGGGCAAACTGGTAAAAGTGCCAAAAATACGATCCCAAACCGAAAAAATGTTCCCATAGTTGCTATCAGTATACGGAAGAACATAATGATGATGTACTTTATGCATGTTTGGGGAAACAATAAAATAACTAAGGAAAACATCTAATTTTTGAGGTAATGCGATATTAGCATGTGTAAATTGAGTCGAAACAACAGATAAGGTCTGGTAAAGAAAAACCATCCACATCGGGCTTCCTACAATCAAAACACCAAGAGTGGTGAAGACAAACCGAATAATGCTTTCGCCCGGATGATGCCGATTTGCCGAGGTAGTGTCGATCCAGGTATCGGTGTGGTGTACCAGATGAAAACGCCATAAAATTTTGAACCTGTGCTGTACATAATGGGCAAGATAAGCGCCAATTAAGTCCAATAGCAATAAACCAATTATCGTGTAAATCCAAAGCGGTAAAGCAGGCAGCCATTGTAATAGTCCAAAATCGTTCTCGGTGGTCCAGTTGGCGGTTTTAATTAAGATAAAAGCCAAAACGAAATTGACAACAATAGTAGTGAAGGTCAGGAAAAAATTAATTCCGGCATGCTGCCATTTTCGATATTGCAGGTGAAACAAAGGAAAGGTATTTTCGATCAGCCAAAAGAAGGTGATTCCTCCCATGAGAATTAAACTTCTATGTGAAGACGGAATCGTACTGAAATAGGCAATAATGTCATTCATAAGAATCGAATAAAGTGATACGAAAAAAGTCTGAATAAAGTCACCGGAGAAAGCCGACAGACTTAAGTTGCTCTAAAAAGAAAAGAGAAAACCGAATAGTATTATATTTGATTTTCTCTTTTAAAGTAAGTTATAAATAAAGGTTTTAAGCTTTTTTGATTAAGCTGATGATAAAAAGTAGCACCCAGGCTCCTCCAACCGCAATTATAATTTGCCATAGAAGTCCTCCACCGCCAATACCCAATCTACCGGCTATCCAGCCACCAATGATACCACCCACAATTCCTACGATGATATTACCCAATAATCCAAAACCTGCACCTTTCCATATCTGACCCGCAAGCCATCCGGATATTGCACCAATAAGTAAAAAATATAAAAATTCCATAGGATAAAATTTAAAAGTTAGTAATAAGTTGATTATGCTTCGGCATGATTTTGCAGTAATGTTTTATAAATAAATCCGGCTACAATTGCACCCAGAATAGGAGCTACCCAAAACAACCAGACTTGTGACAATGGCTCTCCGCCAACGAAAACAGCCTGAGATAATGATCTTGCAGGATTTACAGAAGTATTGGTAATTGGAATACTGATTAAGTGTATTAAAGTCAATGCTAAACCAATAGCAATACCGGCAAATCTTCCGTTGGCAAATTTATCTGTAGCACCCAGTATTACCAATAAGAAAAACAGTGTAAGTACAAACTCAGCGATAAAAGCAGATTGCAAAGAATATCCGTCAGGTGAAAATGCTCCAAAACCATTTGAGGCAAAAGCTCCTGCTTTTGTATTATCGATTGCAAAACCGGCTTTTCCTGATGCAATGGTAAATAAAGTCCCGGCTGCGGCAGCTGCACCAACGCATTGGGCAACAATGTAAGGGATTAAATCTTTTGCAGGGAATCTGCCACCTGCCCATAAACCAAAGGAAACAGCAGGATTAAAGTGTCCGCCTGAGATATGTCCTACAGCATAAGCCATTGTTAGTACTGTTAAACCGAAGGCCAGGGCAACACCAGCAAATCCGATTCCTAAACTAGGAATTCCGGTAGCAAAAATTGCGCTTCCACAACCTCCAAAAACCAGCCAATAAGTTCCAAAAAATTCTGCAAATAATTTTTTCATAATAAATAGTTTTAATTAATAGTTGATTGTTAAAAAGTATATTGGTATGCCCATAAAATCAAGACAATCTGAATGGGCAAGCGTACAAACAAAATCCACTTGGGTAAACCAAAACTTGCTTTTTTATTCTGATACATGAAAAGATTGGCAGGAAATACAGCAATTAAAGTAGCTATAATTCCCCACGCACCAAAATGGGAAGTAGCAGGAATCATCAGAAGTATGCCGAAAAGGATTTCGGCAATTCCGCTTAAAATATTTATTAATTTGGGGTTTGAAAAGAATGGGGGAATGATTCTAATGTACATTCCCGGTTTTCTAAAATGATTTAATCCGGCAATAATATAAAGCGACGCCATTAAATATAAATGCCAGGGTAAATTCATGATACAGGATTGTTTCTCACGAATTTATAAAAAAATTAACAATTATTGCATTACAAAGAGGCTTTTTTTTAGAGCGTTTCTAAATTAGCTAGTTTTTGCGTTTGAAATTTACATTCATAATAATAATGGCCAAGATGATTAAAACAATTCCAACCCATTGCAATAAGATTACTTCTTCATCTAATAAAATGTAAGCCATAGTTACAGAAACCGGAAGTTCAAGTGCAGAAACGATACTTCCAAGACCAATTCCTGTTAACGGAAAACCTAAGTTCATTAACATTGGAGGGATGATAGTTCCGAATAAGGCTAGTATGATTCCCCATTTTGCAAAGATCGCAAGGTTAAAAGGAGTAACCTGTGTTACCAATGCAAACGAAAATACGATAATGGCACCTCCAAAAAGCATGTACAAACTACGTTGTGCCGATGAGATTTCGGTTGCAACGCGATTGGCTGTAAACATGGTTGTCGTGAAAGATACTGCTGCTAACATTCCCCAAACAAGACCTCTCCAGTCCAGTTCGATTTCATTGTGCAGAATATTAGTGGCTAAAACGGTACCAATAAGAACGATAAATACCGAAAATACTTTTTGTCTCGAAGGTAATTTTTTTTCTAAGATCATTTCAAGTAAAACTCCGATCCAAACCGTTTGCATCAATAAAACGATACCAATTGAAACAGGAATGTATTTTACGGCCAGGTAATAAAACAAACTGGTCATTCCTAAAGAAGTACCGGCAAGCATTAAACTGAATATATTTTTTGGAGTAGCTTTGACTACTTTGTCCTTGTGTTTTATTTTCTGAAACGTATTAATCAGTAAGATACCAATGATTCCCAATACAAATTGAGAGGTAGTTACTTCGGCGGTAGTGTATCCTTCTGTATAGGCCATTTTTACGAAAGTGGCTAACATTCCATAAGTAGTGGCTCCTAATGCTACTAAAAATACTCCTTTTAATACGTTGTTTTGTGACATTTTAATCTGTTTATTTTAAAAAATTTAAGCCGGCAAAGGTAAGCTATTTTGTTTAGGAATTAATATAAAATATTTATAAACGTTGAGATTGCGTTTATTTGGCTCTTTTCCTGAGGTTTAAAATTGAAGATTTAACATCTTTTGTAAAATAAAAAAACCACCAAAAATACATCCTGGTGGTTGATTTTACGTCTGATAAAGTGCTTTGTTACTTTACAGGCTGTTCTTTATAAGTTTCGATTTCAAAGATCAAAGTTGCGTTTGGCGGAATTACTCCTCCGGCACCTTTTTCTCCGTAAGCTAAATTAGAAGGAAGAAAAAATATTGCTTTTTCTCCGTCTGTCATCATGTCTAAAGCTTCAATAAAACCAGGAATCATTCCGTCTTTTTTACCTACAACAAAAGGGAATGCTTTGTATCCTTTTTGAGCGTCACGGTTGGCATCATATTTACCATAAGCTTTAGCTACACCCGCAATACTGCTGTCGAAAAGATTTCCGTCTTCAAAATATCCGGCGTAGTGGAAGTAAATGTTAGAGCCTTCAGCACCTTTAACTCCGGTTCCTTTTTTAGTAACAACATATTTTAAACCTGAAGCTGTTGTAGTAGCTTTGGTTTTTGTAGCAGCAAAATAAGCTGCTTTTTCAGTGATTACTTTTTGAGATTCTGCTTTTTTAGCTTCCTGGCCTTTAGCATCCTCAGCAAGTACTTTTACAGCATCAAATTTTTTGGCTGCAGCACCTTTGCGTGTAATCGTAATTTTAGTCATAATATCGTCCTGAACAATCTTATTAACATTGTCCATTCCTGAAACTACATGACCAAAAATAGTATGTTTACCGTTTAGCCACGGTGTATCTTTATGGGTGATGAAAAACTGACTTCCGTTTGTAGCAGGACCTGAATTCGCCATTGCTAAAACTCCGCCTTTTTCAAATTTTAATTCCGGTACAAATTCGTCTTTAAAAGCATATCCAGGACCTCCTGAACCATTTCCGTCAGGATCTCCACCCTGAATCATGAAATCATTGATTACTCTGTGAAATTTCAATCCGTCGTAAAAAGGTTTTCCTTTAAGTTTTTCAACTTTAACGTTAGGATTAGTTCCTTCTGCCAACGAAATAAAGTTTGCTACGGTTACCGGTGCTTTTACATATTCTAAAGAAAGCAAAATGTCTCCTTTTGTAGTTGCTATGGTAGCAAAAATACCTTCGCCCGGATTAGCTTTAGGAGCTGCTTTGGCTGCTGTAGCTGTCGTTTTTGGCTTTGGTTTCGCAGCTGGTTTTTTTGTAGTCTGAGCCTGAATGTTTACTACAGCCAGACAAAATAAAAATAGAAATTTAAACTTCATGATGTTCCGAATTTAAGTCTAAGTTGGTTTCTTTTAAATAAACTATTGTGGTTTTTCTAATAATTGAATTTCGAAAATAATATTTGCATTTGGCGGGATTACTCCTCCTGCACCAGTTGCTCCATATGCCAGGTGTGCCGGAATAAAAAGAACTGCTTTGTCTCCAAATGAAAGTTGTTCAATTCCTTCGATAAAACCCGGGATCATTCCGTCTTTACGACCTGCCTGAAAAGGAATTGGCTGGTATCCGTTTGCTTCAGCTCTCGCAGCGTCAAATTTTCCAAAAGCTTTATTCACTTCTTCTACACTTGAATCAAATAAAGTTCCGTCTTCCAGGAAACCAGAATAATTAATGTATAATTGAGCTCCCGGAGCCGGTTTTTTACCTGTTCCTTTTTGAGTAATTACATATTCTAAACCTGAATTGGTTTTGGTTGCTTTAGGTTTTACAGAAGCTAAATACGCTACTTTTTCTTTTTGTACTCCGTTGTATTTGCTTTTTTCTTTAGCGATTTCAGAGAAATAATCGTGAAATACTTTTACAGCATCAAATTTTTTGGCAGCCTCACCGTTTCTGATGATTTTTACCGAAACAATTTTATCGTCCTGTTTGATCTGATTGACAACTTCTTGTCCTTTTTCAACCACATGACCAAAAATAGTATGTTTTCCGTCTAACCATGGAGTTTCAAGGTGAGTGATAAAAAACTGACTGCTGTTGGTAGCCGGACCATTGTTTGCCATTGCCAAAACACCTGCTTTGTCAAATTTCAAATCGGTGATTTCATCTTTAAATCTATATCCTGCATCTCCGGAACCTGTTCCTTCAGGATCTCCGGTTTGAATCATAAAATTGTCAATAACCCTGTGAAATTTTAATCCGTCATAAAAAGGTTTGCCTTTTAGGTAATCTTTGGTTACAAACTCGCTTTTACCTTCGGCTAAGGTTACAAAATTAGCAACTGTAACAGGTGCTTTTTTATAATCTAATTCAACAATAATGTGTCCTTTATTGGTTTCAATATCGGCATATAAACCATCAGGTAAGTTGCTGTGTTCGTCTTTACAAGAGTATAATGAACTAACGGCAAGTAATACTAGTAGAATACTTTTTTTCATTTTTTAGCGGTTGTTTTTATGGGTTTAATGTATCTTTTTTAGTCTGAGTTACGGGTTTAGGAGCCGTTGTTTTAGGCGTTTGTGTGGCCGTTGTTGCTGGTGCAGCTGTCGGATCCGGTACAAAGTTGCGAAGTGTAACGGTACACATTAAGGATTGATTTGGTCCTATTTTTTTGTTGTCTCCGTGATACCCGTAGGCAATATGGGAAGGGAATAAGAAGGTCACGGTTTCATTTTTATGCATCATTTTGATACCATCGCGCAATCCCATCATAATGTCCTGCTTGTCTACATAATACGTCTGCGGACCAAGATCGGCTTCTGAGTAGATTATTTTACCGTTTATGTCTTTTACTTCCAGATTAAAATAAGCGATGTCACCTTTTTTAGGAGTTTTTAGATCGGTCTCGTTTCGCTCGTCATAAAACAGCCAGTATCCTTTTCTGGTTGCATAGTATTTTGTTTTCGGATTGCTTTTGATTATTTTTTTGATAACATCCTCTTCATTGGCTACTAATTTTTTATTTCGGTCGGCCGATTTTTTCATAAAAGTACCTGAAGCCTGAGAAATAGGTCTTCTCGCGTCTTCATGTTGTTTACAGCTAACCAATAAAACAGCAAAAAGTAGGGCGCAACTGCTTCGTTTTAAGTAGTTCATATGTGTGTTATATTTTTAGTTTGTTTACTAAATCTTCGAATTTTTTCAAAGTTTCTTCCATCGAAATCTCTGATTTTCCTCCGGCTGCATTACTATGTCCGCCACCATTAAAATGATCTCTGGCAAACTGATTCACGTCGAATCCGCCTTGCGAACGGAAAGAGATCTTGATGATTTTCTCTTCTTTATTTTCGATAAAAATAGCAGTAAAAACAATACCTTTTATACTTAATCCGTAATTAACTACACCTTCAGTGTCGCCTTTTACATAATTAAAAGCATCCAATTCGTCCTGAGTAAGCGAAGTGTAAGATGTTTTGTGCTCTTCGAGAACTTTCATGTTTTGCAGGGCACGGCCTAACAATTGCAAACGGCTGTACGAACTGTTGTCAAACAATAAAACCGGAATTTGTGTATTTTCAACTCCTAAATCAATGAGTTCTGCAATGATGCGGTGCGTATTTCCTGTTGTTCCCGGAAAACGAAAAGAACCGGAATCGGTTAGTATTCCTGTGTAAATACAAGTGGCGATGGTTTTGTCTAAATCGTCTTTTTTACCTAAGAAAGAAATGAAGTTGTAAACCATCTCGCAGGTTGATCCAAAGGAAGTGTCCGAGTAGGTATACAGAGCGTAATCATCCGGTTTTTGGTGATGATCGATCATGACAAACGGAGCGCTTAGCTTGGCTAAAGTATGTTCCATTTCACCGGTACGATGAAAAGCATTAAAATCGAGTGTAAAAATAAGCTCAGCTTCTTCTAATATTCGGGTACAGTTTTCTGTATCTTTTTCAAATATTTTTACCGTTTCAGAACCCGGAAGCCAGGCTAAAAAATCGGGAAAATCATTAGGAGCAATCACCGTTGGCTGATGATTGTTTTTTAATAAAAAATGGTATAAACCTAAGGTTGAACCCATAGCATCACCATCAGGACCTCTATGCGGAATGATAGCGATTTTCTTTGGGGTTGCGAGTAATAATTGTATCGCTTGAATATCTTGTATTTTCATAGTGTGCGAATTTACATTTTTTTAATGTAATGCTGAAATCATTTTTTTATAAGTTATTTGGGCTGAATTGAAAGTGGAAATTCTAAAATTCCAAGTTCCAAATTCCAAATTCCAAATTCCAAGTTTCAAGTTTCAAGTTCCAGGTTTCAGGTTTCAAGTTCCAAGTTCCAAGTTCCAGGTTTCAAGTTTCAAGTTCCAAAGTCCAAAGTCAAAAGTCAAAGAGAGAAAGCCTAAAGCCTACAGCTTATAGCCTACAGCCTAACTACAGATTTTCCAGTTCTTTTCGCTGTAGTTTTTGATACAACTTGTATTTGGCTCCTTTGACAATTTGTGATTTGTAAATTCCAACCGAACCGGATGAAAAATAGGCTATGGTGCAGGCGATCGCAATGAAAATTCCGGGTTGGATGCCAAAAAGCTCCATACCCATAATGGTGCAGGCAATAGGAGTGTGAGTAGCTCCCGAAAATACAGCAACAAACCCCAGACCAGCTAAGAAAGCAATTGGCAGTGGAATTACTAAAGACAAAGCGCTTCCTAAAGTAGCACCGACAAAGAACAATGGAGTCACTTCTCCGCCTTTAAAACCTGCTCCCAGAGTAAATCCGGTGAAGAGAATTTTAAGCAGGAAGTCGTACCACGGATTAGCATTTGAAAAAGAATCGACAATGACAGGTACACCTAAACCGGAGAATTTCGTTAGTCCGAAACCTGCAATGACAAGGGCTAAAACAATTCCTCCAATAAAAGGACGGAGTGGTGGGTATTTGATGTTTTTTGAAAAAAGAGATCCCCAGAAATGAGTGCTTCTTGAAAAAAGCAAAGCTGCGAAACCGGATAAAATTCCAATCACAATCGCATAAAATAAAGAGGTTGTACTAATTTCAGGAACAAGCGGAATGCTGTAATGCGTGTGTTTTACCTGCCAGAATTCGACTGTAAAATAAGCGGCATAAGCGGTTAAAAATGATAAAAGGATACTCTTGAAATTGATTTTACTGAAATATAAAACTTCCAACGCGAAAATTGCTCCTGCGAGCGGAGTTCCAAAAACAGAAGCAAAACCGGCACTGATTCCGAGGATGATTAGAATTCTGCGTTCGCCATTATCCAGTTTAAAAAGTTTTGTAAACTGATCGGCGATAGCGCCTCCCATTTGTACAGCAGTTCCTTCACGTCCTGCCGAACCTCCAAATAAATGGGTGAGTAAGGTTCCTAAAAGTACAAGAGGAGCCATTTTAAACGGAATGACCTTTTTGGGGTTTTCGTATTCTTCGAGCAATAAATTATTGCCTTTTACGACAGATTCTCCCCAGTAATGGTAACTCAATCCGACTAACAATCCGCCGAAAGGCAAAAGCCAGATCAGCCAGTCGTGCTGAATTCTAAATTGGGTAACCCATTCTAAAGAAACTAAGAAAAATGCCGAAGCAGATCCGGACAGTATACCTATCAGGACACAAATGAGAATCCATTTGAAAATAGTAAGTAGTGTTTTTTTGAGGTCTTGAAAAGTCATTAATAAACTTAGTTTTTTAGTCCCGAATTCACGAATAAAACGAATTTTGATTTTTTAAATTTAGGCAAAAATAATCTTTTTAATTCCTTAATCTATGGTTTAAAAAAATCGTGAATTCGGGACTAAAAAATTATTGTACAACAGCCGTAAATTCTATTTCAACTAAATATTCCGGCGCAATCAGTTTGCTGATTTCATAAAAACCGGTTGTAGGTTTTATATCTTTAAAAAAGGAAGAGTGTGCTCTGGCTACTTCTTCAAAAGTCGAAATATCGGTGGTGAAAATTCGGGTTCTGATGACATCTTTCATGGCAACATTTAAATCTTCTAAAACTTTTTCAACACGCTCCAGGATGTTATAGGTTTGGGCATAAGCATCATCGGCTTTTACTTTTTCACCATCAACAATAGCCACAGTCCCTGAGACTTCAATGATGTTGCCAATTCTTACAGCACGACAATATCCCATTTTGTCCTCCCAAGGCGATCCTGTTAAGATGTTTTCTCTTTTCATTTTTTTGTTTTTTTTTTGAATTTGACTCTTTATTTTTAAGCAAATTCCGGTTCGTTAATAGCATTGCAATTTATGAAATATGCCGATGAAAAAGAGCACGATTGAATTGAAATCACTTCGGGATTCCTTCTTTTTTGTGATATTTTCACTAATTAGAAGCTGTTTTTTTAATCGATTTGATGCTGCTCGTACAGCCTGAGTTTGTTTTGGGTTGTCGTAAGGTTTTGCTGCAGTGCTTCGATTTTGCTGAGTAAGTTTGCAATGACATCAAGCCCTTCAAGATTAATTTTCAGGTCGTAATGAAGACGGATCATTTTTTCGACTGCCGGTAATTGTTCGGGTTGGAAATATTCATCTTCTTCAAACACTATAATTTCGATCAAACCATAGTTATGCAACTCCGTGATGAAGGTATTTTCAATTTCGTGGTACAAACAAAATTGTTTTATCTGGATTAAGTTTTTACTACTCATGATTTCTTAGTTTAGCTAGTTCTTCGAATAATTCTTTTTCTTTTGCCGATAGTTTGGTCGGGATTTTTATGGTGTAGGTAATGTATAAATCGCCAAACTGATTCTCTTTTTTGTACACGGGAAAGCCTTTGCCTTTTAGTTTTACCTTAGTTCCGGGCTGGGTTTCGGCAGGCACTTTTATTTTTACCTTTCCATCAAAAGTGGTCACAAAAACTTCTCCTCCTAAAATTGCAGTGTACAAATCCAGTTCAACATCGGCATATAAATTATTGCCTTCGCGTTTGAAATCAGAATTGTTATCGATTAAAAAAGTAATGTACAAATCGCCATTTGGCCCGCCATTCGCCCCGGGAGCACCATGATTTGGAATTTTGATAATCTGTCCGTTTTCAACCCCGGCCGGGATAGTGATTCGGATATTTTTTCCATTTACGCTTAAATTCTGCTTGTGTGTGGTGTAAGCGGCCGCCAGATCTAGCTGTAATTCGGCGTTAAAATCCTGTCCGCGGTATTTTGCCTGGCTTCTGGAACTTCTTCCTGAGGATCCATACATAGAATGGAAAAAATCAGAGAAGTCACTTTCTGAAAAATCTCCTCCTCCAAAATCAGTGTAGCTTTGATTGCCTTGCTGTTGTCTGGAATGTTGTTGCTGATTGGGATCGTAACCAGCTTTTTCGAACTCGTCGGCATGTTTCCAGTCTTTTCCGTACTTATCGTATTTTTTACGATTCTCCGGATTGCTTAAAACCTCGTTGGCCTCATTGAGTTCTTTGAATTTCCTTTCCGCTTCCTTGTCATTCGGATTCAGATCAGGATGGTATTTTCGCGCCAGTTTCCGGTAAGCTTTTTTGATTTCCGCTTCAGTTGCAGACTTTGTGATTTCTAATACTTTATAATAATCAATATAATCCATGGCTTGAAAATTTAATAATTAGCTATTTCATCAGGTATTTTAAGGGGATAAGAGTATGTATTACGTGTTGAGTGTAATTGTTTCTATGTTTTGATTTTTTTTTGCAGAGGATGATCGGTAGTGCTGTTT
The DNA here is from genome assembly GCA_023251135.1 of Flavobacterium sp. Taxonomy (GTDB): domain Bacteria; phylum Bacteroidota; class Bacteroidia; order Flavobacteriales; family Flavobacteriaceae; genus Flavobacterium. The sequence goes on along the minus strand of JAHEZJ010000003.1, from coordinate 49,350 downwards.
TTAAAAAGATTGAAGTTAGGAATAAGTTGTTAATTATCAAAACGATGCTTTTCGAATCTTAAAAAAATAACATTTCCACAGTTTCAGAAGCCCCGATTGATTTGGAATTTGGAGTTTGGTATTTGGAATTTCAGAATTTCAGAATTTCAGAATTTGGAATTTGAAATTAATTTTGCTCCAGTTTGTGGTTTTTGGCAGGTTTTTTGATTCCAAAAAAATGCATAATATAGTGTTATAAAACTCTTAAAGTTGTAGTGCCTAATGATATTATATTATTTTTGTGATGCAAGACCCTGTTTTATTCCAATTATAAAAGCCGATTCGATAATACCTTTTCAATGAAACACATCCTATTTTTTATATTATTTTTTACTGCTGTCACCGTATCAGCACAAAAGGAATTTGGAACTAAATTCAAGCCTATCGCAGCACCAAAATTTGGAGCAAAACCGAAAAAGACGCCAATTCCGGAAATAAAAGATCCTCAGGGGGAGAATCTGGATATGCCGGGTATTAAAACGCCCAATGTTTTTGACAATACGAGTATTACGCCAAAATCTCAATTTCAGATTGGGGCCGAAAAAAGCAAATTTACCATGTCTACCGAAACTGATTTTGCCAATCCTGGTGATCGTTATGTACCCAAAATGGAGAAGGATTTAGACAAAGCCTTAAGAGATGCCGGTTTAAAAGAAGGACGCGGAACATTGGTAAAAAGAAATATTTCTCTGGGAGATTTTAGAACCAAATCGCAATATTTTATTGTGAAATTCCGTGACTTTGGAGCCATTGATGGCGATTTGGTCAAAGTATCTTCTAATGATAAAGTAATAAAAGATCAGCTGTTTTTGGATTCCAGTTTCAAAGACGTAAAAATCATGCTGAGCGATGGTTTCAATAAACTTGATTTTGAAGCACTGAATATTGGTACCTTAGGAGGAAATACCGCCGAAATTCAAGTCTACGACGATAAAGGACAATTGGTAACCAATGATTATTGGGACAATCTCGCCGCAGGATTCAAGGCTTCGATTATTGTGACAAAAGAATAGTTTTTTTTAAGTTGCTAAGGGACTAAGCAACTAAGGTTCTAAGTCTTTCAAAACTTAGAACCTTAGTATCTCAGAACCTTCAATTAAAATGGATCCGCAGTCACTCTAAACTTCATTTCTGCTTTTACGGTTACATCTTTGGTAAGCGTTTCTTTTAAAGTAACTTTTGTTCTGATTTTATATTTATCGGCTTTGATGTATTGATCGAGTCTTGCATCGGTGCAAATTAAATCGATGCTGTTGGTTGAGGCATTAATGTTATCCTGATACGCAAGTTCGATCTCGTCAGAATCTGTGGTGGAGATGTACAAATGAACCGATTTTAAAAACGTAAAGGTCTTATCACTTGGATTTGTAATCATTAGTTTTAACGATTTCAACTTAACATCTTTTACTAAACTGGCCTTCGTTTTGTTGTTTTCAAATTCAGCAGATGAATTGGTCGTTACATCCGGCGTAATAATTTCTGAAGGCAAATTGATAGGAGAAGTACTTTTAATCTGAATCGAAGTTTCGTTGGAAATAGTGAACGTCAATAAATCATCGACAGCATCACAAGAGCTTAAAAACAAAGACAGGAAAAGGGAAAGGGCAATTAATTTTGATTTCATAGTTAAATTTTAATGGGGTTTTTCGTTACATACGAAATAATCTGGTTTTTGGATTTTTTTATTTACAGGTTCAAAGATGCAAAGGTTGAAAGGAACAAAGCAAATATTTTTTTAAATTTAGTACTCTCAGAACCTTTGTTGCTTTGTTGCTTTGAGCCTGAAAAATAAGAACGTTAAAAAAAAATATTTATTTTTTCGACGTTCTGATTTTTCAAATTCGAATATAAAAAGTATTTTTGCGCATGCAACACAACGTACTTATTTTAGATTTCGGATCGCAATATACTCAGCTTATTGCGCGTAGAGTTCGCGAATTAAATATATTCTGCGAAATTTTCCCTTACAATCACTTTCCTAGTGATTTATCACCTTATAAAGCCGTAATTTTAGGAGGAAGCCCTTTTTCTGTTCGTGCAGAAGATGCTCCACATCCTGATTTATCTCAAATTCGAGGCAAGCTTCCAATGTTGGCAGTTTGTTACGGAGCACAATACTTAGCTCATTTTAGTGGAGGTGAAGTAGCCGCTTCGAATACCAGAGAATATGGTAGAGCGAATTTGTCTTATATTAAAGAGAATGAAGTTTTCTTTAACGGAGTTTCTGAAAACAGCCAGGTTTGGATGAGCCATAGCGATAGTATCAAAGCTTTGCCAACCAATGCTGTGAAATTAGCAAGCACGCATGACGTAGAATTTGCCGCTTATAAAATTGAAGGCGAAACGACTTATGCGATTCAGTACCACCCGGAAGTTTTTCACTCGACAGACGGATCAAAAATGCTGAAGAACTTTTTAGTAGATATCGCTGAAGTTCCTCAGAATTTTACACCAAATGCTTTTGTAGAAGAAATGGTGGGAGAATTAAAAGAGAAATTAGGAAACGATAAAGTAGTTTTAGGATTATCCGGAGGAGTAGATTCAACCGTAGCGGCTGTTTTATTGCACCAGGCAATTGGTAAAAACCTATATTGTATTTTTGTAAATAACGGTTTACTTCGTAAAAACGAATTCCAAAATGTATTGAATCAGTACAAAGGAATGGGATTGAATGTAAAAGGAGTAGATGCCGGAGATCGTTTTCTGTCTGAATTAGCAGGAATCAGTGATCCTGAAACCAAACGTAAAACAATTGGTCGTGTATTTATCGAAGTTTTTGATGATGAATCACACCTAATCGAAGACGTAAAATGGTTGGCACAGGGAACTATTTATCCTGATGTTATCGAGTCAGTTTCGGTAAAAGGACCATCGGCAACCATTAAATCGCACCATAACGTAGGTGGATTGCCGGATTATATGAAATTAAAAATTGTAGAGCCGCTTCGAATGTTGTTTAAAGACGAAGTTCGAAGAGTAGGAGCTACTTTAGGAATAGATCCTGAGTTGTTAGGAAGACATCCTTTCCCGGGACCAGGATTATCCATCAGAATTTTGGGAGATATTACTCCGGAGAAAGTTCAGATTTTACAAGATGTTGACGCTGTTTTTATCGACGGATTAAAATCTTGGGGGTTATATGACAAAGTTTGGCAGGCTGGAGCAATCTTGCTTCCGGTAAACAGTGTTGGTGTAATGGGTGACGAGCGTACTTACGAAAAAGTAGTCGCGCTTAGAGCTGTAGAATCAACAGATGGTATGACGGCTGACTGGGTGCATTTGCCTTATGAATTCTTAATGAAAGTGTCGAATGACATCATCAATAAAGTAAAAGGAGTGAATCGTGTTGTTTACGATATCAGCTCAAAACCACCTGCAACAATTGAGTGGGAATAGTATTGTTTTTCCAATTAAGGCGTTACATTTGTAACGCCTTAATTTTTTAAACCTACTATTTATGAGAGAATTTTTAACGTTTTCTCTTGTCTTTGTTTTGTCTTTTAACAAAATAACTGCGCAAGATTCATTTATTGAGCATAAAATTCAAAAAGGAGAAACCGCCTATTTTATTGCCCAAAAGTACAAGGTTTCTGTCGAAGAGATTTACAAATTCAACCCCGAATCACAGAGTGGAATCAAAGACAATCAGATTATTAAGATTCCTGTTCACCCGGTTGAGAAAACAAACCCCGCTCCCCAAATTACCCACATTGTTGGCGCAAAAGAAACCCTTTTTGGTTTATCGAAACAGTACAACGTTTCGGTTGAATCCCTTCAAAATGCTAATCAGGCCATTCTTGCCAACGGACTTCAGATTGGTCAGGAATTGGTTATTCCGCAAGGACCTGCAACCCTTTCCAAAAATGAAAGCACCACTTCTTCCAAAGTAAACCATCAGGTTGTCGCTAAGGAATCTTTATTCAGTATTGCCAGACAATACAATGTTTCGGTGCTGGATTTAGAAAATTTAAACAAAAACCTTCTTCAAAACGGATTGCAAATAGGACAGTCTATTGCGATTCCGAACAAACGAAAAACACTGGACGGACGAGTTCGTGTCATCAATCAGGAAACGGTTTTTCATGTCGTAGAACCCAAAGAAACCAAGTTTTCGATTGCTAAAAAATATGGAATTTCAATCGATCAGCTCGAGTCTCAAAATCCTGAAACGGTAAACGGACTGATCGTAGGGAACAAGCTGGCAATTAATACCAAAGGAGTACAACCGGCAAACGAAAGCGAAGAGTTGATGCTGGCGCTGGCTGAAAAGCAGGTGGTGGTTGAAAAAACAAAAGCCAAAACGGTGGAACTGGAAGATTTGAAAGACCGATTGGTGGTTCAGAAAGAAATGAATCAGAAAATCATAAAAATTAACGATCTGAAAGTGAATCTGAATGACATGAACGGTTCCAAAGAAAATTCAGTTGAAAAGCTTCGATTGGTATTGGAAGCCAATAAAAATGTTCAGGATATTTTAATGGCAAAACTGGATTCGCTGGTTAATACAATGAGTAACGATCTGGTCGATTTGAAAAGAATGGATGTTTTAAATGTCGACGAATCAAAAAGACTCGAAAAACGATCCTATGAAAGCATCGGAAAAACCAATGAATTGTCGTCTCAGTTGAAGAAAGAACTGGCCGAGAACCGAAAAGCATATGCCGGTTTAATGAATAAGGTAGAGAAAATTGCGGTGGAGGAAAACCAGGAATACAAGAAGAAAATCCGCGAAAGCGAAAAGAACAACAACTCAACTTCGCTGCAGCAACGTCTTTCGCTGGAAGAAATAAAGCGTTACAAAATTGAACAGGAGCAGGGGGATGCCCAAAATCAGCTCTTGATTGCTAAAATCGATTCGCTGGACATTCAGAAAAAGATCGAAGTAAAAAGACACATCAGCAAAGCATCCTATTACAGTATGGAAGCCCGAAAATTTGATGATAAGGTAGCTTTGGTTAAACTGAAAAAGTATCAGGATCAGGCGATTAAAAATCAGAAAAAAAGCGGTGTAACGGCAGATGCGAAGATCCTTTCATCAGAAGAAATGAAGCGGGAGTTAAAGGAAAATCCGCTTAGAAAAGACAAAACAGTAAAGGTTGAAGTTTTTGATAATCTTAAAGAAGTTTCAAACGGCTATTACTTAGTTTTAGGTATATTTACAGACGCAACGCTAAGAGACAGGTTCATTATGAAACTCATTGATTCGGGCGATTTTAACGCCAGTTTCTTCTTTAATATCAACAGTCTTTCGTACTATGTGTACTCCGATAAGTACCAAAATATGGAAGAAGTTTTGTATCAATGCAAGAAAAAGGAGGAAGAGGAGTTATATAAAGAGGTTGTTATTGCTAAGGTCGAGATTGATCTTAGGGAATAAGCAGTGCAGAAATAATAAATGGCAGGAATCTTGCTTTAAAGAGAATTTTGTAACTTGTTATTGAAATTGAAATTAAATTGTTTTAAGCTTTATTATGAAATATTATTCAACATTATTGTCTCTGATTTTTTTTGCAACCAGTTCCGCATTTTCACAAGAAAAAGTGGTGAAGTATACGGTTTCAGGCGGAGAAACTATTAATCAGATTGCCGTAAAATTTAAGGTTACGCCTTATGATATTTATTCACTAAATCCGGATGCCAGAAATGGTGTGAAACCGAATACGGTTTTATTGATTCCAACCTCCGGTACTAAAGCGGCGGTTAAAACTGAGGTTGCTGCAGCCAAGAGCTCTAGCCCGGGAAAAACTACTACGCATGAAGTACAGCCCAAAGAGACTTTGTTTGGGATTGAGAAAAAATATAATGTTTCGGATGAAGCTTTAAAAGCAGCCAATCCATTTTTGGTAAAAGACGGTTTGCAAATTGGGCAGACTCTTGTGATACCGTCAAAAGGAAGTGCGGTAAAAGCAGCAGCTTTGACTCCTGCCAAAACGAAATCGGCAGCTCCTGAAAAATACGTTTATCACGATGTAGTGGCCAAAGAAACTAAGTTTTCGATTGCCAAACAATTCGGAATGACCATTGAAGAATTGGAAAAACGCAATCCGGAAATTGTTTCCAATTTACCGGTTGGATATCGTTTGACTATAAAAGGAACAGCTCCTAAAACAGAGGCTTCGGCTCAGCCTGCGGCTCATGTTGCTAAACCGGCAGAAGTTAAAAAAGCGGCAGAACCTGCGAAAAAAGTAGTTTCTTATATGGACTATCAGGTAAAGCCAAAAGAAACTTTTTATAGTTTAACACACACTTTTCATATTACTCAGGAAGAATTAACGGCTTTGAATCCAGCACTTTTGGAAGGAGTTAAAGAAGGAATGGTTTTAAAAGTTCCGGCAGGATATTTAGCGCCAACACCTATTGTTGTACAGGAAAAACAGGAACAGCCACAGCAAACGATTGAAAAAGCAGTCGAAAATAAAAGCACAGGCGGGATACAAATTATAGACAAAGTAAAATCGGAAACCGTTTCTGTAAATCCTGAAGTGGTTGAACTGACGAAAAAACGTGGACAAACAGAGCGTCAAAAACTGGTTTTATTGTTGCCGTTTAATTTGGCTAAAATGCAAAACGATACCACCAGTTCGGCTACCAGAATTAAAAATGATAAATTCCTCAACATGACTCTTGATTTTTATTCGGGAGCGTTGATGGCAATCGATTCTGCGAGAACTTTAAAATTACCTATAGACGTTGCGATTTATGATTCTCAGGAAACCAAAAACAGTTCCAATGTTTCGGGTTTAATGGCACAAAATAAATTACAGGATGCCAATGCTGTAGTGGGACCTTTTTATCAGAGTAATGCCGAATCTACGGCCAATACCTTGCGTTTGTATAATATTCCGGTGATTTCGCCATTGTCAAAAGATAAAGCGAACCCGATCGATAATTTGTATCAGACCATTCCGTCAAACGATATGGTTAGAAATGCTATGTTTGAGTACATGCGCGGCAAAAATGGAAACATCGTTGCGGTGGTCGATAAAAAGAAAGAATCGGTTATCAGTTACATCAAGCAAAACCAAAAAGGAGTTGTGTTTGCAAGTCTGACCGAAACCGGAGCTTTGGACGTGGCCAATTTGAAAAGTTTATTATTGCCAAACCGAGTGAACTATGTGGTAATGGAAACCGCCAATACAGCCATGGTTAGAACCACTATAAAAGCGTTGTTGGATGCTCAAAAAACCTGTCAGGTACAATTGGTTGTTTTAGAGCCAAACAGTACGCTGGACTCAGATGAAATTAGTTTTGACAGTTTGATAAAACTAAAATTGATGTATCCGTCTGTTACGCGTGACAGCGACGAACCGTCGGTTTTGATTTTTGAGAAAGAGTATCGATTGAAAAACAAAGTAAATCCAAATACCTATGCTACCAGAGGGTTTGACGTTACTTTTGATACCATGATGCGTTTGGTTCAGGGAAAAACCTATCAGGAAACAGCTGATTTAATGACAACCGAACAAGTTGACAATAAATTTCAATTTTATAAAAAAGAAGATGGAGGGCACGCCAACAAAGGGGTCTACATCTTATATTACGATAATGATTTAACTTTAAAAGTAGCAAATTAATGACATCAAAAGTAACCTATTTAGGCGATTTAAGAACAAAATCAATCCACGTGCAATCCGGAAGTGAGATCATTTCGGATGCACCGGTAGACAATAACGGAAAAGGAGAAGCTTTTTCTCCAACAGATACAGTTGCCAATGCTTTAGCCAGTTGTATGATGACGATTATGGGGATTAAAGCCCGTGACCTGAACGTCAATTTAATCGATTCGACTGCCGAGGTGACCAAAATAATGAATGCAGAACCAAGACGTATCGGAGCCATTGAAATTGTTTTTGAAATGAAAGGGGATGCCGATGAAAAAAGCAAAACGATTTTGGAACGTGCGGCAATGACCTGCCCGGTATTTTTAAGTTTAAACACGGAAATAGAAAAGAAAATCACTTTTAACTGGAAGTAGTTTGAAGCGGTAAAACCGAAAGATATTTACATGTATTGCCCCCAAATAGTCAGACACTATTTGGGGGCTTTTTTATGGAAAAAAGCGAACGATCAGTACAGCTTCAAACCCGAAGGCGTAGGGGATCGTTTTATCGGATTGACCCAATAATAGTTCATACTACAGGAATACTACTAAAACATTTATGAGCTATTGAAATACACTTATAACAACGTAGTTAGCACTTATTAATTTGACCAAAATCCAATCTGTTTTTTGCAGTACACTTGTATAAGATTTAGGTGAATTTGAAGAAATTACTTAATGCAAAATCAAACAAGATGAGTCGAAAAATACTATTTATTCCCATTTTACTACTGTTGTGTAATCTCTCCTATAGTCAGGTAGGAATCGGAAATTCTAATCCCGATAATTCGGCAATGCTTGATATCGTTTCAGCAAATAGAGGGCTTCTTATTCCGAGAATTGCATTAGTGGGAAGTAAAGATTTAACTACCATTAAAAGCGGTAATGTGGAAAGTTTATTAGTCTACAACACCGCAACAGCTGCAGATATCACACCCGGATATTATTACTGGTCCAATAACAAATGGAACAGAATAGCGATCACAGGTGATAATTTGTCAGTAGCAGCCGAGAACGGTCTGACCATGTCTAACGGAAAACTACAATTAGGAGGTGCATTACAAATCCCCACTACACTCACAACCACAGCATCAAATACCTTAGCCTTAAAAGGTTTGGAAACCGGAGATTTAAAAACCGACGAATTTGTAGTCGTAGATAAAACGAAAGGAACGCTGAAAAAAGTGGCAACAAATTCTTTTGTGCAGGAAAAACAGGAATTGTTTATCGCCAAAGACGGTCAGGCAGAGTTTACACCGGTATCTCCCATTTCGGATCCCGAAAAAGTAAACGTGTATCGAAACGGTATCCGAGTAGATTTTTCAATCGTAAAACCCGGAACTATAAAATTAGAGCCCAGTGCTGTTTGTTACCAAAACGATGAAGTACGAATTGTACTGATTTATTAATACAAAACCTTAAACTTTAAATCAATAATTAAAACAGAAGAAAATGAAAACAAAATTATTTAAATGCGCGCTTTTTACGGTATTTATGCTTGGAATTAACGCCCTAAATGCACAATCGACTAAAGATGTAGTCAAAGGAGCCAAAGCGATTAAAGTGGTGGATAATAAAGGTACCATAAAGTATTTTCAATCCAATAACGGTATTTCACAAATTGTAAATACAACTGGCGATGTTACGACCACCACCTGGCAATTAGGAGGACAGCTGACGGATAATACGTATATAGACGTTAACGGAAAAGTATTTGCTTTGGATGGTATTGCTTTAGAAACAGGCGCCGCATCTACAAATGCCACTACAACATCCATCCATGGCGGAACAGGTACAGGCTGGACTTTGTTAGTAAGAGACGAAGCCACAGGGGCTACCAAAAAAATGGCAGCCGACAATTTAGTGAGCGGAATCAGAGTAGAGTTTACACAACCAACCAATGCCGCCGCAAATGTAGACGTCGCCGTAGTGGGTTTACCAGCTTTGACAGCCGGAACTACTGATGCTAAATTATTTGTTTTTAGAAACGGTATTAAATTAAGATCAGGGACCGATTTTACGGCAACAGCAGGTACCGTTAGCATTAAGTATAGTGCAGCCGACTTGCCAATGTATGCTGGTGATGTTATTGAAGTTCAATATATTAGATAACTTTTTTATAAAATTTAAATATGTCTCTTAAATGCAATGCTTTGATGGTTTTTCTTGTAGTCGTCTGTAATTTAGGTTATGCGCAAACTGCCAAAGTAGTTGACAAGAAGGGAACTTTGGTCACTATAGAGCAGGGAATAGGAAACCTTGCAGAAATCTTTAATGGCTTTTCTGCTGCTCAGACGATTTCGGATAGCTTTTCAGAGATTGTTTTTAGTAATTCCGGAATTGTTGATACTTCAGACTTCTCTGTAGATAGAACCTCTATCACCATCAAAAAAAGTGGCCGTTACGAAATAACCTATAGAGTAAGTACAGATGCCAATAACAATGAAAGATCCGGAGGAGAATTTTACTTACAGATTTGGGGTGCAGAAATAGCGGGTACAAGAGCTTATACCTATGCACGAAACAGCCTTGTGGATAAAAATACAGTTAGCGTGACTAAAATAATGGAAATAACAATAACTGGTACAACTGGTGTTGTGGTTAAGGTAAAAGGACGCGTATACGCTTCTACAGCTGCTGTTTCATCCTTAACGATGGTCAATGAGGGATCGTCATTAATTGTAAAAAGAATCAAATAGATTTAAAAAAAATGAAGATTAAAATTCTATTTTTAGTAGTACTGATCAGTACCATTGCCCGTTCGCAAATTAGTACCACTTCGGCATTGGCTCCAACGATTACCAATGCGGGACTGGGTGATTTGTACCTCACCTCCGACACCAAACAATTGTATATTGGCCTGAGTAACGGGACCCTTTCTTTGATCGGAAATGAAAACGATTGGAGCTTAAATGGCAATGCAAATGCAACAGCCACCAGTTTATTAGGCACGACTACCGATACCAAAGTAGCCCTGGCCTCCAATAATACTGCTATTCTTGAAGTAGGAAAGCGCGGTAAACTGGGATTGGTGACAACAAGTCTTAGCGATGCAAATCAATATATGGCCTATCTGAAAGGCAACGGAGTTTCAGCTTTACAATTTGAAGCTTCTGCAGCAGCTAGCGATTATAGACCTATAATTTTTACGACCGCAGAGGGAAATTTTAGGATCAAAGGAGCTGCTGCTGCCAATGATGTTTTTGAAATGGGTAGTGGAGGAGGTACCATTGATAATGGTTATTTCGATATTATTACCGGAGATAATGGTGATGAGCCTATCTTATTTAAAAACAGCAATAATAATGTTATAACTGAGATGATGCGCATACAAGGGCAGGGATCTGGTGCAACCAGTACCGTTAGAGTAGGTATAATGACCAATGGAGCAGTGGCCAATTCGGTTTTGCAGGTGGGCGGATCGTTTTCTTTACCCATAAGAACCGTAACCGCCAGTACCACTTTAACCGAGAACGATTACACCCTTATTCTAAAACCCGGAACTTATACGGGTACAGGGGTCACATTACCTTACGCGAATACGTGTAAGGGAAGGATTTATATCCTTAAAAATATATCGGGTGCTAATATAAGCATAAGTACATATTATAATAGAACAGGAGTGGGTTCGGCTGTTTTAACAAATGGTAGAATTTATAGTGTTCAAAGTGATGGTACCGATTTTCATCAAATAAGTGATGATTTTTAGGTTTTCTGTATACTGTACTTTATTCGATGGAATTGCCCTGATATAGTCTCAAAATATTTTTCAGTTGAAGTATTGAAATAGAAAAGAAATTACTTTTAATAGGAGTAATTAGTTAAAGTGTTAAAACCGAAAAAGGCTGTCCGAAAAGTAAGGACAGCCTTTTTTTTATAAATAAGCTAGATTGAATTATAATCCAAAAGCAGTTTATTTGGTCGGCAAAAATTATACGTCTTAATTCAACGCTGATTTGACAGATTCGCTATCGCGAAGACACTGATAAAAACGGATTCTAAAAATTAAAAAACTTTTAAATGAGGAAAAAAATCTGTTTTTATTCGCGTTTTTACGAAGTAAATCTGTTTTATCCGCGTCGAACTAAAATAGAGGTTTTAAACAATAACATAATAAGAGGAAGTTCATACTTTTCGGACAGCCCCTTTTTTAGGGTAAAAAGAGAAGTGTTTACTGTCCGTTTTCGGGTTTTAATTCTTCTAAAATTGGCGTAAGGATTGTTTTGATGTCCTTTTGCATTTTTCCGTTTTTCTGTTCAAAGATCAGTATGGTGTTTTTGCCTTTTTTAAGCCAGCAACCCGGTACATACAGTGTTTGTTGTGGGCCAACACTCCAGTAACGCCCAATATTGATTCCGTTTACAAAAACAATGCCTTTGCCCCAGTCGCGCAGGTCCAGAAAGGTATCTCCGGTTTTACTCAAATTAAAAGTTCCCTGATACAAGGTCGGGCGGTTGATTTTTCCCGAGTTTTTGTAAGCCGTTACATCCGGTTCCTGTGCCATTGGTAATTTATACATTTTCCAGTTTCCGGTAATGGTTTCGCCATTGATCAATACAGGACTGATAATGCCTTTGTTGTTGGCATTAATCTGAGAACCGTAATTGATACGTCCCATATTCTCCACCAAAATATCCAATGTTGCGTTAAACGGAACTTCAATCTCGCAATCGTATTTTTTATAATAGCGGTTTAATTCCGCTACTTTTTTCCCGTTGACATACACCACAGCATAATCGCGTAATCCGTTTAGTTCTAGTTTTCCGCTAATTGGCTGCGTAAAACGTTTGCTGTACCAAACATAACCGTCTCCCTGATTCAGCTGTTCGAAGGTTAAAGGATTATCGGCAATTACAGGCGTAATTTTAGCCTTTAAATCGGCTAAGTCAACAACTTTGGTTAAGGCAATATTCGGAATAGTGATGACAGGCATTTTTGCCGGAACAGCCGGCGTTTCAGTTGTTTTGAGCAGGGCTCTTAACGCATTGTATTTTGGAGTTGCCCAGCCGGCTTCGCTAATTGGGGCATCGTAATCATAAGAAGTCATGTCGGGCTGAATGTCATGCTCTTTGTCATAATTGGCTCCCGAAGTAAAGCCAAAATTAGTGCCTCCGTGCACCATATAGTAGTTGAATGAAACCTGATTGTCCAAATATTTTTGGGTTTGGCTTACGGTTTCCTCAGGAGTTTGTGTCGGGAAAGGTTCTGCCCAATGATCCAGCCAGCCCGGATAAAATTCGGCCACCATATACGGTCCCTGTCCATTATTGAACTGATTGACCACTTTTTTTAGTTTCGCAATATCACTTTCGCCATTTGCTGTTGGCAGCGCACCCGGTAAGGCTCCGCCTTCAAACAACCAGCTTCCGTCTGAAGTAAAAAACGGAACTTCGAAACCAATATCTTTTAATTGCTGAAAAACGGCAGCACTGTATTTTTTATGCTCTTCAAGCGGAATGTCTTTGCGTTGTGCTACATACGACCCAAATTCATTCTCCCCCTGAACCATGATAATCGGGCCTCCTTTGGTGATTTGTAAATCCTTAACCTGATGGTACAGTTGGGTAAAATAGGCTTTAGTTGCGGCCAGATAGGCGGTGTTGTTTCCGCGAATGACCATATTGGGTACGTTTTGCAGGAACCACGGATAACCTCCAAATTCCCATTCGGCACACACATATGGGCCCGGGCGCAAAATGACGAATAAGCCCTCTTCCTGAGCGGTTTTGATGTATTCGGCCAGGTTTTTATTTCCGGTTTTGAAGTCCCAGATTCCGGGTGCCGTTTCATGGTAGTTCCAAAATACGTAGGTGGCCACGGCATTTAAACCCATTGCTTTCATCATCTTTAAGCGATGACGCCAGTAGGGCTGAGGAATACGGGAGTAGTGCATTTCTCCCGAATGAATTTGTATAGGTTTTCCGTTGAGCAGGAAATTTCCATTGGCTATAGCAAAACTTTGTTTCTCCTGTGCGATTGCACCAAAGAAGACAAACAAAAACAACAATGTAAAATATATTTTTTTCATCTTTTTATTTTAATTAGTGTTGGCTATAATGAACAAGAGAGCACTATAAATCGTGCCCTCTTGTTTCTACTAACTAACCAATAAATTTATTCTGAAAACTCTAATTTTTTCAACTTGTTCCATCCGCCACGTGTAAAATCAGGAATTTCTACAGGAGCTGAACCGTTGTCAAGAGAAATCTCTGTTAAAGGCCCTAAACAAGACCACTCGGCTAAATCGTAAACGTCCATGTCTAATGGAAGTCCTTTTTGCAGACAGTAAATCAAACGGTAATCCATTACGAAATCCATTCCACCGTGACCACCTACTTTTTTAGCCTGCTCTTCGATGTTTTTTACGATTGGGTGTTTGTATTTTTCCATTAATGCTTTTTTCACATCTGCCGGAACAAAAGAGTGTGCGCTTAATTTTTCGTGATTTGGTTTTACATCGTCACCAAGTTCTTTGCCGTCTAAAGCATATCCTTCTAACGGATATTTGTTAGCAAAACCTTTAGTACCGCTTAATTGGTACATTCTGCTGTACGGACGAGGAGAGGTAACATCGTGCTGAATCTGGATTGTTTTTCCGTTTTCAGTACGAATCATAGTCATCGTATGGTCACCATTTCTAAAATCTTTGATTTCTTTTCCTGATTTTTCTTTGATGTATGCCGGATTTCCAACTGCTTTCGTATCCATAGAAACTAAGAAGTTCATTTTATCACCACGGTGAATGTTCAAAGCCTGACAAGCCGGTCCCATACCATGTGTAGCATAAATGTCGCCACGGTGTTTGATGTTGTAATCCATTCTCCAGTTGTTCCAGTATTCTCCCCAGAAAGGCTGAAGTCCGTGAATGTAAGAGCCTTCTGCGTGAAGAATTTCTCCAAATAAACCTTGTTGCGCCATGTTTAATGTCGTAAGTTCGAAGAAATCGTACACACAGTTTTCAAGCTGCATACAGTGTTTACGGGTTTTCTCAGAAGTATCAATAAGCTGCCAGATTTCTTCCATTGTCATTGCTCCGGGAACTTCTATGGCTACGTGTTTACCGTCTTTCATTGCCTGTACACCTATAATGGCGTGATGCTTCCAGTCGGTAGCAACATATACTAAATCAACATTTGGTAAAGCGGTCACTTTTCTCCAGGCATTTTCGTCACCGTAAAATTCCTGCGCTTTAGGAAATCCTGCTTTGGTTAAAGTTTCGTTTGCTTTAGAAGTGTTTTCCTGTGTCATATCGCACAAAGCGACAATTTCTACACCCGGAATATGTGTCATACGCTCTACTGCTCCAGGGCCACGCATTCCGAGACCTATAAAGGCAACACGAACGGTAGGTATTGGTGTTGTTGCCAAACGTAAAACGTCGGTTTGACCTTTTGCACGAGCTGGTGTTTTGGTTTTAATCATTTGTGCCGATGCGTTTGTTCCTCCAAACAGAATACAGGCGGCTAACATGAATTTTAAAATGCTAGTTTTCATAATAGTTTAATTTGATTTGAAATGATTGATAATCTAAAATCCGATTATCAGGGATTATTGTTTTGTGCGTATTTTTTAAGGTAATGTGCTGAAATTGATTTCGGGTTTTTTATTGGTTAAAGCTTTTGTAAAAATAGTTTTTGGCGTGGTATAATCATTAAAAAAACCTCCATTTTTTAGATAGAAAGAACCATTTTCGGTACCTCCGGCAAAATCCATTCTGTATTCTTTTGCACCGGTATTGTCGTTTGTGAATCGTGCCGAACCGATTTCAGACCAATTGCCTTTATCATCACAAACCCATTGGTTGTTGAAAAGCACTTTACGGGACAAATCTCCTTGTTCGGGAATAAAGTTTTCCAGAAAAGAGTGGAATCTTTTTAAATAGGTATTGGTTTCCGGACGGTTAAAGCTGGCAATTAACAGCCATTTATTCAATTCCGGAGCATAAAAATAAGCCGTATAAGTGGTAGTGTTATTACCGGCTGGAAATCCGCGAAGTAAAAACTTGTAAGTGTTTCCGGCTTTCCAGTTGTATTTCAGATAGCTTTGCCCGCCCGAACCTTCATTTCCGAATTCGCCGGTGTGTACATTTTCTCCTTTTTTGAGCAGTTTAATTTTATGCGTTTCGGGAATGCTGGCAGGATCATCAGTCGTAAACGGACTCCATACCGAAAATAAAATTCTTCTTTCGGTGGCTGAGTTGACCTGAATTCCAAAATAACCTTCTCCAAAACCATTTGCCATAAAGTAAGAACCAATTTTGTCTTCGTTTTGAGGAACGGTAATTTCGTTGTAGTACCATTCGGTATTGGTGTTTTCAGGTACCTGATAGTTTAAATGAACAGAAGGTCCACGACGTCCCCAGTGATAAAAAGCTCCTTCGTTGTTAGGCACATAAGAGATTTTGCCATCAAAATCAGCACTTGCAATCGTTAAACGACTAATAGACGGGAAACGATCGCCGGTTTTACTGATTCCTTTTATTCTGACCGCAATGTATCCTTCTTTTTTAAGGTTCCAGGTTCCTGCTATAACAGCCTTTTTTGAAGTGGTGAAATTTACTTTTTTGGATTCGTTATTGATCGAAAATTCTAATTCCGATTTTCCATACACCTGAACAGATTCTTCTACCGTAATTTGGAATGTTCCGGGTTTAGAAATTCTGAAATAAGCGGTGAAAAACTCACCAGAGTCGGTCCAGTTTTCGATACCGTTGTCAGTAATCGTATTACTTCCGTCTAAGTGTTTGGAACTATATGCATTTCCTCCAAGGGGCAGGGAAATGGTTGTTTTTGGGTTTTCTATGGTTTCACTTATCAGCGATGCATCATCATTGCTGCCAGCGCAGGAAGTGGAGACCAGAAAAGAAGCAAAAAACAAGTACAGTATATTTTTCATTTTTTGAGATTAAGTGATGATACTTTAAGAGGGGATTTTTGAAATGCCTCTCTAATCGATCCAATTAGAGAGGCTTCAAAACAAACAATAAAATAAAAAACTATGGGTTTTGTGTTAAAGTCCCAGGGTAAGCATTAATTTCAGATTGCGGGATGTATTGTATCACACGCAAACTCGTAGCCGGAACGTCGTTCATTGGTAAATGAGGACCAGGGTAACGGCGTGTCATTGTTTGACCGTTTCTGTAAACGTCGTAACCGCGATGTGCTTCAAAAGCCAATTCTAACTGACGCTCTTCATCGATACGCTGTACGGCGTTTGTGCTGTTTAAAGAAGCATAACCTCCGCCAACAATTGATCTTTCACGAATGATGTTCAGGTTGGTCAAAGCATTGGTATAATCTCCTTTTTTAGCATAAGCTTCGGCCATGTTCAGGTACATTTCTGCCAATCTCGAGATGATAGGCGAGTGCAGGTGTGAATCATTATTTTGTAAAGAACATTTTGTAATGTAAAACATTGGATATACACGGTTTAAAAGCATCATATAATCTTTCTCTCCCGTATAGGTTTTGCCTTGGTATACAATAGAGTATTGGTTATCAGCTGCATTTACTGCAGTAAGGTTGTAATCTGTAGTTCCAATGGTAATAAAGTACGATCCATCCGCTTTTGTTTTTAAAGGCTGCTGCACATAATTGTATCCGGTTTGTGTACCGGCAGTATTAAAAACATCCACTACAAAACGGAAAGCTTCTGTTTTATTTCCACTCGCATCTTTGGTATATTGCGGATCAATAAAAGCCCAACGAGCATCTTTTTTCAATCCGGATTTTCTCAATAAGTCAAGGTATTCTCCACTAGCATACATTTCTCCCCATCCTTGTCCCTGAATATTGGCATACATTCCTCCAATACCATAGTAGTGATCAAATCCGGAATATTCTGAAGCAACTCTTTTTATAGCAAAAATAGTTTCTGTTTGTTCAGCAGAATCCGGTGCATAAGTATTGTATTTCATAAAGTTCGCACGGCTTAATAAGCTGTATCTTCCGCTCATGATTACTTTTTTGGCATAATCAATAGAAAGTGTTGCATACTCCTGATTTGGCGTTTCATAGGTACCACTCATGTACAAATACACTCTTGAAAGCATGGCCTGAGCCGCTTCTTTGGTTGCATAAGTAGCTGCTTTTCCTACGCTCATCAGGGCTTCTGCTTTTTTCAAATCATTTACAGCCTGCTCGTAAGTTGCTTTTACAGTAGAGCGGTCCGGAAGTCTCAGGTTAGCAATATCAGCCGGCAAACCGTTTACAAGTGGTACACCTAAATTAGTCTCAGGCGATTGTGCATAAGGTCTTCCGTAAGTACGGCATAAGTAAAAATAAATCATACCTCTTAAATAGTAAGCTTCTCCTAATTGCTGGTCAACAGCGGGGCTTTCTCCTTCAGGGATGATTTTGATCAAATCACTTGACTGTGAAACGATTTTATACCCATTGTTCCAAAAAGTAGACAATCGGCCATTATCCGGAATGTGCTGATAGGAAATAAAAGAGTAAAACGAGTCCGTAGAGGTTCCTCTAATCATGATGTTGTCTCCCGGATATTCTCCTACGCGGTGCATGACATCCGACCATCCTTTTAATTGTGCGTAACATCCGTTAAGTAAAACTTCGATTGAAGCTTCTTTGTCCTGTTGTATTTTGTCTTGTGTATATGATCCAAATGGCTCTCTGTCTAACTCACATGAGGACAGTAAACTAATTGCGATACCTAATATTAATATCTTTTTCATGTTTTGTTTCTTTTTAAAGTGTTAGATTAAGTCCAAGAGTTATTCTTCTGGTTTGCGGATATACTTGTGTAGCCACTCCAGAAATTACGTATTGTCCGGTTGCACTGTTGTAATTTGGTGATAACTCAGGATTTACACCTGAAAAGTGTGAGATGGTAAATAAGTTTTCTCCTGCTACAAATAATCTTAAATTGGCGATGCTTATGTTTTTAAGCGGTAGGTTGTAACCGAAAGAAAGGCTTCTCATTTTTAAGTAGGTACCTGTTTCAAGATAACGGGAAGAAGCTTTATTAGATTGGCTGGTATTGTCATAGATAGCCTGCGGATGTGTTGCAATATCACCCGGTTTTTCCCAACGGCTCCATCCACTGTGCAGGTTCATTTGATTTCTGTCGGTATAAGCACCATCTGAATCAAATTCTGATCTAGCATAGTTGTAAATTTGTCCTCCAACAGAGTAGCTGAAAACAGCTGCAAAATCAAAGTTTCTGTAGTTTAAACTAGTAGAGAATCCTCCAAAGAAATCCGGAGTGTAAGTTCCGATTGTTTTTCTGTTTTTTGAAGCATCTGCATAATCATTTGTTTTTACACGTTCTCCCGAAGCATTAGTCGTAAACCATTGCGGTTTTCCGTTTGTAGGGTCAACACCAGCCCATTCGGTTAAGTACCAGCTGTCTACATCAGTACCCGGTTTTAGTAATTTTGAAGCAGATCCTGCAGCACCACTACCATCTCCTACAATAATTTCCTGACGATCACCGTAAAGTGCCGTTACTTTGTTTTTGTTTACGCCTATGTTAGCATCAAATGACCATCTTAGGTTTTCGGTTTTAATGATATCTACATTGATAGAAGTTTCAAAACCTCTGTTGTTTACAGCTCCAACGTTTCTCCAGATACCAGTTACACCAATAACTCCCGGAAGCGGTACATAATACAATAAGTCGGATGTATTTTTATTATAGTAATCGAATGTAATGTTTACTCTGTCGAAAATTCTCAAGTCTAAACCTACACCGGTAGTAAATGTTTTCTCCCAGCTTAAATCAGGATTCGCCAATTGCGAAATAAGAGCTCCCGGATTCTCGTCGTAACTTTGTGAGAAAGAATATAATGGAAGGTGTCCGTATAAACTGTTTGGACGATTTCCTACTGAACCATAACTGGCTCTTAGTTTTAAGTTGTTGATCCAGTTTACTTTAAAGAAAGCTTCATTGTGAACATTCCATCCACCACTGATGGAGAAGAAGTTACCATATTGTGCATTTTTTCCAAAGTTAGAGGCTCCGTCACGACGGAAAGAGAATTGCGCTAAGTATCTGTTGTCATAAGAATAGTTAACGTTTGACAGTAAAGATTGTACTGCCCACTCAGATCTGTTTCCTTCTACTTTTTCAGGTTTTGCAGCCGGATCTGTTACAATGATTCCCGGAGGCAATCCTGTAGCAGTAGCGTTACTGTATTTTGAACTGTATTCATTCCACTCATAACCGGCAATCGCGTTGATGTCGTGTTTGTCAATTTTGGTGTTGAATTTTAATAACTGGTTGGTATAAATTCTGTTAAACGTACTGAAGTTGTCTGTAATTCTACCTTTCACCGCTAATCCTGATGATGATCTCGGATCAGAATAAGACGTTGAATTGGCGTTACCAAAAATATAGTTGTTTACCGATGCAAAAGTCAGCCATTTGGTTAATTTAACATCGAAGTCAAGATTTGAACGTACATTGTAATCTTGAGATTCAGAAAAATTCCATTGCAAATCATACAGGTAGTTTGATCCGGTGGTGTTTACCCAGGTTGGGTTTGGTGCATTTCCTACCAATGTCCCGTCCGGCAAATAAGGGCTATCCCATGGAAGATTGCGGTAGATGTCTCCAACAGAATGCTGCTTGTCGTAAGTTGTTTCTTTTGTTAAGTTTATTTGTGGTCTTATGGTTAACCAGGTATTTGGTTTGTATTCAAATTTCATCAAACCATTGTATCTTTTGTAATCGTAGCCAATGATAGCACCTGTTTCATCATAAACTCCTAAGGAAACATAACTTTTAAAGTTATCACCACCACCACTGATTGACAGGTTGTAATCCTGAGCAATACCGGTTTGAGTAGCATTTTTCCACCAATCGTAGTTTTTGTTTCTTAATTCAGGAGTCCACCAGGAAGCATTTTGAAAAATTTGCTTGTTTGGGAAAGAATCATATAAGTCATACAATTCAGATCCGTTCATGATTTTAAAATTCCCTGAATTTATAGTAGCCAAAGCTGTTTTTGCAGAGAAGTTTATGGTCGCCTTACCTGCTTTACCGCTTTTTGTAGTTACTACAACTACTCCATTGGCACCTTGCGAACCATAAACTGCAGTAGAAGCTGCATCTTTAAGAACGGTTAAAGTTTCGATATCAGAAGGGTTCATCGTTGGAGAACTGTTTCCAACTATAACGCCGTCTACTACCCAAAGAGGGTCGGTGCTTCCGTTTACGGTACTTCTACCTCTGATAACCACTTTTGACGGAGCTCCAGGCTGACCACCACTTGTACTTACAAAAACTCCGGTTGCTTTTCCAGCCAGTAAGTTTTCGACATTAGGAGTGGTAACATCCAATAATTTTTTATTGTCTAAAGTTTGAAGAGATCCGGTTAAGCTCTCTTTTTTTACTTTGCTGTATCCTACCACAACAACTTCATCCATTTGTTGTCCGGCTTCTTTCATGACTACTTTAACAGTACCATTCCCGGCAGGGATTTCCTGATCCTGCATTCCTAAGAAAGAAAATACTAAAATCGTATTGGCATTGGGTACTTCAATAGCAAAGCTTCCATCGATATCGGTCTGAACACCGGTCTTAGATCCTTTTATGATAACGTTTACACCAGGAATTGGAATTCCTTTATCGTCTACAACTTTACCTTTTACCATTTTTTGAAAGGCAAGTAAGCTGGTTTTGTTTAACGAGATTTCTTTTGAGGGAGCTGCGGTCGTAATTTGAAAAGTCACGGACAACAATGAAAACAGTGTTGCCTTTATGCTTTTTTCAAGTACTGTCTGCAACCTTAAATTCTTAGGGTTTTTTGAGAGTGCATTTTTCATACTCTTGTTTTTGGGTTTGGTTAATGATTGTTTTTGTCAGGTTATTTTTTTGTTGTAATTGGTATTTAAAGTGTTCCTTTTTTATGGCTTAAGAATCGAATAAAAGAGGCTTAAAACATAGGATTATTCCCACTCAGTGTTTTTATTACTTGACGAAACTATCGATTATATTTTTATTAACCAAGAAAAAACACAAAAAATGTGCTCGAACACACAAAATTTGTGTTCTCGAGCACATAAAATTGCGTAAAACGTTTTTTTTACACTAAAAAAGTAGCGTTTTGTTAAAATAAAATGACCAAAAAAGAATAGTTCGATATTTATATTGTCAAAATGTAAATATTCTATTTTTAAGTTATTAAAAAGAGTTGTGTTTAATTTTGTGAATTTCGTAATCACTACCCCTTTATGTTGCTAATAAAGTAAGTTTTCTACTGTTATTCTGTACGGGCGTTCCTGGGGGGATTTTGTCTTTTGAGGATTAATTTCTGCGGAGAGCAGTTGTGTTTTTTGGGTAAAAAACGGCCTTTAGTTTACGGATAAAAAAGAGCCGGATAAAGAAGCGATTTTGAATGTGATTTTAGAAATTGAAAGGCTAATTTTTTCGAAGTCACAATTTCGAAAAACAGGAAGAAAAATGAATTCGATTTGGAGCGTAGAGGGGATGCTTTTATACCTTTTTTGTCAAATGATTTGTGATTGAATTAAAGCAGAAAAAAAAGTATATCATATCATTGACAAACTCGTTACTAGAGTGCCATTCGATAAAAGATCAAGCTAAGGCTAAATAAAGGGGGATTTATTGATAGATTTTTTTTTGCGCTAAAGGAATTCAAAGCTCATATTTTTTTAATTTTTCTTCAAGCTGTTTATTTTTTTCTGTCAGCATTTCTATATGTTCGATGATAAATTTTGGAATTACGAACGATTCCGCTTTCAATGAATCGTTTGTCTCAATCGTATTAAGATTATCAGATTCATAGATCTCTTCTTTTGCTACATCCAGACATTTTGCAATTTTAACCCACTCGATATTGGATATCTTTTTGAGCCCCTTTTCTCGTCGAGAATAATTAGACTGGGATATTCCTATTAAGTCTGCCAGTTCTTCTTGTGATAATCCTTTGTTTAATCTTGCTTGCAGTAATTTTTTTTTCATTGGATAAGATGACATTTTAGAGAACAAATTTGTTTTGATGATTTTAACGAAAGGATGTATTTTAAAGTAAAGTAATAACGAAAATACTGATGTGTTTTTTGTTTTGCAAGGAAATACATAAAAAATGTGTTCGAACACAAAGTTGTAAATAATAACAGTAAATTAACATAAATCGTATAAGATTTGCATAGATATGCATAAGAAGGGCTCTGAAATTGCCTTAAGTTTATGAAACCTTTTAGTGATATGAATTTAAAATCAAGTGCACGTGATTTAGTAAAGGAATATCGTTTATCAAGCTTTAATAAAACAGTCCAAACTTCGAAGAAGTAAAATTACTTTTTTGGAAGAACCTGATAATTGATCTTGATAAGGAGGTACTGACAAGATTAAATAAACAAATAGGATGTTGGCGGTTTTGTTGAAAATCAATCATTAGGCTTAGTTGTTTTATTTAAGAGGAAAAAATTTTAACCTGTTTTCAGGATATAAAACCCTGAATCTTATTAAAAATGAATATGTATAAAAGAATTATTATCATTTGTTGCTTTTTGAGTTTAAGTAATTTATCTGGTCAAAATTTAAAAAAGGAATCAGGTTTGACACCCCTTAAAAACGAAGCTGTTTTTATTAAAGTCTGGGGCTTTTTAAAGTATTATCACCCAAATGTAGCAAGTGGAAAGTACAATTGGGACGAACAATTTTTGACGCAATTGCCTTTGATACAAAAGGCTAAGAATAAAGAAGAAATAGCGGCTGTTTATCTGAACTGGATTAAGGGGCTGGGTGAGGTGAAAAAAAAGAATATCCCCAAAGTGAAAGACGAATCAGCCTATTTTACTAAAAATATGGATTTGCTATGGCTTGAGGATGAGACCTATTTTGGTATGGCCGTTACAGAAAAATTAAAATGGATTAGAGACAACCGATATCAGGGAAAACCTTTTTATGTGAAGAAGGACAGGACTGGTAATGTTTTGATGATTAATGAAATTGAGTATCAGAAGGAATCATATCCTGATAGTGCGATGAGAATTTTGAGCCTTTCCAGATTCTGGAACACAGTAGAATATTTTTTCCCGTACAAATATCAAACAGATCAAAATTGGGATGATGTATTATTAGAAATGACGGGTAAATTTGTTTCAGCAAAAAATGAGCAGGAATATCATCTGGCGATGTTGGAAACGGCGGTAAAAACAGATGATGGACACGCCGTTTTCAAAACTCACAGTACAGTAAATTTCTTTGGCCCATTTTTTTTCCCGGCTGAGATAAAGATAGTTGAAGGAAAAGCCATAATAACAAATCTCCCTAATGATTCTCTGGCGAAAGTGAATGATTTAAAAGTAGGTGATATTATTGAAAAAGTAAATGGAGAAGATGTTTCTGCAATCATTGATAATAAATTAAAATATCTAAGCGGCTCTAATATCAATGGTAAATTAAGACCTACTTATATGTATTTGGCAAACGGTACAGAAAAGACTGTTGCTATAGTATTGTCCCGAAATTTGAATAGACTTCATAAAAGCATATCAAGATATCCTTATGACTCGATTTATAATAAGGAAATAGAAAAAGTAAAATATAAAGTTGTGGAGGATAACATCGGATATATCAATATGGCCCATTTGGAGATAAAGGATGTTGATCAAATGATGGAGCAATTCCAAAATTTGAAAGGATTAATTATTGATATACGCAATTATCCCAATTTTCTCCCTTATGTTTTGGCGGGAAGACTTGTAAAAGAAAATAAAGAGTTTGCTACTATTATGAAACCTGATTTTTCGTATCCGGGTAGATTTCAATACCAAAAAATGGGAGAGATTTCCCCGATGAAAAAGTACTTTAAAGGTAAAGCTGTTTTATTAGTTGACGAAAACACACAAAGTATGGCAGAGTTTAGTACGATGATCTTGCAAACTGGTGATCATGTAACTACAGTGGGAAGTCAGACAGCCGGAGCCGATGGAAATGCTTCTTATATTTCTTTTTTAAAGGAAAGATCAATGCTGACAGGAACTGGTGTTTTTTATCCAAACGGCTCAGAAACACAAAGAAGAGGGGTAAGGCTAGATGTAGAAGTAAAACCTACGATGAAAGGAATTCAGGCAGGGGAAGACGAAGTTCTTCTTAAAGCAATAGAATTAATTAAAAATTAGTCAAATCAATTTCCTTTGCAATGGTATGGGAATATTTTGCTGTTGTAGTTCTGTGTGGGCAAGAGCATTTTTAGAAATTACACGCTTCACTAAAAAGTGTTTGATTCTAAAAGTTCTGGACAATATATCATTTCTGATTTTGGTAATAAAAAAGCCTCTCTAATTAGATCAGAGAGGCTATTGGAAACAAAAATTTTTAAGTACTAATTATAAAACCTTGTTCCTTTGTTATTTTTAAATAACACTGGTATTAAAATCCAGCCAGCTGTTTATTTTTGATTGTTGAATCTTTTAAGCAATGGCGTGATATGATTTTTAGTGTCTTCGTCTAAAGCTGCTAAGGTTTTATCTGCTTCGTCCGGAGCAAACTTCGACAAACCAGAGATTCCGGCAGCAGCCACATTGTAAGACTGATTTTTAGCGCTTTCAATCATTAAACTCTTGTATGTTGCATCTCCGGTTCCCGCAAGTTTTATAAGCGCTGTAGCTCTGGCATATGTCTTTTTATCGTTTTGAGCAATGTTCAGTAGGGCTTTAAGAGCAGCTTCTTTTATTTGACTGTCTCCCAGATCAATCCCTCTGATGCTAAGCGTTCTTAAGTCTTCCTGCTGATCTTGAAGTCCTGCTAAAAGAATTAGTTGTGCTTCGTGACTTTTGTCTTTTGCGGCAAATTTTATCGCTTCAATTCTGTTATAGAAAGTAGGGACATTTTTGTACTGATATTGGTAATCGGATATCTTTTTATTGTCAATTACTTTACCTACCAGAATTTTGTCAGGATCCAGATCAATAAAATCAGGTTTTGAAGCAAGGTCAAAACTGAAATTTTGTTCTCTTTTTTCAATTAAAATATCTTTTCTGACTTTCGTTCCATTTACATAAAAATCTACTTTTAGCGGAAGGGTAAAAGTTTGTACAGCGCTTTCCTGAACTTGTTTTACAGCAATTGTAGCTTTTCCGTCGGCATAACCGTACTCGATATTCAGAATCGGATTCCCTCCCTGATAATACCATTGGTTAAAATACGGACTCCAGTCTTTTCCGGTTACTTCTTCCATTGCCAGACGTAATTGATGAGTTTCTCCCGTTTTGAAAGCATTCGTGGTCAGGTACTGGTTTAAAGATTTGAAAAACGCAGCATCACCCATTTGATTTTTTAAAGCATACAAGATGATCGAACCTTTGGAGTAGCTGATATTGTCGAACATGTCTTCTTTATTTCCATAATGAAAACGTGCCAATGGCGGACTAACTCCGTCTTTTGAAGAACGCAGACAGTTTTGTAATTTTTCATAACGAGAGCGGTCTTCGGCGTCCTGTCCTTCATCGTGTCCGTGCCAAAGTACTTCACCAAAAGTGGCAAAAGATTCGTTCATCGTTAAGTTCGACCAGGATTCGGCGGTAACATAATCTCCAAACCATTGGTGAAAAAGTTCGTGGGCAATGGTACTTTCCTGATTATCGTCTAACAATTCTCTTTCGGTTTTTTGTACGTGTTCACCGTGCAGTGTAGCCGAAGTGTTTTCCATGGCTCCCGAAACATAATCTCTGGCCACAACCTGAGCATATTTCCCCCAAGGATATTCAACGCCTAACATTTTGCCGTAAAACTTCATCATGTCCGGAGTTTTTCCAAAAATCTGTTTGGCGTATGGTGCATATTTCGGCTCCAGGTAATAACTTACCTCATTTCCGTTATAAGAATCTTTGTAGATTTTAAAATCGCCTACAGCCATCATAAACAAGTAAGGAGAATGTGGTAATTCCATTTTCCAGGTATCGGTGCGGGTACCATTTTTATTGTCTTTTTGAGCGATTAGTTTTCCGTTGGAGAGCGAAGTGTATTTGGCGTCAATGGTCATGGCAATTTCAGAAGTTGTTTTCTGATTGGGTTTATCAATCGTTGGAAACCATGCCGATGAGGCTTCCGTTTCGCCCTGTGTCCAGATCTGAATTGGTTTGTTGTCTTTTCCGTCAGGGTTTATAAAATACAATCCTTTTGCATCGGTAATTGCGGCACTTCCTTTGACTTTTAACTCATCTGGTTTTGCCGTATAATCGATAAAAACGGTGTATTTTTCGGTGCTTTTATATTTTCTGTTTAAGGTTATAAGAAGCTGTTCGTTGTCGTAAGTATACTTTAACGGAATTGTCTTTTTACCATCAACAACAGCAATTGCTTTAAAATCCATTCCTTTGGCATCTAGTCTAAGCGAATCGGTTTCATAAAAGTGAGGCTTTAAAGTAAGCCATGCTTTTCCATAGAGATAACGTTTCCCATAATCAAAGGATACGTCGAGTTTGGTATGTACAAGGTCATTTACTTTTAAAGGGGTGACCTGATAAAGGGATAACGGGTTTTTAGTCTGATCGCTATTTTGGGCCATCACATTTTGACCTGCCACAAGGAAAAGACTGAAAAGAGAATACTTTAAAAAGTGTTTGTTCATTGTTTGGTTTTTAGAATGATTATTTTGATTGATTACTGTTTATGATCGTTCTTAATGTGTGCCAAGATTTTTTTTGCCACTGATTTTGAAGATTCACACAGATTTTATACGCAATTATTAAAGCAATCTGTGGAAATCTTTCTAATCTGTGGCTAATTTTACCATCTTGGTATTAGTCACGGATAGTCCTAATTATTGTTTTAAACCTGAAATGGAGTTGATGACGTTTTAAATTGACATTTCAGTTGCTATAAAACTCGTATTTTTATTTCGAAAATACAATTTTCCCGAAAGTATTTTAAAGTTTCTCTATAATTCGGACTTCGCCATCTTTATCATCTTCGGTTAATATATTGGATTGTTTTTTAGTGTACGTTTCAAGAGACCACTGCACAATTTTATTGTCAGGATAGGATTGGGCCTGTTTTTGCAGCCAGTCCTGTGCTTTTTGTGGGGAAGAAGTTTTCTCGATTGCCCAAGCGGAAATCAATTGATTGGCTGGTAGAAAATTCATAACCGTATTGTCAATCTTTGGGGTAAATGCCGTAATTTTTTGCAAAGCCGTTTGTGCTTTTTCAGGATCACCCAGATGGGTATAACATTGATAATTCAGCCAGTTTTCGAGTCTTTCATCAATATCTTCGTCATAGGGTTTTCCCACTCCTAAATTTTCCGGCCATAATTTGGCGTCCGAAATAAATTGTAATGCTTTTTTGAATTGTTTATTTTTCATTTCAGCCAAAGCCTGCATCAGTTTTGCCTCATGATACAGCTGTCGTCCTGCTGTAGCGCCCTCAAACGGAAGGATTTCGAGTTGGGTTAAGAATGCATCGGCAGCAGTGTACTTTTTGTTCAGCAGCAGCGTTTTGGCATACAACATTCCCATCACATAATTACTAGGATGTTTTTTATAGAAAGGTGCTGCGGTGGCCAGGGCTTTATCAAATTGTTTTTGAGCAATGTAATATTCGGTTAAAAGCTTAGGATATCTCCAGCTCTGTTGATCCAGTTTGATGGCTTGCTGAAGACTGGATAGAACTAGTTGATTGTCATTTTTAAACAGCGAAGCTTTGGCTCCATAAAAAGCCGGATCAGCAGGCAGGTTGGCACATTGTGTAAACAGCTCTTTAGCTTTTGAATTATTATCGCGATTCCATTCGATTAACGCCAAATGGTATTTCAACTGCCACTGAGGGTTGGTTTTGATGAGTTTTTCCAGAATTTCGGCTGTTTCTCCACGGAAAGGGAAGCTATTGTCGGGTTGGAGTTTGCTTAAATCAACCGCTTTGTTTTCCAAATAAGCCTTCCAGTACTCCATTTCAGCATTTGGAACGGCAAGCGAAAGTACTTTTAGAGCTTCTTCTCTGCGGCCAATTTGTTCGTACCAGATTCCCAATTCAAGATAGGTTTGCTGTGGCATTTCGTTTTGAATTAAAGCCATAAACTGCTTTTTGGAAGCATCAGAAGACTCCCCGAGGTATTTTTCAAAACCAACAAAATGGTTGAGCGGATCTGCGGTATTGAGTTTATTCAGCATTTCGGTTGCTTTGTCTCTCTTGTTTTGCAGACGATACAAGACCGCGAGTATCTGCATCGCTTCTAAATTACCCTGATTGTTCAGTAGGCTTTTTTCGGCATATTCAGTTGCTTTTGCAAAATCATTTTCGGTAAAGTATATTTTGCTTAAAGCGGTATAGCCCGAACTTCTGAATTCAACACTAGCCGCAGCAAGATCAAAACCGTCTTTGGCATCTGTAGTATTACCTAAATGCAGGTTGGCTAGTCCGTAATAATAATTGGCAGCGGGATGATAGGTGTCGATGGCTAAAGCTTTAGCGGCTGAATTCACCGCTTCACGGTATTGAAATTTACGAATTTGTAAAATCGCCAAATCAGCCAGAGCAGGAGCATAATTGGGATCTTTTTGAAGGCAGGCGGTTAGCTTTTCTTCCGCTTTTACATAATCTTTAAAACTAATGTAATTTTTTCCCTGAAGGTACAATCCGTATACCGAGTTGTGATCGAAATCTTTTGGAGTTTCTAACGGACGATTCAGATTACCATCTTCCGGAGTCGAATTCCAAACCAGCTTAGTACCGCCAAGTGTCAGTCGAAGTTTATTTTCGTCAACTGCAATCTGAATCGAATCTTTGAAGGACTGCAAAGTGTTTACGGAAATATCTTTTGAGTAGATTTTTTTGCCATTGTCAAAAACTTCCAGTTTTTCGTCTAGTTTTTGAAGCGGGGAAAAATAGATTTTCAACCAGCCGTTTTCGTTTTTCACGTTTATGGCACCATAATTATTGGCTTTTACGAATCCTTTGATTTGTTTTACCGGAAACCAGTATTCCGTCCACAAATCGGTTTGATAAGGAGCGAAGGAGCGTTGTTTGAATGGAGTTAAATTACTGCCTTCACTTGCCTGATTGAAGAGCCTTCCGCTTTGAACTTCGACATATTGACCGTCGGTATCGGTTAGTAATTTTTCCCAGATCATTCCTTGTTGTGACAGTCCCCAAATCCATATTTTTTTGCCGGGTTTGTCATCGTGATTGCCATATCGGCCCATTCCAAAATCTTCGTCGTGGTAATAACCGCCAAAGAAATCGTCGTATTTACCAAAGACATGATAGGATTTGTAACCGCCAAAATCGTTGTTTTTATAGTATGATAAGTCTTTACCATTTTCCTTGTCAATGGGCCACGAATTGTGCTCGCCATTGTGTCCGATATAACTTTGTCCGGGGTAAATAAACTGCAAACTTTCAGAGGCTTTTATACCGGTATTCATCCAGGTATAGTAAGGCTGCTCGGTTTCGGTTGAATTGAACCAGAAGGAATTTGTGGTAAAATAGGCTTTGTCTTTGGGCAAATTGATGTCCAGTTTCCATGACGTTCGCGTGAGCAGATCTAACACCCCAATCACACAGCTTACACTTCCGTCTGCACGGGTGAGGGTGACATAATCAACAGGAGTAGCACAGTTGGGCGTGTGTCCGATGATGCCATAATTGCCCTCAACACCGCCGCTTGTCCAGGGGCCGCGCATGGCGATATCCCTGAATTTGATCACATGATTGTTGTAAATAAAGTCTTTCCCGGTGGATTTCTCCACAGCCGACCACACTTTTCCGCCAATTTCAGGAAGAATCATGAGTTTGATATAATCATTTTCGAGCTCGATTACTTTCCATTCTTTTTGTATCGGTTTATTGGTAAAACCGTCAAAACGAAAATACGGATACACTTTGGTATCCGGTTTCGGAATCGGATCAGGATCTGAAAAAGGGTAGGTGGTGAATACTTTTTTGTACTCTTTTATGGTGGGTTTATTTTGTGCATGGACAAACAGGCTTCCAAAAAGTAAAACGGATAGAAAGGGTTTAATTTTCATGTGGAGGGCTATTTATGGTTTATGGTTTGTTGTTTATGGTTTGTTGTTTATGGTTTGTTGTTTATGGTTTGTTGTTTATGGTTTGTTGTTTGCGCAATCTTGTCATTTCGACGAAGGAGAAATCTCCACAATAAACGCTCAATCTTTGTCGAGCTACTATCGGAGATTCCTCGTTCCTCGGAATGACAAATAGAGGGGTAATCGTTATGAAATGGATGTTATTTCACATCTTACATTTCACATCTCACTTATTTCACAATCAACAGCCATCCTTTTCCTTTTGATACCGGTATTTCGTCTTTTGCTGTAAAGGTTTGTGCCGGTTGAAAATTCAATACTTCGGGAGCGGTTATGGTTGCTTTTGCCGGGTTGATTCCTAATTTTTTCCAGTCGATAAGTAGTTTCACTTTTACATCGGTATCAGCCCAGCTTGCGATAGAGATTAAAGCAGTTCCGTTTTTTTTGTAAACCGTTGCCAGTACCTTATCGTTTGTTGTTTTTACCGGACAGTTTTCACTCCAGTAGCCAATCATTTCCGAACCTTTAATACCAAAAGTATCCCATAATTTCCACACTGGTCTTGGGTCGGCATTGTGACTCCATGGCATTCTGTTGGTCATTCCGTATACCATTCCTCTCCACGGATTTCCTCCGTCTTGTAACATTTCGCCCATCAATCCAAAAGGGATTCCGCTTACTTCTGTCAGGAAAAAGTCGGGATTGTTTTTTTCGTAGTCAAAATATTCTCCAAACCACAGTTTGTTGATGTACGGAAAATGCTCCATATACAAATTGGCGCTGTTGTTAAATCCGTCACTTTTATTGTATTGATTGGCACTGTGCAGGTCGATGATTCCCGGATGTCCGTCTTTTGTAAGTACTCTTTTGATTCGTTTCATCGTAATTCTGTCAAAAGCCACATCATCAAGATAAACGCCGTCGATGCCCACATTTTGTGTCAGCCAGTTCATTCCTTCTACATAATAGTTGTGCCAACGGTTCATACCGCTGTTTACGATGGCTGCATCTTTAATTTCAGGTACAAACCAGGCTGCAATATAATCGTCTCCCACATGTTCCTGTAACCAGGAGAATCCACCTCCTTTACCCGGAGAGTAAATTTCATGTCCTAAACTTCTTAAAGCAAAAGTCTCGTAAGCTTTGTTGGAAACCTCTCTGACAGTGTTGTAAATCTTCACTTTTAATCCTTTTTCATGGGCTTCATCGATATAACTTTTCATTTTTTTAAATTCAATGAAAGGATAGTTGATGTACGGATTGATGGCGTTGGCGTGGTGAATATTGATTACCGTTGCTCCGGTTTTTGCAATAGTGTCGATATCGCTGTATTTGTGATAAAACTTAGTATCCCATTGAAAATCGGTGTTTAGGGTATGAAAAGGAGTGATGAGTAAATTGAAATTATAGTACAAAACATCGCCTTTTTTCATGTTTCGGGCTCCGCTATAGGCATTGACCAAAACTGATTTTGGATTAGGGATAATCGTGATTCCGCCTTTGTTTTCATTGCCCCAGGAAGTGGGTAGCAATAGTGGTTTTTGTAAATAGAAGTTGGTGTTTAACGGACGGCTGTATTTTTCATCACGCAAAGAAAATTGCAATCCCGAATTTACATTTCCAATCCATGCTCCATCCTGATTTTTATGAGCAACATCCCATTTCCAGTCGAATGTAGCCGAACGATCACCTCCTTTTTGACCCAATCCCATCATGTATTTTGCAGAAGTAGGCTGAAGAGGCATGTGGAAGTTAATATCGCTAAAAGCAACATCTTCAAGGGCTGTGATTTTTACGGTATAGGATAAAAATCCGTCAAACTCTAAGGCAGCATTTACTTCCATTTGAAGTGATTTTGAAGTAGAAACACTTTCCCAGGAAACAGTTCCGCTTTCTTTTTTCAGAAACTTGAGCCCTGTGTTTTTCCATTGCAGCGATTCTTTACCGGATGCATCCAGAAAATGAAAAGCTAGCGGGCTGCTTAAAATGTCATTGGCTTTTGTACCAACGCTTGTCATTTCGGGCGTAAAATAGGTTTGAATCTGTGCAGGAAAACCGTTTGAACCTAAAATTAATTTTCTGCCCAATAAAGAGATCTCTGAATCTTTAACCGTTAGTGGGGTATAAGGCGCAATAACTGTATTTTCCTGTGCTAATGTAGAATTCAACCATTTTAAACGGGTCATTTTCTCAGGGAAATCGATACCTCCGTTTTGCGTTATTTCATTTTTTACGGTGATCTGAAGCACAATTTCTTTCGACTTTCCGTCGGCCGTTACAATCGCTTTTCCACTGTATGTTCCGGCAGCGGCAGTTTGAGGAACATCGATTCCGCACCACATCGCCTGTACTTTTCCTTTTGAAACCGAAACTGTATTGGCAAAAACCGATCCGTCGTATTTAGTCCCATCCGTATTGATACAGTTGATGTATTTTGATTCGATGATGGCTCCTGTAGAACTGATCAGATTTGAAAAGGTAACTTTTAAGTTGTCAATATTTTGTAAAGCATAAACCCCCAATTGAAAGGCCAGATATTCGCCTCTTAGAGCCGTGTCTGAAAAAGTGTTTTGAACTCCTTTTTGAATCCATCTTTGTGGTAAATCATTTTTCATTCGGATCGAATACATTCGGTCTTCGGGGAATACCAGAAAGGAATTGCCGCTGTTTTTCGCAATAAGATCTTTAGTTTCGGCCGCAGTTGCAATGACTTCCATCGGGTAGAAACTGTTGAAAGCATTTACACTCTGAATTTCGTTTACCGTACAATTATCGGCCAGATTGGGTTTGATTTTGGCAAGCCAGGTTGCAGCTGCTTTATCTTCGGCTTTGGCATAAACGCCTTTTGGGTAATTGGCATCGCCTTCGTCAATGTAGGGTAGGTAATACACATAATAAGTTCCTTTTCCCGAAACAGGTTCAAAGAAAATAGTACCTCTTTCTCTGTTGATGTTGGTTGTTTTAATGTTTTCAATGGTTTTGCCTGAAGCATCCTGAACAATGATTTTTTTCAGTTCGGGTTTTTCGTCTCTTCTGCGCCATTCGATCGTGGTTTTGGCAACATCTCCGGTGCCGGTAAAGGTTACGGCAACACGATGGTTTCCTAATAGGTTCGGATTCCAACTGTCGTTACCGTCAGAATATTTTATTTGTGCAGTTAACGAAATACTGAAAACGAAAAGGCACAGTATCAATAGTCTACTCAAAATGGGTTTGTTTTTTAGGTTTGTTTTCATTGTCTTATTATGTGAGATGTTATCTGTGAAATGTGAAATGTTAGTTATGAGTTATGGTTATAGAGGATAAGCTACAAATGTTTTATGTTTTAGAGTTAGGGTTTCAAACCACAAACCACAAACAATTAAACGGTTAAACAATTAACCGTCTAATATACCGCTTTCCATCCATTTTTTTTCCAATAGGCGATTATGGGTTTGTAGGGGCCGTATTTGTGTTGTTGTTCCGAAAAATGATCGTTGAAAGGACTGTGTGCATAATCAATAGGTTTGCCCATTTTATTGGGATAATCGAATGTTTTAGGATTGGGTCTGTCGTGTACGGAATCATCATTTACATAGGCGGCAATATCCAGCGCCTGCAAGTCTGTAAGATAAGGTTTTCCGGGAGTGACTTTGTCATAAGGCATATTGCTTTTTAGCCATTGTGCCTGTTTGATGACTCTGTGCATGCTTGAACCGGGCTGATAACCATATTCTCCCCATAGAGGCGGGTAGGTGTAACCCGATTTGTCGGCATTGTATTGGCCTTCGCCATTGTTTCCGTGGCAGCGGGCGCAATTTTCGATATAAAGTGCTTTTCCTCTTCCAGGGCTTGCAGCGACATCCGGAAATTCAATTTCGAGGTTTTTGGCTCCTTTGAAATCACCATCTTTTGGAACAAATTTGCTGATCCATTTGAAGTACGATAAAAAAGCGACCATTTCTTTGCTGTCGAGTGGGAGCGGTTTCCCCGAATGAGGACGCATGATACAATTGTTGACTCTTTCGGCAAGCGTCAGGACTTTATTTTCACGGCCGCGGTACTGTGGATAATTGTCGTGAGAAGACATTAAATTGAAGGCGTAAGGTTTTGTTCCCGCATTTTGATGACAGTTGGTACAGTTCATCTTGTTGCCCAAATATTTTCCTTTGATTCCATTCGGACCAATGTAGTAAGCGGTTTTTAGCATTAATTCTCTTCCATAACGAACAGCTTCTCCAAATTGATCGTCCGGAATTTTTGAGGTGTCAATGGTAATATACGAATCATCATCAGCAGTTTTGTTTGCTAATGTCTGTGAATTAGATGTATTGCACGAATTGAAAACAACAATTGGCAATGCTGTAAACAGACCAATAAGAATTATTTTTTTCATGTTTTTTATTTTTTTAATACGTCCTGTTTTGTCATTTCGACCGAAGGGAGAAATCGCACTATAAACTCCGCAAAGTAAACAGCCAATCTTTGTCGATTAGCGAATGTGATTTGCTTCGCCTGTTCGCTATCGCTCGAGTCTCCCTCCGTCGAAATGACAAGACTGCCTTAATTCAATAGAAACGGTTTTAAGTTTTCTTCGGGAATGAATTGCACCCGATAAGGCGGAATTTCAGATTCTAATGCCCAGAGTAAAACTCCTTTTTTATTGGTCAAAACAGTAATATGTCTTTTGGAACAACAGGCCAAAATGGTTTCTTTATCAATCATATAGGCACTTCCCATTCGGTCGTTGTAAATGTCTTTTGGCAATTGTATGTGGAAATCCAGTTTTACGGTTTTAGCTTTTTCATCTACTTTGAGGGCAAAAACAGAAGATTGTTTTTTGTCGACTCCATTATCAAAAAACATCAGACTGCCTTCGGGATTGATATGTGCGGCATGCGCCTGAGAGAAATCGATGTCTTTGGACAGGTTTAGATTTCCGCCTCTTCCCAATTTCCAGATTACCTTTCCGGTTTTGGCATCTATTTTCCAGATTTGACCGTTGTTGTAAAAGGAGATCAGAAAATTTCCGTCTTTATCATAGTTTAAACTGTTGGCGTGCATCCAGTCTTTTTTGGTTTGGAGTAGTTTTTTGTCTTTCATTGGATCTAAATCATCAAAAACACTCCATTTCCAAAGTTGTTTTCCTTTTTTATCCAGAATCAGAATCCCGTCACCATTAATCGTGTCTTTTTGTTTTCCTCCAATGGATCTTAAATCGGTTATTCGCGTGTCTACAAATAAGGTCACAATTTCGTTAGCCGATTTTTTGATGATCTCGTGATGAATGACCTGTTTCAGATCGCCCTGTCCTTTTTTGATATGGGTTAGGGTATCGCCTTGTAAATTGATTTCGAGTATCTCACTTCCATAACTCGTAGGCTCATCATTTTTCCCCAGTATAGCAATAATACTTTGGTCTTTGGTAAAATGAGTTACTTTAAAACCTGTTCCTTCAACAGTATGATACCATCTTAAATTGCCTTTATAATCTACAATATAAGCAACGCCCGGTGTTTCTCTTTTGGCCAAAAGCATAAATCCTTTTTTGAAATTTTCCGGTACCAGTTCGGGTTTCGGACAGTTTGCTTTGAATTGTTTCTGCAGCCATTCCGGTAATTTTCGGGATTTGAAGGTATATACTTTGCTGCTGTCTTTTTCGGGGCCGTTTAGTGTTATCAATTGAAAACTATAATGGGTTTCAGGAGTAATGTTGCAAAGCACCAAAGAATGGGAGCCGCCTGCTTTTGAAATTGGAGAAGTTATTTTGTTTTTTATTCCTTTTTGATCCGGCCAGTATTCTGCATAAACCTGAACATCTTCATTCGTAGTGACATCGATTTGAATTTTCAATTCGTTATTACCATGAGTGCCAATAGTGATGTTTTTGATCGGATTGACCTGATTTTTAGAACAGCTTACCAGAATAAGCAGGATCCAAATAAAAACTCCTTTTGCTATTACATTTTTAATCATCTGAAAGGCTTCTTTTATGAAACAGATAAGTTCTACTGTTTATAGTTAAAAATCAGGAACAGTCAGGTATTTTAAAACCCGCTGTTCCTGATCTGATTTCTATTATTGTCTGTCGGCGTTGCTCAGATTAGGGTTTAAGTCCACCTGAGTTTGTGGATAGGTATAATATTTGTTTTTCGGCATGACGATTGGTGCTGTTTCTCCAACTCTTACATGATAGGCATTTACCAGTACATCAAATTTATTCATTCGAATCAAGTCCTGACGGCGTTTTCCTTCATAAAATAATTCCCATCCTCTTTCCTGTAAAATAGCATCTCTCAAAGAAGATTTATTGTAATCGGATAAAACCAGTAGCTTGGCATGCGATCTTCCTTTTACCAGATTGATAAGGTCAATGGCTTCCGCAGTTGGACCGCTTATCTCGTTTAAGGCTTCGGCTCTGCTTAATAGCACATCTGCATAACGCAATATGTTTACGCTGTGACCGTCATAATAAGTAGTGGTTTCATCGTCGGCATATTTTCTGGTTGATACATCGGGCATATAGAATACTCCTTTTGGGGGCTGAGCTCCTAAAGAAGGTGCTTGTTTGTGCAGCAATTTATCAGTACCCATAAATTCCGGGAAGAAACATTTTTTTCGATCGTCTTCATCACCAAAAGTGTTGTAAAAATCCCAGTTTACGGTGTAGTACTGCCATCTGTTTTCGACAACCGGATGGTCTATCGGGCCAAAGTGGTTCAGTAGTTCGGTTCCGTTTACATTAGCATCACTAAGAGAAGAAAAGATGTTTTCACTGCACCATTTGTTACTTTCTTTAAACAATCCCAAATAGGAAGGAAAAAGGCTGTATTCGTTGAGGTTCATGACTTGTTGTGTAAGGGTAGCTACTTTTTGCCAGTCGTGATTTCGCAAATACAATTTTGCTAATAAGGTTAAGGCAGCGCCTTTTGTAGCACGTCCTACGTCATTACTCTCATAGATTGCATTTTTCTTATAGTTCACCGGTAAAACGGCAGCGACATCGTTCAAATCTTTGATTAGAAGCGCCTCTATAGTTTCAACAGTGGAGGGTGGTGTTTGCTCCAAATAGTTTGGATTGTCTAAGTTGGCTTCTGTTACCAGAATAACAGGTCCCCATGCATCTGTTAAATCCATGTAAGCAGAAGCTCTTAAAAATTTGGCCTCGGCTATAAACTGGGTTCGTTCTGCGTCAGTGATCCCGCTCATTTTGGTAATGTTAAAAATAGCAAAATTAGCGTTGGCAACTAGCTTGTACATGGCATTCCAGTCTTCCAGAAGCAAACCATTGGCAGAATTCCAGAGCCCCAGAGACAATTGTCCCGGATCACCGCCATATTGGCAATGCCCTAAATCTGTAGCGATATCGGTTAAAGCAAAATGTCGTGTTGCCCAATACGAAAAGTTATCTCCCACAGAAGGGCCTTTTAGTCTTCCGTAAATGGAATTAATAGAAGCAATAGCATCCGATTTGGTTTGAAATCCATTTGTATCGGTCAAACTGCTATACACGGTAGGATCAAGATCCTCATTGCATGAAAATTGCAACCCGGCTGTCAGTAAGAGGAGTATAATTGTATATTTTTTCATTTTAATAAATTTTATGTTACTAAAAAAGCTT
This sequence comes from Flavobacterium sp., assembly GCA_023251135.1. GTDB lineage: Bacteria > Bacteroidota > Bacteroidia > Flavobacteriales > Flavobacteriaceae > Flavobacterium. The sequence goes on along the minus strand of JAHEZJ010000003.1, from coordinate 11,135 downwards.
TGCGACTAATGAATGGCAACCTTAATACCCAGAATGATGGTTCGTGAAGCCGGGAATGAATTGAAATCAATTCCTCCTCCTAAGTTCTGTTTGGTAGTATCGTTAGTGTAATGTCCGTTTACCTCAGGATCATTTCCGGAATATTTTGTAATCGTCAGCAGGTTCTGCCCAATAGCATATACTCTGATATTGTCTATGAATTTAACCGGTTTTAAAACACTTTCGGGAATAGAGTATCCAATTGAAAGATTTTTTAGACGCAGGTAAGAAGCCTCTTCGACAAATTTTGAATTGACGTAACTTCCGTAAGTACTTTTGTAATAACCGTCTCTTGGAATATCCGTATTTTCATTGGTACCCGCCACCCATCGGTTTAATGCATCGGTACTGGTGGTTGATTCTCCAACCATTTTGGTCATGTTGTAAACCGAATAATCAAAAGCGCCCTGAAAAAAGATGTTCAGATCGAAGTTTCCTATTTTAAAGTCATTATTGAAACCAACTGTATAATGCGGAGTAGAATTTCCTAAATAAGCCCTGTCTGCTGCTGTTATTGCTCCATCGCCATCTAAATCCTCATATTTTGGATCTCCTGGTTTAGACAAGGGCTGCGGCGCATATACTTCTCCCGTTTTGATAACCCCGGCATATTTAAAACCATAGAGTAACCCCATTTCTTTGCCCGGTTCCAGTCTTGTAAATTCTCGTCCCGAAACCGTTCCGCTTGGGTTAGAGGTGTTTTGGCTGATAATGGCAACATTATCGGCAAGTGAAACTACTTCCTGTTTGTTGTAAGCAAGGTTTAAAGAGGTAGTCCACAAGAAATTATCGTTTCTGAAATTGGTACTGGTAATTCCTAGTTCAATACCTCTATTGTCAATAACTCCCGAATTGATGGTCTGCGTACTAAAACCCCACCAGCCACCAATTGGAACTCTAAGAAGCGCATCGGTAGTTCTTTTTTTATAGACATCAATTGTGGCCGTTATTCTGTCATTAAAAAGGCCCATATCTAAACCAATATCGGTTTGAGTAGTTTGTTCCCATTTTAAATCTTTGTTGGATAAGTTGGCAGGTTCAGTACCATTAGAAAAATTTCCATCTCCAATCGTTACTCCCCAGGCTTTTAAGGTAGGCATAAAAGCATAATCTCCAATACCGTCTGCCCCCGTAACACCATAACTCACTCTTAATTTAAGATCGGAGATCGTTTTGGAGTTTTGCATAAAAGACTCGTTCGATATTTTCCAGGCTACGGCTCCCGATGGGAAAGTACCATAGGAATTATTACTTCCAAAACGGGATGAGCCGTCTCTTCTTAAGGTGAAAGCAGCCAGGTATCGATCGTTAAAAGAATAATTTAGCCTTCCGAAATAAGAAGTCAGTTTCGTTTCGATTTTTTCTGTTTCGGGTTTCAAATAAACCGCTGCGGCATCAAGGTTGTGATAGGTTAACACATCGTTAGAAAAGCCCGTACCTGCCGCTTTTAAAAATTCATAAGTGTCTTTCTGATTAGAAGTTCCAATCATGGCACTGATAGAATGTTCGTTTATATTGAATTTATAAGTCAGATATTGATCAGTGCTCCATCTAAAATAGGTTTTGTTTTCCTCAGAACCGGATCCCTTCAAAGCCGCTCCGGCAACCAGTGTTCTTGGGGTATATTTTCCCTCGATGTTTTCCTGCCATTCGGCACCGGCTCCAAAATGATAGGTCAGTCCTTTAATGATCTCGTAGTCCAGAAACATATTCCCGTTAACCAATCTGTTTATGATATGATCGGTTGGCTCTAATAAAAGGGCTAGGGCATTATCTTTTCCCTGAAATTTGTAATACGATCCGTCAGGATTGTAAATCGGAATGGTTGGTGGAGCAGTCTGGATCGAAAACATTGGCGATAGGATGTTATCTCCAAAATCGCTGTTGTTTCCTTCGCTGGCAGCTCCGTAAATGTTAGTCCCTACATTCAAGCGGTCATTAAATCTTTTTTCGCCACCCATTCTCACACTGTATCTTTTAAAATCAGTATTTTCGATAGCTCCGGTTTGTTTGAGGTAGTTTCCGGAAAGAAAAAATTTAGACGTTTTATCACTTCCACTAAAGGTAATGGTTCTGTTTATGACTTCTCCGGGACGTGTTGCGGCCTTAAACCAGTTGGTATTGGCGACAGGGAAATCGGAAGAAAAAACGGGCGGTCGGCCATTTTCCTTTGCGATTGCATTTTGAATATCGGCATATTGTTGTCCGTTGATAAGCGAAGGTTCTTTGATGATGTTTTGAAAACCATCTGAGATTTCAGCTTCGATCTGCATTTTTCCTAATTTTCCTTTTTTGGTGGTAATCAGGATAACCCCATTAGCACCTCTCGAACCATAAATAGCAGTAGAAGAAGCATCTTTTAAAATCTGAATGTTCTCAATATCATTTGGACTTATCGAGGCTCCGGTATTGGTGATGAAACCGTCTACCACATACAAAGGAGAATTAGAGTTGTTAAGAGAGTTTCCACCCCTAATAACAATGGAAGGATTTGTCCCAGGAGCATAACTGTTTTGCTGTACCTGAACGCCTGAAGCACGACCTTGTAAGGCCTGGCCAACGTTGGTAATGGTTCCGCCTAAATTTAAATTGTCTTTGCCAATAGAACTTACAGAACCGGTAAGGTCTTTTTTCTTGGCTTTTCCGTATCCTATAACTATTTCTTCTAATTTTTGGCCTACCTCTTTCATAACGACTTTTATAGGTGAGGTTCCAATAGTTATTTCCTGATCTTCCATACCAATGTAGGAAACGATTAGTTTGGTCACATTATCAGCAACAGTAATGGCAAAACTTCCGTCTGCATCTGTTTGTACTCCGGTACGACTTCCTTTTACAACAACATTTGCTCCGGCTATTGGAAGTCCGTTTTGATCTGTCACTTTACCCTTCACTGTTTTTTCAAAAACGAATGCAATATCATTTCTGCGATTTATTTTTACGGTTGAGGTCGCTGAAACCTGAACAGTAAAAACGAATACTAAAAAAAGTGTGAGTTTAATCTCTGTACCGGTAAGATCTTTTAGCCTAAAATCTCCGGGGCTTTTTTGGGTTAATAATTTCATACTTAAAAATTGGGTTTGGTTAATGTTTATTTGTTTTTTTTCGTTTGTAAGTTTTGGACTTCTTTTTTTATGAGATAACTTTTTTTGGGAGTAATTTATCTTCTGACGAAATGGCTAAAAAACAATTGCCGTTCTATTTTAATCTTTTTGTATGGGGCTATTTCTTTTGGTTTTTCTGTTTTTTTGAACAATTTAAAACCATTAAAAATCATATAATTAACTTGTTTTTAAGATTATTATGAAACGAAGCTATAGATTATATTTTTATAAAACAAGAAAAAACACTAAAAATGTGCTCGAACACACGTAATTAATGTTCTCGAGCACATTTTTTTAAGTAAAACACTTTTTTTACTTAAATTCGTATGATTATTATGGAATTAGTTGGAGGAAAAACGTTAGTTCTGTTTTGAGGTATTTTAGTGTTAAATAGAAATTAGTTGCGTTAATTATCGTATTTGTGTTAAAATTAATGAATAATTACTATTGATAGGTTTGATTTTTTGAAGGAGAAAAAGGCTGTTCTCATGCGTAATATTTAGAAAAGTATCCTGTTTTCTTTTATCCGATTTTAACCTATTTTCGTAATCCGAAAAAAAGCAAAAAATACCCTCCGTCTGAAGCGGTCTTCAGAATTTGAAATGTTAAAAAAATTAACAAATATATAAAGCCAAACATTGTGAAAGAATATCAGGTAGTTTTACGAAATGAGAATCAGAAAAAAGCCACAGAAAATCCCGTTGCCTCATTTTGGGAAAAAGCAAATGAGCTTACTGATTTTTGCTCGGCATGGAGCAGTGAACCTTTTTCAAAAATAGCATTCAGTGCCTTTTGGGATCGCGAAAATCTTTTTTTTAAATTCAGGGTGTTTGATATCCATATTCATCTGGATCAAAAAGACGATAGTATTGACAGTATCGGAAATTCTGACCGGGTAGAATTGTTTTTTAGAACCAATGCGTCTTTAGACCCGTATTATTGTTTGGAAATCGATACAGCAGGACGTGTAATGGATTTTAAAGCCCGCCCCGGTAAGGACTTTGATTTTGATTGGAACTGGCCTAAAAATGATTTAGAGATCACGACGTCAAAGGATGAAATCTCTTTTACCGTTGAAGGACGAATCAGTATTCAATCATTAAACGATTTGAATTTAATACACAACAACACTATTGAAACAGGTGTTTTTAGAGCTAAGTTTGATAAGAATACAAATGACGAATACGAACCCACCTGGATTTCGTGGGTAAATCCCAATACCGAAACGCCTAATTTTCATATTGCTTCTTCTTTCGGAAAATTTATTTTGATGGAGTGAAATGTTCCTTGTGAGATGTTAGCTGTTAGCTGTGAAATGTTTGCTGTGAAATTTTAGCTTGAAATGCGGTTGTCAGCGTTGGGGGGTGTAAGCGATGTGGGATAGGGGCCACGGATTACGCTGATTCGCTTTGCGAAGACGCAGATTAACACGGATTTTTTTAGGTCGAAAAATATCTGCGAAATCTGCCAGATCTGCGAGGAAAAAAAATCTACCTAAATCTGTAAAATGTGGATTGTGGGCATTGGGCTTGTAAACGATGTGGGATAGGGGTCACGGATTACGCTGATTCGCTTTGCGAAGACGCGGATTAACACGGATTTTTTTAGGTTGAAAAAATATCTGCGAAATCTGCCAGATCTGCGAGAAAAAAATCTACCTAAATCTGTGAAATGTGGATTGTGGACATTGGGCTTGTAAGCGATGTGGGATAGGGCCGCGGATGACGCTGATTCGCTTTGCGAAGACGCGGATTAACACGGATTTTTTAGGTTGAAAAATATCTGCAAAATTTGCCAGATCTGCGAGGAAAAAAAATCTACTTAAATCTGTGAAATGTGGATTGTGAGCATTGAGGTGTGTGAGTGATGTAAAGCTTAATCTGAATTTTTAAGAAAAGGACGCTTTGTCATTTCGACCGAAGGGAGACTCGAGCGCTAGCGAACAGGCGAAGCAAATCGCAAAAGAAACTCCGTTCCTAAAATCGCCAATCTTTGTCGAGCTTCATGCGTGATTTGCTTCGCCTGTTCGCTAGCGCTCGAGTCTCCCTTCGGTCGAAATGACAAAAAAAACAAAAAATCTTTGCGTTTTAGTGCCTTAGTGGCAATTCTGTGAATAAAATTTAAGAAACGTAAAAAGAAGCATTCTCTACGTTAATAATATCGATTGGCAATAAAATGGTTTCCGGAATATCTTTTCGGAATAAAAAATGCTCCACCAAAGTGCTAACACCCAAATAAGCCTGCCTTTTTTGATTCTGATGAATTAAAAAATGAACCAGTCCCTGATTTAAGAAATTGACATTTTTGGCTACTAAATCGTAACCAATGATTGCAATCTTTTTGTTGGGTACAGCAGACAAAATAGAGGCAATTTGATACGCTTTTGAGGTGGTGATGAAAATTCCTTTCAGATTTGGATTTTCGTCTAAAAAGGTTGAAAACTTAGTTTCAACATTCGGATGTTTTAATTTTAGAGTAGTCAGTGAAAAGCTGCGGATTTTTTTCTCGTCAAAATAACTTCTGAAACCCTTTTCCTTTTCCTGCATGTGCACGGCGTTTTTAAGACTTTCGTCAATATGGATGATGGCAATCTGGCCTTCTGTTAAAATTAGATTCATTAAACTGGCAGCCACACGACCGCTTTTATTTAAATCTTGTCCAACAAAACTTTTTATAGATTCGCCTTCGATCTGGTTGTTAAACGTATTCACCATGATGTTCAAATCATCGTATTGTTTTACGATTCCCACTGTTTCTTTGTGGAATAAAGGCGCAATCAAAACAGCATCAGGCGATTTTTTGATAATGGTTTCATTGGTATTTAAAAATGATTTGGTGCTTTCCGGATTAAAAAAGTGTGTTTCGATAATAACACTGTACGCTTTAAATTCGGTGATCGCATCCTGAATTCCGTTTACACAGGGAAGCCAGTAGGGATCAATTTCAGGATCGGGAAGTAAAACACAGATTCTGTAAACCTTGGTGTTTTTTAAATTTCGGGCAATTAAATTCGGCTCATAATTGATGACGTTCAGAACTTCGTTTATTTTGTCTAAGGCCGTAGGAGAAACTTTTCCTCTGTTGTGCAAAACCCTGTCGACAGTTCCTTTAGAAACTCCCGCCATTTTTGCTATATCCTTAATGGTGTACTTTTTATCCATATAGGCAAATATAGAAACTTTGATTTAATTTTTTTAAAATCCTGTAAGAATTAATTAGTGTGCTCGAGAACATTTTAACGGTGTGTTCGAGCACATTTTTCTTTTTTTTCTTGTTTTATAAAAATATAATCTCTAGTTTCGTAGAATCAAAATCAAAAGAATCAAATAAATCCTTAACCAATTTGCGTTGTAATTTATTGTTTTACAAGGCTTTATTATAAAATTTTTAAGTGAAAAAAATTACTTCATTAGCCCCGGGCAGAACCTGCCTCTTCGGAGACCATCAGGATTATTTAGGATTGCCGGTTATCGCCTGTGCAATCGATCGAAATATACAACTATCTGCCGAACAAAATCTAACCCAGACATTTGTTTTAAATATGATTGATATTAATGAGATTCGTATCATTGATATCGATGCCACTTTCGACAAATTAGAGCCCAGAGATTATTTTGCTTCGTCCTTACGGGTATTGCGAAGATACGGCTGTGTGCCTAATGTGGGGTACGACATTACCATTACAGGAGATATTCCAATAAACTCCGGAACCTCGAGTTCTTCCGCTTTATTGATGGCATGGATTCGTTTTTTAATCGATGCCTTTGGAATTGATCGTGAAGTTACTCCCGAGTTTATTTCCAAATTAGGTTACGAATCGGAAGTTTTAGAACACGGAGAGCCGGGCGGAATGATGGATCATTTTAGCATCGGAGTGGGGAATATCGTTTACATTAATACCAAAGATCCTTTTTCGTATAAAATAATAGGAACGAACCTGAAAGGCCTTGTTACCGGAGTTTCGGGAGTTCCAAAAGAAACTATCGGTTTGCTCGGAGAGTTGAAAGGGAATGCTTTAATGTCAATTGATATTGTAAAGCAAAACTTTCCCGATTTTGATCTGAATGCTTCCGAAATAGAAGATCTGGACCGCTACCGAAATTGCCTGCCAGACCGATTGATTCCTTTCTTCGAAGCAGCCTTAAAAAATTATCATTATACCAAAGAAGCTTTAAAAGAGTTTGAAAAACCAGTTTTAGACCTTAAAAAAATTGGGGCTCTTATGAATCTTCATCACGAAGTTTTACGCGATTTATTAAAAGTTACTGTACCCCGAATTGACGCTATGATCAATGCGGCTTTGCGTGCTGGTGCCTACGGAGCAAAAATTGTAGGTTCTGGCGGTGGTGGAAGTATCGTGGTTATCGCAAATCCGGAGAAAGAAGATTTGGTTATTGAAGCCATTCTAAATGCGGGAGCTCAGGAAGCTTATGCGGTGTCTGTTGATCCTGGTGTTAGGGTTATTGAAAATGTTGAGATTTAGGTTGTAAGATGTGGGTTGTAAGATGTAAGATGTGAGTTGTGGGTTTTGGGAACCTGAAACCTGAAACCTGAAACTTGAAACTTGAAACAATTCTAAACCAATAGATTTAAGGAAATTCAAAATGAAAAATATATAAATATGCATAACAATTTAGTTATTCTTGCGGGTGGAGCATCTTCCCGTATGAAAAAAGAAGCCATTTCAGATAATTTAACTGCAGAAGAAATTGCGCAGGCAAATGAAAGAAGTAAAGGCTTAATAGGAGTTGGAGCAAGCGGAAGACCTTTGTTGGATTATCTTTTGCTCAACGCTAAAAAAGCAGGATATAAAAACATCTACATTATCATTGGAGAGCAGGGAGAGCTGTTTAAAGAATTTTACGGAAGCCGTAACACCGATAATGATTTTCACGGACTCAACATTTCATTTGCTGTTCAGTACATTCCTGAAGGAAGAGTGAAACCATTTGGTACTGCCGATGCTTTGTTTCAGGCGGTAGAGCAGTTTCCGGAGTTAAACACACAGCAATATTCAGTTTGTAACAGTGATAACTTGTACTCAGCTGCTGCTTTATTGGCGCTTAGAGAAACCAGTAGTCCAAACGCTTTTATTGCTTACGATCGTGAGGCTTTGGAATTTCCGTCTGAAAGAATTTCCCGATTTGCCATTGCTAAATTGGATCAGAACAATCAGTTGCTGGATATTTTAGAAAAACCTTCTGCTGATGTTTTAGCGGATTATAAAGACGTTGAGGGGAAAATAAGAGTGAGTATGAATGCTTTTAAATTCAACGGAAGTACGTTATACACACACTTAAAAAATTGTCCTGTTCATCCTGAGCGCGACGAAAAAGAGTTGCCTACAGTATTATTAAATGCCGTAAAAGAAAACCCAAATACCACAATAGGTATCCCATTTTCAGAACATGTTCCGGATCTGACTGCAAAAGAAGATATTGCCGATGTAAAGGAATATTTAAAGCAGCATTATCCGGTTTTAGACTGGGAGGCTTAAAAAAAATTAACAAAAAATTGATATCTAATTTACAGATAAGTATAACTTATTAGACTACTTTTGTTTTAAAATTGCAAAAAATACGCACTGAAATGTGTTTAAATTGCAATATATTTGCAAAAAGTGTTGATGTTATTTTAGATGGATAAAACAACTAATCTATTAACTATCAACCAATAAAATTATGTCAAAAATTGAGACTGCAATACCTATAGAAAAGAGGAGTTCGATCATTCCGATGATTATCCTGACCGCATTATTTTTTATATTGGGATTTGTCACCTGGTTAAACGGACCTTTAATTCCTTTTTTCGAATTAGCGTGCGAGTTGTCTTCTTCTCAGGCTTATTTTGTAACTTTTGCTTTTTATATTGCCTATTTTGTAATGGCAGTTCCATCGTCCTGGGTAATTGAAAAAGTAGGCTATAAAAATGGTATTTCTTTAGGATTACTAATAATTGCAGCCGGAGCATTTATGTTTTATCCGGCCGCCGAAAGCCGAACTTTTTTATTGTTTTTAATTGCCTTATTTATCATGGGAACGGGCTTGGCTATTTTGCAGACAGCTTCCAATCCGTATGTGGTAGTGATCGGTCCAAGAGAAAGTGCAGCAGCGAGAATTAGCGTACTGGGAATTGCAAATAAACTGGCAGGTTTTGTAGCACCATTGATCTTAACGGCTTTGGTATTGTCAAACATGCAGGAGTTTACGGCAGATAAAATTGCGCTTTTGGATAGTGTTTCCAAAACAAATGCTTTAAATTCTCTTGCATTACAATTGCAAAGACCCTATCTTTATATGGGGTTGATTATAATGGTTTTAGCACTTTTGGTAAAACTGTCTCCGCTTCCGGAAATTGATCTGGATGAAGAAGGAAATGTGGCGCATTTGAGTATTTTTAAGCAAATTAGAAATGCCTTCAGACGTCCGCAGTTGGTTTTAGGAGTAATCACTTTGATGCTGTATTTAGCAGCTGAAGTTTTAGCCGGAGATTCTATTGGAGGATTCGGAAAAGAACTAGGCGTTTATGGAAGCGAAGGAAATTTTTATTTAAAATTAACCTCGTTTACCATGTCGGCAATGGTTGTGGGATATATACTGGGGATTACATTAATTCCAAAATACCTTTCGCAGGTAACAGCCTTGAAAGGGTCAGGAGTTCTGGGTATAATTTTAGTATTGGCAATCGTTTTGATTTCGCCAAAAATTATGATTCAGCTGCCTGGAATCCCAAGTCTGCCGGTGGTCATCCTTTTGGTAGCGTTGTTGGGTCTGGCAAATGCGCTTTGCTGGCCGGCAATTTGGCCAATGGCATTAGAGGACTTAGGAGGTTATACCAAAATTGGAAGTGCAATATTGATTATGGGAATTATTGGAGGAGCAATTTTTCCTTTGTTCTACGGAATAATCACAGAAAATATAAATGCGTCAAATATTGCAAATGGTACCGTTGGAGTTTCAAAAAGCGGAAATCAGATTGCGTATTTAATGCTATTACCATCGTATGTAATGATTCTTTTTTATGCAGTAAAAGGACATAAGTATCGAAGCTGGTAAAGTGTAACGAGAAAAATTAAAAAGACTATATCATGTTAAAAAGTAAAATCGACAAAGCAACGGGGTTCGAGAAACGATTCGAAAACATCAATACAGTTGTTTTTGAAAATTCTGGCGATGCGTCAAAAGCAGTAGCTCAGGAAATTGCGGCTTTAATTCAATCCAAGCAAAAAGAAAATAAACCTTGTATTTTAGGTCTGGCAACAGGTTCTTCTCCAAAAGGATTATATGCTGAACTGGTACGTTTACACAAAGAAGAAGGCTTGAGTTTTAAAAACGTAATTAGTTTCAATTTGGATGAATATTATCCAATGGAGCCTAATTCAATCAACAGTTATGTTCGTTTTATGAATGAATTGCTGTTTGATCATGTCGATATTTTACCTGAAAATTACCACGTTCCGGACGGACTTTTAACAAAAGAGCAAATCGCGGATTATTGCCACGATTATGAAGCAAAAATCGAAGCACTTGGCGGAATCGATTTGCAGATTCTTGGAATTGGAGGTAACGGACATATTGGTTTTAATGAATCGGGATCGTTACAAAACTCTAAAACACGTTTGGTGGCTTTAGATCATATTACCAGAGTAGCAGCAAGTAAAGACTTTTTCGGATTGAGCAATACACCAAGAACAGCGATTACACTTGGAGTAAAAAAGATCATGGAAGCCAAACAGGTAATTTTACTGGCTTGGGGAGAAGGAAAAGCAAACATTGTAAAAAAATCAGTCGAAGATGAAGTGACCAACCGCGTACCGGCTTCGTTTTTACAGGAACACAACAACGCTGTTTTTGTTTTAGACAAAGAGGCTTCTTCAAAACTAACCAGAATCAACAAGCCTTGGTTGGTAGAAAAAGTAATCTGGACCGATAAATTGACCCGTAAAGCAGTTTTAGGATTAGCATTACAGCTTAAAAAGCCAATTTTAATGCT
>JAHEZJ010000079.1 GCA_023251135.1 Flavobacterium sp. | reverse complement strand
TATGTTGTGTTAATTACCAATATTTGTGTTTCTATTTCTAGATGATATCACAAACATTAAATGCTTAACTCAACACCGCTACCAATATAGGTAGAAATGTGGAATTAAGCATTTATGAAAATGGAATATCCCTTATTATTACAGAAAATTATCCGAAGACTTTCGTTCCTTTTCCTGTCCTGATATAACTCAATAAGCTTTCTTGTATTAACTCTCCCCATGCCCATGAGCATCCTCCATAGCATTCGAATTGGTTGGTTAAACCTAAATGTGTAAAGTGAACTACAGTTTGACCGTTTTTGCTGCTGATTTCAAAAATGATTTTTGTACCTGTCCATTCTGAAGGATTCTTAAACCCGTTTAATTCGCTATCGATTACTTCCCAAATAATTTTTACATTGGGAATAAGTTCTACCACTTTTTGTCTAGAATAATGATGCCCTTTCATTCGATAGTCGAATTCATCATTTAATTGCAAAGTTTCTCCTTTGATTTCACCTTGCCACCAGCCACTTACCTCGCAAATAGCTTTAAAGGTTTCTTCCGCACTATTATTTACAATAATGGTAGTTGAAAAGTCAGATGTTGTCATTTGATTTATTTTAGCAACTGTAGTTGTCCTAAGTGATATTGCAAATGGCTCGTGCGCGTTACAATAATATTTAGTTTGTTTCTATGAGGTTCACTATTAAACTCCTCAGTAGTAACAGCAGTATGCTTCTCATACCAATCATTGGCTGAAAGTTTGTCGAATTTTTGCTTTAGATAAACGCTTTGTTCATTGACCATTTTGCGTAAGTCTGTGATGCTTGGCATTGGGGTATTAACATTGTCAGGAGTTTTGATAAAAGGCTCGAACAATTCAGGATATTGTTTTTCACCCATATCAAGAAGCCTTAACATATCATCATGGACAGCAATTAAATGTCCGATTAGATAAATTCCTCTGTTCTTACCCGGAACTATTTCTCTCAATAATGTTGCATCTGATAAATTATTAAGCAAAGCATCTAAATTCTTGATGGAGGCATCCCAACGATCAAGAACGATTTTAACGGAAGTTTCTGTTTGATTCATTTTGTTTGAGTATTTGATTTGACAAATGTACTGTCTATTTTGGTCCTAAATGTAGTGTAAAATAGACATTCTGTGGGGTTGATATGGACAAGTTTCTTTTGTAATTTTGTAAAAATTTGGTTTATGAAGCAACTTGTTATTGTAGTTCCGAATGGCGACAACAACCTCAGCAGTATAACAGGATCCTATGAGATTTTCCATAAAGCTAATGCTTATTGGAAAGAACATCACAAAAAGGAGATGTTTAATATTCGATTAGCAGGAACCGAGGAATGTGTTGAGTTTAATGGAGGATTATTTTCAGTTAAACCTCAAATTCATATCAGTGAAGTAAAAAGAGCTGATTTAATCATAATTCCTTCGTTAAACCATAATTACAAGTATGCTATCAATGGCAATGACGAATTGATAGAATGGTTGCAAGAACATTATAAAAGAGGATCAGAGATCGCCTCGATCTGTACGGGAGCGTTTCTGCTTGCCGCTTCTGGGATGTTGGAAGGAAAAAGTTGTTCAACGCATTGGTCGGTTTTTGATAATTTCAGGACCATGTTCCCCGATATTAAATTAGAAGCTGATCGATTGATTACCGATGAAAGTGGAATTTATACCAATGGGGGAGCGTATTCATTTCTTAATTTGATGATTTACTTGATTGAGAAATATTATAATCTTCAAACAGCCATCTATTGTTCCAAAGTATTTCAAATTGAAATGGATCGTCATGCTCAATCGGAGTTTGCTATTTTCAGAGGACAGAAAAAGCATAATGACGAAATAGTCTTGAAAGCTCAAACTTTTATAGAAAAGAATCTCGAAGAGAAAATTTCAATAGAAGATTTATCAAATAAATTTAATATCAGTCGTAGAAATTTCGACCGACGATTTATTAAAGCAACAGGTAATACTCCAATTGAATATACTCAACGAGTAAAAATTGAAGCCGCCAAGAAATCATTCGAGACCAATCGGAAAACCGTCAATGAAGTGATGTATGAAGTAGGGTATAGCGATGTTAAAGCCTTTAGAGAAGTGTTTAAGAAAATAACTGGACTATCTCCTATAGAATATAAGAGCAAATACAATCGAGAAACAAGTTATTTTTGATAATCGATAATCGATAATCGATGATTGATGATTGATTATCGATACTCGATATTCGATGAACGATGCTTGATACTCGATATTCGATGATAGATATTCAATTTTCGTTTTGTAGCTAAATTAGTACCTGTATAAAAATCATCTTTCATCCTGTACCTTTCATCCTGCATCCTACTTCTTCTTAAGTTTTCCTCCTTTTAATTTTTTGTCAAAATCTTATAACCAATCCAAATTAATGCTTTTCCAGCAATGGCAGCATCTTTTTATACTCCTCCGCATTCCAAACTATATCCCACCTCTTAACATATTCGGCAAGCGGCCCTAAGCCTACAAGCGCTCTTCTATGATCTACATTATCAGGATCTTCGAGTGGAAGTACATAGCTCTTCTTTGTTTCGTTATCGTATCCGATCTGACTACCATAAATTTGGTGACGGCCTTCTCGAATGGCGACTCTGTCTTCTAATAATGCTAATGAACTACCACTAGCTTTTTTGTTCTTTACAGCTTCACGCATCATTGGGAGATATTTTTGTTGTGTAGCTAAATCA
>JAHEZJ010000069.1 GCA_023251135.1 Flavobacterium sp. | reverse complement strand
AGGAAACTTTAAAAACAAACGAACTGCTGCAAGGCGATACGAACTTAGAAGCCCATCCGAAATTAAATGCGCTGCAAAATAAAATAGACATGCTAAAGGTTGAAAAAGACCTGAAGCAAAACATGCTGTTGCCCAAAATAAATGTAGGCTACTCCTATTTGTCCGAGCCCAGATATGTTGACAAATATAAGTTTGACGATTATAAGATTGGTTTAGAATTTTACTTCCCTTTGTTTCTTAGAAAAGAACGCGGAAGTCTGAAATTAGCCAAATACAAACTTCAGGAAAATGAATTTGCATTGGCTCTGGAACGAACGCAGCTGACCAACAAGATAACGGCACAAAAAGTAGAAATCAATTCACTGATCAAACAAAAAAAACTGGCCAAAGATTTAGTAGACAATAATACGGCCATGTTAAACTCAGAAGAACGCTTGTTCTCTTTTGGAGAAAGTTCTTTGTTTCTTATCAATACGAGGGAAAACAATCTGGTTAGTGCAAAACTGGCTTCAATCGCTTTGGAAAACAGGTTTTACATCTCTAACTCGGAACTGTTCAAAATCATGGCCAATCCTCAATAATTTTTTAAATCTTAGGAGTGATCTAACGGATAAAGCGTTTGCTTAAATGAGAGCAGATCGCTCCTGAGATTAAATTTGGTGTACTTATTTTAACACATAGAAACATAGGTGGTGTAGCTGTAAAAAAGGCGTTTCACTTTAAATAAAACGCAGAGAGTTATGCAGGATAAATATATTGCTTTTGGATAATTTTCTCTCGCAGATTTAACAGATTGGGCAGATTTTTAATCTTTCTAATTCGTTTAATCTGTGGCGATTTTTCAACCTATAGCATAGCTCTTTATACGTCAGAAAAGAACAGCTATAAATCACATTCAAGAGACTAAACCAGATAATGATACGTCCACTCGACGGCATAAATCACGAGTCCGATAAGACCTCCTACCAGCGTCCCGTTGATTCGGATGTATTGCAAATCTTTACCGATTTCCAGTTCTAGTTTTTCCGAAACTTCTTTTCCGTCCCAGCTTTTTACCGTAGAGGAAATTAAATCTCCTATCACTTTTTTATTGTTCAGAAGAATAGAAAGTAAATCATTTTTGATGAAATTATTGATTTTGTCAATCATCACCGCATCTTCTTTTATTCCGTTTCCGAAACCCTGAATTAAACCCGAAATACTTTTCTTAATCGACGATTCATCGCCCTTTTTCAAATCAGTTGAAATCGATTCTTTGATTTCATCCCAAATTCCGTTAACATAATCCTGAACCTCTTTTTTGCCGGCAAAACTCAAAATCATGGCATTGATCTTTACCCGCATCTCTTCTGAATTCTTTACCTTGTCTAAAAAGTCATAAACATACTCGTCTATTTTAAGTCTGATCGCACTTCCCGGATGTTTCGCCTCGTTTAAAAAATCAGCAAGACCATTAAAAACGCCTTCAGTAATGCTTTTATCAGCCAGACCAAAACTCAGAAACGGGGTTGACTCTTTTACTTTTTTCCGAATCAGATCCTTATTGTTGCTCAGTTCTGTACTCATAACATTCAGCACGTTGGTCAGCAACTCGTCCTTCACATTCCCTTTCTGCAAAGGTTCTAACGCCAGCGCTACCCAATCGCCAAAATTGACAGCCTCCAGTTTTTCTTTGAACTGAGTTTGAATAAATCGTTTGATATCTTCATCTTTTATCGTTTTCAAAACTCCCGGAATAATATTTAAAGCCACCACACTGGCAATCTTATTAGCATTATCCTGCTGCGAAAGCCAATCGGAAGCTTTTGTGGCGAAATTAAACTCCTCCAGTTTTATTTCGAGTTTCTCGCGATTCAGAAATTCTTCTGAAACGAAATTCCCTAAGTTTTCACCAATTTCATTTTTCTTAGTCGGAATAATCGCTGTATGCCAAATCGGGATTCCCATCGGATGCCGAAACAAAGCCACCACAGCAAACCAGTCTGCAATTCCCCCCACCATCGCGGCCTCGCTAAAAGCCTGAAGCATGGGAATCTTAAAATAAACCGCTATCACAAATAAAAGTACCGCAAAGCCCAAAAGCGCCAATGCATTCCGTTTCATCTTATTTAAAGCTCGCTTTTTGGATATATTTTCAGGATCTATAGACGTTTCCATAATTTAATTCATTTTTAATCCTTACTAATTTACGGCTTTTCTGCGAACTAGTGATTGCTATTCATTCTCTGCTCGCCACGAATTCACTATTTTCTCTTTGTAAACTTTACGCATAAATATTGATTCGTGAAATTCATGGCCAATTTTTAAACGCCTGTCATTCCTTTTAATTCGTGAATTCGCGGCGAAAAATTTTTAGCTAAAAAATAATATTAAAATTTGTACTTTTGCCAACTGA
The DNA here is from genome assembly GCA_023251135.1 of Flavobacterium sp. Taxonomy (GTDB): domain Bacteria; phylum Bacteroidota; class Bacteroidia; order Flavobacteriales; family Flavobacteriaceae; genus Flavobacterium. The sequence continues at coordinate 8,584 of JAHEZJ010000069.1, read as the reverse complement.
AAATCCGAAATTATGATTATTGTAAAATCACGTGAAGAAATCGAATTAATGCGCGAAAGTGCTTTGATCGTATCTAAAACATTAGGAATGATTGCTTCTGAAATTAAAGAAGGAGTAACCACATTATACCTGGACAAGCTAGCTGAAGAATTCATCCGTGATCACGGTGCTGTTCCGAGTTTTTTGGGATTGTATGATTTCCCGAATTCGCTATGTATGAGTCCTAACTCTCAGGTTGTACACGGAATTCCGAACAATACGCCCCTGAAAAGCGGTGATGTTATTTCGGTAGATTGTGGTGCATTCAAAAATGGATATCACGGTGATCACGCCTATAGTTTCGAAATTGGAGAAGTGGCTCCTGAAGTTAAAAAACTTCTGAAAGTAACAAAAGAATCTCTTTACGTAGGAATCAAAGAATTTAAAGCCGGAAATCGCGTGGAAGATGTTGGAAATGCGATTCAGAAATACACTGAAGCTCACGGTTACGGAGTGGTTCGCGAATTGGTAGGACACGGTTTAGGGCAAAAAATGCATGAAGAACCTGAAATGCCAAACTACGGAAAACGCGGCCGCGGAAAACTGTTTGTGGAAGGAATGGTTGTAGCTATCGAGCCAATGATCAATATGGGAACAAGAAACATCAAACAACACAAAGACGGCTGGACTATTACAACTGCTGATGGAAAACCAAGTGCACATTTCGAGCATGACGTGGCTTTAATTGACGGAAAACCAGAGTTATTATCGACTTTCCAATACATCTATAAAGCTTTAGGAATCGAAAGCAATGAAGAAGACGAATTCAGAAAAGTGCCGCTGGTATTATAACACGGATTTCACGAATTAGCACGAAATAATAAGTTACTTAAAATTTCACTGAAGGAAGATGATGAATGAGCTGTATTTAAAAGAAGAGTCTTATAAAATTATAGGAATCTGTATGGAAGTCCATAAAATTTTAGGTAAAGGACATAGTGAAAAAGTTTATGGTGACGCATTGGAATATGAATTTCAACGAAACGAAATTCCTTATAGTCGTGAAATAAGATATAACATTACATACAAAGACATTGTATTACCAAGCTACTATTTTGCCGATTTTGTAATTTTTGATGAAATCATTTTAGAATTGAAAGCAATTACAACTCTTTCGAGCAGTGAAATCAAACAAACATTAAATTACCTCGCTGCATCAAAAAACAAATTAGGCCTATTAGTCAATTTTGGAGAAGACAGTCTTAAATATAAAAGAATAATACTTTAACCCAAATCAAAAGTTCGTGAAATTTCACCCTTACATTAATCCGTGTAAATTTGTGAAATTCGTGTTCAAATCATCAAATCGTGAAGAAACTTTTTAAACTCGTACTTAACACCATTCCTCGTCCATTATTAATTCGTTTGAGTTATGTTGCCCGACCGATTTTGGCGCTTTCCTTAAAAGGAAGTAAATATACTGATCCTATTGATGGGAAAAGTTTTAGATCATTTTTGCCTTACGGATACGGAAAACAACGTAATAATGTGCTTTCGCCAAGTACACTTTCTTTAGAAAGACACCGTTTGCTTTGGTTATATTTAAACGATCAAACTGATTTTTTTACAGCACCAAAAAAAGTACTTCATTTTGCTCCGGAACAAGCTTTTTATAAAAGATTCCGTAAGCAGAAAAATCTGGATTACACGACAACCGATTTATTTTCGCCGTTGGCAGATGTAAAAGCAGACATTTGTAACTTGCCTTTTAAAGACAATGAATACGATGTTATCTTGTGTAATCACGTTTTAGAGCATATTCCGGATGACACAAAAGCGATGCGTGAATTATATCGTGTTTTAAAACCGGGCGGAATGGCAATTCTTCAAATCCCGCAAGACTTATCCAGAGCAGTTACTTTTGCCGATGATACCATCACCGATCAAAAAGAACGTGCGAGAATATTTGGTCAGTACGATCACGTGCGCATTTACGGCCGTGACTATTTTGATAAATTAAGAAGCATCGGTTTTATCGTAATCGAAGAAGACTATACTCATAAAATTTCACCTGAACTGGTAGAAAAATATTGTTTGGCAAAGGGCGAAATCATTCCGCTTTGCTTCAAACAGGAAAACTAATTCTTTCACCCTATAAGTGATACAAGTTCATTTAAAAAGAGTTTTCAAATTATTGATATTTTGAAAACTCTTTATTTTTTTGCCCACTCTCTAAATTATAAGCCAACCAAATCCCTAAATCTTGGAACCTACAAAATCATTTCAGTTTTGCTTTGACATCAGTTTTGAAAAAAACCTGAATATATATATCCCAACAGCCTATATCATTGAGAATACCGATGATATTAAATATCTAGAAAAAAAAGCGAGTGCAGATGTACTTGAAAGTTTTGGAGTTCTTTTTGAAAATTTAGATTCCAATACCAAAAAAATACTGACGGCTTGTGACTCTTTAAAGCCTGATTTTATTTTCAGGAAATTCAGCGCCAAAATCAAATCGGCCAAAACAATTGCTGATTTACAAAAAGATTCCAAAATTGAATTTGCCATTCGTCAGCATTTAAAATTTAACTTAGAATCCTTTTACCATCTAATTGTAAAAGAGCAATTTCCATTCTCTGCTAATATGAGTGCCGAAAAGGATTTTTATCGTTGGAGAGTCGACACAAATCCGTTAGAATTTGAACCTCAAATTCAATTTGACAAACACGCCGAAGGCATTACTTATACTTTATCTTTAAAAGAAGACGAAACCACATTTCTACCAATGGATAAAAGTGCGGATATTCTTTTGGACGAACCGGGCTGGTTGATTATCGATAAAAAATTAGGACGTTTGAAAGAACTTAATGCTAAAAAACTTTCCCCTTTTTTAAAGAAAAAATCAATCGAAATACCTTCAAAATTAGTAGACAATTATTTTAAGAATTTCATTCCTGAAATAGCCAAAAAAATCGATATTGAAGCGACTGGTTTTGAAATTGAAAGTCGGGACAAAATTATCTCGTGCACGATTCAACCTGTTTATGATTTCTTTAAAAACTGTTATTACCTCAACCTTTATTTTGAATATAACGGCTATTTATTTGACGCCAGTAAAACAAAAAAAACACATTCATTTGTCGATTTCAGCATTCCGAATGAGCCCAAAATAATTCAGTTTAAACGAAGTTCTGATGAAATTTTATATACAAATAAATTACTGGAAATTGGTTTAATAAAAATCAAAAACGAATTATTCGGATTGAATTCAGATACTGAAATTCATGATCCTTATTCTAATATTCAATTTGTTATTGATCGCAAAGAAGAGTTAGAAAATTCAGGGTTTATAATCCAGAATTTGAAACTGGAAAGCAAAGAGATCATTACAAAAAATCATACGGTTACGACTTCAAAAGAAGAAACAAAAGAAGATTGGTTTGATATTAAAATCATCATTTCTATTGGGGATTATACCATCAATTTTAGCGAAATCATTCCAAACATAAAAAGCAAGGAAAGACTCTTTTTACTGCCTGACGGAAACTACTTTCTGATTCCTTTAGAATGGCTTAGTAAATATGGTTCACTCGCAAAATTAGCCCGAACAGAAAACGGAAATGTACTTTTGCGTAAAAGTAATTTTACCGCTTTAGACACCATTCCGGAAATTGAAAGCGAGGTAATTGCTAAGGCTGAATATCAATCGTCTGATTTATTAAAAGCAACTTTAAGACCTTATCAGATTGACGGAATAAAATGGCTTTTGGGTCATTTCAATTCAAACCTGGGCGCCTGTCTTGCGGATGACATGGGGCTTGGAAAAACATTACAGACTTTAGCTGTACTGGTTGCCGTACAGGAACAGTTAGGTTTTACGACCAAAACCACAAATTTTGATTTGTTTCAAAATGAAACTGTTATTGAGAGAGCACCCTTGAAAGCTTTAATTGTACTGCCTTCTTCGCTGGTTTTTAACTGGTACAATGAGGCCGCAAAATTCACACCTCATTTTTCGAAAATGCAATACATTGGCAACGACAGAAAGTTGCTCTCGAACCGACTGGAAACAACCGATCTGGTTTTTACGAGTTACAGCATCCTTCACCGTGATATTTCAATTTTAGAAAAATACAATTTCCGTTATTTGATTCTGGACGAAAGCCAATACATCAAAAACAGGGATTCTAAGATTTTCAAGGCCATCAATAAAATCAGTACGGGGCACAAAATTGCTTTAAGCGGTACGCCTATCGAAAACTCTTTAGACGATCTCTGGTCGCAAATGCAGTTTATCAATCCGGATATTCTGGGTACTTATACTTTTTTTGCAGAAAATTTCAAAACTCCGATCGAGAAAAAACAGGACGAAAATAGTTTGGCGGAGTTAAAAAACCTCATCCAGCCTTATATACTGAGAAGAACCAAAGAACAGGTTTTAAAAGATTTACCCGAATTAACAGAGCAGATTTATTACTGCAACATGGATGCTGAGCAGGAAAAATTATATGAAAAAGAGAAATCAAAAGCACGTAATTTTTTACTCAAAACAGACGGTTCAAGTCCCGACAAGATTAGCATTATCAATACTTTGATGAAGTTAAGACAGCTGAGTAACCATCCCAAAATGGTCGATCAGGATTCAGAAGTCGATTCCGGAAAATATATTGCCGTAACCAATTACCTGAAAAACTTAGTGAAAGGAAAACAAAAAGTGATCATTTTTAGCTCGTTTGTAACCAATTTGAATTTTTATACAAGCTGGTGCAAGGAAAACAAAATAGAGTTTTGTGAGATTACCGGTGAAACGCCTTCGCAAAAAAGAGAGCAGCAGGTTAAATTGTTTCAGGAAAAGGAAAATCCGTTGTTATTCTTTATTTCGCTCAAAGCGGGAGGTGTGGGACTGAATATCACCAAAGCTTCCTATGTGCTGTTCTTAGATCCGTGGTGGAATCCTTTTGCTGAAAAACAAGGGGTAGGAAGAGCACACCGTATCGGGCAGTTGAACAAGGTGAATGTGGTTCGGTTTATTTCAAAAAATACAGTAGAAGAAAAAATAATCAAACTACAGGAAAACAAAAAACTACTGTCGGATTCCCTTTTGGAAGAAAGCCATATCAGCAACGAAATCGAAGCCAATCTGGAATATCTACTGGGTTCCTGATCCATTTGTTTTCAAAACCTCTAAAATAGCATCTTATTAGGTTCTATAAAATTGTTATATTTACAATCTTACAACCTAATAAGATGCCGAAAAAATTGTTTAAGAATCTCTTTATATTTTTATTTTTTGCTTCAGCGACAGCTCAGGAAGTACAAACCGAAGTAAGTCCTCCTTACAATATTAAAACCGTTTCGTTTGTTCAGAACGGCGGCAATGTGGTTCCGATTTTCGAATTAGGCGATACGTTTCAATTTCAATTTGATGATTTGTTTGGCAACGAAGCCAATTATTATTTTGAAGTGATACACTGTGATTACAACTGGAAACCAACCGAGATTCCAAAAAATGACTATATCAGCGGTTTCGACAATCAGCGCATCACCGATTATTCGAATTCGTTTAATACGCTTCAGATCTATTCGCATTACCGACTCCCTTTCCCCAATCAGTTTACCACCCAGTTTCGAATTTCGGGCAATTATATGCTCCGAATTTTAAACGAGGACAAGGAAGTGGTACTGTCCAGAAAATTTATTTTATACGAAAATCGCGCTACTGTAGCGGCCCAGGTAAAACGAAGCCGAAACCTCGCGAATATTGATTACAAACAAAATCTGGATTTTTCGATATCGTCTAACGATATTGTTTTTCAGACACCTCTGCAAAATATAAAAGTCCTGTTGTTACAGAATGGAAACTTTAATACGGCGATCAAAAATATCCCTCCGCAGTACACCATCGGGAATCAAATGGTATACAAATACGATCAGGAAACGCAGTTTTGGGGAGGAAATGAGTTCTTGTATTTTGAGAACAAAGACATCCGTGCCGCAAGTACCAATGTCGCAAAAGTAGGAACCAGCAACGATATTTATAATTCTTATTTGTTCACGAATCTGGCAAGAGCCAATCAAATTTACACGAACAATCAGGATGTAAACGGAAACTTTGTGGTGAAGAACATCAATGCTTCCAACAATGAAATTGAAGCGGACTATGCCTGGGTATATTTCAGTCTGTCTGCCCCTACTTTCAGATCTTCGAACAAAGACATTTATATCAGCGGAATGTTCAACAATTACAGCTTAGTTCCGGAATTTAAAATGGATTACAATTCAGAGAAAGGTATTTTTGAAAAAGCGATTGTGATCAAACAGGGTTTTACCGCTTTTCAATATACGGTTGCCGATAAAAAAGGGGTGATTGATTATGAAAATGCGATCGACGGAAACTTTTATCAGACTGAAAATGAATACACCATACTGGTTTACTACAGAGAAAGTAACGATCGCTATCAAAGAGTTATAGGCAAAGGAAATGCCAGCTCGGTCAACATCATAAATTAAAACATTGTTAAGGATTTAGGCGGAAAGATTTTTTTTCGTAGATTTGCAACTATAACGCACACATATATACTACTTTAGTATGGTTTCTCAGATAACAAGAGGCATAAAAATATCTGTTTTGACTAGTTTTGAAGGTACTTACTTCAAGAACTACAAGATTCACTTTGCTTTTAGCTATGTCGTTACAATCGAAAATCACAGCAAAGATTCCGTTCAGCTGACTTCTCGTCACTGGGAAATTTTTGACTCTTTAAACGACCTTGAAGTCGTTGACGGAGAGGGTGTTATTGGCAAAAAACCAGTTTTAAAACCGGGAGAAAATCACACCTATAGTTCAGGCTGTTTGTTATCGTCTCCTTATGGTGCCATGAAAGGTCATTTTAATATGATCAACTTTACCACTACAAAAACATTCAAAGTTATTGTTCCTACTTTCAGAATGTGCGCTCCTTTTGCCTTAAACTAATTTAGAATAAAATACTTTTTAAGTTTTTCGGTTATCGAAACATCCAAACTTTGTGTATTTAAATAAAAGTCTTTATTGTGGGCCATAAATTCTTTTAAACTACTATTTTCTTTCCAAAGTAAAACTTTCCCGTTTAAAGTGTCAGCTCCTATATACACGAGCATATTTCCTAAAAACAGATCTTTTTCTAAAGGTTTTATCTGAATGGAGAATTGAGAATACGAGTTGTTTTTTTCTACAAATTCGGCTATTAGATGATTCTCTGCATTACTAATTCTTCCAATCCCTTTAAAATTTTTATTATTTATTTTAAGTTTGATCTCCCCTAATTTATTCAAAATCTGAAAAGAAATCGAAATAAGATAATTATTCTGATCCATAAAAAAGCCCAGATAATCTCCAATTAAAAATTTAACGATTTTTGCCCGACTTAAAGAAACAGACAAATCTGACATTTTTTGCGGTAAAATACCCTCTACTTCCATTCTTTGAGAATGAAGATAGTAATAGAAGTCCGGGTTAATTTCTTTGCTTCTTACTTTTTCATTTTGCAATTCCAGATTTTCAACCAATTCAAAAATTATTTTCCCAACTACAGGATTGTTATGCCTCGCAAATCCGCAATAAGCTCCCAGCAAAACTGGTTTTGTCATCATATTATTTCCATAAAACAGATTTACGAAACATTCTTTATTCAAATTTGAATTCTCTTTATTAAAATAAAAAGACAGCGCATTTTCTCCAGTTGAAACACATTTACCATAATAATTATAAAAAGAAGGCTCAAATTCTTTCTCCCAATACAGAATCTCCCAGGAAGCTGTTTTCATTTTATAAATCGTAAACTTCGATTTTATATAGTACTGCTTATCTTCTACATAATATCCTACATAATATAAAGTTTCGTCTTTGACAGCGATACTGTTATAATTAATTTCTTCTAATTGTCTTAATTCATTACTTATATGCGGAGAGTTTTTTAAATAGTCTTCATAACTTTTATATCCTGCAGCAACTATCAGTAACGAAAGATATTCTCTTCTTAATGTAATGTCTTTATCATGTCCTTTTTCAATATCTTTTATTTTATTATAAAGATACTTTCCATTAATCCAGTTTCCCGTTTTCTCTATTATAAACTTTTTAAGATTTGGCATTTCCTCATTGTATTTTCCAAAACCATAAAGTTGAAAAACAGTAAGTGTCTTTATTTCGATTTCATAATATGCTGAAGACGAAATTAATATTTCCTTATGAAGACTTAACAAAAAATCATTCGACAAATTAATACCTCTAACACTCATTTTTATTGACAATTACATTAATAAACCAAAAATACAATATTCCAGTTTAATTCCAATTAAAAAAAAGTAATCTAAAATAAACAGGAATAATTATTTTGTAAGAGGAATACCGATACTTTTAGCAAAAAAACGATTACTAACCTAACCAACTATTCAAATGAAATTTTTATTATTAATCATTTTATGTTGTGGTCAAATAGTTTTGAGCCAACAGAAAAAAAACATCGGAGGCCGCATAACCGATGATTTAGGTTCCCCCATTTCGGGCGCTTCTGTAATTGAGAAATCAAATCCTGAAAATGGAACCCTTACAGATTTTGAA
>JAHEZJ010000038.1 GCA_023251135.1 Flavobacterium sp. | reverse complement strand
ATCTCTGATGGAAACAAGCGAATATACTCCGTCAGGCACCGGTTTTATTATATAAGGATTCACTGAGGTTGTAATCTCCGGGTACACAACTTCAGGAGATACATCTGTTCTTTTATAAGAAAAAGAATAGGGTGCTTCTCCGGAAAAATAAACTTTTAGCTTTGCTTCGTCTAAACAAGTGCCATTTTCCCCTTCCATTCTGGCAGTAGGAGCAAAACAACCATTTCCTCCCACAGCACCGTAAATTTCCCCTAATCCTTTTTTGGGATCAAAAACGGGTAAGTAAAGTACTATTGCATCTATAACCTCCCCCATTTGATATCGGAAAGAGATCGATTTCCCTCCATTAATCTTATCAAAAACAGGTTTAATGGCAGCCAGAAAGTCATTTTCATCCACTCCAAAAGCTTTGTAAAAAGGCGTTATTTTTTTGATGTAATCTTCTACATCAGACCAATTGTACTGAGCATCATAAAAATCTCTAAAACTGTGATCTCCTTTATCAGTTACCCCAAAAACAGCAGCATCATTCCAGTTAATTTCCGAAGCTTTATTATCCAGTACTTTTGTTATTCTATTGATTTGTTCAGCATAAAGACGATCCAGACCACTAGGTGAGGCCGGAGAAATGTAATCCATCAAATTTGTTGCAGCAACAGCAGCCGTACGGTTTTTAACAAAAACAGGTTCAAAAGCACCACTGTTCATCCCCTGATTATAAGCCAAAGCAATTATTTTGACCGCAGCATAAGGATCTTTTGAGTTTTTAAAAAAATCGATGGGATTCCAACACTTCACGTACTGCCAATACGCCACATTTCGGTAATCGTGATAAGCTTTAACAATCGATTGAAATTCAAAACTGGAACCTACACTGGGAGTTGATGTAAATTGATCTTTTTTTACAAAAGGAATAAAACAGGGATAATTGGCATCTAATTCTGTCCAGCTCCCTCCCATTTCCTGCTGAAAATATCCTACTGCAACTCCTCCGCTAAGATCATAACAAAAAATCGGAGCTTTGGTGTCAAGACTCGGATATTTAGTAGTTACCCAACTGGGGGCTATCAATTTACTTCCTTCACAACCTGCATTCGATTCCTGAATAGCAGTTGCAAAGTATTCATTAATGCTCATGGCATCAAACCCCATTAAATTGGTAAATAAGGAATGTGAAACCGCCATTCCGATTGCCCAGCCTTTTCTATTTTCAGGGATGTATACCTGCATCGGAACACCCCACGCAAAAACACTTCCTTCACCAATTTTTATTTCGTGTCCCCCGCTACTGACAGATTTTAGCATACACCCGTCTGTTAATTTCTTCATACACTTAAAATTCTCGTAAGCCGGAGGTGTATAACAGGTGATGCCTTTAATTGTAGAACCGTTCAAAGTACCTACATCAGGAGGGAACATTCCCGGTTCATACGTCATATTAATACTGAACGTAGTTGTCCCAACCGGAAGGTCACTGCCCCAGGTGTTTTTTTTAAGTTCGACAATCCCCTTATCCCCATTCTGAATCACGTCCATTCCGGACCACATTACAGCATTAGAAATTCCCGGCCAATTGAAAACAAAAGTATAATCCGGTATTGCTTTTGTGGTATTGTTATGCACTTTAAAATCCAAAACAATTGTTTTTCCATACTTACCAGTCATGCAAAACTCGTAAGTTACCTGAGAATAAACATGGCCAACAAATAAAAAACATATAATGAAGAAAACTTGTATTTTGTAATAATTCATAATTGTTTATTTGTGTTGAAAAAAAGCCAAATAATCTATTTCTTCTTCCTAATCGATTTTTGCTTTAGCTAATTTTCTTGTACCAAAAACTACTTCATAATTCCTTTTTTCTAAAAAAGAAAAAAGGAATTTTAAAATCTCAATTGTATTACGTTTAATGATTAATTAACTTAAATGATTTTCGATGTCCATGGTTATCAGTCACAACTACAATAAACAATTGCTTTGCAGAGAAACTTCTATCCTCCAGCAATAACTCTCTGTTGTTTTGAACATTCTTATACTTTAGTACAGCTTGCCCAAGAGCATTGTATACCTCAACATGCTCAATGTCTATTGCTTCAGTATGTATCGATATTGCCAATGCGTTACTTTTAAAATAAGCAGTTATATTGTTAGCAGCTGTTTTATCGAATGCATCAACTGAAAGCGATTTATTAAAGTAGTTATGGTACTTATTCGAAAACTCGTATCCACTGCCACAACTGGCATCCCAATTGATAGACCAGGTCATGACACCTCTTATTCCGGGTTGCAAAGAAGATTTCATGGTATAGTTTCTTCCTGAAAATGTAGTTCCAAATCGTATATAGTCAAAAGCATTAATGCCTTTTTCGGGTGTTAAATATCCTCCGGCCGGCGCAGCATCAGGGCAGCTCGGAATTGCAATAACTATTTTAGAAGCTGGTAATGGTGGAAAATAAAATCCTGTAGCCGCTACATTAAATCCTTTCATCATCATATCAGACATCGCCACCAAAAAATCGGGAGTAGCCTGAGAATATGCTTTACCATCTAAAGCATTTACAGATCCGGTGTTGTACAATTGTACCATTAAAAGATCTAATTCATCACGCAGATTATGAATTACAGGTAAGAAAGAACCGGCTCCGTCTCCATAAACCGAATATCCAACCTGCACATAATAGGTTTCCGGAGCAGCAGTTAAAATAAAACCTGTTCCATAATAGCCCTTTAATTCCTTAAAAGCATCAATTACGTTTTTAAGTTTTGGGTAAGCCGAAATGGCAGAATAAGAAAAATCCTTTAGTGCTCCTGCTCCAAAATTCATAGAGCCGCCTTCAAAATCGATATCAACTCCATCAAAATTATATTGATCAATAATCGCTTTTATACCATTTACAAATATATTTTTCTGAGCAACGGTTTTTAATTCAACGTGACCATTTTGTCCGCCAATTGAAACGATTACCGGAATGCCTTTATCTCTCAGGGTTTTGATATCATTTTTTAACAATTGCGGATCAAAAACTCCGTTTGTATAATATCGAGGTTCATTTACGACGAAAAGAGGAGTATATCCATCTCTGTTAACCGTTTCTATAAACGAATAAACGACAACATTATACTTCTTGTCTACCATTTGTCTAAAATACAGAAATGGTGCACTTGTATTTTCCCACTCCTGCGCATAACCTAAAATAACTTTAGATGGCAGCGGATTAAACTTTGAATTCACAATAGTAATAGACTGATTCAATAATTTTTCGTCGCCTTTATTGTCAACTGCTTTTATAATTATTGGATATTCTTTATAACTATTAGGAGTAAAAGTATAGCTGTAAGTATCTCCGGAACCTTTTATCATAGGAAAATAAGTTCCGTTTACATTTACGGCAACACTTGAAATTGTTCCATCTCTATCGATAACATTTACACTTATTAAAACGGGCTGAAAACCGGAAGCCTGATTGATGGTATTAGATGCAGGTGTCATCCAGGTAATTTCCGGCAATACATTTGGACATACTGCACCTGAACATTGCAAATAAAACGGAAAACTATTCTCGGCTGTCGTACTATTAGAGGCTGTAGCTGTAGCTTTTAGAGTGTAATTTTTATTAAAATCAGCTGTTGCCGGTGTCCACGTTGCCGCATACTCTGTACCTGTTGTTGGCGTTCCTGTAATATTTATACCATTTACATTAAATACAACCGTTGACAATGTAGTTTTTCCATCCTCAAAAGTCATACTGGCATTTGCTTTAAGCTGTACAGCTGCTCCCGGAACTATTGCAAGGTTTGCAGCAGTAGGGCTCGTAATGGCCACTTGTGGAGCAACACCACTTGAATTAAAGTGGTATTCTTTTGACGAAGCCGGAATTGGCAAATTGGCCAGATCTGTAGGGTAATAAACAACAGAGTTGTTGTCCCAGGCATTCATTTTTAAACTGACAATGGTTGTATAACCCGAAAATATGGCATTGTCAAAACTATATTTCCCAGAGGCATCTGTTACAGCAACAAAAGTTGCATAAGGATGTGTACTATCTGTCCAGGGAAGACTTAGTTCAATTTTTGCACCGGCAACCGGCACAGCACCATTTTTAACCGTTCCGCTTATTTTATTAGTTGGAGTGGCGTTTTGCGTAAAGTTTAAAACTTTATTTTCATTTAACACACTGTATAAAGTAGAAGCCGGTGAAAATGTCATTCCGGTTTTGGCAACCGTAATGGTATAATCTGCTCCTGCTGTTAAACTGTTTATGCTATAAGCTCCTTTTGAATCTGAAACCGCAGTAACAGTAGCTGTTGCCGAAGCTGCAGTAACGGTTACTCCGGAAACTGCCGTAGTACCATTTAGTACCGTTCCGGTAATGGTATAAAGAGGTTGAGTACCTTGTACTACAATACCTGTTTGGTTTGCAATAACATTTGTTAGTTTTACCGGCGTAAAAGTATAGGAAACTTTTATAGCGGTAACCGAATAATTGGCTCCCGAAACTACTTTGTTAAAAGTAAAATTTCCATCGGAAGATTTAACGGTTTGAATCACTGCATCATTATCATCTTTTAGCTGAACGGTGACATCCGCAACCAAATTTGCACCCATTTTTACAGCTCCGCTAAGGGTCAGAGTTCCTTCAACAGCAACATTAAACGAATTATTTATCTGACTCAATAATGCATTAGGAACAGCTCCTCTGGTATCCTGAGACAATTCCCAAACCATACCTCCTGCTAAATTTTTAGACGCTATATATTTGGCTTTCAGATCAATCGACTGTTTATCTTCATAAGAGATAAACTGCTTTAGTTTTGAGTTGTACAAATAAGGAACTTTGGTGGTATTATCAAAATATCGTACCCAGCCCGCAGCTGCTGCAGTAGGTGTAACCATCATGGTATTAGGATCAAGATAAGGATGCGGAGTGGTTACGGCATTCCCTACCAAATCGCAGATTTCAATACTTCCTGAATTTTCACATGGTGCACCTGTATCCCAGGTTCCGAGGGGAGGCTGTGCATTTTTACAGGCGGAAAGTACATCTCTTGGTGCGTCAACGAATAATCCGGGCAAATTAGGATTGGTTCCGTCATTGGCCACATGATCAAATTTTTTTCCGTAAAAAGGTATTCCCATGATTAATTTATTGGCAGGAATACCAACTACGTTCAAATATTGTGTGGTTAATTCATCTAATGATTCTGACTGTGTTGCTCCATAAAGCGGATCGTTTGTGTTGCCACTGGCATACAATGGCGCATTGTAACAGGTTTTATCAAACCAGTTTCCTCCAAAATCATAACCAAAAAAAGTGATATAATCGCAATAGGTCGAAATGTCTTCTGTCATTCCGTATTGCGCTCTGTTATTTGGTCCAAGATATTGTTTAGATACATTTCGAACGTTGTTCCCGGCCGCGATTGTAATTAATTTATTGGGCATCGCCTGACGCATTGCCTTTAATAAATAAACTAAATTTTTGTTGTCATCAGGATGGTATTTTTGAGGAGGAACCGTGGCACCATTCAAAATCTCGGTACCATCTGTACCACCGGAAAGGGGATATTCCCAGTCAATATCAAATCCATCAATAAACGGATAAGTGGTCATGAATTTTACCATATCGGCAGCCAAAGCAGCTCTTGCCACAGGACTTGCAGCAATTGGAGAAAGATCCTGACCTTTGGTCCATCCTCCCACAGAGATTAAAATTTTCAAATGAGGATACTTTTCTTTTAACTTCTTCAAGTCATAAAAGTTCCCTTTTACCGGGGCATCCCACGGAATTCCACCTTCCATATGCTCAAAATCAGCATAGGTATCCAAACATTGCAATTTGGTATTCTCCGGATGGGCAGGATCATAGCTTGTACCATAAAAAGAATAGTTTAAATGGGTCAACTTACTCGCATCTATCTTAGAGACATTGAAATCTCTGCCATAAATAGCCCATTGTGCATAATAGCCCACTACTTTTTTGTTGTGATTGGGCTGAGAAAATAATAAGATTGGAAATAGGACCGCAAAAAGCAGCAAATCGTAGTGTCGTTTCATACTTTTTTTTGGCAAAATTACAGTCAAATGACACAATCATTTATTTAAATGTAATAAATGGTCGTTTCATGTAACGAAAAATACACATACCGTAATACTCACTGTCTAAAAAAGAGATTTTTTCTGCCACAAAAAATTAAGGCCGCTTTGCAGAAACACTTTTGAATTATTTTTTACACCACTAACACCAAACAATCCCTATGAAAAATAAAACATTCCTTTTCGTATTGTTCAGTCACTGTTTATTATTTTATTCCTTAAAAGCAAAAAGAGGAAATTTCACAATGGTGAAACCTCCTCTTTTTTTTACTATAAAATCAGCTATTACTTCGTAGCTTTAATAAATTCTTCAAGCTGATCCATTTTTGCTGCATCAATCTCCTGAATACGTCTCTCACGTGAGATACCCAGAACATTTGCATTCTTAGCAGTACCTGTAGGTTTTGTAATTTCTAAATAATCTAGAAACAAATGACTTAAAAACAAAGGTGATTTGCCCGGTCGTATTTTGGTAATGACAGCCTGATGACAATAAAAACAGCTTATTAAATTACTGTTATTAATCTTATGTATGTCATCCTGAAAAGTCTGCGTATACGTTTCCATCGTAATGTTGGCCAGATTTACAGAACCTCTGGCTAATGCACCTGGAGTTGCGGTTGAAATGTTTTTTGTTACAAGTATTTTTACCTGATCTTCAGGAGAAACTCCGTCAAAATCAAGCCATATAGAACCATTGTAAAAATAATTTCTAAAAACATCTTTCAATTTAGAGTCCACACATTTATTGATATTCTCGATATTATTAAAATTAGCAGGCTCCTTTTGACTTGTTGCCATAAAGTCGCCTGTGTTTAAATCCTTAGGCACTCCATATTCATAAAGAATAAATGCTTTGTTAGGAAGAACCGGCGAAGTGGCCCCTCGTAACCATCGGATGCCGTTGATATCTTTTTCTGTACCTTTTTCATAAAATAACTTTTCAGTTGCTGAGGTTACCGAATTGTTTTTCTTATCGTAAACAGGAGCCATATCCTTATGTTCGAAAGTGGCCCAAATAAATTCAGGATGATTTTTTACAATACCAACCACATGCATCCCTAACAAGGCCATCGTTTTTTTAACGTATTGTCCTTTGCTGTTTTTAACGGCGGCAGTAGTTGTAAAATAATCTTTTTGCTGTTCTTTTACAATGGCATCGATACTGATCCAGGAAACTTTTAGTTCTAAAGCCCCAACCGGAAAGGTCTCTGAATTTGAAACTGGCAATTTTCCATTGTTGATTAAAGAGGCTGCCGAAATTATTTTGTCTTTAAGCAGTTTATTCACGTGAATCGAATAATATACCGTATCAGCAACTTTATTAAATTTAGGATTGGAAAGCAGTACCCCTTTGAAACCTGCCTGATTAATGGAACTCAAGGTTAGTTTTATTCCCAGCTCTGGTGCAACATCCTCCATAAACGGACTTACTATATCCAATGAATCTATGAAAAAAGGATTCCCGCTTGGCAACGGCTTGGTTAGCCACAAAAATTTCTGCCAGGACCATTGGTGAAAATCACAATTGGTAGTATTGTCTGAATCAAATGGACTGCCGTCACCTTCTTTTGGCGCAGGTGTTTGCTCGTGAGGAAACCAGCTGGTCTCACACTCACAAGAATCAGGCGCCGCATTAGTAGAATAAACTCCATCCATCGCTTTGTCGTTGTTCTTGTAGTAGAAAAACAACCCCAGACTGGCTGCGATTGCAACAAGCAGCAGGGCAATAATAATCTGTTTTTTTTTCATTGTTTTGTTTTGTTTTTGGTTTGTATGGTTATTCAAAAAAGCAGCTCTTTTGAAGGAATAAAAAAGATCGCCTAAGGCAGGCGATCTCTTATATCTAGTTAGGACAGGAATTTTTTTTGCAGATTTTCAATATTCCTGTATAGAATTGTTTGGGGAAAATTTTATTCCTAAGCCAATTCCTCTTTCAGATTCTTTGCTGCTTTTACCGGAGCTTTTGTAACAGTGTGCTCGTAGTAAGAGAATCCACCTGTTCCGTTCCATGCATTATCGATAGCTAAATGAGCATCAAAATCAGCTAAAAAAGCTCCAATTGCCGGAGGAGGGAAAGACTGAACATATTGTCCTTGTAAACTCACTACCTGAGTCACTTCACCAAATCCTGTTGGGTAAATTTTACCTTTTACCTGAACCACGATATGGCTGTCAGGACCGGCTACCGCCTGAGTAATTACTACTGTACCTGTAACTGAATGTTGTGACGGTACAACAACTAAACTAAATGATGCAACTGGAGCACCTGGTGTTCCAACATTTCCGATTGTGCCTTTTGCTAAATAAGCACCTGCTAATAAATTTGACATAACTTTTTGATTTAGATTTTTCTTACTCTTATGGCTTTTCAGAGACCGCCTCGTTTTTTTTAGTGGGTTCTGCTCCACTTTTATTCAACTTTATTTTTGTTCCCGGAGCTTCAACGCTTATTTTCACATTTACCTCTCCTTTATTGTCTGTCAGACCAGCGCCATACAGTCCTTTTAAATCATCGTTGATGCACAATTCCAATGTTCCAACAACTCCCGGTGGCGTGCTTGCTCCCAGTCCGATTAAGAAAACGGTGTCTCCTACTTTACCTACAAGAGCACCTTCGTTTTTACCTGGAAGGGCATATCCGGGTTTGGCTTCAATAAAAGTTGGATTTCCGGCTGAATTGTATAACTGACCGTTGTTGATATTTGGATTTGCCGTCCACAGACCATCCACATACTTGATGGTTGCCACTCTCTTCTCATTCAGTCGAACACCTGTGTTAAGCCATGGATAGGAGTCTGTACCTGGAACAGGTTTTGCTTTTACTGTAAAATCGACTGGCGGCACTGCAAAATTGCAAGGCGGAATTGGCGTTTTGAATTCTTCATAATCAAAGTAATCTGCCAGAGCAAGACTGGTTCCTAACCCCACACCTGATTGTGATTGCATAAAGGTTATCGGACGGCTGCTGTTTCCGGTTGAATCTAAGGGGCTGTACCAGGTCCACAGATAGGTAGAATCCGGGTAGTTATTTCCTGAAGGCGGAAATAATACTCCTACAACCGTCACTCTGTTATTTGGACAAAGTACAGGATTACTAGTAATGGTCGCCTGAATGCTGCCTTTTACTGCCGGAATCTGAACCCAGTTTGGCGGCTGCTGCGGAAATGGAAACCTTGCAAAACCAATAGCTTCTGTTATTTTGTTTCCAACATAATTAATCAAAAAACCGTTACCACTGTTTGGAGGTGGTGTTATTCCAGCTGGGGTAGGTCCTGTAAGAAGGGCTTGCTGGGCAGTAAATGGGTTGGTGGTATTGTAGGTATATTTCATCAATGTACTCTGACTTCTGTCTGATGAAACCTTATATTGTGCCGCATCTCTCCAATTGTATAAAACCCTTGTAGGCAACGGATTGAACGCTGAGTTGACTGGTGTCATAAAAACGCTCATTCCAAAATTGGTATTCCAGGTAAACAGGTTGTATCGGTTCGGATTACCAAAAGCAAAACCTTCTACCGCCGGAAGTACCAAAGGGTTGTTTAACGGATTGCTTGGTAAGCGGTCAAAATTGGAAAAGTAGGTGAATGAAAACATTTGAAAAAGAGCCAGCTGATTAACATCTCCCAAACCAGGCCTTGCAACTGGTCCTTGTCCGAACATAAGACGTACCGGGAAATTGGTGCCATGATCAAACCACATCCAGGTAGCAGGAGACGGATTGCTATTGCCCACCGGAATTTTCCACCAGTCTACTTTCTGTGCTTTCATCCAGTTCAGGTAACTGGTTCCTGAACATTTAGCTTTATCGGTTGCATTTCCAAACCAATCTGTAGTTGGAATTTTCCAGCCCAGATTTATAGGAGTATAACGAATTCCGTCTGTAGATACTTCCGTTTGAGTTGGGGTAACTCTGTACCACCATCTTCTTCCGGAACTGCCTACCAGCAAAGCATTTAATCCAAGGCCTTCTGCGTAATAAACAGTGGCTGTACAAATTTCAAAAAATGGACTCGCTTGGTCCGCAGGGGTGCTGTTACTTTGTATGGGGCTAAAAGGGTGAAGTACACAGGTACATTTCCAAAATTGTGGAAGTCTGGGTTTCTGGCCTGAAAAAGGTTCCAAAACCGGGTATCTCGAATCTGGGATCGGGTCCACGCAGGTTGACGTGGAAGAGGATAAATCTTTCATGGTAATTAGTTTTTGGGGTTGTTGTTTTTTTATTCTTTGCTTTAGTCCGATTTTTCAAAAGCGATTGTATCTTACTGATTGTGTTACAAATAGCTCTTTAAAATCATCCTTTTTTATTTTGCCGAATAAAATTACAATGCTTATCAGGTCTTAAATAAAAAAATGTCATAAGGCTGGTTTTTTTATCCATAAAGCACGTAATCAATGGAATAGAACTGTTTTTTCAGAAGTCAACGAAAGACATTGATTGTCAAAGAATTATCTAAAATCTAAGAGCACAGGTGTTTTAGTTGTATTGGGATCTATATACAAATCAGCTGCGGTAACCAGCAGAACCTCAACTTCCATACAAGATTCCTCGTAGTAGAGTAGTTTTTTTAATGCGGCACATTTTTCACTGACAAAATTCTGTCTATTATGTTCCGAGACATTTTGCACGATTAACATCCGAACTACTTCCTTAAAAGAGGCATTCGTAGACAGTTGAATCTGAAAAGCATCCGTCTCCGTTGTCAACAAAAGAAATTCGTCTAAATCGTAATGCTGCTCACAAACTATAAATGATTTGGTTTCTTTGGATTTCAGTTCGAGAAAAGACTTTCCCTCCAGCTCTACCCATCGGCCTAAGTCGCCAATTGCATATCGGAAAACCGGAAATCTTTTGCGGAAGGTATTGGTAATCGCAAGTGTGCCGTATCCGTTTTCATCGGGATTTATAATTTCGACTATAATACCTTTAATAACCGAAAATAAAGAGGGAGTTTTGGTACAATGCGACCAGGCCCAAATTCCGGTTTCGGCAGAGCCATACATCGAATAAACTTGTTGAAATCCGAGTTGCTCCTGTAAAAACTTTTGTGTGTTAGGTCTTAAAAACTCCCCCGCATAAAATAAGTTTTCGATGTCTATTTTTCTGTTGTTCTCCTGTAAAAACTGAGCAAAGCATAATAGTTTTGAAGGGGTTCCAAATATAAAATTGGGTTTAAAATGATGCGCCGCCTGTTCCATGTCTTCATAACTGGCGTGTGCACTTAAGGCTAAAGTGGTTGCCTGACATTTCTCTAAAATATCGTCCATAATAGCGGCGGTGCGGTACATGTCGGAATAACCAAAAATGTTCAGGGCAATGGTTTCAGCCGTAAAAAAGTTGTTTTTGGTGAGTTCTGCTGCCAATGCAAGACGCTGATTGTGATTTTCCTGTATATCCACCGGAAAAACCAAAGGCTTTTGAGTACTTCCGCCCGAACGAACAAGATATACGCCTGTTTTTTCATCCTGTAAATTAAATTTGGTATTCAAAATCGGCATTAGCTCTTTTTTACTTAACAGGGGAGCTCCCGCTGCAAAGTCGTTTCCTTTATAGAATTCAATATATAAAGGATTCTGTTTGGTCAATTCAAAATAATTTTGAAATACAGCATGGTCAATTTGGGCAGGAATACAAACTGGAGACATCATGAGGCATTTTTATTTAGTTCGTTTTTTTAAATAATAGCTGTTCTTTATCAGAAGTCTGCCGTGATGAAAGAGAAACAAGCCTTTTTCTTTCCAGGAGGGTAATCGTTTCATGGCATGTGACAACCAGCGCTGTGACAGCATTCCCATTAATTGCTGATCGTATCGATTGGTACTTTCCCGAAACCGTCGTATTGAAACGGGAATCTCTAATTCTTTCCAGGTCAAATAACTTATCCTGGACAAACTGCCGTCGACCTCTCGTACTTCGATACAGGTTTTATTCAATAAACCCACCCGTGAAGATGCAGGCGTATTTTTTAAAACGCGATACCAAAAATCGATTCCTTCATTTAAAGAAACATCAACCTCGTAACGGATGTTCGTCAGCCGGTTTTTTCGAACTACCACATTGCTGCCCACACCCATAATAAAATCAGGAGAACTAACGGTATGCAAGGGATCAGGCATTACAGACAAATCATTCGAAAGGGAAATCAATTCTTTTTCAAAGGATTTAATGTTTGGCATATAATAATTAGAAGGAACTAGTAAAATTCCAAGAACCAAAACATCTATATGCTCCTTCTCCATAATCGCACTGACATCGCTTAAACAGGAAGAAACATAACAATCATCGGCATCCAAAAAACTAATCAGGTCTCCTGTTGCCAGTTCGATTCCCATATTTCTTGCGTTTCCGGGACCTTTGTTCTCTTTTAATTCAATAATCTGAACCTTTGTCTGCAGAAATTGAGGTGCAAAAAAGGAGAGTGCTTCTTTGAGATTAACAAGACTTTGGTCGGTACTAAAATCATCGATTATGATAACCTGCGCTGCTTTTTTATCCTGAAAAGCCAGAGAGCGAATCGTATCATAGACATACGCCTCTTTATTGTAAAGCGGTATAACAACTGTATGTTTCATGCTTTTACTACTGAGCTATTGGATAAATTAAGGCTCTTCCCTGATGTACATTCACAACCGATTCATCAGATCCTCTAAATATGCCGGACCCGTAAGTTCTGTCGTCTTTACACAGCAACATCCCTACTAAATAGATCTGGCGATTGTTTTCGGTATCGTTAAATTCTTTCTGATCTACAAAATGCTGAATCAGGTATTTGTCCCAATTTTCCCGAACAATTGTATTCCAATTTTCGTTGGTACAGTCACTTTTCACATAAGCTCCAATTCCTCTTCCTCCGCTATTTAGTTTTAAAATCAGGTTTTGCTCTGTGTCTGTAAAAGCATCACAGCCGGCGGGATCCGTAATGACAAAACTCGGGATGAGGTAATTTTTCAAAAAGCTGTAATCCTCCTCACTCAAATAATCTTGCATGATCTGGGCATCGTACATTACGGCCAGAACTCTTTTGTCATGAATTAGAATTAAAGTTCGAATGTCATTGAAGTAACTATTTTCTTCGATTAATTTATCCAGTACGTCGGGACTGATTTTTTTTAGTTCTTCCCGATCCATTTCCAGTATAAATTGCGAAACCGCTACTCCATTTACCGTTATGGAATGATTTGAAATGATGAGATCCTGAGGTTTTGCAGAAATTAGTTCAATATCCAATTTCGCTAATTCTCTTTGGGCATTAAAAATATCACTGCCTTTTTCATCATCATGAATGAGCGCTACTTTTCGATGGGGAGCAAACCGATGGGAAAGATCGTCGATAAGATTTTCTAAATCGGTACCGCTGGTATGTGCTTTTTCATGATGCGAATTGGTACGATTGTGTATCAATTGTGAATAATAACTAATCATCCAGCCGTTTAGCGGATATCGCGCCCCTATTTCACAAATCTTAGGCTGATCGTTTGTATCATATAAAAAATCAGGGCGATAAAAGCCCTGATTATAGGTCTGGCTATTACTTTTTTTCAATATCCCTTCAAGGTCATTATCCAGTTGATAATAGTTACGAATTCGGCTGTCTTCAAAATAATTTAAAACAATTGCTTTAGAGGCTTTGCTTAAAACAGCGCACAAACGATCCATTTCTCCATTGTATTCCGGATGAAGGACTACCGAGGAATTGGCAAATGAATCTCTGTGTAAGATGTTACCCTTTTGAAAATATTCAAAAAACAACTGATTCCATTTTTCCTGTTTATCAGCCTGATTTTGTTGCAGCTTAATTTTTGACATACGGCGTTGAAGTTTATTTTTTTTGTAATAAGTAGTATTGGGACGTGGATTTTTAAAAACTCAATTCTTCAACTTCCATCAGATCTTCCATCACTGCCGACTTTTTAGCTAAATAGTCGTTAACAATTGTTTCGAGATCATACGATTCCAGGTTAATATTCATTGCTTTGGCGTAGTAAAAAATAGAACTAACCGCAAAAAAGAAATGATTTTTCTCCGTTGGTCCACAATGTACACTTATCCATGCCAGTGTTTTATCGCATTCTTCTTCGGTGTACCCATAATCATTAATCAGCCAGGATTGGAATTTTGGCAAGATCAATTCTACTTCTCCGTGTGTATAAATTTCATGGATCAAAGTGGTCAACAAAGCAATCATGATGTCTTTGTTTCGCAAGGAGTTTTGATCTTTCCATTTTTTAAAATCACTGGCACTTTCATTTAAATAACGGCGTGAAAGCCAGTCATCATCGGTACAAATTGTAGTGGCCATGGTGTAAAACATTTGCGAATGCAAAATTCTGCCCACAACGGCCAGGTCTTCATCAACAATTCGGTTTAAACTGGTTATCGACTGCAAGAGTGCTTTTTCGTCTCCAATAGGTTGATTTTTATGAACCAGCATGGTCATACGGTTGCTGATTCCGGCAACGGTCATTGCGCTGTTATTGGTTTGGCTCCAACTGTGAAAAAAACGCTGCAAACGAT
Organism: Flavobacterium sp.; assembly: GCA_023251135.1. Classification (GTDB taxonomy): domain Bacteria; phylum Bacteroidota; class Bacteroidia; order Flavobacteriales; family Flavobacteriaceae; genus Flavobacterium. The sequence continues at coordinate 35,718 of JAHEZJ010000038.1, read as the reverse complement.
CTTTATCCTGAACTTTTGAAGTCAGCTGATTAAAACTTTTTTCAATTTTTGAAAATGATTCCTCCTGATTTGGCAGAAATTTTAATAATTGATCTTTTAAATGTGATTCCTCCATCCCTTCAAGAACCGGAAGAATAATTGAACTTAAACTAGCCATAACACTTTTGATTTAAATTAGTAATTGATTTGATTTCTATTATAGTTTGGTGGGTTTTAATAAGCAGGTTTAGAGCGATAATATTTAATTTTTCTGATGACATCAATATCTTTAAGGTGATATTGTTCCAGCCAATCGGCTTCGTCAAAAGAACTACAATGGGATTCTGCAATTACGACAATGTCTTTCTTCAAAGAAATCTGATAGAGTTTGTCTAATAATTCGGCGTATTGAAAATCATGGAGAGGATTGTACAGATAAAAAACATTCCCATCAGAAATATCAGCCTTTAAGAGATCGCCGGAAATGGCCGTAGCATTAGTGATTCCTTCTTTTTCGATTAAATCAACACAAACTTTATTTCGCTCTTCAAGAATTTCTATTCCTTTAAACTGAACATTTGGATATTGTATCGCACCGTATAAAATAATATTCCCGTAACCAGAGCCTAAATCATAAAATACGGTTTTGTCTGTGATGGAGATGGGATCAAAAAGGTCGTCTAAAAAACTGGAAGATCCATACCGGTACGAATTAAAACCGTACTTAATGGTAATTTCCGACAGACTTAAACCTTCTTCAATAGGATATGAGTACTGCTCAATTTCGGATTGAATATTTTTTAACTGTTCCATCTTATTTCATCATTAGGAATTCCAGTTTTTCCAGCGAGCGTTTTGCGGCTTCCATTTTGGCGGCATATTCTTCGTTTACTTTTTTCACGTCGCTATTGCAAAAACTGCAAACCTCTTCTTCTTCATAAACATAATTATCACATCCATTGCATAATTTCAGTGCTTTTGGAATTCTTGGTACTCTGGCTATAGGGCCCGTAACCTGAATTGGAGCTTCACTAGTTGGCGATTGTATTTCTACAATTACTCCGTTTTCGTCTTCCACTATAATTTCAAAAAGTCCCATATCGAAAGATTCGCCTGGTGCTTCCTGTATTTTTCTGATTCGTTCCTTAAGGCCTTTCTTCTTTAATTCTAAAGCACGATGATGACAAAAAGGATTGTTCCCTCTCTTGCCAAACAGTACATGGCTTGTCCAGGTACAGCCTGCCAGACAGGAAGATTCATAATAGCAGCCTTTACAGCCACCCCATAATTCTTCTTTATTTCTATATCTGGAAAAAACCATTTCTTCGCTATATTTCCAGATGTCTTCCAGCGCCATATCTTTTACATTTCCTCCCGTATAGGCACTTGTTGGTAATGATGGGCAGCCTTTTATTTTACCGTCTGCCTCAATCCCTATTCCTGTATGTCCAGCCGAACATCCTGTATAATATTTTTCATTTCCCTGTCTCCAGATGTGTTCATACGGTCCAAAATAACCAATGTTATTTCCGGCCTGTATTAAAATATTATGTGCCAAGGCTTTTCTGTAGATGACGATGAGGTCGTCGTAAAAATCAATTAATTCATAAGGCTGAACAATCAATTCTTCTGAATGATCGACGGCATTTCCCATAGCAACAGCAAGTTGGATCTGCCAGTTTTTTACATTATTTTCAATCAAAACATCCAAAAGCTCATTCATCTCATTTTTGCTTCTTTTTGTAATTACGGTATTGACACTCGAAGTGATATTGTGTTTTTTAAGGAGTGCCAGGCAATTAACGGCATGTTCAAAAGAATCTCTTCTTCCTCTAATTTTATTATGAGTATCCGGCATTCCATCAATAGAAACACCTATATTATTTATTCCTGCTTTTTTTGCACTAATGATTCGTTCTTCGTTTAGGTTATAGGCGCCAGACTGCATCGAACATTCGATTCCGCTTTGATGGATTCTTTCGATGATCTCAATCCAGTCTTTTCTTAAAAAAGCTTCCCCGCCTATGATGGAAATTTCTCTTGTACCAAGACGTTTAAGACTATCAATAACACCAAAACATTGTTCCGTAGTTAATTCGCCCGGTCTTACTTTTCCAGCTCTTGATCCGCAATGCGAGCATTTCAAATTACATGCTAAAGTAATTTCCCATACTACATGAACCGGAGTAGCTGTTTCATAATCATCTCTTACTCTGTATCGTGTTGAAGTCTTAATCGTATCCATCTTATATCAATTTTACTTATATTTTTAGTTCAATGCTTTCTGATATAATGCCGATGTAATATGAAAATAGTACAATGCAAGTGGACTATATTGAATATACAATCGGTATTAGTTTTATTTACAGTTTAACAATTATTTAAAAAGACGGTTTAAGAAGTAAAACTTGATAAACCGTCTTTTTTAGATTACCTTTTCTTTTTCAGAGCATCAATTGCATCAAGCAATTCTACCAATGCTACGTGTAAATCTTTTTGGTCTCTTATGGTTTTCTTAGCTTGTTCAGCTACCGCAACCATTTTTTCCAAATCATTCGAAGCAATCGCTTCTCTGATTCCTACTCCGTAAAGTACTGTTGCCATAATATTTTGTTTTATAGTTGTTCCTACTCTTTAGGTTTTTCAGCTCCACCCTTGTTTTTCTGTACAAGTCAGGTTATTTCTTCTTCTTTAAAGAATCTATTGCGTCTAACAAGTCCAGTAAAGCAACAGTCAGATCGCCCTGATCTTTTATTGTTTGCTTCGCTTGTTTGGCAATAGCTTCCATCTTGGCCAGATCATTAGAGACTAAAGCTTCTCTAATGGCGACACCGTAAGGCATGATTACTCCCATAGCTGTTGTTTTTTAGTTGTTATTTGTTTCGTTTGAGGATTAATTTTTTTTAATGCTCACTAGGTCCAAATTGTTGTAAAAAAAGAGCCGGTTCATTTGGATCCAAACAAGTCAGATGTCCTATAGTCACGGTTTGACCATCTTTGTTTTTTCCGGTAATCATGATGTTTTTCAATCCCGCTCTTAATCTTCCTAAACGGTTACCTTCGATTACATCAACTCCCATTTCATGTGGAGTACCAGTTCTCGTAGCAATAATATTACCTGAACCATTTTCAATTAGTATTCTCTCTCCAATTGCTGGCGCAGGAAGTATCTGAGTTACTGTAATGTTTGTAAGTGGTCCTAATACAATATAAGGAGGTATACTTCCAACGTTAATAGCTTCAGATTCTCTTACCCCTATTGTTATTGTTCTTCCGAACTCGATGTCACCAGTTGTGCTTGTGCTATACATCCATGGAGTTGTAAATGGAGTACCATCTTCAGTCTCTCCAGTTGCTAAATATCTCTGATGTATACCAATACTAGATTTTTCAGGGGCTAAATCAAGATTGTAGAATACAGATCTTCCAAGTGTTCCAACCGCGTAAGTTCCGCTGGCTCCTTCGATAACAGGAAGAATAACAGGTCCAATCCCTCCACCATTCCAATCAATGTAAGGGTAGACTTTCACATTTTTTACTTTTACAGGTATTGCTTGCATAATAATAGTTTTTGTCCTACTCATAAGGCTTTTCAGATCCGCCTTCGCGTTTTAACTGTGCGAAACAGTTCGTTTTTTAAGTGGGTTCTGCTCCACTGTTACAAATTCAATTCATCAGCTGATAATGAATGACTTAGAAAATATTTTTTCATTAATTTTCTATATCAAATCTATTTTAGATATGAAGATGGGAACGAAAAAATGTTATAAAATGAGAATTCTCTGTCATAAAACACCAAAAAATCAGACATAAGATTATTCTTAAAAAAACCTCATCAAACAAACTTTCATTTATTTTTGAAAGTTTAAAAACTTTTACTTACATTTGTTTCATGGAATTCAAAGAAGCAAAAAATAAGTTTGTACAAACCTGGGGAGCATTAGGTTCTCAATGGGGAATTAATAAAACCATGGCACAAATCCATGCTTTATTAATGGTTTCGAACGAAGCTGTTTCTATGGAAGACATCATGGACGAATTGCAAATTTCACGAGGAAATGCAAGCATGAACCTAAGAGCCTTGATGGATTGGGGAATTGTTTACAAAGAATACAAAGCCGGAGAAAGAAGAGAATTTTTTACTGCAGAAAAAGATCTGGACGAATTAGCCGTTAAAATTTCGAGAGAAAGAAGCAAAAGAGAAATCAAACCTGCTCTTAAAATTTTAAAAGAAGTTTCGACAATCGATGCAAATGAGTCTGCAGAAGAAAAACACTTTGTCGATCAAACCACTAAGTTGTATGATTTTGTTTTAAAAGCAGATAATATGTTAGACAAAATGACAGAATTCAATGAAAACTGGTTGGGACGTCTGGTCCTGAAAATTATGAAGTAACCTTCAAACTAAAAAAATTTAATTATAACTTTCATTTTTTTCTGAAAGTTTAAAACAAAAAATAATTATGAAAACGCTGGAAAACCAAACCCTGCTTTACGACGAAGATTGTCCGCTTTGCAGCTTGTATACTACCGGCTTTGTAAAAAGCGGTATGTTAGATCAAAACGGAAGAAAATCATATTGTCAGTTATCTGAAGAGGAACAAAATTTTGTAGATCTCAAACGTGCACCAAATGAAATTGCGTTAATCGATAATACAACCAAAACTGTGCTTTACGGTGTCGACAGTTTACTGAAAGTTATAGGATATTCATTTCCGTGGATTGAAAAAATAGGAAAGACAAAACCTGTTCATTTCATACTGAGAAAACTCTATTCTTTTGTTTCCTATAACAGAAAAGTAATAATTCCCGGAGAAATAAAGGAAGAAAACAAATTACAATGCACCCCCGATTACAATTACAAGTATCGTTTTCTCTTTATCGGATTTGCCTTAACCGTAACAACATTCGTATTGTTTAGTTATTCCAATTTGATTTCAGTTCTGCCTCAAACCACTATTTGGAGAGAGTTCGTTTTAGCCTTCGGACAAATTGTATTTCAAAGTATCTTTATGCTAAAATTAGACCAAAAGACGATCCTCAATTATACAGGCAATTTAATGACCGTTTCTTTAATGGGGTCTCTCATTTTGTTACCCATTTTAATAGCAAATCAGTCTATAAAGGTTCCTGAGCTTATCGTACTGGCTTGGTTTGGCATAACCGTTTTTATCATGTTTAAAGAGCATTTCAGAAGAATCAAAATTTTAAAACTTCCAAAATATCTCTGCCTCACCTGGATACTGTATCGAATAATTGCTTTATTATTAATTTTGAACTAATCTGTAAGTTTCCTGAATTTTTGCGAATTACTTTTTTAACTGATTCTTTACGCAAAGAATAATTCGTGTAATTCGCCACTAAAAAAACAAAACCATGAATAAACTCATAATTGCAGCCGGAACAGGATTCCTGGGTCAGGTTTTAGTCCAACATTTCAAAAACAAATTTGAAGAAATCGTTATCCTAACCCGCGGAAAATCTCAAATCCTCGATGGAATCAAATATGTAAACTGGGATGCCAGAACTTTTTCAGGCTGGGAAAATGAACTGGAACAGGCCACGGTATTAATCAATCTTGCCGGAAAATCTGTTGATTGTCGTTATACTCAAAAAAATAAAAAAGAGATTTTACTGTCCCGAATCGAAAGCACTAAAATTTTAAACGAGGCTGTTTTAAAATGCAAAAACCCTCCAAAACACTGGTTGAACTCCTCTACTGCGACCATTTACCGATTTTCTCTGGACAAACAAATGGACGAAGAAGAGGGTGAAATAGGAAATGATTTTTCGATAAATGTCGCTCTTTCCTGGGAGAAAGCCTTTTTTAAAACTGAAACTCCAAATACGATAAAAACAGCTTTAAGAACGTCAATCGTTTTGGGTAAAAAAGGCGGTGCTTTTATTCCGTTAAAAGCTTTGGCGAAAATTGGTTTTGGAGGAAAACAGGGAAAAGGAAACCAATTTGTAAGCTGGATTCACGAAGATGATTTTGCAAATGCAATTGATTTTATAATTGAAAAAGAAATTGTCGGCGTTATAAATATTGTATCGCCAAGTCCAATACCCAATATCGATTTTATGAAGAAGCTACAAAAAGCAGTTGGTTTTCCTTTCGGAATTCCTCTCAATACATTCTTTCTGGAAATCGGATCTTTTTTCATTCGAACAGAAACCGAATTGGTTTTAAAGAGCCGAAATGTAGTCCCGAAACGACTTTTAGAAAAAGGTTTTACGTTTAAGTTTGAAAATATTGATACCGCTTTTCAAAATCTTTTATCGTAAAAAATCAATTAATCTCGGAGAGATTACATATCGGTAACTTACCATATCCGACCTAAAAAATGTCCCGTAGGGACTAAACAATTGATACAACAAATGACAATCCTAAACCTTACAACCCGAATAAAAGCACCACAAAAAACAGTTTTCGATGCTGCACGAAATATTAATATCCATCAACAGTCGGCAAGTCCATCAAAAGAAAAAGCAATTGCCGGCGTTACCACCGGATTAATCAATTTAAACGAAACGGTTACCTGGCGTGGCAAACATTTCGGTTTTTACCTTACCCATAAAAGCAGAATAACTGAGATGCAGTTCTACGATTACTTTGTTGATGAAATGGAGGAAGGAAAATTTAAATCATTTAAACATGAACATCTTTTTGAAAAAGAAAATGACTTCACCATTATGACCGATAAACTACAATATGAAACTCCTTTTGGACTGTTCGGAAAACTGTTTGATTATTTCTTTTTGAAAAAACATCTTACCAATTTCCTATTGGAAAGGAATAAAACGCTGAAAATAGTTTCTGAAAAACAACTTTAAATTTCTTACTTTTATAGTCTAACACGATTTTCTAAAATCCGTAAACAATCTAAAACTAAACGTATGACTTTAAAAACGAAAATACTATCCGTCGCTTTTTTTGCTATGTCCTTCATTGGATTTTCACAAAGTAACTGTACAACATTAAAAGGCTGTGAACGAAAACTATGTGAATTAAACACAAAATTAGTTGCTGCCAAAAAAGCCGGCAATCAAAATCAAATAAAGGGAATTGAAGATGCCATCTCTAAAACCAAAAAAAACTGCACGGTAAAAACAGTCAACAATGACCTTGACAAAAAAGTCAAAGAAAAACAGCAAAAGGTCAAAGAAAAAACTGACGACCTCAACAAAGCCATAAAAGAGCAGGAAAGCAAAGAAAAAATTGAGAAAAAAAGAAAGAAACTAGCCGAAGCCAAAGCCGATTTAAATAAAGCACTCGCAGAACAAAAAACGAAGTAAGATTTTATTTCACTCCTAAAGAAACTGATGTTTACGCATCGGTTTTTTTATTTTAGGAGAAACTGTTTTTAAAGCAACAGTATCATCAGCCACCAAAAAACCGGAACGCTTTCGACCCAAAAAGAAGTATAATATTTAGAGCGTTTAGGATTTGCAAACGCAATAAACAACATGAGCATGAGCACCATGATCAGATTGATTAAAACATCATGGTAATTAAAAGTAGAAACAAAAACTTCCAGAACCCAAAACGGAATCAGTAATAAAAGTCCTAAAAATTTGGTTCGTTTTACCCCGATCGTTTGCGGAACAGTCTGTAAATGCGGATCATCATTGGCTAAATCAATAATTTCAAAAACCAGGACCAGAACAAAAACCAAAACAAACCGCTGAATGCATTTTATAAAAAAATCACTGGTAAAAGGAATCCCGGCATTTATTAAAGGCAAAACCAATGTGGTACCTACCCAGCAAATTGCGACAATATAAATTTTAACTCCTGCCCAGTTTCGCGCATTTCTTCGATTCGGAAAAAACGGAAGTGTATAAAGCGCTGTAATAAAAAAAATCACCACCGAAACAATTTGTGTAATTCGTTTCAGATGAAAAAAATAATAGCCCACTAAAAACAGTGAAATAAAACTCAAAACGGCAATAATTTTCAGCTGATTCCCGATCATTTTTCTTTTAACACGAACCAATGCGTCGTATTTAACAAAATTATATCCCACAATTGTTCCAAAAAAAGCAAACATGGCCATTGCGTTATCGTACTGAATATGAAACACATGAAACGTGATCTGTACCAACGCATAACACGACAAAGCCACATGAATACTGCTGTTCAGGTAGAAATCTAATATGAGTTTCAAAAATTTCATACTTCAAATCTAATCATTTATTAACAAATCAACTCTTTGGTTGAAAATTTCATAAAAAATGAAGTTAAAAATGTGCAATAAATTATTATTAATACTTAATTTTGCGCGACTAAAAAACAACACTTTTACTACTATATGAAAACAGATGCTTTTGCTTTAAGACACATTGGTCCAAGAGAAACAGATCTTCAACACATGTTACAGACTATTGGAGTTGAATCGATCGAACAACTTGTTTATGAAACCCTTCCGGATGACATTCGTCTAAAAGCACCCTTAAACTTAGATCCTGCGATGACGGAGTACGAATTCGCAAACCATATTCAGCAATTAGGAAAGAAAAATAAGGTTTTCAAATCTTATATCGGTTTGGGGTATCACCCAACTATCGTTCCGGCTCCAATTCAAAGAAATATTTTTGAGAATCCAGGATGGTACACTGCTTATACTCCTTATCAGGCTGAGATTGCTCAGGGCCGTTTGGAAGCCATTTTAAATTTCCAGACTACCGTTATTGAATTGACTGGAATGGAAATCGCAAATGCTTCTTTATTAGACGAAGGAACTGCTGCCGCAGAAGCTATGGCGTTATTATTTGACGTTCGTACACGCGACCAGAAGAAAAACAATACAAACAAATTCTTCGTTTCTGAAGAAATTTTGCCACAAACTTTATCTATCCTGCAAACGCGTTCAACTCCTATCGGAATTGAATTAGTAGTTGGAAACCACGAAACATTTGATTTCTCAAATGAATTCTTCGGAGCTATTTTACAATACCCTGGAAAATATGGTCAGGTAAACGACTATAGTGCTTTTGTTGCTAAAGCAAAAGAAAACGAAATCAAAGTGGCCTTTGCTGCCGATATTTTATCATTAGCAGCCCTTACTTCTCCTGGAGAAATGGGTGCAGCTGTAGTAGTTGGAACTTCACAACGTTTTGGTGTACCAATGGGTTATGGTGGTCCTCACGCCGCTTTCTTCGCAACTAAAGAAGAATACAAACGATCTATGCCGGGTCGTATCATCGGAGTATCTATCGATGTAAACGGAAACCGTGCTTTGCGTATGGCTTTAGGAACTCGTGAGCAACACATTAAACGTGAAAAAGCGACTTCTAATATTTGTACCGCTCAGGTTTTATTAGCGGTTATGGCCGGAATGTACGCGGTTTACCACGGACCAAAAGGATTACAATACATTGCAAACAAAGTTCATGCATCGGCGGTTACTACTGCTGAAGCTTTAAATAAATTAGGAGTTTTCCAAACCAACACCGCTTACTTTGATACCATTTCGGTAAAAGCCGACGCTCAAAAAGTAAAAGCTGTAGCAGAGAAAAACGAAGTAAACTTCTTCTATGTTGATGCCGACACGATTTCTATTTCGTTAAACGAAACAACTTCAATTGCTGACATCAACCAAATTATTGCCATTTTTGCTGAAGCTTTAGGAAAAGAAACTTTTACTGTTTCTGAATTAACTGAAGCTAGTCAATTACCGGCTTCATTAGAAAGAACATCACCTTTCTTAACGCATGATGTATTCAACAATCATCATTCAGAAAGTCAGTTGATGCGTTACATCAAAAAGTTAGAGCGTAAAGATTTATCCTTAAATCACTCTATGATTTCATTAGGTTCTTGTACCATGAAATTAAACGCTGCTTCAGAAATGTTACCGTTGTCAATGCCAAACTGGAACAGCATTCACCCTTTTGCACCAGTAGAGCAAGCGGAAGGCTATATCACCATGCTTAAAAAATTAGAGCAGCAATTAAATGTAATTACCGGATTTGCCGGAACAACATTGCAGCCTAATTCAGGAGCTCAGGGAGAATATGCCGGTTTAATGGCTATCCGTGCTTACCATTTATCAAGAGGTGATAGTCACCGTAATGTATGTTTGATTCCTTCATCAGCTCACGGAACCAATCCTGCTTCTGCTGCTATGGCCGGAATGAAAATCATTGTGACTAAAACTACTCCGGAAGGAAACATTGATGTAGAAGATTTAAGAGAAAAAGCGATTGAGCACAAAGATGATCTTTCTTGTTTAATGGTAACGTATCCTTCTACTCATGGAGTTTTCGAATCTTCAATCATTGAAATTACTAAATTAATCCACGACAATGGCGGATTAGTATATATGGATGGTGCTAATATGAATGCTCAGGTAGGTTTAACCAACCCGGCTACAATTGGTGCTGACGTTTGTCACTTAAATTTACACAAAACATTCGCTATTCCTCACGGTGGTGGTGGACCTGGAGTTGGACCAATCTGTGTAAACGAAAAACTGGTTCCATTTTTACCAACAAACCCAATCCTTAAAGTAGGTGGTGAACAAGCTATTACAGCTATTTCATCTGCACCTTACGGATCAGCTTTAGTATGTTTAATTTCTTACGGTTACATCACAATGATGGGGGCTGAAGGATTAAAAAGCGCTACAGAGCATGCTATTCTGAACGCCAACTACATGAAAACACGTTTCGAAGGACACTACCCAATTCTTTATACAGGAGAATGCGGAAGAGCTGCTCACGAAATGATCTTAGATTGCCGTTCGTTTAAAGAAAACGGAATTGAAGTAGGTGATATCGCGAAGCGTTTAATGGATTATGGTTTCCACGCTCCTACCGTTTCTTTCCCGGTTGCCGGAACTTTAATGATTGAGCCTACAGAATCTGAAGATTTAGCAGAGTTAGATCGTTTTTGTGATGCGCTTATCTCAATCAGAAAAGAAATCGAAGCTTCAACAGCAGAGGACAAAAACAATGTATTAAAAAATGCACCTCATACATTAGCAATGTTAACTAATGACGCTTGGGACTTCCCTTATTCAAGAGAAAAAGCAGCTTACCCATTAGAGTATATCGCTGACAATAAATTCTGGCCATCAGTTCGTCGTGTAGACGATGCATACGGTGACAGAAACTTAGTGTGTAGCTGTGCTCCTATTGAAGCATACATGGAAAACTAAAAATTAAGTTTTCTTTTAAATATTCAAGCCCGACAGGTTTTAAGAACCTGTCGGGTTTTATTTTGGTTTCATATTTAAAGTCTTACATCCCAACAAAAACTTGAAACCTGAAACTAAAAAAACTTTTTCCCTGCTTTTATTTCAATCGTTTGAAATCTCGGAAAAATTAAATAATCATTAGAAAATAAACAATATATGTCACAAAAAATTATTATTCCACAATTATATGCGTGCATAGTATTTTTTATGATAGTTATCATGATTTTATTTATACTTTAGCAATAAATTTACCGGACAATAAAGGAATAATGAAAATAAAAATAATAGGTATAGGAAGTTACATTCCTAATAAAGAAGTAAGCAATACTGACTTTGGCGATCATGTTTTTTTAAATGAAGACGGAACTCCTTTTGGTTACCCTAACGAAGTTGTAATAAAAAAATTCAAAGGCATTACCGGAATCGAAAATCGCCGCTACGCCGAAGACCATCATACCTCATCAGATCTTGCTTTTTTTGCTGCCGAAAGAGCACTTGAAAATGCGAAGATCGATCGTGAAACTTTAGATTACATTATTTTTGCGCATAACTTTGGTGATGTAAAATCAGGAACACATCAAACGGATATTTTACCGAGTTTAGCGACACGTGTCAAAAACAAATTAGGCATTAAAAACCCGAAATGTGTAGCCTACGATATTCTTTTTGGATGTCCGGGATGGATTGAAGGTGTGCTACAAGCAAACGCTTTTATAAAATCGGGTATGGCAAAAAGAGTTTTAGTTATTGGTGCCGAAACCCTTTCGAGAGTGGTTGACGATCACGATCGCGACTCCATGATTTACTCTGATGGCGCAGGTGCTTCAATTTTAGAAGCTTCTGAGGATGAAGCCGGATTACTATCGTATGAGAGTGCTACTTTTGCCAATGACGAAGCCAACTATCTGTACTTTGGAAAATCATACAACCCCGATTTAGATCCGGACATTAAATACATCAAAATGTACGGGCGTAAGATTTACGAATTTGCGTTAAGTCAGGTGCCATGCGCTATGAAAAGCTGCTTAGACAAAAGCGGAATCGCTATTGACGAAGTCAAAAAAATCCTGATTCACCAGGCCAATGAAAAAATGGACGAGGCAATTATTGCCCGATTCTATAAACTATACGACAAAACACCTCCTGAAAATGTTATGCCAATGTGCATTCATGACTTAGGAAACTCCAGTGTTGCTACAGTACCCACTCTTTACGACTTATTGATTCAGGGTAAACTGGAAAATCATGAAATCAACAAAGGAGATGTTGTTATTTTTGCCTCTGTCGGAGCAGGAATGAACATCAATGCATTTGTTTACAGATATTAGATATTAGTCGCAGTTCGCAGTCAACTGAACACTGCGACTGAACACTGCGACTGAATACCGAGACTGAGACTAAGACAGAACACTAAAAAAGTCCGCATTATAAGATGCGGACTTTTTTAGTATATTTGTGCCCTAATTATAAATCAAGAACGAGAGATTGTTTCGTTCCTCGCAGCGACTATGTACGAAAAAACGTTTCCGAATAAAAGATTCAAACTTACTTTAGAGTTTTTACAAAAACACGTTAGAACATCAGAAACCATTTTTGATTTTGGTGTATCAAATCCATTCTCTAAGATAATGGAAGAAAATGGTTATACTGTAAAAAATACAAAAGGCGAAGATTTAGACAACGATCAAACAGCTTTGCAAACGGAAGAATATACTGTTTTTACCGCATTTGAGATCTTCGAACACTTACTAAACCCTTACACCATTTTACAAAACGTAAAATGTGACAAGCTGTTAATATCAATTCCGTTGCGTTTATGGTTTTCATCGGCGTATCGTTCTAAGACCGATATGTGGGACAGGCATTATCATGAATTTGAAGACTGGCAACTGGACTGGCTTTTAGAAAAAACAGGCTGGAAAATAACCGACCGTCAAAAATTTACACATCCGGTAAAAAAGTTTGGATTCAGACCTTTACTAAGATATTTTACGCCAAGATATTATATTGTTGTAGCGGAAAAAATAAAAGCCTAAAGTCAAATTCCAATAAAAAAATTCCAAATTCCAATTAAGCAGTTTTGATTGGAATTTGGAATTTAAATTGAAAATTATGAAGTATTATATCGTCATTCCGGCTCACAACGAACAAGATTTAATTGGCCTGACCTTACAATCTTTGGTTTCACAAACTGTTTTACCTTCAAAAATTGTAGTGGTAAATGACAATTCAACGGATAGGACAGAAGAAATTGTATTGGGTTTTGCAAAAGAGCATCCTTTTATTTCTATTATCAATAAAACGTCAGATGCGATTCATATGCCCGGAAGCAAAGTGATTCAGGCTTTTCAAAAAGGTTTTGAAACTTTGGATTCAGAATATGATATTATGGTAAAAATAGATGGTGATCTCATTTTTCCTGTCAATTACTTCGAAACAATTATCGCCCATTTTCAATCGGATTCGAAAATTGGAATGGCAGGAGGTTTTTGTTACATTGAAAAAAATGGTGACTGGATTCTCGAAAATCTTACCGACAAAGATCATATTCGCGGCGCATTAAAGGCCTATCGCAAAGCTGCTTTTCAGCAAATTGGAGGTTTAAAACCTGCTATGGGTTGGGATACTGTAGACGAATTACTTTGTAAATATTACGGATGGAAGATCGTTACCGACGCTTCTTTACATGTAAAACATCTTAAACCAACTGGAGCAAATTACAACAAAACTGCCCGATACAAACAAGGTGAAGCTTTTTATACTTTAGGATACGGCTTTTGGATTACGGCAATTGCATCGGCTAAACTGGCCATGATGAAGAAAAAACCGTTCCTCTTTTTTGATTATATCCGAGGATTCTGGAAAGCAAAAAGAGCCAAAACGCCACTACTGGTTACCCCTGAACAAGCTAAATTTATTAGAAATTATCGCTTTCAAAAAATGAAAGAAAAGTTAATTTGATCCGGAAAACAACCGAAAAGACTTAACTCATACCCCAAAACTCATAACTTCTTTTTACCTTAGCCAATATTTGTAAAACTATGATGCTAATTCGTTACTTATCCCAAATTGGGAGATATTTTTTAATGCTGAAAGAGATTTTCAATAAACAGACCAAATGGCCTGTTATGCGACAATTAATTTTTAAAGAAATTGATGATTTAATTATTGACTCTTTAGGTATCGTTTGCTTTATCTCTTTCTTTGTTGGAGGTGTTGTCGCGATTCAAACCGCCTTAAACTTAACTAATCCGTTAATCCCAAAATATTTAATTGGTTTTGCTACACGTCAATCCGTGATTCTGGAGTTTGCTCCTACTTTTATTTCGGTAATTATGGCCGGAAAAATGGGATCCTTTATTACCTCAAGTATCGGTACTATGCGTGTTACAGAACAAATCGATGCGTTGGAAGTTATGGGTGTAAACTCTCTTAACTATCTGGTTTTCCCTAAAATTATTGCTTTACTATTGTATCCTTTTGTAATTGGAATCAGTATGTTTTTAGGAATTTTTGGAGGGTGGCTTGCAGGTGTTTACGGAGGTTTTACTACCAGTAATGACTTTATCATTGGTGCGCAAATGGAATTCATTCCTTTTCACATCACTTATGCTTTTATTAAAACTTTAATATTTGCCATGCTGTTGGCTACCATACCTTCTTTTCACGGATATTACATGAAAGGTGGGGCTCTTGAAGTAGGTAAAGCCAGTACAGTATCGTTTGTTTGGACTTCGGTTTCAATCATTCTTTTTAATTATATACTAACACAATTGTTACTAGGATCATGATAGAAGTAAAAAATTTAGAAAAATCATTTGGCGACAGCAAGGTTCTGAAAGGTGTTTCGACAGTTTTTGAAACTGGAAAAACCAACCTGATTATTGGGCAAAGTGGATCCGGAAAGACCGTTTTATTAAAAAGTCTGTTAGGAATTCACACTCCCGACAAAGGAACTATTTCCTTTGATGGCCGTGTGTATTCAGAACTGGATCCGGATGAAAAAAGAGAGTTAAGAACGGAAATCGGAATGGTTTTTCAGGGAAGTGCTTTGTTTGATTCGATGACCGTTGAAGAGAATGTTGCATTCCCGCTAAAAATGTTTACCAACGACAATAAGGCTAAAATCAAAGAACGTGTTGATTTTGTACTGGAAAGAGTAAACTTAATTGACGCACATAAAAAATTACCTTCTGAAATTTCGGGAGGAATGCAAAAGCGTGTGGCGATTGCCCGTGCGATTGTAAACAATCCAAAGTATTTATTTTGTGACGAACCCAATTCAGGTTTAGATCCGAATACCTCTACTCTGATTGATAATCTGATTAAAGAAATCACTGAAGAATATAACATTACCACGGTGATCAATACCCACGATATGAACTCGGTAATGGAAATTGGCGAAAATATCGTATTTCTAAAAAAAGGTCTAAAAGCCTGGCAAGGAACCAAAGAAGAAATCTTTAGAACCGATAACGAAGCGATTGTAAAATTTGTTTACTCTTCAAATCTGTTTAAAAAAGTAAGAGAGGCTTATTTGAAAGGATAAGGCTTTTAAATTCCAAATCCCAAACTCCAAATTCCAATTTCTGGTGGGAAACTCAATAAAAAAATTCCAAATTCCAACTACATAAGTATTGGAATTTGGAATTTATTTTTTATTGGAATTTCCTTTTAATGCATTAACTCCACTTCCGCATTTGGATTAAACAGATATGTTTTTCCCGAGCTAATTTCAATACATTCAAAACGCTTGGTTCTAACGGCCAATTTCTTGAATACTTTACCGTTTTTAATCCTGAACACACTTCCGTAAGGAATTTCAAAAATATAGCTCTTATCGTTGGCCGCATCGTATTGTTTTAAGGCCAAAGACAAAGTGGTATCGGTATCACTGCTTGCCGAAGGGTTTTTAAAATGCCTTGCCAACAAAGGCAATAATGAACCCGGGAATATTTCGGGACGAATAAAAGGAACCATCATCCTTTGAAAAGTAAACTTCCATTCATTCCCATGAGGCTTTATATTTCTTCCAAATTTCTCAAAGGCAACCAAATGCGAAATCTCATGAATGAGCGTTATCAAAAAGCGATATTTATTCAAACTCGCATTCACCGTAATTTCATGCTTACCGCTTGGCCCTCTTCTGTAATCACCATGACGCGTCTGACGCTCATTGACGATTTTCAGATGAACCTGATTGGCAACAATCAAATCAAAAACAGGCTTTACGGCATGCTCCGGTATGTATTTAGCTAAAGTTTCGCTCACTTCAAGTTAAATGTTATTTGTAAAAAGTTAGAAGTTTTCTTCAATTTGGAATTTAAAATTACGGATTGGTCGATGAAACTTCCAGCACCTTTCCGTTGAAATATTTATTTCCGTTGAGTGTAAAATCATTGATGTAGGTTGCCATTCCTTCGGCAGAAATTGGCGCCTGATAACCCGGGAAAGCTTCGTTTAACATTTCGGTCTGAACAGAACCCAGAGCCAGTACATTAAATGAAATTCCTTTCTCTTTGTATTCTTCCGCCAATAATTCAGTTAAAGTAATTACAGCTCCTTTACTGGAACTATAAGCTGCCAGACCTGCAAATTTCAGACTTCCTCTTACTCCTCCAATAGAACTGATGGTTACCACATGGCTACCGCTTTGAAGATAAGGAAGACAAATACGCGTTAAGTTAGCAACAGCAAAAACATTCACTTTGTAAATACTTTCAAAATCAGCCTGAGTGGTTTCGGCAAAAGGTTTTAACAATAATGCACCGGCGTTATGTACCACTGCATCGACCCTTTTCCAGGAAGAAGAAAGAAACTGATCTACTTCCGCCAAAGCCGCTTCATCTGCCAGATCAACAGACAGACAGCTAATATTTTGATGTTCTAAAAGTGTAGTAGGTATTTTTCTGGAAATCGCCAGAACCTGATGACCTGCATTGGCAAACTGCAATGCTAATTCGTAACCAATTCCACGACTGGTTCCGGTAACAATAATATTTTTCATAAAGCAAAAATAAGCAAATCGAATAAAACGACAGATTAATTATTCATTGTAATTTCTTCCGTTGGTGTAATCGTAATTTTAGTTACTGCCGGTAAAAATTCCTGAATAAAAGAGGTCATATGCGGAATATCCATTACCTTAAATTCATCTGAAACATGGTGATAAAAGTCAAAATTTTCAAAATCAAAAGTACTTATGGATTGACATGGTTTTTTAAATGCCTCATAAAAAGAAAAGTTATCCGATCTGTAAAACAATCTATATTCGGCTTCTTTAGGCAGGAACCCGATTGTTTTTTTACCGGTGTATTCGTTTATTTTTTGGGCCATATTACTTTTATCAAAACCGGTAACATAGGCCAGATAATCCCGTTTCATTGGCACACCAATCATTTCGATATTCAATTGTGTGTACAAATTAAAATTTTGCTTTTTAAGTTTTTGAACCAAACTTTTAGACCCTAACAATCCTTTTTCTTCTCCTGCAAAAAACACAAAAAGAATACTGCGTTTGTTCGATTTTGTTTCGCTAAAATACTTTGCCAACTCTGCAACAGCTGTTACTCCTGAAGCATCATCATTAGCACCATTAAAAACGACATCCGGCTGTTGTTTTTTCTCCAGTCCGATATGATCGTAATGCGCACTTAAAACCACGAATTCTTTTTTCAGCACCGGGTCTGTTCCCTCTATAACTCCAACAATATTATAGGCCGGTGTTTTAAAATTGGTGAGGGTATCTCTGTAAGAAACAAAATAAGGTTTCACTTTGTTTTGTTTGAAGAAGTCTTCTAAAAAAACGGCTGCTTTCTCGATTCCTTTTGTTCCGGTTTCACGGCCTTCCATCTCATCTGAAGACAGCTTTTTCAGGAAATCAGACACCTCAGATTCCTTGACTTTATAAGTAACTTCAATAGGTTTTGAATCAGTTGCCGGAGTAGTAGTAGTAGCTACGGAAGGATTCGATTTACAGGCTAAAAAAACAAACGGAAGCAGCAGAAAGTAACGTTTTTTCATAAAGGATGATTTAAATGTGCTTTAGCGGTTAAACTTCTAAAACAGTTGATTTAAAATATTTTTTATACACCTTAAACACCTGAACACTTCCCAACACTATGAAAAAAACCGGAATAAATACAGGCATTACATACTTTGACAATGGATTGTTTTTTGCAAAAAAAGCCTGTAAAATTACAATCAGACTCAACATTCCGAAAAAAACACCCATCAAAGTTCCTGCAATATAATAATATTTTAACTTTCTTTCTATTGTAATATACTCCCCGTTAAGTAAATATAGATTCCAACTGGTCCAGAAAGGCAGCTGTAAAAAATTAAAACAATTTAAAACAACTCCAATTACAAATGGCGAATACATTAAATACTCCTGTAAAACATCATTTGATTTTGCGGTTTGATTATGAAAACCGGAATAGAATAGAAAAGCGAGGACAAACATAAATCCAACCGCAAAAAAATCAATCATCTTCATCAATTTTTTATTGCGAATGAGTTGTCTGGCAAAAATGAGGGTAAAATAAATCACAAAAGTTTCGACAAAAATGACTCCGAACAAAAAAAGAACCAGGTTATTGAGTCCCGATTTGGAGTAAATCTCCAAACCTACTACATTCAAATACCCCAATGGAATTGATCCGATGAAGCTCACCAAAAATCCTATTGCGATATTTTTTATTCTTTTCATTTCTAAAAATTTACAATCTTACTGTTTTGTGCCAAATGCAGTCTGTATTCGCGAATGCCTACTTTATAATCGAGATACGGAACTCCTTTTTTATGGTTCTCGGCACTGATTTCGTACATATACGTAATGTGTCTCGCCAGTTCTTTCCAGGCAAACCAAACCGAGTGTTTCGGATCGTAAATGTGGGTGGGTTCACTTGCCGCTCCGTTTAGTTCTACGACCTGAAATTGCTCTCCGCGCTCTAGTTCTTCAAAAGTATTGTACATGATATCAAAGCGTCCGAAATAAAACTCGGGAACCTTTTTAGCAATTTTATCAATTGTCGCTGTGAGTTGTGGCGTAATCCAGTCGCTTCCGTCCAGGAATTTTGCTCCTCGTGCGTGATTCCCAAAAGGCACTAAATTTATGCTTTCACCCTGTGGCAAAATCTTCTGTAATTGTTTGCCATATTCCTCTTTTAAAACTTCAAGCTGCAATTGAAATCTTGGTGTTTTACAAATCAAATCTTCGATAGTCGAAACGCCGTCACCGGTAACAATTAAAAATTCTTTCGAAACTATTCCTGTAATTCTCCCCTCTTTTTGATGCGGATGACGTACATAGAAAATCCCGACTTCGTTTTTAAACGGAATGAGATCCTGCAATAAAAAGTCAAAATTTGCTTTTCGAGCATATTCACTCAACTCAAAAACATTCTTGATTTTTTTCACACCGGAGCCACGCAGGCCAATATCAGGTTTTGCAATTAATGGAAAATACATTCTTCCTTCTATTATCGCATCGACAATCTTTTCTAGACCTGTGCTCTCCCGAATCAAAATAGTATTGGGATAACATTCTTTAGGAAGCAGGTCATAAATTTGTTTTTTGCTTTCCATTATAAATCCACCGTTTTTTATCTTCGGATTGGACGCATTAAAGAAAAATACCGATCTGGCTTTGACAGCATAGTAGGCCCAAAGAAAATAAATAGGAACGTAAAGCACCTTAAAAGGCCAATACTCCCAATTGCTTATCCTATGAAAAAATAATTTCATCTTTACTGGTTTAAATACTTATAAAAGAAGTCGAAAAGTCTTCTGCTCTAATTAAATCATAATACCTCATAGCCCCTTTGTTCTGCTTAATTACAACCTGGGTTACACTCAGTGTTTTCAGAACATTTTCCCGGTTAATGACCAAACCGTTTTCGGAATCATCATTTTGAGTGTTTCGATGAAAATCTAACATATCCGTGGCAGAGATTTCCTCTTTGTCTTTCAAAAAATCAAAAAACCAGTTGGAACGTCTCTTTCTAATTTCTTCAGGATACAAGGTAACCGATGACCAGATGTGGTTTTTAGAAGATTCTAATGCTGTCTTTATTTTAACAAGACCATCCCAAATCAATTCATACAATGCCCCACCCTGATACAAAACCAATGTAAAAGGCTCGATATCTTCCAGATTAATTTCATTCCAAAAATCCTTAGGCGATGCACTGGAAATAATATCCAGAGCAACCAACCCTCTGCTTTTTCGATAGGGAAATAAAACGCGATGTTTCTCGGTTCCTCCATTCAAAAGAACCAGTATACTTCCGTTTTTATCCACCGCAAACCAGGTCCCTCCGGCTTTTGGGTCTTTTGGATACAGTATGGTTTTCCCGTTCTGACAATAATTTTTTGGCACGATGGCTTCGGGACGAATTACTTTTTCATCCCGATTGGAAGTAATAATTACAACCCCGTTAGTATTGACAAAACTTACTGTACACATTGTTTTCTGTATTCAATAGTGGAACGCGCTACCCCAAAATTCTCATCGATCAAAATATTTTTAAACGGCAGAACAGCCACTTTAATCAAAGCCTGATGGTGAATGCAATGCTCCAGATTATAAAGCAACTCTCGGTAATAATTACTCTGAATTCTAAGCGAAAGTCCATCAATTACCTGTTCGAGATAGATAATTTTGTTCTCGCTTTTCAATTCTGTTTTGATCTCCGTTATCAGTTCTTGTGCATACTGGGTTTCGGTTTGAATTCGGATATTTCGTTCGCGGTTATCATAATTGATAATCCCTGAATCGTAACCCTTTTCCAGACCTTTAAACATCTCCAATATATGTCGTATGTGCTCGCCAATTGTTGAATTGTTTAAAGCAGGACAAGGTTTTGCATAATCGGTATCCGATAATTGACTCAATAAATCATTGAGTTCATCTAAACTGTGTCGTATTGATTTTAGTAACATGGCTATTTTAAATTTAGAAGATTAAACAATTTGTTTTTATTGAAATAAAGCAATCCTAAACAACATAATAATGTAATAATCGCCAGCAAGAAGAGAAAACCTCCATCATTCTGAACTACAATTCCTAAAACAAATAAGTGCGAAAAAACAGCTCCGGCCATCACTCCGCATCCGCCCAAAGCTCCAATCCATGTTGTTCTTGGAATTAAAATTAAAATGGCAACAACCAATTCGGCTATTCCCGAGCCAATTCTTCCATAAGGTTCTATTCCTAAAGTCGAAAAAATATAAATACTTTCCTTTGCTCCGCTGAATTTAAAAAACAAGGTTTGCAGCAAAATTCCGGCTGCCACAATTCTTAAAATCCAGGCTATTCTTTCTGATTTTGTCATCACGGTTACTTGTTTATTTTTTTCCAGTTATCATCTGCCTGCGCCTTCAGATTGGTCTGATTTTTATTCCAGCTTTTCAGGGTGTTGTTAAAAAAAGCATTGTAAAACAAATAGAGTTTTCCATCAATAATTTTAAACGTTTCAGGGTTTATTTCAACCTTTTCCCCCGAACTTCCTAAAGCATAGGCACACCAGCCTCCGTACTGCGGTTCATACTTTAATGGATTTTTTAAAAATTCCTGTTTGTTCTCGTTGGAAGAAAATTTATAAATTACTCCCTGATAAGAAGCTGATAATTCTTTCTTTCCTTTAATTGCTTTTCCCTGATTAAAATATCCCACAGGATCGTAACCCTGAATGGCCACTTTGTTTTCTAAATTGTACTGACTAATTCTTTTCGCATCATTCTGAGCAAATGAAAGACCTGAAAACAAAATCAATACAAAAAATAGTAGTTTTTTCATCTTGTATTATTTTAAGTTTTTTAATACTGAAACAAGTAGCTCAGTCGAGATTCGATGCTTAAAATCAGGAGCAATATATTCGAACAAAATCTCACTATCCGGATTTACAATAAAAACGGACGGAACAGGTAAGAAACTCGTATTGATCCCTTTAGAATGTACGTTAATTACTGATTTATAGTTTTCAGGAACTGCGTACGCAATTCCAACTGCTTTGGTAAATTCTCCTGCAGCATCTGAAAGCAAAGTATATTTTACTTTGTCCTTTTCTTCCGTAATTTTTAAATTCTCAGGGGCATCAGGGCTTATAGCAATAATTTGGTATCCAAGATCGAGAATTTGTTTCTCGGCCTCCGCCAATGCCTGCAAATGCATATTGCAATAAGGGCACCAGCCGCCACGATAGAATACCAAAACTGTCTTTTTCTTTCCAAGTAAATCAGAAATTTTTACCGTTGCATTTTCTGAGGATTTTAAGGTAGTATTTGGGATTTTCTCTCCTATTAATAAAGGAGCAATATCGGTCGCCATTTTAGGAAGCGAACTTTGCGCAGTAGCAGCCGTACTTAAGGCTACTAAAACAACAAAAAATAGTTTTTTCATAATTTTTAATTTTACATCTTAATTCAATAATGTAAAATTACGGCAGTATGAAAAAGGCAAATGTCGGCTAATTTACACTTAGCCGAAAATAATTAGATTTTGGTAATATCCAGAATGACAATCTCTTTTCTATTGTATTGCAACAGCTTATTGGTTTCCATTTCGTTCAACAACTGCGTTGCGGTTTGTCTTGAAGTACAAATGATTTGGGCAATATCATTTTGTGTCAAATAGTTTTCGATCGTTACGGAATTTCCTTGTGCAGTTCCTTCCTTTTCGGCCCAGTCTTTAAGAAACTGGTACAATCTGGTTTTTGCGTCTTTAGAAATTAAATTGGCGTAACTGTTTTTAATGCGCTTCATTTTCAGCCCCACAAATTTGGTATACGAAAGCGCCAGTGTTGGATTTCTTAACAATAAATCTTCAAAATCCGACATTAGAAAACTACAAATAGCAACATCATCTGAAAGCACTTTGGCATATTCTTCATTCTTGGCATCTGTTTCCAAAGTCAGTTCTCCAAACAAATCTCCCTTCTGAATGATATCTTTTATGGTTTCGTTGCCCTCTTCATCAATCGACACAATTTTAATATTTCCTTTTTTAAGTAAAAAGATACGCGGCAAATCGGAAGTAGAAAAATAAATAATTTCTCCTTTTGATGCTTTTTTAAAACCGGTGATAATACACAATTGTTTAATTTGCGAATAACTCAACGTTCTAAACAATTTATGATCGCGTAAATACCAATATTTTAAATCTTCGTACATAAAAAGGTTTGTTTCTGTAAAGATAACGAAATTAAAATCCAAACAAAAAAACCTTCCAGACATTGGGCAGTCTGAAAGGTTTTTTAATATCTATACTTCTAAGAGATTTATCCTGCAATAACAGCTCTCGAAATTACAATTTTCTGAATTTCTGAAGTTCCTTCGTAAATCTGGGTAATTTTTGCATCACGCATCAAACGCTCTACATGGTACTCTTTTACGTAACCATTACCTCCGTGAATTTGAACCGCCTCAACAGCTGTATCCATCGCCACTTGTGAAGCAAATAATTTTGCCATTGCACCACTAATGTCATAATTTTTATGCTGGTCTTTATCCCAGGCTGCTTTCATACACAAATGACGAGCTGCTTCGATATTAACCGCCATATCTGCCAATTTAACAGCAATTGCCTGATGGTTGCAAATTTCAGTTCCAAAAGCCTTACGCTCTTTAGAATATTTTAAAGCCAGTTCATAAGCTCCTGAAGCAATTCCTAAAGCCTGAGAAGCAATTCCGATACGACCACCTGCAAGTGTTTTCATTGCAAATTTAAATCCGAAACCATCTTCACCAATTCTGTTTTCTTTAGGAACTTTTACATCACTAAACATCAAAGAGTGTGTATCAGAACCACGGATTCCCATTTTTTGTTCTTTTGGTCCAATAGAGAAGCCCGGCATATCTTTGGTCATGATCAAAGCATTGATTCCTTTGTGTCTTTTCTCCGGATCAGTTTGTGCAATCACCAAATAAACAGAAGCTGTATTACCGTTTGTGATCCAGTTTTTTGTTCCGTTTACCAAATAATGGTCTCCCATATCGATCGCAGTTGTTTTTTGCGAAGTGGCATCACTACCTGCTTCAGGCTCACTTAAGCAAAACGCTCCGTGAATCTCTCCTGATGCTAAACCTGGTAAATATTTTTGTTTTTGTTCTTCAGTTCCAAATTCTTGTAGTCCCCAACAAACCAGTGAGTTGTTTACAGACATAACTACAGAAGCCGATGCATCAATTTTTGAAATCTCTTCCATAGCAAGTACATAAGAAACCGCATCCAATCCGCTTCCGCCATATTTAGGATCAACCATCATTCCCATGAATCCTAATTGCCCCATTTTTTTAATTTGCTCTGTCGGAAAAATTTGTTTTTCGTCACGTTCGATAACACCTGGCAGCAATTCGTTTTGAGCAAAATCTCTTGCAGCTTGTTGAATCATTAAGTGTTCTTCGGTAAGATTAAAATCCATAGTTATTCTGTTTTATTTTTCTCGTCTTAAGTCAATGTAAGATATCAAATTAAGACAATGGTTATTTTTTTGTTTTGTTTTTTTGAATTCCTTTTTTCTGTAAAAAGGCTTCCAAAGATAATTTTTAAATACGAGTTTAACAATGCATGCATATAAATTTAATAGATCGACAACAATTACGATAACGTTTTCGTTATAATCTTAAAAATTTAGCGCAACAGACATCAACTTTGCAATGATTTCTTTAAAAATCAAGAATAAAAGTCCCCATTCAAAAAGCATTTTTCTAAAATTTTAGTAAAACTTTAGCTCTAAAAAGATTAAACAATCCTTAAAATTTGTTAAACCGCGTAAAATAACTCTTACTAATTTGATTACTAATCCCATACGGACGAAAAAAACCAAATAACAACGAAAAAAACATATTTAATAACGCCCAATAATTGATAAATTAACATTATTTTTGCCTAAAAATTATAATATCGATAGAACATGAAAAAGATTTTACTTTTACTTACATTCCTTTTTAGTATACAATTCTCGACAGTTTCTGCCCAGACTCAGCTTGATGTGAATGGCGTTACAGTTCCAAGAAAAATTGAATTTCAAGGCAAAACTTTACAACTTAACGGTGCTGGAGGCAGATCAAAAATGTGGTTGGAAGTTTATGTTCAGGCCTTATATTTATCGCAGCTAAGTCAGGATCCTCAATTTATTATTGACAGCGATACCGAAATGGCGATCCGAATTGAAATTACCTCTTCGATGGTTTCTTCAGGTAAACTGACCAAGGCGATGAATGCCGGATTCGAAAAATCGGCAGGAAGTAATCTTGCTGAATTGCGACCTCGAATTGAACAATTCAAAACGTACTTAAGTGATATGATCACCGAAAAGGATGTATTTGTTTTGGCTTACAATCCGCTTGATCAAACCATCAACGTCTACAAAAATGAAAATCTGAAAGGAAAAATCTCAGGATTTGATTTCAAAAAAGCTTTATTCGGAATCTGGCTTTCAGACAAACCTGTTGACGAAACACTGAAAAAACACTTGTTAGGAATATAATTTGTGAAATTTATAAAATTAGAAGGCTGGAAACGCATTGTTTTCGGCCTTCTTTTTTTTTGTTTGATAAAATTTGACGCGAGATACATTATTCGCATTATTCTATTTTATACTTTTACGCAAACTAAACATATCTCAACAAAATGAAAGATTTATTACAGCAATTTGAAAATAAAGCACCTGAAATTGTTTTTAACTGGAAAGATTCCGAAACAGAAGCCGAAGGATGGACTGTTATCAATTCGCTACGCGGTGGAGCTGCGGGTGGAGGAACAAGAATGAGAAAAGGCTTAGATATGAATGAAGTTTTATCCCTGGCTAAAACCATGGAGGTTAAATTTTCAGTTTCGGGACCTGCCATTGGAGGTGCCAAATCCGGAATAAATTTTGACCCGAACGATCCACGCAAAAAAGGCGTTTTACAACGTTGGTACAAAGCCGTTTCTCCTTTATTAAAAAGTTACTACGGAACTGGTGGAGATTTAAATGTAGACGAAATTCACGAAGTAATTCCAATGACCGAAGAATGTGGTGTATGGCACCCGCAAGAAGGTGTTTTCAACGGACATTTCAAACCAACCGAAGCAGATAAAATTAACCGAATCGGGCAATTGCGCCAGGGTGTAATTAAAGTAATCGAAAACCCTAAGTTTTCTCCTGATGTAACCCGCAAATATACAGTGGCTGACATGATCACTGGTTATGGTGTTGCCGAAGCAGCTCGTCATTTTTATGCTATTTATGGTGGAGACATCAAAGGTAAAAAAGCGATTGTACAGGGATTTGGAAATGTAGGTTCGGCTGCCGCTTTCTATCTGGCTGAAATGGGCGCAAAAGTAATCGGAATTATTGACCGCGACGGAGGATTGATCAAAGAAGAAGGTTTTTCATTTGAAGAAATCAGAACTTTGTTTTTAAACAAAGACGGAAACAAATTGGTTGCCGACAACATGATTCCATTTGAAGAAATCAATACCAAAATCTGGACTATCGGTGCCGAAATTTTCACACCTTGTGCCGCTTCAAGACTGGTAACACAAGCTCAAATCGACAGCCTTATCGCAAACGGATTAGAAGTTATTTCGTGTGGAGCAAACGTTCCTTTTGCCGACAAAGAAATTTTCTTCGGATCTATTATGGAAGAAGTGGATCGCAAAGTAAGTTTGATTCCTGATTTCATTTCAAACTGTGGAATGGCAAGAGTTTTTGCTTATTTCATGGAGAAAAAAGTTCAAATGACAGATGAGAATATCTTTAACGATACTTCAGAAATTATAAAAAATGCGATTGTTAAAGCTCACACTTTAAATTCATCAAAAACAAACATTAGTGCAACCGCTTTTGAAATTGCATTGAAACAATTAGTATAATTTTTTTATACTTTTATTCTAAACGAGCTAAATTATTTGGCTCGTTTTTTTTTGTTCAACCGCTAAGGTTTTACACAAAGTCGCAGAGTCGCAAAGTTTTGCTTTTTAAATTTTTTCTTTGCGACTCTGCGACTTTGCGAGATTAAAAAACAGCTTTTCGAACTTTGTAAACCTTTCGGTTAAATTCTATACCACACTTTCATTGTAAACAATTTTTAGTACTTTTAAACGTTTTTATTTAATACAATTACAAAACCCGGAATCAAAATGAATTTTACGAGTTCTTCAGATAAAAAGAAATCGCTACTAATATCTACAGCTATTTATGCTGTTTTACTTTTGCTTTTATTTTTCATACGTTTCTGGCCTCCTTACAATCCCGAAAATAACGTAGCACTTGCCAGTGGCGGAGGCGGAGGTGGCGTTACGGTAAACTTTGGAGACAGTGATTTAGGTTCGGGAGCCAATTATAAAAGTGAAGTTTTACATGTAAAAAACGAAGCCCGACAAACTCCGGCAAAAGCAACACCTGACGAAGCAATTCTAACTCAGGAAAACGCAACGACCGATGAGAGTGTTGTAATTCCAACGAAAGAAAAATCTAAAAAACCAACCCCTGTTGTAAAACCTGAAGCAAAACCAATTCCTGAGAAACCAAAAGTTTCCAATTCCACAAACGATGCTTTGTCCAGTATTTTAAAAGGATCAAACAAAGGTGGTGATGGCGATGATAAAGCAGCAGGAAACAAAGGAAAAGCAAACGGTAGTTTAAGCTCTAATGGCTATTATGGTACGGGTGGTTCCGGAGGAGGAACTGGCGGCGGTAACGGAACCGGACATGGAATTGGCACCGGAAGCGGTTATGGTGCGGGAAGCGGCGGTGGCTCTGGCGGCGGATCAGGTTACTCTTTAGGGAATCGTAAAGCACTATCGAAACCTGCTCCAAAATACACCTGCGATGAAGCCGGAAAAGTAGTCGTTGAAGTTACAGTGGATCAAAATGGAAGAACCATTAGTGCAACTCCGGGTATAAAAGGAACAACCAATACCGCAAGATGTTTGTTAGATCAAGCTAAAATCGCAGCAATGAATACAAAGTGGGATGCCGACAGCAATGCGCCTGCAAAACAGGTTGGAAAGATAATCTATAATTTTAGTTTGGATTAAAACACGAATTGCACGGATTTACACGAATTAAAAAAGGCTTTCTGAATAATCAGAAAGCCTTTTTTAATGCTCTGTTGCGTCTAGTGTGTCATTTCGACCGAAGGGAGAAATCACACAAGAAACTCCGCAAACAAAAGCCAATCTTTGTCGATCAACTAGTGTGATTTCTCCCTTCGGTCGAAATGACAAAGACGCCCCTTTTCGTTTGTTAATGCGATTGTTTCGTATCTCGAAAATAAAAATATGGTATTCCTTTTTTTGCGTGAGGGATAGCAGCAAGCTACCGAAGTAGCGCGGATAGCCCGACCGCAATAAAAAAATGGGCAAATCAACGTTATGCTGAATCGCCCATTTTTTTATTGTGGTCACGCCCTAATCGATACTCTTACTTTGGGCTTGTAGCAATTACAAATTTCAAATTGTTCTTCACTCCAATCTGCAGTACATCGACTAAATCCTGAACCTGAAGATTAAACGGAATTCGAACAACAACCGTTTGCTGTTTGTCTGCTCCCATTTTTGACATTAAAGTCGTCTCCAAAGCATCAAATTCAACCGGCACTTTATCGATGTAGAATTTTTTATCTTCGGTAACAGACAAGCTTATGAGCTGTTTGTTTGTTTTTTCATTGGCTTTCGCTTTCGGTAACGTCATTTTAATAACATTCGGATTTGCGAGCGTTGAAATGATAAGAAAAAACAACAGCAGGAAAAACATAATATCACTCAATGATGAAGTTGCCACCTCGGCATGAAATCTTCTTTTTCGCTTAATAGACATAGCTTATGCTCTTTGGATTATATTGACAAATTCTAATATTTGTTTCTGAATTTTTAAAGCAAAATCATCAATTTTCCCATTCAGCAAATGATAGGCACTATACGCGATAATCCCCACAATTAATCCCGAACCCGAACTGATCATTTTCTCATATAGACCTCCTGAAATATTTCCGATACTAATGTTTTCGGTAACCGAAATGCTATAGAAAATTTTAATTACTCCCGAAATAGTTCCAATAAAACCAAGTGTTGGAGCGATCCCGGCAATAAGTCCTAAGTGTCCCAAACGTCTTTCCATTTCACCAATTTCAATATCGGCCGCACGGTCCATATTAGATTCGATTTCAGCAATTGGTCTTCCAATCACCAAAACACCTTCTTTCAAAATATTTCCGGCTGCAGTATCACTTCTTTCCACAATGGTTCTGGCCAATTCGATATTACCTGCGTTTAGTTTATCCCCAACATCCTGTATTAAACGGCTATCGATTCTGGAAGCTTTGCTAATGTATAAGTAACGTTCTATTATGATATAAAAAGTATAAAACAATAAGATGGCGATTGGAATTAGAAAAAAACCTCCTTTTAAGATAAATCCTAAAACAGAGATTTCGGTATTGGGTGCGATTTTTTCGATAACTACGTTAGATGCGTTTGCAATGGTATCTGTTTGTAATTGAATGAAACTAAACATATATTAATTCTTGTTTTTAATAATTAATTCTAAAAAATATTTGAAATTTGCAATAAAGATAATTTTCGCTCTCTTATAAAACTAAAAAAAACGAAAATTATTTCAATTCGCAACTATTTTATCTCAATTCAATGAACTATCAGGAAACCACAAACTGGATGTTTAATCAACTCCCAATGTATCAGCTTCAGGGCGCTTCGGCATACAAAGAAGATCTGACCAATATTAAGTTGCTGGCGGCACATCTAGACAATCCCCAAGATCAGCTAAAATGCATTCACGTTGCCGGAAC
Organism: Flavobacterium sp.; assembly: GCA_023251135.1. Taxonomy (GTDB): domain Bacteria; phylum Bacteroidota; class Bacteroidia; order Flavobacteriales; family Flavobacteriaceae; genus Flavobacterium. Next base: position 5,740 of record JAHEZJ010000038.1, on the reverse strand, counting down.
CAATGGTAAAGGATCAACCTCGCACATGCTGGCTTCGGTTTTACAGGAGGCGGGATATAAAGTAGGGCTATACACTTCTCCACATCTTAAAGATTTTAGAGAACGAATTAAGATTAACGGCCAGGAAATTTCGGAAGATTTTGTTTGCGAATTCGTAGCCAAACACAAAAGCTTTTTTGAAGCCAATGATATGAGTTTCTTTGAAATGTCAGTTGGATTGGCCTTCGATTATTTTGCCTCAGAAAACACAGATATTGCTATTATCGAAGTCGGTCTTGGCGGAAGACTTGATGCGACCAACATCATTACCCCCTTGCTATCGGTTATTACGAACATCGATTTAGATCATACTCAGTTTTTAGGAAATACGCCTGCTGCAATTGCCGGCGAAAAAGCTGGCATCATAAAACCTCATGTTCCGGTTATCATTGGAGAATATACCTCCGAAACTCAGCCTGTATTTGTGAGTAAAGCCAAAGAAAATGAAGCTCCAATTTATTTTGCTTCCGATTTAGTTACAGAAGTCTTTCCTTCTGATCTAATTGGCGATTATCAGTTTCACAATAAAAAAACAGTGCAGCAGACCATTGCCATTTTAAATACTCAAAAGGAATTTAAGGTCTCGGATGAAAACCTAAAAAAGGGCTTGTTACAAGTGGTAAAAAATACCGGTTTACAGGGAAGATGGCAGCAATTGGGAGAAAACCCAAAAATCATCTGCGATACAGCGCACAACAAACATGGGTTAGCCGTTGTAATGAAACAGCTTCAGAAAGAAACTTTTGAAAATTTGCATATCGTTTTGGGAGTTGTAAACGACAAAGACCTCGATTCGATCCTCCCTCTTTTTCCTAAAAACGCAAACTATTATTTCTGCAGCCCAAATTCCTCCAGAGGTCTGAGCACTGAAATTTTAAATGACGCTGCTAAAAAGCACGATTTATTGGGAGACAATTATGAGTCCGTAGCACATGCTTTTGCCGCTGCGAAGAAAAATGCCTCAAAAAATGACTTTATCTATGTTGGCGGAAGCACTTTTGTTGTTGCCGAATTGCCTTTAGGATAAACAAAGCATGCTGGAATAAAAAAACTTTAAAAAAATCAATTTAATAACAAATTCATAAACAGCCAGATATAATTTATTTTAAAAAAAGTTCTATTTTTTATTCCATTTTCTTTGCAGAACTCAAAAACTAGCGTATATTTGCACTCGCAATCACAAACGATAGCAACCTAGTAAAATAGGGCGATTAGCTCAGCTGGTTCAGAGCACCTCGTTTACACCGAGGGGGTCGGGGGTTCGAACCCCTCATCGCCCACAAAAAACTCCTTAAGCAATTAAGGAGTTTTTTTTTATACGTTTCATTCTGAAACAATATTATTTCAGCATTCAGATAACAGATTGTAAATCCATTTTTTTTTATAATTTAATTTCTTTACATATATAGCCTTGGTTTTCAGAAAAGCTTTTTGGAAAGTTCATTAAAAACCCTCCACGCAACTGCCACAATATTAATGTCCCATTTTTAAGAAAAATCCAGCGGGAAAAACTCTTCTCTGAATTTCTATATTCAGTTAATTCAAAGAAAACAGCATCTTTGTAATTCCCATCATATTTACTTTTATCCATTCCATTCTTTTTCAAATATTTTTTAAAATTATTCTTAGCTTCCTTGCTCAAGGATTTAGATTTTACCCAATGTATTTCTCCTAGACAATTTTCACAATTTAACACATATTGATAGATAGGGTTTGCTTTTAACAGATGGATCAAATGATGTTTTTTATAAATAATCGACCTCTTAGAAGTTAACAGTTCCTTCACACCCGAAATTGTATAAAATTCAATCTTTTTTGAGATTATTGAATCTTTTAAAGACATCTCCAAACATTCTTTACCCAACCTTCCACCCCATTCGATTGAAGACATGTCCACAATTTCTGCTTTAGTAATTTCAAACTCCTTTTCTAAGGCTTTGAAAGTCCTTGGAAATGTATTTTTAGCTTCTAAATAATTTTCTTTTTCCGCAAGAAAAGAGTCATAAATCTTTCTAACAAGGGCATTGTTAAAGTTTACTCCACTTAACCTTTCCTTGTTACTTGGAACTTTATCTGGCAATATCGCCCCAACTAACTCCGAAATTCTTGAATCGTAAACTTTTCTTTTCTTTATATTCCATGGTAACATATAAGGATGCTGTCCAAATGCATATCCTGACAGTGTATCATTTTCTTTTATAACACTAACAACAGTTAAGGGATAATCATCTGTTCCCTGCGATCCTTCGAGAAATGAAGCTGCCTGATTTGCTTTTTTATAATCTTGAATAGTACGAATTGCAATAGAATCAATCCCATGAGGCCTCTCTCGATCCTTCGTATATTCTTTCCAAAGGTTTTCTGCATTATCAACAAGCCAAAGAGAATCTCTGCCAAAAGAAATCAATGGTTTTCCAAAAGAAGCAGAATCATTTGGCCTTTTAATCAATCTAACTATTTCAAAAACTAACTTCGAATCAATTTTTTTGATTATAGAATTCGGTTTCTCTAATGACGTAAGCAAAAAGTCCTCTCTTTTAATTTGAAAGTTATTTTCGAAGTTTGACCAGCCTCCATAAGTATCTCTAATAATTATCTTATCCCAATCACCTAATGTATCATTATTACTTTGTCCAATTAAAATTTGAATTCCAACTAAAAACAATACGACGGTTATAATAGGTTTGCTCATAATTTTAATCTAGATTCTCATACTTTGAGCTAGCAAAAGCTAGTTTGATAATTGACAATTTTTCTTTAGTATTTCTTCAACGAATATAAGAATATTTACACAGCAAATATCAACTTAATAGAGACTCAAGTGATCTGATTTACACTTCTGCTTCATCGAAACCTTCTTCAAATCCTACAAAAAAAGATTCAAAAACAAATTAATAAGAATCGTAAAAATCACATTTACACGATTTCCTGAACAGCTTCAACAAACAAATCGATTTCCTCAAAAGTATTGTAATAATGTGGAGATGCCCTGATAGCCCACTCTACTCCTTTTTCATCAAAATCAATAACAGCAAAATTTCGAAAACTAGGTACAACGTTGATTTTTCTCTTCAGCAACTCCTCAACAATAAATCCCGGCTGTGAATCTTTAACAGTAAAAGTAACCAACGCACCCAACTCAGGCCCTTTATCCAAAACCCTAACCTTAGGATTTTTTGACAATTCATTTCTCATATATTTTGACAACAGTTGTATCTGCTGCCAAATTCTATCCTCCCCTATATTCAAGCAATATTCAATAGCCACTTTACTTCCCAAAACAAGCGCATAGGCAAACTCCCAATCTTCAAAACGTCTGGCACCGGGTTGTTGTTTGTACTCATCTTTTTCAATCCAGTCGGCACCTCTCATATCAATAAATAACGGCTCAAGCCTGGATTTTAAAGCTCTATCCGAAATATAAAGAAAACCGGTACCTCGAGGACCTCTTAAAAACTTCCTGATGGTTATACTCAAAAAATCACATGCTAATTCTTCAACATCCAGCTTCATCTGACCTGCAGACTGGCAAGCATCAAGAATATACCAGGTTTTATCGCTATGCTCTTTTGAATAACGTTTGTATATATCGCCTATGCTTTTAACAGACTGAACCAAACCCGAATTCGTAGGAATATGCGTTATCGCTAATAGTTTTGGTTTAAGAGTAAATAACTTTTCTTCTAAATCATGCAGATCCACACCGCCGATTTCTGCATTTTTTATTCTTATGATTTTTATTCCAAATCTTTTCTGGCATGAAATAAACTGAATTTGATTCGAAATAAAATCATCATTATCCGTCAATATGATATCACCAGGAGAAAACGGGATAGAAGACAATGCGCGGGTATAAGAATCTGTAGCACTTGCCGTAAAAGCAATATTTGACGGATCACAATTAACCAGCTTCCCGGCCTGCACATAAAATTGCTGAATTTCGTTTGCTTTTAAAGCAGCTGCTTCGTAACCTCCTATTTCAGATTCTAACTTTATATGTTCCAAAACAGCCTGCGTTACCACGTCCGGCATAAGACTTGCTCCCGCATTGTTTAAATGATTTACATTTTTACAACCTATAGTTTCATTTCTAAATTTTTCGATTTCACTTCGTAAAAAAGCACTTTGCATATTTTCCATTAGTCCTATTTTTTATTATTTAACATCATTTTTAAACTCTGCTATACATTCTATTTCAACCAAAGCATCATAAGGCAATCCTTTTACTGCAACAGTACTTCTGGCCGGACGGTGGTCTCCAAAACACAAAGCATAAACTTCATTCATTCCGGAAAAATTCTCCATATCCGTCAAAAACACATTTACTTTTATTATATTGTTAAGCGTAAGCCCGGCTTCCTGCAAAACAGCGCGAAGATTTTTAATAACCCTGTGCGTCTGTCCTTTTACATCGGAAATCTCAATTTTCATACTCTCAGGCTTAATTGGTGTCTGCCCGGAGCAGTATAACAAATTACCACTTTGTACAGCATACGAATAAGGTCCAATTGGTTTTGGAGCATCCTTTGAAAAATGTACTTTCATCTCTTTTTATATTAAATATTACCATACAAAACTACTCAGGATTCTCTGCTTTATTTCTGCAAATGAACACGATAAATGACTGATTTGATTTAATTTTACAAGAAAAACAGGCGAAAAATGCAAGCACTAGACGAATACGACAAAAAGCTTTTGCAATTCATGCAGGAGAATAATAAAATGACCGCGCAAGAACTTGGAGACTTAGTAAATTTAAGCAGTTCGGCAGTACAAAGAAGACTAACAAGATTAAGAGAAAACAAAATAATAGAGGCGGATGTCTCCATTATAGCACCAAGTGTCCTAGGACTCACCGTTACCTGCATAGTGGATATTATTTTGGCAGATGGAAATTCAAAAGCCTTAGAAAAATTCAAGGCCTCAATGCGAAAATGCAACGAAGTCATGCAGTGTTACTTTGTAACCGGCACCTATGATTTTGTCATTATTGTAAATGCAGAAAACATGCAGCACTACGAATCATTTGCTAAAAAATGGCTTATGGACAACCCAAATGTCAAACACTTTTACACCCATGTCATAATGGATAAAGTAAAAGTTGGTTACAATCTGACTATTTAAACTGATATCGTTTTATCAAAAACTGTGTTAACACAGAAGCAGCCAAAAAATTCAAAAAATACAATCCTGCAAAATAGACGATTTCAGACACTTTTTTCAGTCCAGACAACCAAAGATCATTATACCGCACAAAACTAAAATTAAGCCAATAAAACAATTAAAAATAACTATGGCGTTCCCCTCCGGGTCGGGCTGTCCGCTAAATCTTTTGCGATAAAAGGTTTTGGAGATTATTAGAAGATTAAAGGTATCGCAAAAGTATACCGCTGCCATCCCTAACGCAGTTTATGGTAAAAAGAATAAATCCGTTTCAATCCGCGTTTTCGCGTAGCGAATCAGTACAATCCGCGATCTGTTTTTTAACCACAAAGAGCATAAAGTTTTACGCAAAGGATTTATTAGTTCAGATAAAAAACACAAAACCCATATAAAACAAAAAACCCTATCCGATTTGGATAGGGTTTTTAAAAAGAAAGGCGACGACATACTCTCCCACATAACTGCAGTACCATCTGCGCAGGCGGGCTTAACTACTCTGTTCGGGATGGGAAGAGGTGAGCCCCGCCGCAATAACCAC
>JAHEZJ010000068.1 GCA_023251135.1 Flavobacterium sp. | reverse complement strand
GTCGCATTTTTACTCATTTAAGCTCATTTAAGGCAATATTAAAACAAAAAAAATGAGCATTACTGCCCATTTTAAATTATTTTTTGCTGATATTTATTCTATTTCAACATATTAGAAATCTAAAATCTCATATCACTAACTTTGAAACATTACCGAATTTAAGTAATTTAAAAGTTAACCCGCCAATTTACAAAAGGTTTTAAACATCGATATCCCTGGTCTAATCATCTGATTCTTTCTAAGCATATGTACAACTTCAATTCCGCTTAGAGTTCTCTTTGCAGATTCAAAACTTTTAAAGCCTAATGCGTTTTTTATGCGCCTCTTGATAAAAAGATGGTCCTGTTCGACAATATTGTTGAGATATTTACATTGACAGATTTTAATCTTTGAGAACGAACGCTTGTTATATACTTTGATCGCGGCGGTATTAGAACCGCTTTTATCAATGTTTATTACTCGTGGCCTGCAGTTATTACTAATTGCTTTAATTAGAAAAGACTGAGCGCTCATTCTCTGTCTTTTTCTAGTCAAGAAAAAGTCAATCGTATTACCTAATTTATCCACTGTCCTGTACAAATAACACCAAATATCTTTTACTTTTATATTGGTTTCATCCAATCTTCAGCTTGCCCCCACTTTGACCTTTCTCTTCTTCATCTCCGATTCAATGAAAGACGTAAATTTATAAACCCACCGTTGGATCCTAGCATGATTCACAATCATGCCCCTAATCTTCATTATTTCTTCAACATCCCGATAACTTAAAGTAAACCTAAGCTTAAAATATACTGCCTCGAGAATAATAGACTTTGGACAGCAATGACCTTTCGTATTCATTTTTCGATGGGTTTAAAATTCTAAAGATAAAAGTTATTCCCAGATGCGACAGAACCATAAATCAAAACTGTGTTTTTTAAAAATTAAAATCAAAATCTAATGTAGTATTGATTTCCTGCTGTAATTTATCGTCTATTTCTCCAATCTTAATTAAAGGGTTAATAACAATTTCATTTAGTGTTTTACTAAATTTTGATATAATCATTTGTATGGTATCTTCCTCAAATAAATCAGAATTATAATCTATAGTCCCTTTTAATTGATGCGTACTTTCAAAAAAGTTAAACGCAATAGGCATTCTACTGAACTTGCTATCAATTGGATAAGGTGTCAATTTCAATTCATCTAATTCAATGGTGTTTTCAAAATTAAATTCAGGGTTTTGATACACTAGCATCAGATCGAAAATATCCGACGCTATTTTGTCAAATGGCAGATCCTGATAATTGTTTATTTGCAGTATGTTATGATTAACATTCTCCCATACATCTGTAAAAGTTTGTTCTGCTTGTATTTGAGTTCTTAGCACCAGAGTTTTCACAAACATTCCTATTTGATTGTTTAACTCATAGCTATTTCTTCCTGAATTTACGGTACCGATACATATATCCGAATGGTTGGATAGTTTATAAATTAAAACATTGATTGAAGCCACTAAAAGGGTGTAGAAAGTCATTTGCTTTTCGGCAGCCAGATGTTTTAAAAGGAGCGTAACTTCTTCTGTGAGCTCAAATAATAAACTACTCCCATTTTGTTTATTATTCTGAATACCAAAATCCCTATCAAATGAATTTTTAGGTGTATAGTTTTGAAGATAATTTTTCCAAAACAACTCATTTTTAGGTTGATTTTCTTTTATTGTTTTATTAAACCACTCCGAATAATCTTTAAACTGAAGTTTTAGACTGTTCTTTTGTGTTCGATTTTGAGTGCTTTGATTATAGTTTTGGATAAATTCTTTGATAAAAATTTCCAGTGATAAGCCATCCATTATGATGTGATGTGTCGAAAAAAGGAGTAGATGTTGATTCGTTTCTAAGGGTATCAATTGAGCTCTTATCAACATGTCTTTTTCTAAGTCAAATTCGGTATTACTTAATCGATCGATCGCTTCTTCGATGGAATCATTTTTTAATTGATGTACAGCAACTTCAAACCTGTTTTTTTGCGGAGCATTTATTTTTTGATACGGAATTCCATCAATTTCAATAAAATTGGTTCTTAGAATTTCATACTTTTCAATGATTTGATTGATGGACCGGTTCACTTTAGCTGTATCTATAATTCCCTCTATAGTATAGCCGGCAGACATATTATAAGCAATCGAATTCTTTGTTTGCTGAGAAGCCAGCCAAATGGTATATTGAGCAGGAGTCAAATCATATAAATCTTTGATTTCAGCTAAAAGTATGGCATTCGTTTGGGTTGGCTTTAACTCTTGTAAATAAACAGCCAGTGCTTTTATAGTCGGGAAATCAAAAATCGTTTTTAAAGTAATCTCTACATAAAGATTTCGGGAAATTAATCCAATCAATTTTACTGCATTCAAAGAATGACCTCCAAGCGCAAAGAAATTATCCGTTACACTTATGGCTTCTTTTGTATTTAATACTGTTGCCCAATAGTGTGATAGTTTTATTTCTAAATCGGAAACAGGTTCTTTAAAATGATCTTCGTTTGTATTGTACTGAATCTCTCTTTGTGACAACGATTTTCTATCTACTTTTTGATTGGGCGTAAGCGGAAATTCTTCCAGTGGAATAATTGCATTCGGAATCATATAGTACGGAAGTGTCTTTTTCAATTGTTTCGTAATTTCAATTGTATCGATGAACTCTTGATTTTTTAAAACATAAGCGATTAAAAAAGCTTCTTGTTGCGCTCCTTTTTTAGCAATGACAACAGTGTCTTTAATTACAGCAATTTGATTTAATTGCGACTCAATATCGCCCAATTCTATTCTGTAACCTCTAATTTTTACCTGATTGTCATTTCGCCCTAAAAATTCTATTTCTCCATTGTGATTCCATTTTCCAACATCTCCTGTTTCGTAGCACAAAGTATTCGTATCAAAAGGGTTTTGGATGAATTTTTCTTTGGTTAATTCGTTGTTTTTATAATATCCCAGTGCCAATCCATCGCCAGCAATATAAATGGCTCCCGGAATTCCAATCGGTTTTGGATCTAAAAACGCATCTAAAATATAGAATTGTGTATTGTTTATGGGTTTACCAACATTGGAGGCTTGCGAGGGGTGCTCTATTTTTTTTATACTGGACCAAATAGTCGTTTCAGTTGGTCCGTACATATTCCATAATGCTGAGCTATGGCTGATTAGTTTTTGGGCTAATGATTCGCTTAGCAAATCTCCACCACATAATACTTTTAATTGTTTATCGCCCTGCCAGTTGGCATTGAATAACATTTGATAAAAACTTGGTGTGGCCTGAAGGATTGTGGGTTTGAGTTCTTCTAATTTTCTAATGATTAAATTAGGATCGGATAACAAATTCTGGTTAGCAATATATAAGGTTGCTCCTGAAATTAAGGGTGCAAAAAATTCTAATATAGAAATATCAAAAGAATAAGTTGTTACCGAAAATAAAATGTCATTTTCAGTAATTCCGGGTACCTGCTGCATACTGGTTAAGAAATTAAGCAATGACTGATGTCCAATTTCAACTCCTTTTGGATTCCCTGTTGATCCTGATGTGTATATAATATAGGCCGTATCTTGTGGGGATACGTTTTGAAACGCTGTTGTTTGTAGATCCTCAATTTCATCAAGGATATTTTCTAATGATACTGTCTTTACCTGTTCGATCGCCTCAATTTCATAATTATTTTCGTTAATAATGATGCTGGTTTGACTATGGGCCACAATATAGCTTAAACGGTCTTTTGGAAAAGCAGGATCTAACGGAATATAAGATCTGCCCGTTTTTAAAATACCTAGCAAAACAGCGATCATGTTAGCAGAGCGACCTAACAAAACAGCAATTGGTGCTTTATCTTCCTGACCAAATTTTGAAATAATATAAGTTGCTATCTCGCTAGATAGCTTATCTAGTTCGCTATAAGAATATGATTTTATCTCATCTTTTAATGCAATTTTTTCAGGTAATATTTTAATTTGTTCCTGAAATAAATCTAACACCGTTTTATCTTTTGGATAATCAACTTTTGTATTGTTAAAATCAAATACTATTTGTTGCTTTTCTGCTTTTGTTAAATAGGTTAACTCTTTAAGCTTTTTATTTGAATTTTTTAAAACAGCATGGACTAGCTTTTCAAAATGATCGACCACATGTGTTATGCTTACATCATCAAAATAATTCAAATTATAGTCAAAATCAATTTTCACATCTTCAGATTCGTCAAATTCTCTTATGTATAAAGCCAGAGCGACCCTTTCTGATTGATGACTTAATGGAATTACTTTGGTTTGTGTGTTTTCAAAATGGGCCGAGTAATTTTGTTTTTCGTAAGAAAGTGTGATATTAAACAATCTTTCTTTTTGACTATACAACTGAAGTTCCTGAATTAACTTTCCTAAGGGTAGTCGTTGGTGGCGATAATCTTGTTTTAATTGATTTTTTATATCAATTATTAAATCCTGAAAAGTAGCTTCAAAATCTAATGACATCCTCAAAGGAGAAATTCCCATAAAAAGCCCCACCGTTTTTTTATAAGTAGATTTACTTCTGTTTAAAACAGGTAAACCAATAGCAAAATCGTTGTTTTCGTGTTTTCTGCCAAAATAGGTGTATAGAATTCCTAAGATTAAAGAAAAAGTGGAACATTTATAACTTGTGGATAATTCATTTAATTGATTATAGACCTCTCTTTTAATAAACAATTCTTTACGGCTGCTTTTATTTATTTGCACACCATCATCCAACTTGTCGAATAAATTCTCTGGTAATTGTTTGAATTTTTGAGACCAATATTCTAAATCTTCCTTAAATGATTCTGAATTTTGATATTCGAGATCATCTTCTTCAAAGTTTTTGTAACTAAATGGATAAACTGAAATAATTGCGCCAAATTCAGAAATCTCATTGTAGTTTTGAACCAATCTTTGAAACATTAATGAAGTCCCCCAACCATCGGTTATGATATGGTGATACACAGAGAATAAATAATAAAAATCGTTCTGAACTTTTACTAAAGTAAAAATATGCAAAAGACTTCCTTCTAATAAATTAAAAGGTTTCATAAATTCCTTTTGCATGTATAGATTTGCTTCTTCAATTGGATTTTCACAGTCTGAAAAATCAATAAACCCCAGCTCCGATTGATGGTCTGCTACTATTTGAATACTTGTATTTTCTTCATTTTTTACAATAACACTTCTATAAGCATCGTGCTGATTAATCAATGTAACATACGCGCTTTTCAATATTTCTATGTTTACTACACCTTTAATTTCGATTTTAGCCCCAATATTGTAGATAGGCTCATTAGAAAATAATAATTGTTCGAAATAAATATCTTGTTGGGGCAATGTCAGTTTCATGAATATTCTTTTTATAGTAGTTCCATAACATTATCAGTCACTTTTTTATCCATAATGGTTTGGCCGTAGTCCAGTTTTTAGGATTCTGTCGGCCTATTTAAAAAGGCATCAGTATGAATAACTGCGATAATCGTTTTGCTTCTTCTTTCGGTTTTGGTAATACGTTTTCCTAAAAATTACAACGTTTGTCCGATACGCTTATCTTGCGATAATTCATAGAAATATTTAGCTATCCCGATATCAAAAATCGCCATCCCCATAGGACAGAACATTATGGTATCGTTTGCTTTTATAGTTTTTCTTAATTTTCCGGATAAGACATCCGTGATTATAAGGACATCTTCTTCAAGCAGTCCTTTTGTCTGGTGCATCATTTCAATATCGGTGTTTTCGCGGCACACTTCGTCCCAATTATCAACAATCACGCAGTCAATAAAATCGTAAACATCGGCTTCATAATCTCTTAATGAAACATTGAGTTGCAATGAACCCTTTGGAGGTGGAAGATTGATGTATCGTTTTGACGAAGCCGTACAAGTAATAAAAATTTTTGAGTTTAAATAGGCTTGTTCCCAATCGTTTACGACTACGATCTTGTGTTTCCATTTTTCAGGCAGCGACTCTGCGTCAATTGGATTGATATCGTAGACATAAACTTTGTCAATGATATCTTCATGCAAAGTAAAAATCATCTCGAGATGCATCCTCCCAATTGGTCCTAAACCAATAATACCAAAATTTATTTTTTCATTAATTTCTACTGCTTCCCTGTAGCTTTTTATGATCGCACCAGTAACTGCCGATGTACGTATGGCCGAGACCATGGGCGTATTTATCACCGATATGGGCACACCGGTATCGGCATTATTCAAGATAATAACTGAATTGGCCCTCGGGAGATTATTTTTTATATTGTCAGGAAAGCTGGCGATCCATTTTATGCCCGAAATATTATAGTCGCCCCCTACATAAGCCGGCATAGCGATTATTCTGTTTTTTAAATCTTTATATCTAAGGTATGGTTTTATAGGCTGTGCGTAATCCTTTTTTTCTAGCAGGAGAACAGTATCTTCAATAACCTGAATAATTTCATTCCAGTCATTCCCTATTTCCAATATGTTTTGTTCATTAATGTATTTCATAAGAAGTTTTTTCAAAGCATTTGTAATCTATTAATTCCAGGTAATCGTCGCCAGAGTCAGGTATAATGACCAGGCAATTCTGTTTCTTTTCAGAATTTTCAATATTTTGCAAGGCAGCATAAAAAGCCGCTCCTCCGGAAGCACCAGCCAGGATGCCGTACTCATGGAAAAGCTTTTGGCAGCCGCTTATGATTTCCTCTTCACTTAAAATAACATGATCATGTATGTCTGCCAGGGCAATAAAATCAGATGTTTTGCTGGCACCAATGCCCGGTAGTTTGCGTTCTTTGGTTATGGTAGAAAAAATCAGTGAGCCTTCAATATCTACCGCTATAATCTTTATTCCTGGAAAATACTTCTTGATATGCTGTGATAATCCGGTGACTGTAGCTCCTGAACTCACAGAGATAAAAATATAATCTATTTGATCAATTTGATCTTTTATCTCCTCCATCATGGCATTATAAGCCAGGTAACAATTCTTGTTTTTATATTGGTTGGGCTGGAAAGAATTTTTATTTTCTTCAAGATAGTTTTTGATAAATTTTATTCTGTTCAGTAAATAATTACCGGTCTCGTCTTTTTGTGTGATCTGAACAATGTGACTGCATAGTAGTTCCAGCTTTTTCTTTTTGTATAAAGAGATGCACGGATCTATAACCGGTATAAACTTCAGGTCCAGTTTTCTGCAGATCAAAGCGAGCGCTATCCCAAAATTTCCCGAAGTAGATTCGATTACAACTGTGTCTTCATTGATTGAACCATCAAGAATTGCTTCTTCTATTACTTTAAATGCGGATCGCATTTTTATACTACCACCAAGCTGATAGTATTCTACTTTTATAAAAATATTCTTCTCTGCGCATATATTATACAAAGGAGTATTTCCAATAAGTTTTTTTAGTTTGTACAGTCTGTCTAATAATGTATTCATCGATTAGGTTTTGTGTTTTTTTGCAATGCAGATATAAGACAACGGATAGGAAAGTTCTTTTTGCTCCAGGTCTTCTTTTAAATTTGATATATCATTAGCATATTCAAATAATTTGTAAAGTGACAGCCCATTATCGGCAATGGCATTGAATAGGTCGGAGAACGTATAATTAAAACTATAGTTTGCGCTTCCTTCATATTCTGTTTTTCCTAAATAATCCAGGCCACCGTCCTCTTTTAATGGTTCTTTTCTAAAATAATTTTCCTCTTCCGAAAGTTTCATGTCCTCATCGATAAGCCAGCTAAAAGGATGTTGTTCCTGAATCACCAGAAATCCTTCAGGAGATAATGCTTTTGAGATTTTTTTTATGATCTGATTCAAATCGGGCAGCCAGACCAGGGCACCTACTGTCATTAATACGATATCAAATTTTTCGTTTTCTGTAATCTCGTCCATTTCATAAACATCATAGACATAGAATGTACAGTCAAGCCCCAATTGGTCGTTTAGAAAACGTGCCGAATCGATCGCTTCGTCAGAGATATCGATACCGACACATTTGCCGGCATTCATTTTTTTTAATGAGATCAGTTCTTCACCATCGTTACAGCACAGTTGAAGTATTGATTTGTTTTGGAATGTTATTTTATTTAATACTTCCAGAAGGTTCTCATCCAAAGTACTAAAGTCCTCTAAAGTGAATTTGCTTTTATATCTCTTTTTAAAATCCTGATGTATTGGATTCACCTCATTCCATGCGATCCTGTTTGCTTCGGTATATTTTTTATAATCCATATCGTGTATAATTTTTTTGATTATTAGGAGTTCTTTTTTAAACATTCCTTTAAAAGCATTGACGAAAAAATAATTGTTTAACGCCAGTACTTCTTCCGTGATTTTTTTTTCTGAATACGGATGTCAACTATTGATCATTAATTTTGTTATCAATAGTAGTATCGCTGTACTGATTTCATTTGTCTCATCGCTTCTTTTAAAGCAGTACCCGAGTTTTTACCAACACGATTAACTGCTTCTGCAATAGACGCATAGCCCTACAAAGATACATTCAATAGTTGTGGAATCTTTTTCAAAATTTTCGTTCTCAGCATCAAAAAGATTACACTTTTTCCAGATTATCCTGTTTGTTTAAAATAAAATTCCCCATAACCAAATAATCAATATTGGATTTCAAAAAAGTTTTTATCGCATCCTCAGGGGTACAAACAATTGGTTCCCTATCGTTAAAAGAAGTGTTTAAAACCATCGGGATACCGGTTAGTTTATAGAATTCTGATATTAACCCATGATATTTTGGATTGGTTTTCTGATTAACCGCCTGTATTCTCGAAGTTCCGTCAACATGCACTACTGCCGGTATAAGTTCTTTTTTATTGGTTAAAGCCGGATAAGCCATAAGCATGTACTCGGATACAGGTGTGCTTTTTTTAATGTCAAACCAGTTTTCTGTTTCTTCTGATAAAACACTTGGGCAAAATGGTCTGTGATCTTCCCGGTGTTTTACTATTGAATTGAGTTTTTTAATCATATGGAAATTTCTCGGATCTGCCAAAAGACTTCTGTTTCCAAGCGCCCGGGGTCCAAATTCCATTGCTCCCTGAAACCATCCAATAATATTACCTGCTTTAATGAGTTCTGCAGCTTTCACTTCTATGTCTTCCACATGTGAATACACCAGATTTCTCTTGGACATTTCATTGTGTATTTCTTCGGTTGTAAATGAAGGTCCCAGAAAAGTATTGTCTAAAACCAATCCTTCTAAATTACCTTCTGATTCTATATTCAGTTTTAAAGCCGCTCCCAATGCCGTTCCGGCATCATTTGCTGCCGGCTGTATAAAAATGTTTTTGAATTTACTATTTTCAAAAGCTATGGTGTTGGCAACACAGTTTAAAGCTACACCACCCGCAACACAAAGATTTTCAGATTTTGTTTCTTCAAAAAGCCTGTCGGTAACTTTTACAATAATATCGGTTGTCCACTTTTGCAGAGCAGCGGCAATATCCTTGTGAACCTCTTCTAATTCATCTAATGTTTCTCTTTTTTTAATGTTGAATAACTTTTCTAACTTAGAATAATCTTCAACCCTGAAGCACAGTACCTCATTATCCAGTTCAAAAATAGTTTGATCATTGATGGAAATTATCTTACTGAATTCCTCTTCGAATGTTAAAGGATTTCCGAACGACGCTACGCTCATTACTTTACACGCATCGTATTCTGAAAAGCCTAAAAATTTAGAAATTTTCTCCCATAAAAAACCAATTGAATTAGGATAGGCAATTTGTTGTACTACATCAATATTTTTACCATGTCCGTAGGCAAGGGTGGTCGATTCAAATTCGCCGATTCCATCAATAGAAAGTATGGCTGCATCACTAAACGGAGAGGGATAGTATGCTGATGCACAATGGGCTATCGCATGTTCTATAAAACTAAACTGTCCCTTGAACCCCATTTCCTGGAGTTTTTGAGGAATTTTTGTTAATTTATCATAGAATAACTTTTCACCATCTTCACAACCCCAGTTGTTTGGTACGAAACGATCTTCTGAAGGGATGTTTTCTAATCTTCTTTCAGGTTTAAATGAAAACCCTATTAAAGAAACATCTTCTAAACTTATCCCCCCCATCTCGAGACATTTGTTTATCGCAAGAATTGGCAGTTCATCCGGATTGTCAATTTTTGATTCTTTTGCATGTTTGACTCTTGAGAGTCTTTCTTCTTCAATAGCCGCCACTACTTTGTTATCAATTATCAAGCATGCCGCTGATTCATGGTATACACAATTTATTCCTAAAATAATATTTCTCATAATTTTGTATCTTTTATTTCTCTATTTGATTTGTTATAATTTGGGTGTTTTTTTGTATTTTTTCTTTTTGGAGTATTTCATAATGTCCCCCTTCAAGCCTGATCAGATTGATCTTACTTTTAATTAAGGCTTGCCAAATGCTGTGTTTGTCGATGCTGGAATTTTCACTAAGAAAAACATAGGTTGGAATATTGATCATTTTGTTTCCTGATATAAACGAAGTGATTTCAGCATATTTCCATATTCGGTCTACAATTACTTTCCTTTCATCAGGAGTAAATTTATTCAGCTGATCTAATTCTAAGTATGCGTCAACGTCAGCGTCTTCATAAGCAGTTGCTTTTTTGTTTATTTTGACGGTCTGAGGCGGTGGCACTATATCCAATACGATAAACTTATTGACCACTTTATAATCTTCCAGTTTTTTTAGCAGTTCATAAGCAAATAAGCCTCCGGCTGAATAACCCAGCAGGTCAAGTTCGCCTTCAATTCCGCTGTTCATTATCATTGCTATAGCGCTGTCTACGATGTCATTTAAACTGTTATGCATTTCTTTATAGGAATCTAAAAAAGAAAAATCAAGCGCATAAACGTTGTAATTATCAAGGTGTTTTGACAACTCTAAGAAATCTACTGCCGTGGTACTAATAGAGGGTATGCATACCATATTCTTTGTTTTTCCACTGCTGAGTTTGTGCAGATAGATCCCAGCTTCTTTATTCTTTGCATTTTTGTCTACATAGGCCGCTATGCTATAAATGGATTGGCGATTGAATACTTCTACTATTGGGAATTTTATACCGAACTCTTTTTCTATTTTGGAAATCAGTTGAATCATGTTTATAGAATGTCCTCCATATTCAAAAAAGCTGGAATGAATTTGGATTTCTTTTTCTAAAATTTCTGTAAAGAAGCCTTTTATGATTTGCTCTGTGGCCGTCAATTTGGTTTCGGGCGACAGGAAATCGCTATTGAGCTTCAATTTATTTAATTTGTTCTTGTCAACTTTTCCATTATCATTCAGTGGTATTTTATCTAAAACAATAATTTTTCGCGGAATCATGTATTGCGGCAAATACACAGACAAATGCATTCTGATTGCATTATCATTCAAATAATTGCTGGCCAATTGTTCGTTCAGCAAATAGGAATAATCCGTTTGTAAAAGAACATCTTTACTTTCAGTAGAAGCTTTTAGGCTGATCAGGTTAGAATATCCAAAATGACGGCATACCTCTGCATAACACTTTAAAATCTCATCCTCTTCCAGTGTGTTGAATGTCGAAAGAGTCGAAATATTCAAAATAGCTATGGCGTTGTATTCTGTTTCCTCTACCCTACGCAGTAAAATGCTACTATCATTGGAAACAGCAGTTGCGTCTGACAGAAATACAGGAACAGCTGTTACATAACAGATTGTTTTACCGCTTTCGTCATTAATTCTTATTTGCAGATCGGGATAATCGTAAAGTATCTGATCAAAATCTTTAAAAGATTCTAAAAATAATGGCTCAAAAAGTACTGTTTTTGAAAGGCCCTGGAAGTCTTCCCTAATCATTTCATTTTGATGCAGGGTAATCCATGTGTATGCTCTGCCATCCTTAGCTACAAAAC
>JAHEZJ010000067.1 GCA_023251135.1 Flavobacterium sp. | reverse complement strand
TAGCCTTTAAACAAAACAATTTTATCATGACTTAACAAAACTACTTTTTTCCCGTCGGGACTAATCGTTGCACTAGTTAAAACACAATGATTATAATTGTCGCAAGTCTTAAACTCTCCTATTTTAGTCGCTTTCTGTGTTCCGGGTGCATTTAAAATTTTATAAATAAAGGCAGTTCCATCAAAGTTTTTACTGCGGTTTTTGGTAAAAAGATAAAAGTAGTTTCCGTGTTCAAAAAAGCCTTCGACATCAAAAAACAGTGCTTTTTTCTTTGGCGGAAATTCCGTTTGCTCCGGATAGGAAAACGAAACTTTATACTCTGCCACTGCCTGAGCTTTATTCAACTGATTTTTATTGACTTTATAAATACACAAATCTCTACGTTCGTTGTCGTTATTCCCAAAATCGCCAATATAGATGTTGCCGCTTTTGTCTTTCGTAATATCTTCCCAATCTACGTTTGTCGCATTTGAAATTGTGATGGCTTTTGCCATTTTCCCATCTGACTTTATCGCATAAATCTCATTTTTATTACCACTGTCCTCCAAAGCATAAATTAAATTTGTTTCAGGGAAATACGTAATTCCCGAAACTTCTTTTAATTTCTTCGGCAGTGCATAAAGTGTTTTAAAATTTGTATTGGACTGTTGCTGACAAGCCAATAAAGCAATAGAGATTCCAAGTAAAAACTTTTTCATGATATTTTCTTTTTAACATTTTAACCCATTCTGCATTTAAACCAGATTGGTATTTTTAAAATTACGTGTAATAAATTCAAAAGCGGCAAACATAATGTGCCCCATCGATTTGGCATTTTTGAACTTCATATCATTGGTATAACGATACAATTCCATTTTTAGTTGATTCAAATGCTCTTCTGTTGAAATCGTATCGTGACACATGATGTTCAATAGCTTTTTGATTCTGTTCTCGGCAGAATGTATACGTTTTGCCAAAATCGCTCTTTCTTCATCCTTATACTGAATAATGGAGCGGTCTTCTAATTTCTCCTTAATCAATTTTATCATCGGATAATTTTCTTTAAAGAACTGCGGACGATACACTTTAAAGTTCCCTTCATAACATTGCTGATCAAAATCAATTGGACGTATTTTATAGACCACCTGATCAAAATCGTGAATGGGTACAATTACATAATTATAAGCACGCATATCTCCTAAAAGCCGGATCATACAGCGTTCGTTGAACTTCACAAATTCTTTTGCAATTTGCGACTTTTCCATTTCCGTACAGCCATCCAGTAAAGTATCCATAAAAACATCACCCGGAATCCCGATAATATGCTCCTCAATTAAAGTGTCTTTAAAAACCAAAAAGTTGATTTTATCCGGCGAAAGAATGTCTTCCAGCTCCAAACCGTAGATTCTTGAGGCATCTGCTTTTTTGATATAAAAATGTACATAATTATCATTGAGAATATTACGAACTTTTATTCGGAAAGGTTTAGAATTTCCGAAAGTACAGTAATCAATTGCATCAATGTTTAAGTACTGAATGATCTCATTGTTTCCATCAGAATGTAAAAGGGAGTATATTTTTTTCAGATTCAGATCGATTTCATTTCGCTCAAATTCACTATAATACACCCTAATCCATAAGGTATCCGTTTCGTTTTTATCATAAACATTTACAGAACCCGTAAATCGCAATAAATCATCGTAGAACACTGATACTTTCGAAATACGCTCGTATCGTTCCAAATAACTCAGCAGAGATGGCATTAAAGGATAAGATGGTTTTTTCAAAACCATTAAAGGTTCGCTCATATTTTTGAATATCTTTATTACAAATTTACATGAATCGTCTGATAAAAATAAATTTAGCGTAACAATATACAAGTTGAATCGTCATACATAAAACTAAAACCGAAATAAATTTGGAAACCATACTTACTATTGAGAATCTTCACAAAAGATACGGGCGTATTCAGGCCTTAAAAAATGTCTCTTTTGAAATACAAAAAGGCCACGTTTATGGCATCTTAGGCCCAAACGGCAGCGGCAAATCGACCACTTTGGGAATTGTCCTCAATGTGGTGAACAGAACCTCCGGAAACTACAGCTGGTTTGGCGGAAAAGTAGAAACACACGAAGCCTTAAAAAAGGTAGGTGCGATTATCGAAAGACCCAACTTTTACCCGTACATGACGGCGGAAGAAAACCTGAAACTGGTTTGTAAGATAAAAAGCATCAACTATTCTAAAATCAATGAGAAACTTGATTTAGTGGGCCTATCCGAAAGAAAAGACAGTAAGTTCAGTACCTTCTCTTTGGGTATGAAACAGCGTCTGGCCATTGCATCGGCCTTGTTAAACGATCCTGAAATTTTAATTTTAGACGAACCTACAAATGGGTTAGATCCACAGGGAATTCACCAGATCAGAGACATTATCAGAAAAATTGCGTCACAGGGAACGACTATTTTATTAGCCTCTCACTTACTCGATGAAGTCGAAAAAGTATGTTCGCATGTCATTGTTTTGCGAAAAGGAGAAATCCTGTACTCCGGTTCAGTAGATGGTATGTCGGCCAATGAAGGTTTCTTTGAACTTCAGGCAGATGATAATGAGGCACTTAAAAACATCCTGGAAACACATCCGGCTGTAGACAAAATCACGGAAGAAGATGGCAAAGTTTTAGTCTATCTGGCTTCTGATCTATCAGCGGCAGAGCTCAATCATTTCCTGTTTTCTAAAAATATTGCTTTAAGCCATTTGGTCAAACGCAAAAACAGCTTAGAAGCACAATTTTTAGAATTAACCAAGAACGCCACTATCCAAAACAACTAAACCATGAACAGACTAATCTCTATAGAACTACAAAAAATCTGGAAAAACAAAGCCAGCCGTATCCTTACGCTAACCTATTTTGTACTCCTTTCGTTTATTGCCTTAATGGCTTCCATAAAATTTGACATAGGACCATTTAAATTTCATTTGGCAGAAATGGGCATCTTTAACTTCCCATTTATCTGGCATTTCAACACCTATGTAGCTGCTTTACTCAAACTTTTCCTGGCAATTGTTATTGTTTCTATGATGGCCAATGAGTACAGTTATGGTACGTTAAAACAAAATTTAATTGACGGTTTAAGCAAAAAAGAATTCATTTTATCCAAATTCCTGACAGTCGTATTATTTGCCTTAGGTTCGACAATTTTCGTATTTGTCATGAGCTTAATTCTGGGATTCTGTTTTTCATCGTATACAGAGTTAGACGTTATTTTTATGGATTTGGATTATCTTCTTGCCTTTTTTGTAAAACTCTCGGGTTTTTTTGCATTCTGTTTGTTTCTTGGAATTCTGGTAAAACGCTCTGCTTTTGCCTTAGGTTTTCTTTTGGTATGGAGTATCATTGAAGGAATTGTAAAAGGACTCCTGATCTTCCAAGTTTTTCCGGAAAGCACGATAGGTCAAAAAATAATGAATTTTTTCCCGCTAGAAGCCATGTCCAACCTTATTATTGAGCCTTTTTCAAGATTGTCTGTAATTAGATCGATTGGGACACAAATAGGCGTTGAGAACACAAAAGATTACGGAGTACACTATACAGCAATTTTAATTGTTTTGATCTGGACATTCTTATTTATTTACTTTTCTTACAAACTATTAAAAAAAAGAGATTTATAGTATATTTGTTGTACTATGAACAACTTTAATGCATTATCGCTAGTATTTTTTCTGTGCTTCTTATCTGTTAAGACAGAAGCACAGAATATTAATGTAGACGATTCAAGAACTCCTGAAGATTTAGCAAAAAACGTTTTAATAAATAGCTCCTGTATTGATATTGGTACTGTTAGTGCAACCGGAAACCCTACAAGTTCTGGTAAAAGTTATGCTTACTTTACTTCAGGCAGCAACAATTTTCCCTTTTCAGGAGGAATTGTTTTAAGTACATCACCAAGTAAAAATGCCGAAGGGCCTTTTATAAAAGCAAACTCCGAAGGTGCTATCAATGACAGCTGGTTGGGTGATGCTGACTTAAATCAGGCATTACAAAATAGCGAAAGTCAACAGGCAACTGTACTGGAATTTGATTTTACAGCCTTAACCAACTCCATCAGTTTCAATTATATTTTTGCATCAAACGAGTATCAAACGTATTATCCGTGTATCTATTCGGATGGATTTGCTTTTCTGATAAAAGAAGCAGGCACCTCTGCTCCCTATAAAAATTTAGCGGTTTTACCCAATACAGCCATACCTGTTTCCTCAACAACAGTACATACCAAAATTGAACCTGCTTTTGCGAATGGCACAAACTATCCGGGCTGTGATCCTTTAAACGAACAATTTTTCAATGGCTACAACAACGTTAATAGTCCGATAAATTATGCCGGGCAAACTGTTGTAATGAATGCCCATACCGAAGTAATTCCGAATAAAACCTATCACTTAAAGCTGGTCATTGCTGATGACCCGACAGGACAATACAACTCTGCCGTTTTTATAGAAGGCGGTAGCTTTACCTCTACCATAAATTTTGGGGCAAACAGAACAATTGCCGACAAAAACCCAGCCTGTTTTGGCGAAGGTGTTGTTTTAGATACACATCTTGACAGTAGTCTCTACACTTTTAAATGGTTAAAAGAAACGACACCCAACAATTATGCGGAAGTTACACCCGCAGCAATAGGCGCTACCTATACCGTAACAGCAGCAGGGAATTATAAAGTAGAAGCCACCCGAAACGGCACCACCTGCGTGGCCACCGGACAAATTAAAATTGAGTTTGCACCCGAGATCTTATCAACCAACAGCTCCTTAACACAATGTGATGATGATGCTGACGGAATATCGGTCTTCAACCTCACAAAGGTTGCTAACATCATTAAAAACAATGTTGCCGAAACACTGAACAAAGGATACTACGAATCACTAGCCGATGCACAGGCCAAAACCAACCCAATTGCCACACCAGAAAAATACAGCAATAAAACCCTGAATCAGGTTATTTTTGTAAGACTTGAAAACCAATACGGCTGTGCTAAATTTCCGCAGATAACATTGCAAATATCCAACACTGCGATTGCCACTCAGCCCCCTTTTGCCACTTGTGACAAAGACGACAAACAAGATGGTCTGTACCAATTTGACCTTAATACCGAAGTAACTCCACGACTGTCTACCGGATTACCACCGGGTTTAACTTTTAGCTATTTTTTAAACGCCAACGATGCCTTAGCGGATGCAAACGCATTAGCCAATATCTTTAAAAACACTACCCCTTTTACTCAAATCATTTATGCAAAAGCTACAAATGGACCCGATTGCTACGACATTCTTCCCATAACTCTTGTGGTAAATACTTTTGATGTGGCTAATTTTGAAGATGAATCCAAATATTTGTGTAAAGAAGAACCAATTACCTTAAGTGTTGCCAGCGGTTTTTCCAGCTATTTATGGAGTACCGGAGAAACTTCAAACTCAATTACGGTAAGCACCGCCGGCGATTATTCTGTACTTGTAACAAATGCAAACGGCTGCGAAAAAACCAAAAAATTCAAAGTAATACTTTCTGAACCTGCATTGATAACGGGTGCAGACATAAAAGATTTCTCCGGTGATGAGAATTCAGTTTTAATTCAATACACAGGGGTAGGTAATTATGAATTTTCATTGGATGGAAGTTTTTTTCAGGATGCCCCATTATTCACTAATGTCAAACCCGGAGTTTACAATGCTATCGCAAGAGACAAAAACGGCTGCGGGCCGTCTAATCTGTTTCAGGTGTACGTTGTAGATTATCCTCGATTCTTTACGCCAAATGGCGATGGTTACAACGATTTATGGGTTATTAAAAACTCCGATCAGCTTCCTTATTACAAGATCTTTATTTTTGACCGTTACGGAAAACTACTCAAACAAATGGATCAAACCACGCTGGGCTGGAACGGCTTCTTTAATAGCCAGCAATTGCCAGCAGACGATTATTGGTTTGACATACAATTTAGCAATGGAAGAGTCGTTAAAGGTCATTTTAGCTTAAAAAGATAAGTACACAACTTCTCTAGTAGATATCCCAAATAACAATTCTACAACAAAAAGTTCAGCAATAAAAAAAGCCATTCGATATCGAATGGCTTTTACTTTTATTTGGAGGATAGATTAGATTTTAAATCTTTTTCTATCTGTTTCAGTCAAATAAATCTTTCTAAGACGAATAGATTTTGGAGTTACCTCTACATACTCATCTTTTTGGATGTACTCTAATGCTTCTTCTAATGAGAAAATGATTGGAGGGATAATTCTCGCTTTTTCGTCATTTCCAGAAGAACGAACGTTAGATTGTTTTTTCTCTTTCGTTACGTTTACACACATATCATCTCCACGAGAGTTTTCACCAATTACCTGACCTTCGTAGATTTCAGCATTTGGTTCAACGAAAAACTTACCACGATCTTGTAATTTATCGATAGAGTAAGGAATAGCTTTTCCTTTTTCCATAGAAATCAACGAACCTTTGTTACGTCCTGCAATTTCTCCTTTGTAAGGCTCATATCCAATGAAACGGTGTGACATAATAGCTTCACCAGCAGTAGCTGTAAGCAATTGATTTCTTAAACCAATAATTCCACGAGATGGAATATTAAATTTAATGATCATACGCTCACCTTTAGTTTCCATACTTAACATTTCACCTTTACGAAGTGTTACGAATTCAACTGCTCTACCTGAAAGGTTTTCTGGTAAATCGATTGTTAATTCCTCAATTGGCTCACATTTTTTACCATCAATTTCTTTGATGATAACTTGTGGCTGACCAATTTGTAACTCGTACCCTTCTCTTCTCATTGTTTCAATAAGAACAGATAAGTGAAGTACTCCACGGCCAAAAACCATGAATTTATCTGCAGAATCAGTTTCACCTAACTTCATTGCTAAGTTTTTCTCTAATTCTTTTGTCAATCTTTCTCTAATATGACGAGAAGTTACAAATTTACCTTCTTTACCAAAGAAAGGTGAGTCGTTGATAGTAAACAACATACTCATTGTAGGCTCATCAATAGCAATAGAAGCTAAACCTTCAGGAGTTTCGTGATCTGCAATAGTATCTCCAATTTCAAAACCTTCAACACCCACTACAGCACAAATATCACCAGCGATTACTTCCGCAACTTTTTTACGTCCAAGACCTTCAAAAGTATGTAATTCTTTAATTCTTGATTTCGTTACAGCACCATCTCTTTTTACTAAAGATATTGGCATACCTTCTTTCAAAACACCTCTTTCAAGACGACCAATAGCGATACGACCTGTAAAAGCAGAGAAATCTAAAGATGTAATTAACATTTGTGGAGTTCCTTCAGAAACTTTAGGAGCAGGCACATTGTTTAAAACCATGTCTAATAAAGGCTCGATGTTTTCTGTTTGGTTTTTCCAATCGTCAGACATCCAGTTGTTTTTAGCAGAACCGTAAACCGTTGGGAAATCCAATTGCTCTTCAGTTGCTCCTAATTCGAACATTAAGTCAAAAACTTTTTCGTGAACTTCTTCCGGAGTACAGTTTTCTTTATCAACTTTGTTGATAACTACGCATGGCTTAAGACCTAAGTCGATCGCTTTTTGTAATACGAAACGAGTTTGTGGCATTGGACCTTCAAAAGCATCCACTAGCAAACATACACCATCGGCCATGTTCAATACACGTTCTACTTCACCTCCAAAATCCGCGTGGCCGGGCGTGTCAATAATATTGATTTTTGTTCCTTTATATTGAACTGATACGTTCTTTGAAGTAATAGTAATACCTCTCTCACGCTCTAAATCGTTATTATCAAGAATTAAATCACCTGTGTTTTCGTTGTCACGAAATAATTGACAGTGATACATAATTTTATCAACCAAAGTGGTTTTACCGTGATCGACGTGGGCAATAATTGCAATGTTTCTAATAGATTCCATCTGTGATTTTTAATGGGTGCAAAGGTACACTTTATTTTGATATAAAAAACGTTTCTGCGATAGTTTGCGTAAAGACAAGTATTTAGTTCCCCAAAAACAATGTAAATTTAAGTCTAATTTGAACTTTTCTTATTGTTTAATTATAGTTAAATTAACTATATTTGAGTGATGAAAAGTAAAACTCTCCAAATTACTCTAGTTTATATTATCATATCGTTATTTGTGGCAACCATCTGTCATAAATTACTCACAACTTACTTTTCCAAGGCCGATTATTATACTGTTTTCTTCTTAAAAGATGTTTTTTTCATTCTGACTACCGCACTGTTTTTCAAATACATACTTTCTAAAAACGAGAAAAAAAGTATTACCATTTTCAAAAAACTAAAAGAAACCAACGAAGAAATAAAAGAATCAAACGAAAAATATGACATTGTAGCCAAAGCAACCAGCGACACGATTTGGGACTGGAAAATCCAGGAAGACAGCATCAACTGGAACAAAGGAATAGAAAGCGTTTTTGGATACAATCCGAAAGAAGTTGGAAAGACATCTAAGTGGTGGTTTGACAAGATTCATCCCGAAGACAGCATCAGAATGTCGATCAAATTATACTCTTTTATCGAACAAAAAACAGAGAAATGGCAAGATCAGTATCGCTTTAAATGTGCAGACGGCAGCTATAAATACGTTTTAGACCGAGGTTTTTTACTGAAAGATGAAAACGGAAGAGCCATACGAATGATCGGAGCCATTCAGGATATCACCAAACAAAAGGAAGAAGAACAACGTTTAAGATTATTAGAAACCGTAATTACACAATCTAAGGATTCCATATTAATAACAGAAGCCAATTCAACCGATCGAAAAATACCTAAAATTGTTTATGTAAATCCGGCCTTTTCACAAATGTCCGGGTACTTATCGAATGAAATAATCGGAAAATCGCCGAATATTTTCAAAGGGCCAAAATCAGACTCTGAAGAATTAAAAAAACTCTTAAAAGCCATAAAAAACGAAGAAGAGTGTCTGATCGAAACCATCACCTATACCAAATCAAACGAAGAATATTGGGTACGCTTTTCAATGATTCCAATCTTTAACACCGAAGGCACAATTTCGCACTGGATTTCCATACAAAGAGACATTACAGACGAAAAGAAACTAGAAACAGAAAAAGAACATCTGATTCGCGAACTAACTCAAAACAACAAAGACTTAAAACAATTCTCTTACATTACTTCACATAATTTACGCGCCCCATTATCTAATTTAATTGGACTTTTAAACCTAATCGAAGATATCCCTATCGAGAATGAAGAACTCGAAGAAATCCTAACCGGATTTACCAAATCGACCCATTTGTTAAACGAAACTATTAATGACTTAGTAAAGGTCATCATCATCAAAGACAATCCTTCTATGCAAAAAGAAGAAGTCTCTCTGCAAGAAGTTTTCGAAAATGTATTTAGCCAGCTGTCTTTCCAGATCGAACTGCACAAACCCATCATCAAACTCAAATTCGACAAAGTCCCGCTGCTAAACACCAACAAAGCTTATATCGAAAGCATTCTACTCAACCTACTAACCAACTCGATAAAATACAAATCAGAAAACAGAAAACTAAAAATATCCATTACAGCAGAACAAATCGACCATAAAGCAATTCTAACCTTCAAAGACAATGGAATTGGAATTGATCTAGAAAGAAACCGCGACAAAGTCTTTGGACTATACCAACGATTCCATAACTACCCCGACAGCAAAGGTCTTGGCTTGTATCTTGTAAAATCACAAGTCGAAACCATGGGAGGAACAATCAGTATAGACAGCGAAGTCAACAAAGGCACCACATTTACGATAACATTCAAAAACTAACTCATATGCTCGAGCAAATTTTATGTATTGACGATGACCCAATCACGTTGATGTTATGCAAAAAAGTAATTTCGAAGGCCTCCTTCTCCAATGAAATTATTACAGCTCAAAATGGCGAGGAAGCATTACACCATTTCAACACACTGAAATACACGAACAACAAAAACAAAGCAAACAAAAAACCGGAACTGATTTTTTTAGACTTAAACATGCCCGTAATGGGCGGTTGGGAGTTTCTGGATCACTTTACCTCTCCGGCTTACAAAGAATTCAATACTGCAAGTGTAATTGTACTCTCTTCTACTATCGACCCCGATGATCTGGCCAAAGCTAAAAAATACCCCATTATAATCGATTTCCTCTCAAAACCCATTACCCAGCCTATGCTGGAATATCTTAAAAAGAAGATAGGAATCTAAATACTTTAAATCTCAAACTCCAAATTCCAAATTCCAAATTCCAAACTTCAATAACCAATCAAGCAATATTGAGATTTGGAATTTGGAATTTGGAATTTGGAGTTTGAAATTTCACTTGTAGTATAAACAAAAAAAAAAGTCCTCAAAGAGGACTTTTATATTTTTTAGGAAATTGTAATTAATTACAATTTAGCAACATGTTTAGTTAATTTAGACTTCAAGTTAGAAGCTTTATTATCATGAATGATGTTCTTTTTAGCTAATTTATCAATCATAGAGATTACAGTTGATAATTTAGAAGCTGCATCAGTTTTATCAGTAGCTAATCTTAACGCTTTGATAGCATTACGAGTAGTTTTATGCTGATATCTGTTAAGAACTCTTCTTTTTTCGTTACTTCTGATTCTTTTTAATGCTGACTTATGATTTGCCATTTTCTTTTAATTTTAGATGTAATAATTATTATAGATACTAGTTAAAAAAGAAAAACCTCCCACAATTGCTAAGCAATCACTTTGGTTTTAACTAATAAAACAAAAATCGAGACACCAATTTTTATTTTATAAAACTTATTCACAACTAATTTTGTAGTCTGTAAGGGAATCGAACCCCTGTTACCAGGACGAAAGCCTGGAGTCCTAACCCCTAGACGAACAGACCATCATCGTTCTAAGTTTTCTTCAATTTAAATAAAATTGAAATTTGTAGTCCGTGGGGGAATCGAACCCCCCTTACCAGGATGAAAACCTGGCGTCCTAACCGATAGACGAACGGACCATTACATCAAGTTAAATAACTTTGCTCGCAGAAAAAAAAGTAGTCCGTGGGGGAATCGAACCCCCCTTACCAGGATGAAAACCTGGCGTCCTAACCGATAGACGAACGGACCGTGTATTTCTCTAATGCGGATGCAAAGATACATCTATTTTTTAGTTGCACAATAGCTGATGCAATTTTTTTTATTTTTTTTTAATATGCCTTCGCAAAAAGCACTCTTTTGGTAGATGGATTCCCAGTAAACACGCAGGTTCCCGCCTCCTCAACAGCATCCAAAGGAATACAACGAATCGTTGCTTTTGTCAGGTCTTTTATCTTCTCTTCAGTAGCCGCTGTACCGTCCCAATGAGCCGACACAAAACCACCTTTTCCATCTAAAATTTGCTTAAATTCCTCAAAACTATTTACTTCCGTAATATGAGTATCTCGGTAGTTTAAGGCACGATTGTATAAATCAGTCTGAATCTGCTCTAAAAGATCATTTACATAAGTCACAATTCCTTCAGCAGAAACCACCTCTTTAGTCAATGTATCACGTCTGGCAACTTCAAAAGTTCCATTTTCTAAATCTTTTGGACCAACAGCAATTCTAACCGGCACCCCTTTCAATTCCCATTCCGCAAATTTGAATCCTGGTTTTTGAGTGGTACGGTCGTCATACTTAACAGAAATTTTTAACTTTCTTAATTTAGCTGTTAGCTCATTAACCGCAGCGGTAATTTCAGCCAATTGCTCATCCGTTTTATAAATCGGAACAATCACAACTTGTATTGGCGCCAAATTTGGAGGCAATACCAATCCCTGATCATCTGAATGCGTCATGATCAACGCTCCCATCAAACGGGTCGAAACTCCCCAGGAAGTTCCCCAAACATGCTCTTGTTTTCCTTCAGCATTCGCAAACTTAACATCAAATGCTTTTGCAAAGTTCTGACCTAAAAAGTGAGACGTTCCAGCCTGTAACGCTTTTCCATCCTGCATTAAAGCCTCAATACAATAGGTTTCATCAGCACCGGCAAAACGCTCCGTTTCGGTTTTAAAACCTTTCACAACCGGAATGGCCATAAAGTTCTGTGCAAAATCAGCATAAACATGCATCATTTTTTCAGACTCT
>JAHEZJ010000077.1 GCA_023251135.1 Flavobacterium sp. | reverse complement strand
TAAAAAAATATTAAAATATGGTAATTGAAAACGACTTTTTTTCCTCAAACAACACCGTTCACAAGATCTCCGAGGATGAAAAAGGCAGACTTGGAAATTATTTAGAATTGGTCCGGGCGTTTGCCAGAACTACTTACAGCAGTATTTATATTATCGATTACGAAAAGAAAGGTTTTGAGTACGTGTCCGAAAATCCATTGTTCTTATGTGATCACACTCCGGCAGAAGTTCAGGAATTGGGTTACGCCTTTTATTTTAAGTACGTAGTAAAAGAGGATTTGGATTTATTACTGAAGATCAACACTATAGGGTTTGATTTTTATCAGAATATCCCCGTAGAGGAACGTTTGAATCATACGATCTCGTATGACTTTCGTTTGAAGAACCCCAATGGAAAGACTTTTTTGGTGAATCAGAAGCTGACTCCTGTTTTTTTAACCAATGACGGAAAAATTTGGAAGTCGATTTGTATTATCTCTCTTTCTTCTGAATTGCAGTCCGGGAATATTAAGATTTACAAAAAAGGAGAAAATAAGATCTACAGTTACGACCTGGAGGGAGATTTTTGGAAGGTGATGAAAAAAATAGAACTTACCAGCCGGGAGAAGGAGGTTTTGCAGTATTCTATCAGGGGGTTTACGATTGCCAATATGGCCGAGAGTATGTTTGTATCAGCAGATACGATTAAGTTTCACAAGAGGAAGTTGTTTACCAAACTAGGGGTTGGTAATATTGCCGAGGCAATTGCCTATGCCACCAGTAATAAACTGATTTAAAAGACATAGGCTTTTATTTCTATGGGATAAATATTTTTCAGGCAGATTTTTTCTGTTGGGGCCTTACTATGGTTATGGTTTTAACACATAGGAACATAGATTTTCTAACTGAAAAAAGGCGTTTCACTTTTAATAAAACACAGAGCACTAGACAAGAGAAACACGTTTCTCTTGTGCATAGTTTTTGCACTTTACATTTCACATCTTACATTCCACATTTTACATCCTAAAACCGATGTTTTTGTGCGATAATTTTTCTCTCGCAGATCTTGCAGATTGTGCAGATATTTTCTGTTGAGGCCTTACTATGACTATGGCTTAAACACATAGGAACATAGATCTTGCAACTGAAAATAAGACATTTCACTTTTAATAAAACACAGAGCGTTATCTAAGAGGAATGTGTTTCTTTTTAGACATTCTTTTCACATCTAACATAGCACATCTCACACTTATGTTTTTCCCGCAGATCTTGCAGATTGTGCAGATTTTTTCTGTTGAGTCTTTCTGTGGCTATGGCTTAAACACATAGAAACATAGATTCTCCGGAGAAGATTAAGACGTTTTACATTTCACATCTAACACTCCATAAAATCTATGTCTCTACACGGTAAATTATTATTGTCAAGAGCCCAAAATGGGATTCTATAAATCCTCATCTATAATGGCGGACAAATAAAATTCAGGGAATTTTTTATACTTTTTACCAGTTGCGATATTAAAAAGCAAATGGGTGCATAAGGCCGCTACCGACCAGGATGCAATAGCCATTTGTGGCGGTGATTGGCATCCTTTTTCGATTTTGTATTTTTCAATAATGCTGTCCATCCATTTTTGTGGATTTCCCCAGAATCGCAAATAACTTGAAGCGTATTCCATCATTGTTGCTTCATTAAATTCTTCATCTCCGTTGGCCAATGCGTTTAAAAGAAGACCATCTCTGGCAATAACGGTTACCAGACTCCCCCATCCTATATTGTACGGATGCAGTACCGGAATGTCTAACTTTTGACAGGCCGTATCGAATATCAAGGGTACCGGAGAAGAAAAATCCAGTGTGTTAATTGCCGCTCTATGGCCTTTAATATGATCCCCTATATTTTCGACAGTCAGGAAAAAATCGATACAATTGATTTCTGCATTTTTATTAATCGATCTCAATCGCTTTGCCAGAGCATCTACCTTGTTCGAATCGATATCATCTTCAGTGTAATTTTGTCTGCTCAAATTAGAACTTTCTACCCGATCACCATCAACAATAGTGATTTTTTCAAAACCAAAGCGCAGCGCACATTCGGCAATTACACTTCCAAGACCACTTCCTGCAAGCAGAATTGGGAAATTTTTTATAACCTCTTGTTCTTCATCCGTCAGATAAAGCTTATTTTTTGAATAACGGTCATCCATAACATCTATTTTTTTATTCAAAATTAAACATAAACAAGCGGTACCCTTTTAACCTAAAAGGTAGTTTTTACAGGCTCAGCCCCCATAATTGCTAATTTCATGGCTCTTAAAAGACTTAATAACTGTAAATCAATCAACTACATAAAAAAGAAAAGACATAGGCACAAAAAAAACCTCTATAAAACAAAAAAACAGCTACAAGAAGGCTCTCGTAGCTGTTTGTTTTAATGGTTTTTATCGGATATTCTCCTTCCTTTTACGGGAACAGAATGGTAATTTTAAAAAACGAGTTCTTCGCCAACAATAGTAGATTTAAACTGCTGATTGTTTAAAAGCTGTATGGATTCAATATATTGCGCCAGATTTGTAATTGTTGGCTCTTTATACAATTCTTTGAGCTCAATTTTAATATTGAATTCTTTCTGAATTTTAGAAATTACCTGGGTTGCTTTTAAGCTGTGTCCTCCAAGGGCAAAGAAAATATCTCCTACTCCTATTTTATTTTTCTGCAAAACTTCCTCCCATATGACAACTAACTTTTCTTCGGTTTCATTGGAAGGAGCGATGTACTCCTGCTGAATTACATCGGCCTCGTTTACCGGAGGCAATGCCTTTTTGTCGATTTTACCGTTTGGTGTAAGCGGAAATTTGTCTAAAAACACATAATAACTCGGTAACATATAGTCGGGTAATTCGCGTCCCAGTGACAGGCGAAGCTGCTGTTTGTCTACGACTGTTGCGCTCACGAGGTAACTTACAATGACTGGATCGCCCTGAACGGTTGCGGTTACCACAACACACTGATCGATGTCTTGCTGAGATTGTAATACCTGTTCGATTTCTCCAAGTTCTACTCTGTGGCCTCTGATTTTAACCTGACTGTCTTTTCGGCCTATGTAGGCGATGGTACCGTCGGGTAACCATTTGCCCAAATCTCCTGTTTTGTAGAGTTTTGTGCTCTCGTTAAAAGGGTTTACAATAAACTTTTCTGCCGTTAGTTCGGGTTGGTACAAGTATCCTCTGGACAAGCCATCGCCCGAGATACAGATTTCT
>JAHEZJ010000066.1 GCA_023251135.1 Flavobacterium sp. | reverse complement strand
ATGTTGGTGCATTGACCAAACAGAAGTTTTGTGTTCCTGCTGTTACCAAGGTTGGTGTACCCGGATCGGTTACACTGATGGTTACCGCCAATCTTACTGCGCTCTCGCAAGTCGTAGTCGGATCTTTGATTACAGCATAATAAGTACCGCTGGTTAAAGCTGTAGTTGATGGAATCACAGTTCCACCAGTTAAAGCAGTGTACCAAACGATATTAGCTTCGTTGAACTGAACACTTGCAAAAGTTGGTGCGTCTACCAAACAGAAGTTTTGTGTTCCTGCTGTTACTAAGGTTGGTGTACCAGGATCGGTTACGCTGATGGTTACCGCCAATCTTACTGCACTTTCACAAGTCGTAGTTGGATCTTTGATTACCGCGTAGTATGTACCGCTGGTTAAAGCTGTAGTCGATGGAATAACTGTTCCTCCTGTCAAAGCGGTGTACCAAACAATATTGGCTTCGTTAAACTGAACACTTGCAAATGTTGGTGCATTTACCAAACAGAAGTTTTGTGTTCCCGCTGTTACCAAAGTTGGTGTACCCGGATCACTAACGGTTACAGCTGTTACTGATCGCACTGAGCTTTCACAGCCATTCAGGTCTCTGATGGCACCATAATAAGATCTGGTAGTCAAAGCTGTTGTTGGATCTAATGCAGTTCCTCCTGTTGCTGCAAGGTACCAAACCACATTGGCCTGATCAGCCTGAAGATTGGCAACTGTAGGCGCATCAACCAAACAGAAACTTTGATTAGCCGGTGTAGATGTTGGTGTGGCCGGATCATTAATAAGAACCGTCACCAATCTCAACTCTCCATTTTTATTCTGACAGGTAAAATCGCTTGAAACGGCAACATAATAAGACATTGGGCTCATCGCCGGTGTCAAACCTGTAGCGGTTAAAGCTCCTGTACTACTAAGCGTATAATCCACTCCTCCAATTGTTCCGGTAAAAATAGGTTGCGTTTTATTAGCATCTAAATACCAGGCAAAAACAGGGTTCGTCAGCATACTTGATGGTGTTAAAGTAACTGGCGTATCATGACAAATAGAGGCATTATTTATTGAAATATCGCTTACCAGAGAACTTGGTAAAATCGTAAAGGTTACTTGTTTTCTGTCTGCAGGAGCAGTTTCACACAATTCATCTGAACTTACCCCAACATAATAGGTATAGGTTCCCGGAACTAAACCGGTCACGATCAATTTTGAGGTTACTTGTCCAGGAATTAACTGGCTTGTTGTACCATCAAAGCTATACCAGTGGTATACCGGATTTGTAAGTACTGGTGTAGCGCTTAAAACCGCATCTAAGGTTACCGTACCGGTTTCTGAACAAATAATAGTAGCTGATCCTCCGTTTATAGTTACGTTTGTTATTGTTGCTGCAGGAACAGTAGCTCTTACAACCACAGTTACTTCTCCTCTTTCTAAAGCAGGACAACCGTAACGAATAGGCTGAATGTAATATTTATAGGTTCCTGCTGCCAATGTAGCCGGAAGCGTATAAGTCTGACCACTGGCTACAAGATTTCCTCCTGTAGGCGAATCGTACCATTCATAATCCGCACAAGGTTTGGGCGGGACGACGAGTGTAATAGCGGTGCCGGGGCAGACCGTGACTTTATTATCAGGGTCACTTCCTATGACTTTTGTATTTGTTACACGATCAATAGAATGTACTCGAAGCTGATCTAAAACACTGGCAACACCGCCAAGTGTGATCACCACTTTATCATAAGGCTGTGTTTGAGGTGCCACAATAGTCATTGCCATTGTATCTCCTGAAAGCAGTTTTAAAGTCAACAAACTGCTTGTATTTTCAATTGGTGCGCCCACCGGAATGTTTCCGGAATAAAGCTGAATTGAAAATCCGGTAAGTAAATTAAGATTTAAAACTACTCCGGGTTTTGAGATTACAATTCTTAAACTATCCCCAACCATAGAAGGGGTTCTAAAGGTTGTAGTAAGTTCGGCAGCAGCCAATAATCCTACTGCATTAAACATAGTGGCATAGGTGGCAATATCTTTGTCGGCTATATTCCATGGGTTTGAAACTCCCACTGTAGCAGTTAATGCTCCTATTCCCAAATCTCTTACACCAGAGAAAACATCTTCGATATCTCCCTGTCCGCAAGTGATCTGAGTTACTTGTTTTTTGTAATAAGCATCGTATACACTAATGTTTTGTGCTACGCTTAAAATGGATCCTAATTGTACACGGATACCATCATAATCCTGAAGTCCGGCAGTATTAGACGGAACAAAAGTAAATTCGAATGAATTTTCTCCCGGTAATAAGTTTAATAAAGATCCTGTTATAGGTTGTAAAGTTCCAATATCGATAGGATTATTAGATCCGTCACGTTTAGTACCCACTACTGAAATGTTTTGGGCCACAGCAATTAAACTGTTTTCTAAACCAATTTTTACCGTTACAGGTGTTCCTTTCACAATGGTTGTTGGCCATTGCAGATTTTGCCAGGTTGTTCCAATACCCAAAAGTCCCAAACCGGTTGTAATGGTGGAGTGTGTACTTGGATCACCGTCAACAGCTAATGGTCCATTGCTCACGTTTCCTGTAATAATGGAGTCTGACGATTGTGTAGTTGCATAAACTCTTTCTAATAACGGATCGCAGGTAGCAGGATCAATTACACTAATCGTAATCGTCTGACTTGTGGTACAGGTTCCGTTACTGGCAACTACTGTATAACTAAAAACACCTACTGTGTTTAAAGGTCCTGTATTATTTGAAGGCACTACATTTCCTTGCTGATCGTACCAGGTAATTGTTCCATTTGAAGTTGCTGCTAAAGCAACAGAAGTACCTTTAGGAACCACTACTGAACTCGTTACTCCTGTTAAGGTTGGCAACGGATTAATGGTAACTGCTACCGGTTCTTTAGCAGATGGACAATCACTACCATTCGCCTGAGCCTGAATAAAATAATTACCGTTTGCTGTAATATTTGAAGCGGCCTGATCTGTTATTGGATTGTTTAACGAATCATAAAAAGTATAAGTCGTGGTTGCATCAAAACCAACAATAGCATCTTTTAAATTCACTTTAGCACAGCCTGCCAAAGTTGGTGTTACTGTCAAAGCTGAACCTGTTGGGAAGTTTACGACCACTGCTTTTAAGTTTCCGTTTGCATTCTCACAGATACCATTGTTAAACACAGATACATAATAGGTATGAGGAGAATTTAACGCAGTAAGTCCGGTTATCGTTAGAGCACCAGTTCCAGAATCTTTAACATAGGTAACTCCGGATATCGTTCCGGTTGCCTCCTGTGTTTTATTTCCATCTAAATAATATTTAAAAGTTGCTCCCGCTAAAGCTGATGTTGGAGTCAAAACAATACCTCCAGAACAAGAAGCGGTCAAAGGAGTTGTGATGTTAATATCTGTAGCTGTCGGTAAAGGCAATACAGTCACCGTAACGGGCTGACGAACGGTATTAATACAAGTTCCTCCGCGCGTTGCTTCCAAATAAAAGGTTGTTGTAGTGGTCAATGCAGCAGTTGGATTAACCGCTACTATATTACCTCCGGTTGGAGCATCGTACCATTCAAATGTATCTCCACCAGCTGCAGTTGCTGATAAGGAAGCGGTTTGTCCGGCACAAATTGGTGCGGCTGCTCCTGTTACTACAGCATTTGCAAATCTATAAGAAGCTTCGTAAATCTCCAGACTTGATAAAAGAGTTGCCAATCCGCTTAATCGAACACGCACACTGGTAAAAGTACCCGCTGCTGCAAAACTTGCTTTGAAACGATTTCCGGATAAGATCTGAACATTCAAAAGATTATTAATGGTACTAAAATCACCGTTAGGTACTCCTGAATTAAAACTTTGCAGGCTAACATTAGAAAGTGCACTAATATCAAGAAGTCCAACAGGAATTCCCAATTCTACATCGATAATATCACCTGTCTGACCCGTTGTTGGAAAGGTTAGATCTTGTTGAATATGATCGGTTACTAAACCAAGAGGTATGGTAAGAGTCGCCGCTGTAGCAGAATTTCCATCTACAGAATTTCCGTCTCCACTAGAACTACAAGTCAAACAGTTTGTGGTTCCTCCTTTAGTAGTTACCTGAGAATTGGCTAACAAGCAGCTATTTACTCCGCTAATTACTGTAACAAGGATCGCGGTTCTTGTGCTGCTTGTACAATCGGTAGCTAAATCTACTGACTCTACATAAAATGTTTTACTTAGCGTTAAAGCCGGACTAGGGGTATAACTATTTACATTAGTCGCCAAAAGAGTTCCCCCTGTTGGTGCATCATACCAATTGTGATTAATACCAGGACTACTCACGACTGCCAATGTTGCATCCTGACCTGACTGAACAATCACGTGTGAAGATACTGCAACTGGTGCCGAAGGTCGTGGATTAACCGTAACGGTAACCGGTGTACGACTTGAACTTATACAAGTTCCGATTGAAGCTTCGACATAATAAGTAGTCGTAGTGGTTAAATTTGGTGTCGCAAAAACGGTACCCGTAAACACTAAATTTCCACCCGTACTCGCGTCGTACCATTTGTAAACAGTTCCCACAACCGGTGAATCAACACTTATTGAAGTTGTAGCTCCCCCGCATAAATTGGCAGGACTGGCCGATACCGGTGTCGGAGCGATCGGATTGTTTACCGTAACCACAACCGGGTTTCTTTCACTATTGACACAGCCATTGCGGGTCACTTCTACATAATACGTAGTGTTTACCGTTAAAGCCGGCGTAGTATAAGCCGCGGTGCTAGCCAATAAAGTTCCTCCTGTTAAAGCATCATACCATTTAACACTTTCACCAACTACGATGTCTGCTGTTAAAGTAGTGGTCTGTCCGCCACAAATTGTGGTGCTTCCGGTAAAGGATGGCGCTTTATAACGATGTGTAGCCTGATAAATATCCAAAGTCGTTAGCGCACTTACCAAGCCGCCTAATCTAATTTCGATACGATCAAAATTGGCTGCAGCAGTAAAAGTGGCTCTGAACTTATTTCCGGATAATAACTGCAAAGAAACCAATGCGTTATTAATGAAATTTCTGTCGTTGTTAAAAGTTGCTCCATTATAAGTTGCAAGACTAACTACTCCTAACAAATTAAGATCTGCAATTCCTCCTGGCAATGCAAGATCAACATCAATAATATCTCCCGCTTTTCCCGGATTATTAAATTGTAATGTTTGCTGAATCCAGCCGTTCACTAAACCTATCGGTAGTGTTAGAGAAGAGAAAGTAGCACTGTTTCCGTCAACAGAATTGTTCTGAGCGCTTGATGAACAAAGCAGACACAAACCATTCTGAGTGGTTTGCTGGCTATTGGCTTCTAAACAACCTCCTAAAGCAGCAGGTATAACCGTTACCGTTACAGGTACTCTGGTTGCACTAACGCAGCCTCCCGCACTGTTTCGGGACTCCACATAATAGGTTTTAGAAGCTACTAATACCGGAGTTGTAAAATTATTGGAGTCTCCTAATAATCGAACGCCTCCTGTAGCTACATCATACCAATCTAAGGTTACACCAGGTTCTGAAGTAGAAGCACTAAGTGTTGCATTCTGACCCGAAACTATAGTTACACTTTGTGTTAAAATAGTGGCAACTCCCGGAACAGGAGTTGAAGTAACCGTAACCGGAGTTCGTGTTGCTGTTTTACAGACACCTATGGATGCCTCGACATAAAAATTAGTAGTTCCCGTTGGAACAGTTGGTGTATAAGTACTCCCGGTACTTAATGCCGAACCACCCGTTGCGGCGCTAAACCAGGAATAAGTTGTTCCAGGTACCGGATTTATAACGGATAGTGTTGTGGCTTGTGTTGCTCCCGTAGAACAAATTGAGGTACCAACCGAACTAATGGTTGGCAATACCGGATCCAGAACATTAACTGTAACCGGAAATCTTTGATCTCCTTCACAACCGGCGCTTCGTGATATACCTATATAATAAGTAGTACTTGTTGTTAAAGCCGGTGTTGTAAAAGTATTTACATTTGAAAGTGCTGTGGTAGAGGTTGGAGAACTGTACCAAGCCAATGTCGTACCCACAGCTGGTGTTGCAGAAAGTGCAATCGACTGTCCTACACAAACAGATTGTGTTGCTCCTCCGGCAATGGTAGGTTGTGCAAACTGTAATCGCACATCGTAAATTCGCACATTAGTCAGAACACTAAGCAGTCCGCCTATTTCTACCTTAACCTGATCTGCATCAGCTGTCAGGGTGTATTTTACAGTAGCTGTAGTAGCGCCGCTTATGGCGTTTACATTCAGCAATGGACTGTTTAAAGCCAATGCCGTACTGCTTGTACCCGCCACCGAATTACTGGGCTGGATAGTGGTGTTGGCTACTAAACCAACATCCAACAAATCTGCATTTGATCCGTAAACGATCACAATCTGGTCACCGGCTTTTGCCATCTGACCAAACTTTACCGTTTCCTGAACAGAGCAAAGTACTCCCAATGCATTCGTCAATGACGCAAACGTAGTCGTACTTGCATCATAGGCTAAGGTTGGGTTTAGGACCTCCGTAGTCCCCAAACATACTCCTGCTCTACTGCTCGTATGGGAGATGGGTCTACAAAAAGTCTGGGCAAAGTTTTGATTGCAAAACAGCAGTAAAAACAATAACCCCAATAATCTCCTCTTCACAAGGAGATCATAAAAAGTAAAATTTTTTTTCATAATTTGGAAGATTAGAAAATGGACAATAAAATACCTCTTGCGATAAGCAGCTATGCTTAGGCAATTTCAAAAAAACACTAATAATCAACTTGTTGAAATAAAATTTAGACTCCCAGAATACTAAGAATGTAAACAACATTTCAGTAAAAAATCATGTTGCACCGAGTATACAGAAGCATACTAAAGAACCGCTCCTATTCTTTTTCGAATAAAAGACATACCAATAAATTTGAGAAATACTGATTCTAAATCAGCATTCCGTAAAGAATGATTTGTTGTAACCAATTTTCATAAAAGAAAATATACGTTTGGAAGAACCGGGGAGTTCTACAGCATATATAGTATGATTCAATATCTATAAAAAGCTGATTAATTCTTTTTATAAACTTTGTTTCTTTTAGAACAGAACTCTAAAAATTGAATCAGTTCATTTTAAAAAACGCAGTCCGTATTTAAAAATTTTTAAACACGACAATACGCCTCATCGACAAACCCCCGATTGGGATTTGAAAATGAAAAAATAACAGAATTGGAAAATTGATGAAATAAGTTTGAAGTGGAACAAAAATTCAATTTGATGATAAATTCAATTTTATTCAAACTCTTATAAGACAAAGCTAAAATAATACGAAAACCTAATGCAAACTTGATAAAGAAAGTAGTGATCAATTCCATACGCAAACTAATTAAGTTATTATAAAAAACTTCAACTCTAGATAACGGTACAAAAACACCACTTGCTTTATTAAAATATATTAAATCGATGTTTTTGGAAAAAAGGATCAAAAAGTTTTGTTTAACTTTTTCAATACTAAAATTAGAAAAAAGGAGCATACGAAACAAGTATAATTTTACTGTTTTTCAAATTTAGCACAAATATCAAATTCGAAAAACATGCAAATCATCGGAAAAACCTGCCTTTATAACGTAAAATGAGGCTAAAATAAAATGTTAAAAAATATTTTTATTTTTCTCCGCTCTATAAAAAAGAACGAAAAAGACTACAAAATAACAAGGTAATCGATTGAAATTATGCAAAAACAGCATAAACCGAAAGCAAACCATAAAATTGACAAGAAAGAGCTGCTTTTTTTAAATTATTCAGAAAAAATGCGTAGAAATACGGGTAAAAAAAAACATTAAAAATTAAACAAAAGTTAAAAAAATAAAAAATAGGTAAACATTTAAATATCAAACGTTTACCTATTTCAAACCTTTAAATCTTCAAAAAGAGCAATTACGATTCAATAATCGAATTAATTTGCTTAAACAATTGTCCGTCACTTAAGAATGCTCCTTGCTGAATTAATTCAAAAATAGAAGCATTTCGATCTTCTGTAAATACTTTTTTACCCACTTTCATTTCTATGTTTTCGGTAAACATATTATCCGACAGCCATTGCAAACCTTCTTTGGTCAGAAAATCAGTTTCAGCAACTAACGCTTTTAATACTATAGACTGCACATGGGTTTCAAAACACTGAAATAAAAAGATATGGTTTTTAGAAAAATGCTCCAAGAATTCTGCTCTCGACAAAACACCTTCCCAGATCAAATCTGAAAAAACATCCAGCTCCTGTTCCGCAACTTCCGGTTTATTTACTTTAAGAGCATCCCACTCTGCTTTATCAATAGCCTGCGTTGCCAAAAAGCTGGCAAATTCTGCGTGCAATTCATCAAATTGCTCTTTTGTTAATCTTGCGTATTTCATTATTTTTCTTGTGTTAAACACTCTAAAAAGAGCTTGTATAAAATTCCGGAACTTTTTTCGTATCCATAAAAAAAGCCCCCGCAAATGCGAGGGCAAATTTATGACTTTTTTTGCTTTACTAAAAAATGTATCGTATACCAAATTGCGCCTGCCATCTCGACATTAAACTGGCATCATAATTAAACGTTTTAGTCTGTGTTCCGTTAAAAGTATACGTTGGCGTATTTCCAACAACTTTCACCCCAATAGGCTGAACGCTTGTAGGCACCTGAACCACTCCCCAGTCTGAATTTAGCAGGTTCCCAAAATTCAAAACATCAATACTAAACTGAATCGTATTCTTTTTATCAGAAGCCGAAGAAATCTTGAAGTTATAATCCTGTAGTATCTTCAGATCACATCTTCCTCTCCACGGAGATAGAGCACCGTAACGCTCTGCATACTGCCCTCTTCGGTTTTTCATATATTTATCCTGAGCGATAAATTGATCAAAAGCAGCTCCTTCTCCCGCTGCACTAAAATTCATTAGTGCTATTTCAGCGGTTGTAGGAATATAAATTAAATCGTTTACCGTAGACCCGTCTCCGTTAATATCCCCTCCATACGTGTAATTAAAACGTCCTCCCTGTGCGTATTCAAAAACAGCAGAAACCGTTGTGGCCCATTTGTCTTTTCCATACTTCCATTTTTTAGAACCTACCGCTATAAAACGATGATTATCTCCGTATTTAGAATTCGAAAGTACATCATTGTTCACATTTCCTAAAGCTGGATTAAAAGCAAAAGCATCCCCTGTAATTTCAGCTTCGATAGAGTTCACATCCTTCGATTTCAGATAATTATAAGCCACACTGGCATAAAGACCATTTTCGAAGTTTTTCTGCACTTTTAGCGTCGCATTAAAAGCGCTCCCCTTATCTGAATTTGTCATTACATAAGCATTGTTTGCTCCTTTATCTGCCGCCAGATAAATAGACCTGTTGTCTACACCCGCCAATGTACCGGTTGGTGCTTTTAATCCCCAATTCTGAACGTGTACCGCATTGATATCTCTATTATAAGACAAGTCTGCTGTTACGATATAATTGCTTTCAAATCGGTGATCAAATCCCAGGCTCGTTCTCCAAACCTGCGGCCATTTATAATCCGGATCCATAATCTGGAAAAAGCTGTCATCGGCA
Source organism: Flavobacterium sp. (assembly GCA_023251135.1). Classification (GTDB taxonomy): domain Bacteria; phylum Bacteroidota; class Bacteroidia; order Flavobacteriales; family Flavobacteriaceae; genus Flavobacterium. Next base: position 3,344 of record JAHEZJ010000066.1, on the reverse strand, counting down.
CCACTCACCTGATTACCTAACCACACAAAAGGAATTCTTCCGGTAAAAACTCCCGATCCTCCACGAAGCTGTGAAGTAGCATCACCATTAACATCCCAGTTGAAACCAATTCTAGGCGACCATAGAATACGGTCACTTGGTAAATCGGTAGAAATTAACTTAACAGCCTGACCCGTTTGCGGATTAAAATAATCGGTGTTATTATTTCTTTTGCCTCCGCCATTATCCGTATCTATGTATTTCTGAATCAAATCGGCAGTATTAAAATACAAGGGTTTATCGATTCTTAATCCCAACGACAGCTTAAAATCATCCCCGATACTGATGTCGTCCTGGGCATAAAATGCCAATTGCCCTACATTCAATTCAGCCAATTTCCATCCTCCATTACTCCCCACTTCAAAATTACTTTTAGTTGCAAAAACATCCTGAGCATACTTTAAATTCTGCGCTATAATACTGGTGGCAAAAGGTTTGGCAGCATCATTTAAAAAGTCCTGCGTTGTAAAATAAGGCGTGAAAAAGGTTCCGGCATATCCGTTTGGATTTCCAAAATTGTCATAACCGGCCAGATTAAAGGAGTTCGCAAACTTAAACTTCTCAAACGAAGCCCCAAAAGTAAAGGCATGTTTGCCCACATTATAACTCAGATTGTTGGTAATCTGAATTACTTTCTGATCTAAAGTATTGTTAATAGAAAAAGGCTCATGTCCGGCAATAATATAGTTGGAACCCGCACCATCCTGAATATTAATTACAGGGGCCGGAACTGAAAATGGCACTCTGTAATCGTTAAAATGCGAATACCCGGCCTGCAGTTTATTGGAAACCGATTCACTGAATTTTGAATTTAATTCAACCAAGAAAGAACTTAGGTTATTATTAATCTGGTACCCGGCATTTCTAAACTGTAAAATGGAAGCATTCGGTCCTCTGAAACCCAAAGCTGTAGGGTGCGCCGGTTTGTCTTTGGAAGCATCCAGAAAATTGTAAATAACCGCCAGTTTATGATTGTCGTTTATATTCCAATCTACCTTTATGATCCCTTTATTCGAATTAGACTCGTGTTTGAAACCCTGATAAGGTCCTGTATCGTACCCTAACTTAGCCAAAGCACTTGAAACCGCAATTAAATCAGACTCTAAAACTCTTGATTCATTAATTCCGGTTACGCCGTCATTATTATTGGCTACGAAATTGGACCCTAAATCGCTTCGTTTGTCAATTTCAAAGTTTCCAAAAATAAATAGTTTGTCTTTAATAATAGGAGCACCTAAACTAAAACCGGCCTGAGTTTGCTCTAAAGTGGGTACAAATATTTTTTCTCCTTTTATTTTACTTCCCGTCAAATCCTGATTTCGGTAAAAACCATAGGCGGTACCATGAAACTCGTTTGTACCCGACTTGGTTACTGCATTGACCGAAGCTCCGGTAAAACCCGATAAAGTAACATCGTATGGAGCTGTCGCGACCTGAATCTGCTCGATTGCATCAAGTGAAATAGGCTGTGATCCTGTCTGTCCTCCGGGCGTTGCAGCATCCAGTCCAAACGGATTATTAAATACCGCACCGTTTAATGAGTAGTTGTTATACTGATCGTTTCTTCCTCCAAAAGATCCTCCGCTTGCAGTGGGCTCCAAACGCGTGAAATCTTCTGCCGATCTGGAAATGGTAGGCAAAGCTGTTAACTCCCGTTTTCCAATTGTAGTTTCGGCTCCCGTTTTTCCGCTTTTAAAAACCTTATCCTTAGAAACGATTTTCACCTCTTCCAATGTCTGGCTTTCATCTTCCAAAACAACATCCAAATTAAAAGGTTTCCCCAGATCAAGATTCAAGTCTGTATATTCGTGATTTCGAAAGCCTATAAAAGTCACTACAATTTTGTAGGGACCTCCAATTCTCATGTTCAAAATATTAAACCTTCCGTCTTCATTGGAAACGGCTGAATATTTACTTCCTGTAGGGGTATGGATTGCTAAGATAGTAGCACCGGGCAAAAGTTCGTTGGTAGAACTCTTGATAATCCCCTTAATACTCGACGTTGTGGTTTGCCCGATAGCAGTGGTTATGGCAAACACACCTAGTAATAATGCAAAGATTTTTTTCATTTTCCTGGTTTTGAGAATGTTATTCCTCTCAAAATTAGGCAAAAAAAAACCACTCCTAGGAGTGGTTTTTATATTTTATTAACAAGAAGTTAACAAAATGTTATTTTTCAGCGATAATCTCGTATGCTAATTCAACAATAACATCTCTGTGTAAACGGATGCTAGCTGTATATTTTCCAGTACGTTTTACGATACCACTAGTGATGAATTTTCTATCAATAGCGTTACCTGATTTCTCTAAAGCTTCAGCAATGTCGATGTTTGTGATAGAACCAAAAAGTTTCTCTCCACCAGCTTTTGCAGTAAGTTTAATTTCAAGAGCTTTTAAAGTTTCAGCTAATGCTTTTGCATCAGCAACAACTTTAGCTTCTTTGTGTGCTCTTTGTTTTAGATTTTCAGCTAAAACTTTTTTAGCAGAAGGAGTTGCTAAAGTAGCAAAACCTTGAGGAATTAAAAAGTTACGACCGTAACCAGGTTTTACAGATACTACATCATCTTTAAATCCTAAGTTTTGTACGTCTTGTTTTAAAATAAGTTCCATGTTGTTGTCCTTATATTTTAGAAGTTAGGTTCTGACTCAACAGAAACCAGCGACTAGAGTTTTTAATTATTTTAATAAATCGGCCACGTATGGCATTAAAGCTAAGTGACGAGCTCTTTTTACAGCTACAGAAACTTTTCTTTGGTATTTTAATGAAGTTCCAGTTAAACGACGAGGAAGAATTTTTCCTTGCTCATTTACGAATTTCAATAAGAAATCAGCATCTTTATAATCGATGTATTTGATTCCTGATTTTTTGAAACGACAATACTTTTTAGTTTTGTTAGTTTCAATGTTTAAAGGCGTTAAATATCTGATATCTCCGTCTTTTTTTCCTTTTGCAGATTGCTCGATTGTAGACATAATAATTACGCTTTAGTAGATTTTAATTTAGCTCTTCTTCTTTCCGCCCATGAAATAGCATGTTTGTCTAAACTTACAGTTAAGAAACGCATAACTCTTTCGTCACGTCTAAATTCAGTTTCAAAAGCAATTAGAACTTCTCCAGATACTTTGAATTCGAATAAGTGGTAAAAACCACTTTTTTTGTTTTGGATTTCGTAAGCCATTTTTTTAAGACCCCAATCCTCTTTCGATACCATTTCAGCTCCTCTACTAGTAAGAAATTCTTCAAATTTCGTTACTGTTTCCTTCACCTGAACCTCAGATAAAACGGGATTTAAGATGAAAACAGT
>JAHEZJ010000037.1 GCA_023251135.1 Flavobacterium sp. | reverse complement strand
GTCGCATTTTTACTCATTTAAGCTCATTTAAGGCAATATTAAAACAAAAAAAATGAGCATTACTGCCCATTTTAAATTATTTTTTGCTGATATTTATTCTATTTCAACATATTAGAAATCTCAAATCTCATATCACTAACTTTGAAACATTACCCTCGTGGTTTGTAGTTATTACTAATTGCTTTAATTAGAAAACACTGAGCGCTCATTCTCTGTGTTTTTCTGGTCAAAAAAAGTCAACCGTATTACCTAATTTATCAACTGCCCTATATAAATAACTCCAATACCTTTTACTTTGATATAGGTTTCATCCAATCTCCAGCTTGCCCCCCACTTTGACCTTTCTCTTCTTCATCTCTGATTCAATGAAAGGTGTAAATTTATAAACCCAGTGTTGTATCGTAGCATGATCCACAATCACTCCCCTTATCTTCATTCTTTCTTCAACATCTCGATAACTTAAAGTAAACCTAAGCTTAAAATATACTGCCTACAGAATAATAGACTTTGAATAACAATGACCTTTGGTATTCATTTTTCGATGGGTTTAAAATTATAAAGATAAAGTTATTCCCAAATGAGACAGAACCGCTTTATTAAACCAGAACTGACTGATCTTGAGATTTTTCTTTTTTATTTTTTTTAAATGCGCCTCTCCAACGGGGTGTACCTCATTAATCTTGGTAGAATTTCTTTTTTTTATCTCAATAAGAATCTTAGCGGACCAGTTTTTCAATCATCCTGTTAAAAATAAAGCCATGAAACGGCAGGACGGCATACCAGTATATTTTGCCCATGAACCCGTCAGGTTTAAAAGTAGCAGCCTGATACAACGTATTGTTAATGATCTTGAATTCGAGCCAGGCCTGTCCGGGAAGTTTCATCTCGGCATATAAAATCAGTTTTCCTTTCTCTTTATTGGCATACAGCACTCGCCAAAAATCCAGGGCATCCCCGGCATGTATCTGGTTCTTATGTGTTCTTCCGCGCCTGGTGCCTACCCCGCCGAAGATCTTATCGATAAACCCGCGCAGGCCCCATAACCAATCTGCGTAATACCACCCTGTTTCTCCGCCTATAGACCAGATTCTCGAGATGGTGTATTGCCTGTCTATAATTTCCCTTTTTCTTCGGTCAATAAAACAATGCTTTTTGGGGATTTTAAGATAGCTGGATACATTTCCTTTAAATTGCCCGCTGACAAGGGAATCTTTCCAGCTTGAAATGATAGCATCTTCATTGATCTTCGTCAGCGCCCTTGCCAGCGCTTCCTTGTAACCCATTGGCGTTATCCCAAGCAGGGAATTGATACGGCTATCCTTGCAGATCACTTCCACTTTCATACTGCTCACCAAAGCTGAGGCCAATTTAAAAGAGGTCGAAGTTACAAAATACAGCCAGTAAGAGGATAATTTGGGGGTCATCACAGGCACGGTATAAATGCATCTTTTGAGATTCTTTGCCCGGGCAAACTCCAGTAACATTTCTTTGTAGGTCAGGATATCGGTACCTCCAATATCAAAACTCTCATTATAGGCAGCAGGGTTTAAAAGCGACCGCGTTAAAAATTCCAAAACATCACTAATAGCGATGGGCTGGCATTTGGTATTGAGCCATTTTGGGGTAATCATAAACGGAAGTTTATGCACCAGATCCCGCATGATTTCAAAAGAGGCACTGCCTGATCCTACAATAATTCCGGCCCTGAGTGTCGTTGTGGCAGCCATTGCGGTTTTTAAAATATCTTCTACCGCTTTTCTTGAAGCCAGATGTTTCGAAAGGGATTTATCATTGACAATACCACTGAGATAAATAACCTGTTTTGCATTAGTTTCATTTATTTTTTCTATAAAATAATGGGCAGAAAGACTTTCAAGCTCATCATAATTGGCAGCAGATCCCGACATGGAATGAATCAGGTAATAAACAGCATCGATATCCAAAGGGATATTCTCCAGTGTTTTCGGATCCAGAAAATCAACTTCAATAACCTGAAGCTTTTCTTCGAGGCCCTGCGGATAATAAAACCTCTTTCTATCCCTCACACAGCATACTACATCATAGCCTTGTTGGAGTAAGAGTGGCAGGAGTCTTTTGCCGATATAACCTGTTGCGCCTGTTAATAGGATTTTCATATAGAAAATGTGTTATAATTTAAAGCTTACCAGCCCGTAATCCATCTGGAAAACCTGACCGGACATCGATGCGCTCTCTATAGAGATTAGGAAATTCGCCATCTGTGCAACTTCCCGGGGTTTTAAATAATTTTTCAGCGGATGGCGCTCGGTCATGTTTTCTTTCATACGGTCGTTTCTTAAAATAGAAGCCGACAAAGAGGTCTCGGTGATCGTTGGCGCAATAGCGTTAACACGAATAACAGGAGCCAATTCTGCTCCCAGTGATTTTACAAGTCCCTCTACAGCGCTTTTTGCCGCAGCTATACTGGCGTGAAAAGGCATTCCGAGCTTCGCGGCCACGCTGCTGAATAAAACAATAGACGGATTTTCTCCCTTTTTTAAAACAGGCAGGTAATGCTGGATTACCCTCACCGCGCCAATCACATTAATTTCAAAATCCCTCCTGAAATCATCAGTACTTAATGCTGAAATAGGTTTGAGATTGATGGAACCCGGACAATAAATCAAGGCATCAATACTTTGGATATCAGGCAGTGTATCGTTCATCACATCAAGTGGAAAATGCACTAAATTCGGATGAAAAACCTCTGGTGAACTACGACTGATATTGTACACGAAATGATCCTCGAGTTGCTGCAGCAAAATAGCATGGCCAATTCCTCTACTTCCTCCAATAATTAGAATTTTCTTCATAACTTTTAATCTTTATGTGATACAGCATAAGAAAATGAGATTTTCAGGATTAAATTTTAAAACACTAGCCAATGTGTTTTTTATATGGTGTTATCCACAGGGGCCAAACAACTTTTAAAGATACCACTTTGTTTAATTATTTTATAGGAATATTAAACAAATTATTGCTTTTATATACCCTAAGCATACAGTACTTAAATAACAGAGATCATGAAAAGAGTAAACATTGATTTTTCATGGGCAACACCCTATCGCGTAATTGAAATGGCCTGCGAAGACCGCACCGCATTTGATGCGTGGTAAGCCAGGACCTGAAGGAACCGGTTCTAAAAATCAGGACTTTCAATAGTCTTTTAAGAAATCATTCGGATGATGGTTTGAATGAAACCTCTAGGTAATATCTTAATACAATAGAACAGTCTGCTCAAAGAATGCAAGGAAGGACCGGAAGTAATAGTTGAGCAAGCAGAAGAAATAATGCTGATGTAAAAGTGCGTGAATTTTAAGTAAAAAGAAGGAAATTAGAACTAAAAGTTCTTAATTTCTATTCCTCAATTTTAGACAATACCTGATACATATTTTATGGCTGAATCAGGGCACAGCTGATTATTCCCCTTATTTTAATTGTTTTAATGCATCTTCCAGTTTGTATTTTTCTCGAACATAGTCTTCCTCTAAGGAGTCAATAGTATGTTGTAAAGATGGATCATAGTGTTTAATATCACCTGCAAACTGTTTCGTAAATTTTACTTTTTCCTTCAGTAGGTCAAGATGCTGCTGAGCATCTTCTATGCACGTATTCATGTACTCACGCTCATCCTGGGGGTAAAATTCCACTTGTTGACTCTGCTGATCAATAATCAGTTGTGCCGATTTAATTATACTGTCTGATTCTTTGTTCAATGCAAACCACTTTCTAAGAAGATTATCATTGATACCGGAGACTTCATCTAAATCTGTCTCTGAACCATTTTCATTTGAACTCGTCCAATCTTTCTGCTGGCAGCAATACAGCAGTATAGCAATAACAGCCAGTATGTAAAACTTTGTTTTCATTTAATTTCTTGTTTAATTCTTCTTGTGATTATTTTCAATTATAAAACAGTTTTATCTTTAGCGCTTTTTCTGGTTTTCAATTTTTTGTCTTTGCTGTTCGCTAATTTAATAGTGTCAGCAACAGGAAAATTTTCCGGTAAAATCCCTACTGTTTCTTCAATTGCCTTACGAGCTTTTAATCCAACCGCAAAATGAATACTATTAGCCTCTGCACTATCCTGTACATTCTCACTGTTTAGCATTTCAGCGGTTTGAGTGACACGAAATAAATTGACTGCTAACTCTGTGCTATCCATATGATCGAGAATGTTTTCATCAGTATCAAGCCCCCTAATGTTGCGAATCGCTTTTGCATCCAGACCTCCATAGAGCCCTCTATATCCATGGTTTTGAAAAAAAGCATAATCTGCAGGCTTTACAATACCGGCTTTTCGGGCGGCTCCGGCCAGCTGAAGATTTCTCTTAGCCAACTCTCTGCGGAGAGAATATCTTCGGTCTTTTACTATTTTAAAGTTTTTACTTTTCCGCTGTTGATTCAATTCCTGCAAACGAGCCTGTATCGCAAAGTAGACTTGTCCAAGAGCTACCGGTTTTAAACCAGGGTCTGCATTTTGAATTATAAGATAACAGCCATAGCGTGATAACTTGACATCGCCCCCATTCCTTTGTAAGTCCTTACCAACTGATTTTATTACCCTAAAATCTTTAAAATGTAATGCTGTCTCCTGACCTGTATTAATGCAGGCTGCCTTTGCCTTATCAATCACCTGAATAAATGAACGATAACTAGCATATCCTAGTAATTTAGAAAGATCCCTGGCACTCCAATACTCCTTATTAGCCTTATCTGTTTTTCTCAGTTTCTCAAATACTGATACGCTTTTATATTGTGATTGATTTGTTTTCATCTTAGTTATCATTTAAAACGTGAAATAATTATTAAAACATTAATTACTCTATAGTTATATTAAAATAACATCTTTTAGATAATCGGGTATGGCAAATATCATCTATTATCTCAAACAGTAAAATGATCTGCGTCACTTGCCAAAAATGGTTTAAATAGCAAAAGATGATTGCAGTCATTTTCATTTTTTAAACATCAAACTATCTTTAATTCAAATTTAAAACTATAAAAATGAGGGATTTGAAAACAATGAAAATGGAAAAATATATTTTAAAGTTTAGTCAGATCGGAATTAACGATATTAATAAAGTAGGAGGCAAAAATGCTTCTCTGGGAGAGATGTACAATAATCTTAGTCCTCATGGTATTAGAGTTCCTAATGGTTTTGCTATAACCACAACTGCCTACAAAGATTTTATAGAATACAATCGTTTAAGTTTTGAACTAGATAAACTAATGCAACTTCTTGATAAAAAATATTTTAACAATTTAACAGAAATTGGTTCAAAAGCAAGAAAGCTATTACTTGATGCTAAATTTCCCTTAGATCTTCAAACTGAAATTTCCGTCGCCTACTCCTGCTTATGTGAAGACAAAGAGCTGGCAGTTGCCGTTAGAAGCAGTGCTACTGCAGAAGATCTTGCCAATGCAAGCTTTGCCGGTCAACACGATTCTTTTTTAAATATTAAAGGTGCAATGCCTCTGATATATGCGGTTAAATGCTGTTTTGCATCGCTCTATACAGACAGAGCCATTAAGTACAGACTCGATAAAGGTTTTGAGCATGACAAAGTATTTCTTTCTGTTGGTATACAGCAGATGGTTCGTTCTGATTTAGCTTGTTCCGGTATCGGATTTACACTCGAACCCGAGTCAGGATTTCTCGATGTCATTCATATTGCCGGAACCTGGGGTTTGGGCGAAACAATCGTTCAGGGTACTGTAACTCCTGATGAATTTCTTGTGTTTAAAAGATCTATTAGAAATAATAAAAAAGCTATTTTACAGAAAAATTCTGGAGCAAAAAATAAGATGCTTATTTATAATGATCATCCTTCCGGTACGGATTCGACTGTTCTAAAAATTACACCCCGAAAATGGTGCGATAAATTTGTTCTTGACGATTCTGAAATTGAAAAATTGGCCCGATGGGCTCTGATTATAGAAGAACATTATAACAAACCTATGGATTTTGAATGGGCGAAAGATGGCCTTAATGGGGAACTTTATATTATTCAGGCCAGACCAGAAACGGTGCATTCCCTTGTAAAACCTATATCTATAACTACGTATAAACTGGAGAAAAAAGGAATCGCATTAGTTCAGGGCGAGGCTATAGGAAATCGCATAGTTTGTGGTACCGCGAGAATTTTATTATCGCCAAAAGATGCTACAAAACTCCAAAGCGGAGAAATTCTGGTTACTAATTTTACCAGCCCGGATTGGGATCCTATCCTTAAAAAAGTGGCAGGAATCATTACTAATAAAGGAGGAAGAACAAGTCATGCCTCTATAGTAGCCAGAGAAATGGGAACCCCGGCCATTGTAGGAACGGGTAATGCCACTGAAATTATTAAAGACGGAGATCTTATTACACTGAGCTGTGCAGAAGGAAAAACCGGCTATGTCTATACTGGCAAATTGAAATACCAGCAAACAACTTCTCCACTCAAAAAAATAAAGCTTCCCGAAAAACCAAAAGTCCAGCTAATAGTTTCTGAACCTGAGAAAGCATTTGAATTATCATTTTACCCAAATGATGGCGTAGGCTTACTTCGTATTGAATTTATAATAAGCCACGAGGTAAAAATACATCCGATGGCCCTGATTCATCCGGAAAAAGTACTTGACCCTGATCAAAGTTCAGCGATCAAAAAACTCACGCAAAACTATAGTCATAAGCCAAACTACCTCATAGAAAAACTCTCACAGGGTGTTGCCACAATAGCTGCAGCTTTTTATCCCAAAGAAGTCATTGTGAGAATGAGTGATTTTAAAAGCAATGAATATTCTCAACTTCTTGGGGGTTCTTTTTTTGAGCCTCATGAAGAAAATCCAATGCTGGGATTCCGAGGCGCTTCCCGCTATTACCATGAAAAATATCGCGAAGGATTCAGGCTTGAATGTGAAGCAATGAAAATAGTTCGGGACGAAATGGGACTTACCAATGTAAAACTCATGATCCCATTTTGTCGTACTCCCGAGGAAGGAAAAAAAGTAATCGCTCTAATGGAGGAATACGGTTTAAAACAGCACCACAATGGCCTTGAAATATACGTTATGGCAGAGCTACCATCTAACATTGTACTGGCAAAAGAATTTGCTGAAATTTTTGATGGTTTCTCTATAGGATCTAATGACTTAACGCAACTCACCTTGGGTATAGATCGTGACTCTGAATTAATTTCAGATTTATTTGATGAGGAAAATGAAGCTTCGAAACAAATGATATTTGAAATGATTCATACAGCAAAGAATATGGGGAAAAAAATAGGCCTTTGCGGGCAGGCACCAAGCAATTCGCCAACTTTTACATTTTTTTTGGTTGAGGCAGGAATTACTAGTATCTCCTTTAACTCTGATGCTTTGATAAATGGTATTAAAAATATAAATGCGGTGGTAGACAACGTTAAATTACGGGAGACACTCCCTATTGAAATGGCAATAATACATTTCAACAAATAAAGAATAAGCAACTGGTTATCAAAAACATTTCACGATATTTGTTATACCAAAAACCGATTGTTACATGAAAAATCAGGCACTTTTAAATGCAATAATTGAAAATGCGATCGATGGAATAATCACAATCAACGAAAAAGGATTTGTAGAATCCATAAATCCTTCAGCATGCAGGCTTTTTTTGTATCATCCGGAAGAAGTTATTGGTAAAAACATTTCACTTTTAATGCCTTCTCCAGATAGAGAAAAACACGATTCTTATATACAAAACTATAAATCTTCAGGAATTCCGCATATTATCGGACATGACAGGGATGTGCTTGGGAGGAAAAAAGACGGAAACATATTTCCTTTTAGACTTGGAGTAAGCGAAGTAAAATTTGAAGGAGAAAGAATTTTTGCAGGTTTCATCCACGATATGAGCCACCAAAAAGAAGCTGAAAACCGTTTAATGCAGTACACACAGCATTTAGAGGAACTTGTTAAAGATCGTACGCAAACGTTAAATGAGACAATCCAAGCCCTAACCGTCACACAAGAAGAAGTTAGCAACACCCTTGAAAAAGAAAAGGAACTCAACAAAATTAAAAGCCGGCTTATATCTATGGCCTCCCACGAATTTAGAACCCCTTTGAGCACCATTCAGCTCTCCACTGCCCTGCTTCAGCGTTATGTAGAAAATATAGATAATCCAAAAATTGAAACCCATCTGCGAAAAATCAAAAGTGCTATTGTAAACCTGACTACCATTTTAAATGATTTTTTACTCCTTGAAAAAGCAGAATCGAATAAAATTACTCTCGAAATATCAACTTTTAATCTGCAGGATTTTATAAAAGAAATTATAGGAGAACTGAAGCTTCTCACAAAAAAGAAACAAAAGATCATCAGCATACCCAATACTGAAATTATTTTGGTAAAGCTGGACAAAAACTTACTCAAAAATTGTATTATCAATCTTGTATCTAATGCCATAAAATATTCTGGAGAGGAAACCGAAATCGAACTTTCAACTTCTATAACTTATACTATAGTAAGCATCAATGTAAAAGATAACGGTATTGGTATTCCTGAGGAAGATCATAAACATTTGTTTGAAGCTTTTTTCAGGGCACATAATACAGGAAATATTCCCGGGACGGGTCTGGGGCTCCATATTGTTTCACGCTATGTATCATTGATGAACGGTACCATTTCATTTAAAAGCGCCGTTGATAAAGGAACCTTATTTACTATTGAATTGCCACGTTATGACTAAAATTCTTATCATTGAAGATAATGACAGTATCAGAGAAAATGTTGTTGAAATACTTGAACTCTCAGGATACGAGGTTTTTGCTGCAGTTAATGGAAAAACAGGAGTTGAAAGCGCCCTTAAAATATTGCCTGATATTATACTATGTGATATTATGATGCCTGAACTTGATGGATATGGCGTTTTACACATTCTTCATAAACACCCTGAAACACAAGCAACACCTATTATATTTTTGACTGCCAAAGCAGAAAGGGCCGATATTCGAAAAGGGATGGAACTGGGAGTTGACGATTATCTTACCAAGCCATTTGATGATATTGAACTCTTAAAGGCAATAGAAGCCAGGTTGAAGAAAAGAGAACAGCAACAGCTTTTTTACGGACAGACTGCTGAAAATCTCAACGCAGTTATCTCTAAAGAAGATGGTTTGGTGAAACTAAAAGAAATTATGCTGGATCGCAGTACGCGACACTATAAAAAAAATCAAAATATTCATTACGAAGGTGATCATGTACTAGGGATCTATTATATCATAAGCGGAAAAGTCAAAACCGTAAAACTTACTCCGGAAGGACGTGAACTTATTACAGGTGTATATAAAGAAAATGATTATCTGGATATCAGCATATTATTTTCAAATGATACTTATAATGATACTACTATCGCACTCGAAGAAACCGTATTGAGCTTCCTTCCAACAGAACAGCTTGATAAACTTCTTTTCCTGTATCCCGATGTAGGTGCCAAATTCATTAAAATTCTCGCAAATGATATGCGGGAAAAAGAAGAACGATTACTGCAGATTGCCTATATGTCAGTGCGAAAAAGGATAGCCCAGGGCATTGTACACCTGCTACAGCAGCACAGCTCTGATGGAACCAGTATTAAATTCTCCAGAGACGATCTCGCAGCTTTTTCCGGAACGTCACCTGAAACTATCAGCCGAACCCTAAGTGATTTTAAAGAAGAAGGATTAATCGAAAAGACTTCCAGTACAATCCATATCCTTAATTTAGAGAAACTAAGCAGAATAAAAAACTAAAAATTCAATTTATGATGAAGATCATCTTCGTAAATGATTTTTGTCATGCAGCCGCGGAATAATCTTTGGTAATTTTGGTTTGTCTATTTCCATAAAATAGATATGACCTTATTTGATTTTTGATCAAACTAGTTTAAATCGTCGCGTAAAACTCTTGAATAATGAAAGTAATTAAACACTCAGGACATGTCGTTCCTTTCGACATCGAAAAATTGAAACTTTCTCTTCAAAAATCCGGAGCTGATCCTGATCTTATCAAGGAATCTCTTGTGCAGATACAAAATCAAATGTATGAAGGCATAACAACCAAGGAAATATACAAGCTCGCATTTGCTATCTTAAAAAAAGCATCAAACGGACATGCCGCACGATATAACCTGCGCTACGCATTACAAATGCTTGGACCGGCAGGTTTTTTCTTTGAAAAATTTATATCCAGACTTTATGCTGCTGAAGGTTATAAAACAAGGACAAATCTAACGCTGCAAGGCAAATGTGTAACGCATGAAGTAGATATAGCACTTAAAAAAGAGAACAGGGTACGGATGGTTGAATGCAAATTTCACAGCAGCAGAGAAGCTGCTTCAGATGTAAAAGTACCGATGTATATTTTGTCCCGCTTTAATGATCTCAAATCAAAACAGCACACTATTTTTAGCGGCAGCGAGAACATCGATTCCTGTATCACAGTCACTAACAACCGATTTACTAAAGATGCTGAAAATTTTGCCATCTGCAGTGGTATCGCTCTCTTAAGCTGGGACTATCCTAAAAATGACAGCATTAAAAACAAAATAGATAAAGGAGGGCTCTACCCTATTACCTGTCTCACGACGCTCTCAATGGTAGAAAAAGAAAAATTGCTTATTCTGGATCAAATACTTGTAAAAGATCTTATTAATGATTCGAAAAGTCTTCATAAAATAGGAATAAGTGAAAACAGGATCCGAAATGTATTGAAAGAAGCTTCACAAATTTGTAAACTTATTTAAAATGAAAATAAAATTTATTGGAGGTGCCGGGACTGTAACAGGCTCAAAAACATTCATAGAAAGTAATGGCATTAGGATATTAATCGATTGTGGACTTTTTCAAGGGCTTAAAGCACTCCGACAACTTAACTGGGATCCCTTGCCCGTTTTACCTTCCACAATAGATTATGTACTTCTTACACATGGTCATCTCGATCATTGCGGATGGCTTCCAAGACTCGTTGCACAAGGATTCACGGGCAAAATATACTGTACTTCGCCTACTAAGGATGTAGCAAAACTTGTTCTTTTAGACAGTGCTAAAATTCAGGAAGAAGAAGCCAATAAAGCCAACAAAGAACATTATTCCAAACACGAAAAGGCAGAACCTCTTTATACCTTAGAGCAAGCTGAAACTGTTTTTCCATTTTTTAAAATCGTGCAGCCCGACATTTCTACAGATATTACCGGAGATATTAGGGCTACTTATACCGTTGCGGGGCATATCATAGGTGCCTGCTCTATTACACTAATGCTCGAAGGTAAAACTTTAGTTTTTTCCGGAGATATTGGACGCGATGATGATGTCTTGATGTTTCCGCCAACAAAACCCATACTGGCAGATTACCTCTTTTTGGAAAGTACTTATGGCAACCGAATTCATCCTGATCTGGATGCAAAAAAAGAGCTCGAAAACTATATCAACACAACTATTGAACAAAAAGGAACTCTTATTATTCCGGGATTTGCCGTTGAAAGAGCACAATCCATAATGTATTTAATATGGCAGCTTAAAACGGAGGGCAGAAGGCACTCGTGGAAGAAGACTTCTTGAAGGTGCCAATGAAATTAAAATATATGGAAATTATTATAACGTAGAAGCTAAAATAGTTCAGATCGAAGGACTCTCCGCTCATGGCGATCAGCAAGATCTTGTCAACTGGCTGTCAGCTCTTAAAAATGTTCCAAAATGTATTTATTTAGTACATGGAGAAAATCTTCCGGCAGATGAACTCCGAATTAAAATTCAGGATCGCTATGGTTTTAACTGCAGTGTTCCGCTCATAGGAACTGAAGTAGAAATCTAGAAGATTCTTCATTTCCTTCTGAAATATTTTGGCACTTCAAACCATAATACGGATCCTGATCCTGCCAAAACACATAAAATGAGCTGAAAAATTGTAAGCATTTCAAAACTAAATAAAGAACGCAAAAAGGGTACTGCAAATAGCAATATAACCAAAAGTACAGTAATGCCTATTAAAAGAGAAACCATGAAATTTTTATATTGAAGTGTTACCCATAATGAATAATAAAAAGATCGGTTTACCAATGTGAGTACAACATTAGCCGTAATCAAAGTCAAAAAAACCATACTTCGCGTGCTGTCTTCATTCCATTGATTGTATACTGACCACTGATATATACCTAACACTCCTATACTAATAACAATTCCCTGTAAAATACTTGTTATCAATTCTTTTGTCTTGAAAAAAGTAGACGTTAATGCTCTTGGGCCTCTTTGCATTGTATCTGCTTCAGTAGGTTCATTCTCATAGAGAATCGAACAGGTTGGTCCCATAATAAGTTCGAGCAGAATTACATGCAGCGGACTGAATATATTGGGATAAATCCATCCTAGAGCAAGTGGAATAAAAACGATCAGAATTACAGGGATATGTATTGATATAATATATTGAATTGCCTTTTTTAGATTCGTATAAATTCTCCTTCCCATTGCTACGGCATCTACCATTTTCGAAAGATCATCCTCTATCAGAATTAGTGATGCGGCATCTTTTGCTATAGCTGTTCCTTTTTTACCCATGGCAATACCTATGTGAGCAGCCTTAAGTGAAGGTCCGTCATTGACACCGTCTCCGGTCATAGCCACAATTTGTCCATTTGCTTTGAGAGCATTAACAATCCTGAGTTTGGCTTCGGGAAACATTCGGCTAAACAAATTGATATCCATTACTTTACTTTGTAATACTGCATCACTAAGTTTCATGAGCTCATCTCCTGTTATGGCTTTATCAAATCCCCTAAAACCGATTTGCTGAGCAATAGCATTTGTTGTGCGGGCATTATCTCCGGTAATAATCTTTACCCCTATTCCGGCTTTGTAAAAAGACTGTAATACTGTCGAAATATTATCCTTTGGCGGATCATAGAAGGCAACGAGGCCTTTAAATACAAATGGAATTTTCTGCTGCGTTTCAGGGTAACTATTTCCTTCCAAAATACCTTGGGCAACACCAAGAACCCTGTAGCCTTTTCCGGTTAGCTTATCCATAGCAAATAATACCATTTTTCTTTCTTCACTTGTAAGATGGCAAACTTCAAAAATTGCTTCAGGCGCACCTTTAGCAGCAATAATACGATTGCTTCCTGCATCTTCAAAAACATGTGTCATCATTGGCGGCTTGCCGGATAACGGATATTCATGAATCATTTTAAAATTGACCGTCAAATCTTTATCAGCAAATTTCTTATAAGCACTATGAAGGGCTATTTCCATCGGATCAAAAGGTATGGGTTCACTTGCCCACATTGCGGTTGTTATAAGATCTTCTGTCTCTTTTAGTTCTCTAAAAGTATTAACGTCTGCATCTAACCCTGATGGTAAATAAAGACCTGCGAGCTCCATTTTATTCTGAGTTATGGTACCTGTTTTATCTGTACAGATTATGGTGGCACTACCCAGTGTTTCCACTGTTTTCATTTGTTTGACTACAATACCCATTTTCATTAAGCGGCGCGCTCCCAGTGCCATAAATGTTGTAAAAGCAACTGGAATCTCTTCTGGTAATATACTCATTGCCAAAGTAAGCGCTACCAGAAGGCTTCCCAAAGCATTGCCAATTCTTAAATAATTGATAGCCCATACCAAAATAAAAACCAGAGCTCCGACAAAAACCATTTTTTTTATAAAATTTCCGATCTGAAGTTCTAGTGGGGTCTTTTCTTCGGCAATTGCTTCGAGGCTGCTGCCTATTTTGCCCAGCCTTGTTACGTTGCCAATTGCTGTTATTTTAATGATAGCCAGCCCGCTGACAACAGTAGTTCCCGAAAACACTTCATGATCGTCTTTTTCTTTATCTTTAAAAACACTCATAGATTCACCGGTAAGAATAGATTCATTTACGGAAAAATCATTTGAACGCATAATAAAGCCGTCAGCAGGAACCACTCCTCCTTCTTCAACAATCACCAGATCACTAACCACAATATCTTGTGTTTTAATATTTTGCTGTTTCCCCTCACGAATAACTTTGCACAAAGGTGCTGTGAATTCCTGTAATTTGGCCAAAGCATTTTGGCTTCTCTTTTCCTGATAAAGTGATATTGCTGCAATTAATAAAATTGAAACGGTAAGAAACACAGCGTCGCTATATTGTTTATTGATAAAATAGATTCCGGCAGCAACGAGTAATAAAAGAATCATTGGTTCTGCGAGAATGCTTTTCAGAAAGGATAAAAACCTGTTCTCTTTATTGTAATTATACTTATTGATTCCATACTTTGCTCTAAAATCAAGTACCTCGTCAACATTTAGTCCTTGTAATTCTTGTTCCTTTTTATTCATAGGTTATGTACGTAAATTAGATCACAGTGTAATATTTTAAAGATACAAAATAAGTGCTGCGTTTAAACAGCTGGTTCATAACATAAAAAGCAATGTTAATTATTGTTCTACTCTAACCGTCGGAAAAATATGCAGTCGTACTTTTAAAGCATTTACAACCAAACAATATTCTTTACACAGTGAAAAGATTTTCAATGTTTTATTAATCTGATTACTTTTCTCAATACTTACTATAGGTCTTAGAACGATATCAGTTATCTCTGAAAATTCACCTGATACTAGTATGGATGCACGGGCGGAACTTTTGAACTTTTTAAGCCTGATTCCTTTGTGTTGGGCCGAATTAAAAAATGCTGACATATACGAAGTTTCTACAGCAGCGAGAAATAAATGTTCAGCTGACCATGCATTTTTATCGAGATTTTTCAAACACGAATAAGACGATACTTCTATATCATTATTAAAGATAACGGCACTAACTTTTACAGTTCCATTTACCTGACATTCCACATCTACCTGATATTCCCGTGAAGTTTCCATAGTAACTAAATTAGTTAGTTGGGCACTGGTAATAAATGATATCCGACATATCTTTTTATCTGGCGGTAAATTAAAAACTAAAAATAAAAGTGCTAAAAGTCATTAATACAAATGATTTATATCATTTTAATTTTTTGTTTTTTAAAGCAATTTTACATGGCAAATCAAAAGGAATTAATTAATGGCCAATTTTAGATTTTAAGAGTTCCACAAGCTTCTAATATCTAAAAACCTAATAGAATCTTAATACTAACTCAAAAAAGATAGTCATGCAAAATCAACAATTATTCGTAGCAAATTATAAAACACAGCAGCAGGCTGAGGATGCAATCAAAAAATTAAAAAAAAGTGGTTACGACATTACAAAACTTTCAATAATTGGTAAAGATTGCTATACGGAACAAAATGTTCTTGGATACTTTAACATTTACGATAAAATGGAAAAATGGAGTACTACCGGATTACTAGCTATAGGGCTATGCGGGTTATTGTTTGGATTACTTTTTATTTTCAACCTCACTGCAAGTCTTCCCTACTTTAGGATACCGATAATATATGCCTGTGTCACTATCCTTCTGGGCGCTACACTGCCGCTTATTGGTATGGGATTTTCAAAGAACAAAACCATAAAATATAAAACCGAAGTAAAAGCCCGTAAATATGTGCTGTTTGCTCAGGAAACAAATGCCAGCATTGAAATTATGAGAACCATACTTAATATTCATGTTCCTAAAGAAAATTCAATAGAAGAAAAAGAGAGCCGAACGTTATTAGAGAACGAAGCTTTTCACCTCTAACAAATAAAAGGCTAAAAATTCAAACCAAGCAGCTATCTAAATGAAAATAATATGAAAACAAATGAAGAATTGCAACGAGATGTTCAGAATGCCATTAAGTGGGAACCACAATTGCATGCAGCAGAAATTGGTGTAACCGCAAAAGATGGAATTGTAACCCTCATGGGAACTGTAGACGCTTATTATAAAAAAATTGAAGCTGAAAATGCTGCCAAAAATGTTGATGGCGTCAAAGCAGTTGTTGAAGAAATTGAAATTAAATATTCCAGCAATACCAAATCTGATGAAGATATTGCCAACGATGTCCTAAAAGCTCTAACAGATAACTGGAATGTACCTCAGGAAAAGATTCAGATTAAAGTTGAAAAAGGATGGGTAACCCTTGAGGGGCAGGTAACCTGGAATTATCAAAAAGAAGCTGTAAATAAATCCATCAACCCCCTAACCGGCGTGAAAGGCGTAATTAACCGTATCAAAATAAAATCTGAAATACAGGATGAAATTGAGAAAAAAAATATTGTAAGAGCCTTAGAAAGCAACTGGACACTGCACTCTGAGGACATATTCGTTAAAGTCGATGGTACCACGGTGACATTAACCGGAGCGGTTTCTTCACTTTTTCAAAAAGATCTTGCAGAAAAAATAGTTTGGAAAACCCCGGGAATCTGGTCAGTCAATAATCAGCTTGTTGTGGAACATAAATATGCTAATCAGAATTACAGCTGTGATAACCGTAATTCCGATTAGTAACATACGACAAAACCCCAAAAACTAACTCTTAAATAGCAATATCATGGAACCAAGCTGGATTATATTAACATTTCTGAGCATCGTAATCTTAATTGCGATGATTTACATTTTTATACAAAACAATAAAGACCGAAAACAATATGAAAAAGATTTAAATGCACCTTCAAATTTCTATGAGGACGAATCTGAAGTAAATAACTTAGATAAATTTTAATTTTTTATCGTGTAAATAATATAAAAATATGAAAACTACAATACTGTATGTTCTATTTCTCATAACGACGGCACTTACGCTGGTGAATCGCTATACTCCATTTTACATCAATAATTCAATACTTCATTTCATCATCCTTTTTATGGCAGCTTTGACCTTTGTATTGATTATAGGTCAGTTAGTTAGAAAATTAAAAAGATCAAGATCACAGTTACTGGCATTCCTTATTGTGGGAGTTTTATGTTTTATTAAATCCTTCCTTACTTGGGGTGGTGACTGGAAAACACAAACAATTTTATACAAGAACCTAACCAATGATAGTAAAACTATAGAGTTTCAAATGCGGGGAGATCGCTTTTCATTCGGATATAAAAAACGTGTTATAAACAGGTTAAAATTATTTCCGGGATTTGACTGGACTACTAATGTTGATACCACAACTATCAATCACATGCAATGGAAAAAAATGAATCTCTATGTTAATGAAATGAAGCTTGCTTCAAAACAATATTAAACTGAATTTCTCATTAATTAAAATAATTAGGGCTTTGTTCCCAATCTAAAAATCTAGAAAGCATGAAAAAAATACTTGTTACAACCGACTTGTCTTATAACTCCAAAGTAGCTCTACGTTTTGCTATTCAGCTGGCTTCTCAAATAGGTTACGAACTTACATTTTTATATGTAAATACATCCTTTGTAATTGATCCCTTTTCAGCTGTTACTTTTGTTGGTCTTCCAGAGTCAGGTAACAAAAAACAGGAACAAGCTCTTATAAAATTTGTACATACGCTATACAGGCAAACCAACAAACAGCCCGGTAAAACAACCTATATTGCGGAAAATAAACTTGATGTGAACGAAGCCATTTTAAATTGTGCCAAAAGAATTAAAGCCGATTATATATGTATGAGTACAAGAGGTGGTGGTCTTGTAAATAATATACTGGGAAGTCATACGTCCAGAATCTTACGTGATTCTCCTGTACCACTGCTGATTGTTCCAAGGCATTACAGAATAAAAAAATTAAGTACTATTTTATATCCATCAGATTTAGAAAATATAGAAACTGAACTGCCGTTGATTGAAAAATTTGCATCCTCATTTGATGCCCCGATCGCTGTATACCATTATGATTATTTTACAGACGAAGAAGAGATCAATACAAAACTGAATAAAATAGAGCATAAATTCAAGTCTGACAAAGTATCTTTTCATTTCAAAAAATTAAATCCGGAAGTATCTCTATTGCGACACTTGCAAATTGATATTATGACAATCAAACCATCTATCATAACCATGTTTGCCAAAGAAAACAAAAACTGGTTTGAACAATTATTTCAACCACTAAAGACTTCTGAAAAAGGTTTTAATACCAGAACTCCAATGCTTGTTTTTAGAAAAAAATAATTGCGGCTAAATTCAGATAAAGCGGCTTCAGCTTTAAGTTTTTCCTGAATCTAATACATTACAAAGTAAATACTCATAAATTTTTCCGCGCCCGTTTTGTAATCCCTCTATCTTGCTGCTTGATGTAATTATATTTTAACCAGATTTGAACTGTAATTATATTGGATTAAAAAAAGAATTCAAAAACCATCACAATGAAAATAATTAAATGGGGGACTATAATGTCTTGTGTTTTATTGGTGCAATGTTCAAGCTAAAATATAGTGAGTTTCTGGAAGGCCTCAGGAGCAACTAATCTGGAAACTGGCCGAATTGTTGTCGTTGGAATACTAAAAGAACAGGACAAATCACTTCATAAGCAAATGGAGAATCATCTTGCTGATGATCTTTGCAATCTTGGTTATGATGCCATTTCTTCTATTGAACTTTATGGAGTTAAAACACTTGAAGGGCTTGATGAGAAACAGATTATTTCAAAATTAAGTAATAATGACATAACAGCTGTTTTAACAATTGTACTACTTAGTAAACAAAAAGAAAAATATCATGTACCAAAAAGCATGTTTGATTTAGAAGATAGGTATAATAGTAATGATTTTTCGATTTACTATACAGCTATTTATAACAGGATATACGAAGAAGGATATTATGTGAACGATACTAATTATTTCTGGGAAAGCAATCTTTTTAGTGTTTCAGACCAGAAGTTATTATATTCAGTACAGACACAATCCTTTAATCCTTTCAATAAGGCAAGTCTGGCACATGAGTATGGAAAATTAATTATATATGATATGCTCGAAAATAATATAATTAAGGATATTCATAAAAGAAGAGAATAAGAAAACAGCCTTTACAACGGATACAAAAACTTAAACTGTGAATTAGCGATTTCAAAACAATCCAATCCAATCCATTGATTTGGGTCGCAATTTTGGTTTTAATCCGTAATGTTTAATACTATGCTCAATGATAAAAAGCCTTGCCTCTTCAATATCATCTGTTATCATAAATAATTTCGAATCAGCATCATTTATGGTTCCCTGCTGTTTCATAAGGTTAATATGTTCAATGAGTGCTTTATGATATTGTGTATTGAAAATTATTATCGGAAAGTTTTTAATCTTGCCGGTCTGGATCAGTGTAAGTGCTTCAAAATATTCATCTAACGTTCCAAAACCGCCTGGCATTACGACAAAGGCAAAAGAATATTTCACCAAAAGTATTTTACGGATAAAAAAGTGTTTTGCTTCTACCCATTTATCAAGATAAGAATTGGGCCTTTGATCAACTGGAAGTTTAATATTACATCCAACAGATTTCCCTCCAACTTCTTTTGCTCCGCGGTTTGCCGCTTCCATAAGACCCAGACCGCCGCCTGTCATTATCGTAAAACCAAGCTTGGCATATTCACCGGCAGCTTTTCTGGTCAAATCATAATAAGGATGATCTTCTTTAAAACGTGCCGATCCAAAAAAAGTAATACAAGGACCAATATTATATAGTTTTTTAAAGCACCTTATGAGTTCCCATAAAGTAGCCAATATGAATTTCAGCTCCGTAAACCTGGATTGCGGGCCTTCTAAAAACTGAATTTCGGATATATCGCTCTGAGTTTTTTGATGTGTCATAATTTATGTTATTTAAATAGTTAACATAAGTAAGGCTGTTCGAGATTCACTTTTAAATGATTTACTACTTTGATGATGCCGGGGGTTTTATAAGCAATTCTTTCAGCTTCTTCTTTTTGAAAAAGAGAACCTACTGTTCCTGATAATTGAACCGTTGCACCCGCAACCTGAATGTTAATTTCATCCATATCAAAAGCCCAATGTCTTTGTAATGCCTTTTCGAGCAATTCTTTTTCTACCTGATCATATAGTTCTCTTTTGAGTTTAATATTATTGATTACTCCTATTACTCCTAATTGGTTTTCTACCAATTCCTTGGCAATATCTCTCTGGAAATTCCAAGGTAAGATGCCTTCAAGTGTAACCCATCCTTTTTCTACCGTTATGGTGACGGAACCTTTTGGAATAATATGATTCTCTTTAAAATTAGTGACAAGCTCTTCTGCAATTTTCTGATCAGAAACTACAGAAGATTTTTCAGTTATTACCTGGATTTCATCTACAATTGCCGCTACTCCTTTAATTCTCTTAGCAGCATGCAGGGCTTCTGTTTTTTTAACAAGCAGATCAACATTTCCCGTAAGGGTTACCACACCTTTTTTTACAATAACACCAATTTCAGCCGCATGTAGCAAAGGCTCAAATTTGAGTGCTTCCTGAATTTCCTTTTGTAAAATATCATTACTTCTCATGTTCTTTTAATTTATGGTTTATAAAATCAATCAAATTCTACTAAAAGTTCATTATCAACGAAACATACACCAGGTGTGTTCCAAGCAATTCTTTCTGCTTCTTCTTTTTGAAATAAGGAGCTTACAATTCCACTCAGGATAATAGTCTTATTATCAACTCTAACCCTGATATTATCATTATCAAAAAGCCAACTACGACGAAGTGCTTTCTCTACGAACTCCTTTTCCAGTTCATTTTTGATTTCGGCCTCAATTTTTATCTTGTCGATTACTCCCCGAACACCTTCTAAATAACGAATTGCATTATCTGCTGCTTTTCTTTGAAAATTCCAATGCAAAATTCCTTCAAGAGTTACCCAGCCATTCTCTACCGTTACTTTGAGTAAATGGTCAGGAACAGCCCAGTTTTTACGCAACACCTTAATAACGGAAGAAGCTATATCAGTATCACTTTTAATAGCAGAAAAATATAAGTCAACCTTTACATCATCTACTACCGCCTTTACTCCTGCAATATTTTTAACAGCTTCCTGAGCCTCTTTTTTTTGCGTATAATTATCTACCGTACCTCCAAGGGTTACAATACCATCATTAACGCTAACATCTATGTCGTTAGAATTTAAAATAGGCTCCCATTTGATCGCTTCTTTTACTTCTTTAAGTAAAACATCATTATTTTTTTTCATGGTACAAAATTTTTAAATTCTACTTCGACTAATGCGCTTTACGCTTTTTAGTCATTAATTTTTAGCAAAGTTCAAATAATGAAACCGAAGTAAAAATGATCATTATCAATCTTAAAAGTGATGTAAAGCATATTATTATAAAATCACATACTGCAGCTTTGTCAAAAAAAATTGAATGCCAATTCCTTCTAAAATACCGTTAAAACATATTAGATAAAGGATTAAATATATCATTACTATAGCTGTTAAAACCACATACTCTTTTTTCTTGGATATGCAAACAAAAACTGGAGAAAAAGTTAAGATAATTTTCTCCTTTTTCACTCTCTTTTTTTGTTTGCATATTCATTATTTATATGATAAACTTAAGAAAGAAAAAACAGCTAAAATTGAAAATAAAGTTGACGAAAACACAAAATCTAATTCTAATACAAATCTAAACGACTTTGAAGATAAATTTCACAACAATGACTTATCATCACTTTTTAGCGTAAAAATTGTCAATGGAAAGTTAACAATGAGACATAATAGATTAAGCGATGTTCAGCTAACTGAAATCGACAAAGATAAATTTACGGGAACAGTTACATTTTCTGTGGAAGTAAGTTTTCAAAGAAACAAAAAAAGTGAAATTACAGGTTTATACATTACAAATTTTGGAGCAACAAATGTCAAATATATTAAGATAAACATAACTACTACCAACAGAATACTTCTTTATCTGAATCTCATTTCTTTATGATAAAAGTTAACCATAAATGCGACAGAAACATATAACAATAATACACGTTTCTCAATACTTTGGAGAGAATCTACTTTATTGCTACTAAAATGTTATTGACATCGCTAAACCATATTGTTTTCCATTGTAAACAGGTATAATTATTCCATTTAGGTTTTCTTTCTTTTTGAATACTGTTTTCATTATAAGAGGATGTATCCAATATGCGATTTTAGTGCTTAAAATTCCAATGCCGGCTCCCGCAGCTACATCACTAAACCAATGTCTGTCATTGTACATTCTAAAAAATCCAGTTCCAGCTGCAACTAGATAACCAGAGATCCCATACCAGACAGATACATCTTTATACTCCTGATATAAAAACTCAGCCCCCATGAAAGCGGTTGCTGTATGTCCGGAAGGAAATGAGTTGTTTGAAGTACCGTCAGGTCTTAGCTCATTTCCTGTGTGTTTTATTACATTAACTGTTGTTCCCATAATCAAGTAGGCAGTAGTTAAAATAACTGTGCGGTTCTTGAAATTATTTTTTCCTTTTACTCCGGCTGCATTAAGTGCATATACAGAAAGAAAAGTACTGTATTGCGAAAAATCGTCAATAGTGAACTTCTCATCAATATGTTCTTTGAGTTCAGCTTTGGTATCGACATTGATCTTCTTTAGAGTATGGCTCTCCAATCCAATAACACCATAGCTGATTAAAGCGACAGGAATAATCAATGCCTCATATTTAACTTTGATATTCTTGTCTATAGTTATAGTGTCGAGATTTTTATCTTGTCCAAAAGTGTTTAACACCAAGAAATTAAATAAAATCAGTATTTTTTTTTCATTTCGTCATTCTTTTAATCAAACATAACCAATTAATAAACAACGAGATAACGCATAAATATCTTCGAATATGTTGAATTTTACCAAAAACATTAAAGTACGATT
Organism: Flavobacterium sp.; assembly: GCA_023251135.1. Taxonomy (GTDB): domain Bacteria; phylum Bacteroidota; class Bacteroidia; order Flavobacteriales; family Flavobacteriaceae; genus Flavobacterium. Next base: position 36,981 of record JAHEZJ010000037.1, on the reverse strand, counting down.
TTAATTACTAATAACAAACTCAAATATCAGTTTTACAGAAACTTATAGTATTAAATCTTCTACTTATTTTCCAAATCTTTTAGTATAAATGTCCATCGATAAAGACTGTTAATCATTAGTAGTATTCTTACTACAATAGAAAATAGAATAATACCTGTTGCAATAATGGAAGTTATAGACAGAAAAGATTGTATGAATGTTTCTATTAGAAGTACAAATACAAAGATTATGCTAATTGTAAGAGTTGTTTTTTTATGACTAAATCCTACCCCAAGAAGTAAATGATGCAAATGCGATCTGTCGGCACGAAAAGGCGAATTACCTCTTTTAATTCTTCCCATATAAACCCTCAAAGAGTCGAAAACCGGAATTGAAAAGAATAAAATAAGTAACAATACAATGTAACTACAAGAGTGTTCTTTGTTTACTTGCTGTTTTTGCAAAAACTTTATTGCCTCAGTGATTAAAATAAATCCAATAAATAAAGAACCTGAATCTCCCATAAAAATCTTTTCCTTGCCTAAATTGAATCTTAAAAAACCTAAAACGGCTCCAATAAATAGTATACTGGAAAATGCCAGATTATTATCTTCAAAATAAACAGCAATAAAAAAGAAGATTAAAAAACCTAGCATCGACAGTCCTCCTATCAAACCATCAACTCCATCCATTAGATTAAAAGCATTAACAACACCCGTAATTACCAAAATTGTAATTACATACTGCTGCCAAATTACAATTTGATAAACTCCAAACACCCCATAAAAAGATGTTATTCTTGTACCTGAAAATGCAATTATTAGAGCTAAAAGAAACTGGATAATCAATTTGTATTTGGCACTAATATCTTTTTTATCATCAATAACACCAACAATTAGCAAAATCATTGCTGATGCCAATATTGAAAAGTATTCTTTTAAAAAAGTAAATCTAAAATCTGAAGCAAAAATTGTAATTAAAATGGCTAAGGCAATTGAGATCCCTCCCACTAAAGGTATTGGTGTTAAATGAACTTTCCTGTAATTAGGTTTGTCTACAAGATTAACTTTAATGGCAATATTTCTAATTATCGGGATCAATACCAGAGCCACGATTAAGGATAAGGTTCCATAAGATAAATATTCTAATATTGTTTTCATATTTTTTAGTTTTCGTAAAACAAATTATTATTTTGTAAGTGTAACAATTGAAACTCTTGTAGAAAAGAGGCGTCCAGATTTTGTAATTCTGAACAAACGCGTACCTTACTTTTACTCAAGAGCGCTTCTTTAATTAACAATTCATATAATCTGGAGATAACTTTCCATGTATAACGTCTTTTGGCAATTAAAAACATTTCATTGCCTATATTTGCTAACTTGGTTTCTGATAGTGCGTCTAGCTTTTCAACTAAATCTTCTACAGACGAGAAATAAGCAGCTTTACCTTCTGTGGTTGTAATATTATATGAAACCTTAAAAGCGAATACAGGCAGCTTTAAGTACATTGCTTCTACAAGAGAAGGATTTGTTCCGCCAGCAGAATGCCCGTGAATATATAACGTTGCATTACCTCTTATCAAATCGATTTCTCGTTGATCATAAATAGGGTCAAATAAATGGATGTTAGCATCCTCTTTATATTTTTCTTTTAATTTTTGTCCATAGTGGCTATTGTTCCAGTTACCAACAAAAACCAAAGGCATTTCTTTTTTAATCCTAAATGCTTCCAATACTACATGTACATTATTTTCCGGTTCAATTCTACAGACTTTTACGGCATATTTTGTTTTTAAAAATGGATACTTTTCAAAATCGGCATCTCCTGGCATTACCTTGAGCGTATGGTCTGCTCCATACTCAATAACCCGACTTAAAGTTTTGTATCGTATTGCTGTGTAATTTTGTATTGATTCATTATCAGAAATATCGATGTGTGAAAACTTAACAGCAATCATCTCTGACCACCACAAATATAGTTTTGCAGGTAAGGACCATTTATCCCTCTTCCATTCTATACCATCGATAGAAATGATAATTTTTTTATTTGTAAACAATCGAATAAAGGGTATTAGCCAGGCACCTGCGACACCTAATATTAATAAAACATCACTAGTAAACAAAGCATGAACTATTGAAAAAGAATCATATGGGATACTTTGAATTCCATTTGCTTCTAAAGGAATATAATGCAATTTTGCTCCTTTATATGACTGTAGCCTCTCTTCACTTTTATATTTCTTTTTAGAACAATAAACAGTAAAATCATACTTGCCAGATAAATTGCTTACTAAATGATCCGAAAGAGTTTCAAATCCCCCATATTTTGCGGGTAAACCTACTGTGCCAATAATGGCGATTCTTTTATTTTTCATAGCACATTATATTTTAAGTATATTTTGCCAAAACCATGCAAAATACTCAAGTTGCTAAAAATCAACACATTATACACGATTACTTTATTATAAGATTCCATATTTTGGATTCTATTTTATTTATTGGAACAGAATCTCAGTTGATTGCTTTTCAAACGATTCTAAACTATATTGTTTACTCCTCTCAAAAGCATTAGAACTCATATATTTATACAACTCTTTATTTTCAAAAAGCTCTTTCAGTTTATTTGATATTTGATCAATTCTCTTACTTTCAACCAAATAACCATTTTTTTCTTCGGTAACAAGTTCTGTAACTCCACCAACCGGAGGAACAATTGTGGGCAAACCATAACTCATAGCCTCAAGAATTGTTAAGCCAAATGTTTCGATCCAAAATTTAGGGTCAGACAAATTCAATACAATACTTGCTTCACAATAAAATGGATGTGTATCTGTTTGTGTTGGATAAATAATTAAATTTTCGGGAAGTTTTACATCCTTAAAATAATGTTCTATTTCTAAAAATGAAGCATTTACCACCAGTTTAAATAAATATCCTGAGTTAGTAAGCGCTAATTTTAAAAACTCATCTACTCCTTTGTAAGATTTGAGTGAACATATCATTAAAACAATTTTTTCATCTTTATGACTGTTTTTATTGGCCATAGCCCGTTTTACAAAATCCTCTTCTAAAACATTATAAATAACCGCTTTTCGGACATTTACAGGTTCGCTATTTGCTAAATAATCCGAAACATAAACTACTTCATCTGCAAATAAATTCAGTACTCTAAAAAGAAATTTCTTGAATACTATTGGTTTCACACTTGTTTCATGCACATGATAAATGACTTTATTACCTCTTATTTTTCCGGCAATGGCTGCTCCAAAAGGAAGAACGGTATTGATATAAACCACATCATTCTTTTTTAAGCTAAGCAGCAATTTAAAAGCAAGTAAAAATTGACTGCTCACAAGAAATAAAAGCCTTAGTAAAGGATTTTTCATAAATCTATACCAGTAAAAATGATATTCTACATGAGGCAACCCCGACAAAAAACCTTCACGTCCACTACAGGTATATAAATGCAGTTCGATATCTCTTTTGGCCCATCCCGTAAGCAATTGTTTCAATACTTTAGGACTCCCGCTGTAATCGTTTAATAAATGAATCGCAATAACTCTCATCTTACAAATTGTTATAAATTGTATTTAAATGCTCTCCCCTGCTCTCCCATGTAAATCTCTCTAAATAGCGTTTTCGTGCGTTAGTACTCATGTCTAAAAGCAATTTATTACTTAGATACAATTTATTTAAAGCTTCCTTCAGATTAAAAATTGTTGAGGAATAATCTGAAAGAGGAATTACAAAACCACACTCATTTGTAATGTACTGGCCAGGACCAATGTTATCAAGACATATTACAGGCAATCCAAACGATAAAGCTTCTGCCACCACCATTCCTGCACCTTCATGTGATGGAAACAGAAATACTGTTGCTTTATCATAAAGCTTCATTAGTTCTTTGCGTTCTATCCATTCGATTATTTCAACATTCTCCTGAACATTATGCTCTTTTATTATTTTTTCATAGAAATTTCTCTCAGGTCCTGATCCAACCAATGTTAGCTTGCAATTGGTTCGTTCTGAAAAAGAAACAGAATCTAAAAATGTAATAAAAGAACGAATACTAAGATCAAAACCTTTTAATGGTACAAAGCGTCCGACACTTATAACATGAAAGTGATTTTCTTTATCATTACTGCCTTGACTAAAATCTTCTGATGCTACTGAAGGAAATACTGAATATGAGCTTCCTTTTAGATTCAGTTTTTCTACGACTCCAGTATTCATACACCATATATGGCTTGTATTACTTACTGTTTTTTTAAGTGCAGTTGAGTAATTCCAAAACAAATTCTTTACCAGCCAGGTAATACGGTCTTTAATAAAGTATTTTACAGAATAAGGTTTTAAATAGACAGATGGAATAAGTGGATGATGCCCTACTGGTCCCCAAACCATTGGCTTTTCCAGTTTCCATAAAAAACTTGGTGTCCAGTCGTTATGAAAATTTACATTATGCACGATATCAAAATAGAGTTTTTTACTTTTGATGTTTGCCACTATTGCTTTTTGCCACATGTAATAATAAAGCATAGCACCACGGCTTCCTTTTTTCCAAAACCTCATCCAATACGGAAGATCAAAATACATAAAAGTAATATTGTTATAAATGGCATCAGGATTTTGCTGAATATACAATTCAATTGCTTCTCTGTTATTTTCTCTGGTAACAGCAAAGACTTTATTAAAACGGGCGATTTGTTTTATAAAATTCCATCCCATTGCATCTTCTGATCCTTTAAAGGGATTTACGGCGTAACAGCTGGCTAAAATAATTTTAGTACGCATGATCTCGATTTTAAAAGTTTAGAAGGAACACCTCCAACAATAGAATTTTCAGGAAATGACTTAGTAACCACGCTTCCAGCGGCTATCACACACCCATCTCCTATTTCCACCCCGTCTAAAATGGTTACTTTGCTTCCAATCCAGCAATTTTTTCCAATCTTTATTCCTTTTCGGGTAACTCCCTGATGTCTTATTAAAATTGTATTCCTCTTGTAGTTATGATTCTCCGGATGACAGCTTAAATACTGCCCTACGATACAATCATCTCCAATTTCAAGACCACCCGCTCCGCCGAGATAAGCAAATTCACCAATCCCGACATTATTTCCTATTATAATCCTGTCTCCTAAGTTATTTAATGAAGTTGAAATTATTATTCGGCTAAAAGCACCTATGCTGACATTGTCACCAAACCAAATTTCATTTTTACCTAGGGCAGAAATAGCCACGTAATTGCCTAATCTTAAAAACCTACCCCAATGTATTTTGGAAGGATTAAAAAAAGTTACGCCCTTACCCAGCATAAGCCCTTTGGTTTTCTTAAAATAAAAAAACACAAACAATCCTCTAATAATGGCCAGTCCTTGTATCCAAAAAAAATGTACCAAAGTAAGGGTATCTAAACTATCGTCAAACCTAAAATTAGGATTGCGAAGTCTTACCAGTTTTTGTAAAAGAGTTTTCATATCAGGTATTGATTAAAGTTTGTAAAACAATATTCAGGGTCAGATCCATTTCTTTATTTTCAATTGTTTTATAAACTGTAGTCCTGCTTATTTTCTCCAGTTTACTAAAGAGACTGCAATAGTTAGTGGTTAATTCATTTATAAGTTTCTCGTCTAACTCTTTTTTTCGACTAAGAATAGTTGATGAATCGGCGAAAAGAAAAAAATTGAATCTAGGTTTTAGCAGTAATTTATATCCTAAGAATGGTATTTTTTTAGATAAATTAAGGTTGCTTCTTTTGCTGTCTTCTATAAAATCAAAATAGTAACGATCATAAATCACTACATAACCTCTAATGGTATATTTTATAAAAATCACAAACTGACCAAAAAAGTAATCCGCATAATAATAGGCAAAACGTATTAAAGAAGATAACCTGCTTTTATTAGTTCCTAAGTGAGGAAGTGTGTTTTCAAAACTTTCCTGGGCCTTTTTTCCTCTGAAAAGAACACTAATAATAGGCAATACAGAAGGTCGATGGCGCAAAACAACTACCGGTTTTCTTAGTTGTTTTTCTATCATATTTTTTACATTTTCGATTATGGTCGATTTACCGGCGCCGTCAACACCACTAAAAGTTATTACATATCCCTTAGAGAAACTTCTAAAAATTGTATCATAGAGATAATAGAATAGATTTCTAAAATAATAAAATCCTTTATTTTCTCTTTTTTTTCGAAGTTGTTTTAGCAAATCTGTTTTATTCAAACAAATATCCTGATCATCATTATTTTTTACAATTTGACATGCTCCTTGTTCTTCATGCATTTTATATTTTTCAGGAACTAATGAATTATTCAAAATGTAGAATGCATTTAGATAACTTTGTGTATCTATAAACGACAAACTTTTTACTCCATAATTATTCGTACCAGCATTTGTCAAGGCCTTTTTAGCATCCATAAAAACAATATTTCTTCTTTTTAATACCCAAATTAAATCGATTGATAAAATTGATCCATCGATCATTACTAGTTGTAAAGTGTTCATAAAAGATTTTTTGTTCTGAGATACTTTTATAACTAATGAGTGATTTTTCACTAATTTAAAGATTGATTCAGATAGACCTTTGTTTATTAAAATATCAATGTCAGAGTTACTACTAAGCAGATCAGGATATGTATTTGGGAATTTTATTGTCGCATATTCCTTGTTTTGCAATGCATCGAAAATATCCATAATTACAAGTTCTCTGGCTGTTTTCTCTTTAACAAATTCATTTAAAGCATCATTCCAAACTTGTAATAACCAATTTACCTGTACATGCCACTTAGGCTGAAAAGAATATATCCTCAAATAACTCACACAATTGATAAGCAGATAGAACTTTAAGTATTTGTTGAGTATTCTTAAATCATAATTGAATAGAAAACTTGCAGGCTCACCGCTGCATTGTTCTTTTATATCCTGATAAATTTCTTTCCAGGATTTACGATCTACTAAAATGCCTTGTTGAATGATGAAATGAAAATAATCAAAGCCTGTTGACCTGTCAAAAGCAAATAACTCCCAATCGTATAATGAAATTTTTTCTTTATTCTCAAACATATTCCATGAAGTAAAATCGCCATGAGAAAGAGATACATTAATATAATCGTCTTTAGAAATGTCATCTAAAAGCATAGAAATCTTTCTCATCATGTTTTTAGGAATTCTCTCATCTGTGATTTCACTAAAATTAAACTCCAGCTCATTAAATAATTTCCAATCTCTAATTTGTATTAAATCACGTCCCTTAAAATTCATTTCAGTCAATGCTTTTAGATGAGCAATTTCAATTTTTTTAGTACGTTTTCCTCCACAGGTTATATCTGAAAGTTGAATTACATGCTCTGAAATTTGTTTTGATTTTGGTATATGAAAGAAATCGAAATTTAAATTAGATAAAACTTTATGCTCAGATCTAATTAACTTTTTTGAATTAGCAGTAGTTGCTATCTTAAAGAAGGATGCATCAGTATATAAAATAGCTTTATTGTTGGCACCAACAGTTCCTGTAAATAGCGCCCATTTATCTGTACAATCAAAAAAGGAATTTTCTTGTTTTTTAAAATAATACGTCTTTTTATTGAAAACTATTTTCTGCACTTTTAAGCCAAAAATTACTTTAACCGCCAACGTGAAAATTTTAGTTCGCATGCCTCCAACATTATAAAATTTTAAGAAAAGAGGCTGACTATTGTTTGCATTCCAAATCCATCTAATACTGCCATTTGGATTTTTAATAAATAAAACATCCTGAACGACATCCTGTTCGCTATTTTTTTGATTAGAAATAGTGTATCCGACTTTGTTAAATATATTTTCCATAATAAAAAAGTTTTATTAATCAATGTATTTGGAAAATCGTGCCTAAAACATAAATAACTATAAAACAACAACTTAACAATAATTCATTCATGTTTAGATTTCCATATTTTGGAAAAAAAACATTATTTTGGAAATTAATCAGATGACAAGATCGGGCCTTCTTTTTCTTAAGTAAATTTTCTGCTGTGAGGTAAAATACTTATTACTTTTAAAACAAACTGAAAAAACAATCATTTGATAAAACAAAATCCCATAATTACTTTCTCCAAAAATTCCAAATTCAGTAAACGAATTTATAAGAACAGGAATAAGCATACCAATGAGCATTAAACGATTTTCTTTATCCTCATAAAAAAAAGCTCTGAGTGTAAAAAATACTTGGAAAATTACCGTGCATAGGCCTATAAATCCTAAATTCATGAGTACTTGCATAAAGGTATTATGTGTCATTTTTCCGGGATAAGTGTGCACACTTTGAAAAAACTCTTTGTAATCAATTCGCATATAACCAAAGCCCAACAGAGGTTCCCTGGGCAAACCTTCTGTTATAAGCGCCTGCCAAAACGGTAATCGTCCGGTTAAGGTTAATATTTCGTCCAGACGCTTTTGATCTCCACCTTTTAAAATAATTTGATTTACTGCAAACGGAACAATCATAAGTACCCCTAAGATAATAGCCAGTTTTAAACCTTTATTTTTAGTTTGATTAATATGGAAAAAAATAATTAAAAGAACTCCGATTAATGATGATCTGGAGCCTGTCATAAATAAGGCATAAAAAATCACCAAAATTTTTATAATGGTCCATACTTTGCTTTTTTTTCGGTACAAATCAAAAATAAGACAGGCAACACCAACCCCGGCAAGCATTCCCAATTCATTAGGATTCATCATTACACCTCCCAGTCTGGCTTCTTCTCCACCATTGGTAAGCCTGAAGAAGGTATCGGGATCAATCCACATTCCCACAACAAAAATGGTCTGTAACACAAATACTGAATTGCCTAAAAGATGATAGAGCCGGATAGTATGTCCTTTAAAAAAAATATCTAAAGTTTTTATACTTTTGATGAAAAAGAAAGCAAATACAAGACTTTGAAAGGTCATAAACCACTGTAAGGCACTAAATCCTGGATTGGTACTCCACATAAAAGATAAAAAGCCCAAACTCAAATAACCAAAATAAAATAAGGGGGAGAAAATGTTTTTATAATTTAACGTATTTACTGCTCCATACCTTACGATTTTATAATAAATCGCGATCGAAGAAAGCATAAGCCCCAGTCGTCCAACAACCTTTATAGCTCTTGTAATATTTACATTTTCGCTCCATGTAAAAAAACAAGCTATCATAAGCAGTAAAACTATAAACATATAATTGTTAACTGTCTTTAAAAAAGGTTCGTGATTAATGGTTTGCTTTTCCATCATATTTGGTATAAATCGGTACTGAATTTTAAAAGCAGTTTATTCCAGTTATAATTTTCTTTCACCATATTTATTGAATTACGCTGCATGGCTATAAACTCTTCGTGCTTATTGTAAACTATAAACATCTCGCTCATGGCTTCTTCTAACTTTTCACTGCTTTGACAATAAATTGTTCTGCCGCAATTGTATTTTACTACTTCAGCACCAATATTTGTAGCATCGGTTACAATACACGGTTTTCCATAACTGGCCGCTTCAATGACTGACAGTGGTAAGCCTTCATTTCTAGATGGATGAACAAAAACATCCATTTTCTGTAACAATTCATCCTTATCTTCAGCGAATTTACTTCCGTACAGGATAACACTATTATCCAGTAAATTTCTGGAAATAATTTGCTGTAGCTCGTTTTTTTCTTTACTGTCTCCAAGAATCCATAACATTGAAGAAGGCTGTTTTGCATGAAACTTTTTGAACGCTTTTATCAAAGTATCTAAACCTTTAGTATAAATATCCAACCTGCCTATGAATCCAAAAACAATACTATCGTCGACCACTTTTTTCAACTCTACTTTGATATTGTTTTCGAAACCATAAGGAAGCAGGATTAACTTTCTGGTATTAAAAATCCTTTTTAAACCATTTACTTCACTTTTACCAATACAATGAATGTGCTGAGCTCTCTGAAGTATTTTTTTTTCAAAAAAATAAAAGTAAACTTTCTTGATCATACTGTTCTTTTTCATAGCTATGGTATTGTAAGCTCCATGGGGAGTTAAAACAAATTTTATATTATACTTAAAAAATAATTTTGCTAAAGCATAATATACTGGAATCCATCCTCCGTGAAGATGAAAAATTGCTTCACCTTTTGTATTAATTATGGCATTTTTAAGTTCTTTTGAAAATAAAAAAGGAAACTTTCTTTTTTTAAACAATCTGGTTTCAAAATTACGTGTTTCAAAATTCATTTCCATATTTTCTGTAATGCCCCATATGGCTACTTTTTCTCCAAAAAGAAATTGTTTTTCAGCCAATTGATGTACTACTTTGTTTACCCCGTTCATTCTTTGAGGATTTGCTTTTCCGAGAATCAGGTGAATTATTTCCATAACTGAAATTGTTTTTTGTATAATTGATATCTCCAATATAAAATCATAATAATCTGATTGATCATTAGTCCGGTTACCGCTCCACAAAGACCTGAGTATTTTAATAAAAAATGAAAACTGGCCAATGAAGTAAGAAAAGAGAGTAAATAACCCATAAAAAAAATCTTGTTTAGCATTAATATCCGAACTAAAATTCGTACAGGATACCCTAAAAAAATAAAGAAATAAAGAACCGCCACCATTTTTATTACATAACCGTAATGCTGATATTTTACCCCTCCAACCAAAACTATAGTTTGATTGGAAAAAATAAAAAGTACACAGGTTAACACTCCAAAAACCAAAGCTCCTAAAGAGCTTAACCTGAAGAGATATTCTTTTGCAGTTTCCTTATTTTGATGGTAGAGCAAAGCTATTTTTGGTAAAAAATAATTTTCAATTGTTTGTAATCCTATATTAATTATTCCAAAAAAAGATTGCACCAGCCTTAAGGCACCTAAGGCTTCAATTCCCAAATAGACTCCAGCAACCAAAATAAAAAAATTGCTGGAACTCCATTGTAATACCGCTACACTTAAGAGCCATTTCCCTTCTTTTAAATGTTCCTTTGCAAACATGCTCCAAAGAATTGGCTTTTCGTAGTTTTTAATCATAAACAAAAATCCTGGCAGCGTCGCAATCCAATTACAAAGACCAATAATAAGCAGCACTTGAGACAAGCATATTTTATATAATGTAAAAACTAATATCACCAGAATCAGGAACAAAATATCCATGATTAGCACTTCTTTAATTCTGGATAAGCCTAAAAATAATTTTCTAAAAAAATCATTAATCAAAAATCCTGTTATAAAACAAATCATTTCAACGGGGTTTAACCGAAATACGCTAGCTTTAATAAAAATCTGAAATACTATTATTATTAATACTGAGGAAATAAATAACAATAAAATTGTCCCCAAAAATAATGTTGTAATGTATTGTTTTCTCTTTTCAACTTTTACAACCATAACCTGAAATGGCTGAATAACCAAGGCATTTGTAACACTTACTGCCAAATAAAGGAGTAACACAATTGACGAGTACAACCCGAAACTTTTAATATCCAGCTTTTGCGCTAACAAGAGCGTCAGACAAAAATTGGTTCCGCTGCTAATTACCTGATCAACAAAAGCTAAAAAAGGATCTTTGGCTATTAAGGCTTTTATTACATACATAGTGTAAAATTTAGCGATTAAAATATTTACTGTAAACCTTTTTGGCAGACGAAAAAATACTTGGATTAAAACCTGTCTTATTCAGTATAAACGATAGATTAGGCAAATGATATTCGTCACGCAACAGCTCAATGCTTATTATCGTTTTCTCTGCTGTTCTCCGACTATCCAGCACCACAAAATTCTGAGATCCTAAACTCATAAACAACAAAGCAAGCCTTCCTTTATTTATAGCTTGATTGTGAATAATACACAATTCGTAATTTTTCATTTTCTCCTCAATTTCATTTTTAAATACAGATTGCATTGCACTTAGATATTTTGGATCCGAGAAATTAATATAGTCACTTTGATTTACCAGATTCTCAAGTTCTCCGGTTGTATCAACAACCAGTATTTTTCTTCCCTGAGCGCAGAAGGCCCTGATAAGATTTTTAGAATGAAACAAATGGTCTACTGTATTGTTATAAGAACTAATGGTAATGATTCCTTTTTCCTGAATAAGCCCTTTTAACTCCATTTGTAATGCTTCTTTCAAAAAATGATCCCCAATACGTTCCTTTAATTTGATATAGGGTGTTGCGATTGCAATAGGAATTGTACTGTTCTTTTCTATTGTATAGATATCGTTTACCTTTGCTTTTGCAAAATGAACAATGTATATTAATACTATTGCGCCAAACATTCCCATAATAGCAGCAACTATAATAATTATCGAACGAATTGGAGAAACAGGAGTTGTAATAATTTCTCCAGGGCTTATTACTTTATGAAAAGCTATTTTGGCTGATTTTGCTATTTCAGCATCAATTCTTTTTTCGTTGAGGAAATTATAATTATTTTCATATAAATTGAAATCCCTGTTTAGAATAGTTAATTTTTTTTCTTTTTCCGGAAGGCCTATAAAAGCTTTTTCAGATTCTTTAATTTCTCCTGAAAGCTCAGAATATTTTATTTGCAAATTATTCTCTGTATTTTTTATGCTTTCAATTTGGTAATCCGTTAAATCCTTTATTTTGGCATCAATAACTTTTACTTTTTCATTCTCAGGAGTATACGTTAGTAAAAGATCTTTTTTTTCGGCTTGTAAATTTTTCATATTCTTCACCATCTCCGTAGAGAGTAAATCTGTAAAAGCTTCAAAATTTGGAGCCAGATCTAAAATATTGCCTTTACCGTTTGCGATGTATTTATTTAAATCCTTAATCGCATCAAGGCTCATTTTCAAATTAGCTTTTTCTATTTTTAACTGAGCAATTTTTCTTAAATCGGTCTCGGTTTCCTGAGGTATATTAATAATGTGCTCTTTATCTTTAAAATTTTGAATATTATTTTCTGAAGTAGAAAGTTTCTTGCTAGAACTGTTAATCTCTTTTTTTAGAAAATCAACTGTCGTGTCAGCAGCTCTAAATTTACTTTCTATATAATCTTTTACATATACTTCTGCCAATTTATTGACAAACAAGGCTGCCTTTTCCGGGACATTACTTTTAAGATTTATGCGAATTACAGGAACATCTTTATCAACAGATACAATATCAAGATTTTTATTAATCTTATCCATTAACTTTTGTTTGCTTAAAAACTCAAACTCATAAGAATCTATAATTTTCAGGTCTTTTTTATATCTTATAAAAGGTTCATTCAAATGAATTAAAATAGTACCTCCTTTAATTTTCATAGGTTTTCCAAAGAAACCTTTTATCCCTTTTTTTGAGTCCGGATAAAAGAAAATAAACTCTTTAGTCGAAATCACATCTACACCGTATTTTTTATCAAATGCATCTGCAATGCTAAATGTACCCTCTATTAAAATGGGAGAGTTACTGAACAATTCGACTGATTGAAAATACCCTTTTCTGTATATCTCCTTATTAAATGGCAACTCATCAATGGCTCTCTCTATTAATAATGTTGATTTTAGTACTTCGATTTCTGTTGCTATTTTGTTTGCTGAAGTAAAAACATCGAAATCCTTAAAAAGATTCGAGCTGGGAACTCCTTCCTGAATATCAGCCAATTTTAACTTTGCTGTACTCTCATACATTGGAGTTACATAATTCAGATATTTTTTTGCAGCCAGAATCGAAATTGCCACAGCCAAAATTATGATTGGCAGCCCTCTGAAAAATGGTTTTAATATTCTTAAATTCTCATTCATATACCTTCGTTTTATAATACTCCCATAATTATTGCTGCAGCACTTATCGTTGTAGTCAATGGAATAATGGTAGCTATTCGTTTATCAAAATCTTTATTCTTTTTAGAAGGAACAATAACAATATCTCCAGGGTGCAGTTGTATATTTCGATTTATAATATTATCTCCCAGAGTAAGGTCTAAATTAGTAACTCTTACATTTTCACCTTCTTGTCTTAAGATCTTAACTGACTTTAAATTGGCATAAAACTCAAATCCTCCAGTTTTGCTAATCATCTCCAAAAGGCTTACGTAATCTTTATCTATTGGAACTGTATTTGGATTTCGTACTTCACCTAAAACAATAATCTCTTTGTTGAGTACTTTTACATCTACAATAGGATTAACAAGCCATTTTTTAAGATCTGTTTTCAGCATTTCTTTTAACTCCGGAACGGTTTTTCCCAGAACATTTATTGTACCTATTTTAGGCATTTCGATAGTACCGTCTGCATCTACCATGAGCCATTTTCCGTAAACTTCATTTGAATTATAAATTCCATAAACAGAACCAACACTCATATTATCTTCCCCCCATACTGATATTGCTATTTTATCATCTTTGCGTATCTTATATTGATAATCCTTATTATATCGAAAAGATTCATTATCATTTGTTTCTGTTTTATCAACTAACAAATTCTGAGTCTTACAGGAACAAAAAAATAAGGCTATTATAAGGAAGTAGGCTATTTTTTTCATGAGACAGATTTATTAAAAAATGGATAATAAACGTTTGATAAAGCCCGGATAGGTTTTCTTCAGCTCTTCTTTAACAGCAATTATTTTGCTTATAATAAGCTCCAGTTTTTCATAAACATCATTTCCTTTTATTACATAATCAAAAGCGCCGTACTTTAAAGCATCTACCGCAGTTTTAATGTTTTCTTGTCCGGAAATCATAACCACATATATATTAGGATTGTATCGCTTAATTTTTTTAAGCACCTCAAATCCACTAATATCTTCCATGTTGTGATCCAGAAAAATAATATCGGGATTTAGATGTAAATTATCAAGGCAGTCATTACCATTAGAATAATGTATAATGTCATTATAGTTCATATTGATGAGATATTGTTTGTATACGTTGGCACAAAAAAAATCATCATCTACTATAAAAAATTTAAATTGAGTTCCAGTTTCCATGTTATCCTATTTTTATTGATAACATATAAGCTATAGTTAAGCCAAAAACGTAACCCCTTATAAAACAACAGATTTAAAAAATAAATAATCATTATTTTTTCCATTTTTTGGAAAATAATCTAAAAAACGGAAAAACTAACTCTGATTTTCTTCTTTTAATTGTTCAACAGCACTAAGTAATGTGCTTTTTATTTGAAAAAAGATGTCACTAATATTTTCTTTATCAGAATCTTCTTTAGTGATTTTTTCTAATTTTTTGATATCCTCAATTATACTTACGATTCCCATACTTTCAATACTAGGCTTAATTTTGTGCATAAGATTGCTCAAAACTAAAAGATCATCCGAATGTAAAGCTGTTTCTGCATTTGGAATAACCTCTTCTATCTGATCAATAAAAATTACAATCATTTTTGTAATAAACTCTGAATTCCCTCTACTAATGCTGTGCAAAGCCTTTAAATCATAGAGTTTCTTATTTTTTTCTTTGATAGAATCATTTACCTCAAGCGATTGTTTATAGGTATACCTTGAAATGGTTTCAATTAAATCAAACTCCTCAAAAGGTTTTGTGATATAATCATCCATACCTGCATTTTTGCATTTATCAACTTCGCTTTTAAAAGCGTTGGCCGTAAGGGCAATTATAGGTGTTCGTAATTTCAATTCTTCCCTGATTTGCATAGTAGCTTCTATTCCATCCATTTCAGGCATCTGGACATCCATTAATATGATATCGAAACTTTTATTTTTTAAAATTTCTATCGCCTCAATACCGTTTGTTGCTTCAGTTACCAGGCAATTAAAGTAATTTAGTGAATTAATAGCAACCATTCTATTAATAACATTATCTTCTACCAGTAAAATATTAACTCCTGAAATATCTATATTAATTTCATCCTGAACTTTTTTAATATTGTCGATACTTCCTTTTTTTAGATCAATAATAAAACTAATGGTAGTACCTAAACCTTTCTCACTTTGAACATTAATCTTTCCCTTCATTAACTGAATCAATTCATTACTAATGGTCATACCTAATCCTGTTCCTCCAAATTTTCGGGTAATTGCTTTATCCTCCTGAGAAAATTTATTGAAAATATTTTCCGCATAACTTTGTTCCATTCCTATTCCTGTATCTATAACAGAAACTTGCAGTTTCTGAAAAGCTTTAGTATCTTTTAATACTTCACACTTCAAGAATATTTTTCCTTTATTGGTAAACTTCAAAGAATTGCCAACAAGATTAAACAATACTTGCTCTAATCTTAAACTATCTCCTTTTAAAACACTGTGAACATCTTTTGAAATTTGTTTGATCAACTTTAACCCTTTTTTCTTTGCCAATGGCTCAAGAATATTTACAACATTAGCTATTGCATTCTCAAAAACAAAATCCTCTTCTTCAAGTGACATCTCTCCTGCTTCAATTTTTGAGATATCTAATATGTTATTTATAATGGATAATAAATGTTTTGACGCTACAGTGCTGTTCTCTACATACTTTTTTTGCAGATCTGTTAAGTTTTGTCTCCCTAATTCTCTCAAAAAGCCAATAATACCATTTAACGGGGTACGTATTTCATGACTCATATTGGCTAAAAAAGCTTCTTTTGCTTTAGAGGCTAGTTCTGCTTTGATTTTTTGATTCTCCAGTTCAATTTCCATCTGTTTTTGCTCGGTAATATCTAAATGGATTCCTATAGATCCTACTAATTTACCTTTATCGTCATAATTAGGCGCACCACCAATTGCCCACCATCTTAATTCGCCCCTTTTATTTTTAACCGGAATTTGATAAACATCAGATATGCCATTTTCCCGTAGTTTATTTTTAGCATTTAATTTTTCTAGATTCTCTCCAAAAACAAATGTTTTGGAAGGATTTAAACCAATTAATTCTTCAACTTCAAATCCAGATATGTTAGCAAAACTTTGATTAGCAAATTGAATTATTTCATCATTATCAACTTCGATAAGTCCTAGATTCATATTAGCAATAATATTGCGGTACTTCTCTTCCTGATTTTTTAATTTAGTCTCTGCCTTTTTTCGCTCTGAAATATCCTGTATAAAAGAACAAAAAAATACTTCGCCATTTTGCTCTAAGGGTATAATAGAAATTTCTACCGTAAACTCATGTCCCATTTTATTAACAGCCGGTAACTCTATTTGTTTATTTAACACTGGCCCTTTACCGGTTTTCTGGTAATACTTTAGCCCTTTTATATGCTCTTCTTTATGCCGATCAGGTATAATAGTTTCATTTAACGTTTTCCCTAAAACGTCTTCTTTTTTCCACCCAAAAATAATTTCAGCCTGATTATTCCAAAAAGTTATTTTTCCGGTAACATCAATGGTAACAATAGCATTTAATGACGAATTCATAATAATACGATTCCGCTCTTCACTCTGTTTTAATAAATTTTTACTTTTAATTCTTTGCGTAACATCTATAGACTTCCAAAGATGACCAATACATACTCTATCGATGAAAATAGGTATATAATTCCTTTCAAAAAAACGATTGTCTGTTGTTTCAAGTATTTCGCCAGTTACAATTTCTTTACGAGATAATATTTCTTTAATCCTATTTTTGTACGCTTCACTGTCTTTAAACAAAAACTGAACATCATTGATATACTTAGTTGCTTTTTCTCCAATCATTTCATCTGGAGAAGCGCTGATATTGCGCATATCACACAAATACTGATTAACATATAAAATTGTATCATTATTATCTACAACCAAGATTCCCGATTGTAAATTCCCTAATAATGTTTTTAAAAACTGAACAGTTTCAAATAGTTTTTTTTCAGTTTCTTTTCTTTTAGTAATTTGTTCACCAACATATTTTGAAATAAAAAGAAGATCATTTCTTTCTTTTTCCTTTATTAATCTGTATCCTTGATCTAAATGGGTAAGACTCTCGTAAAGATTTAAAATAGATTGTTGTTTTAATTCATATTCTTTCTTTAAATTTTGGTGTACTTCGTTATACTCTTTTTCACTTTCCTTAAAGGAATGATCCATTAAATCCTTATCTCTTTCAAAAGACAGATAAGAGTCATTAACTGTTTTTATAAAGGATTGAAAAAATGGATTATCTTGAAGATCAACTGGCACATTTTTATTAATTTGTCTCTGTAAAAGTTTATGAATGTCCATAACTAATCTATTTCATTAATACAGGTAATAGTCATTGTCTGGTTGTGAAGAATACATTCTCCAAAGGGTTTCAGCGGTGAGATCTCTCCATAAGAATAAAAACCGGAAATAATTGTTTTGTCTCCAAAAACATCAGAAACAGCTTCAACTTCTTCATCTATTCTGCTTCCCAATATTAGTTTTCGTCCAACGCAGCTAATCAAAAGGGCAAGCTTTGGATTAAAACTATTTACCTCCAAGCAAAACGATGCGGCTCCACTTGCAGCATCAATCAATCTGTCAAAATTAGCTTTCATAAATCGTACTTTACTTCCTACCGGTACATCACCTGCAAAAGTCATAGTTTGGTTGGTTTCATCTACAGATAAAATGGTTCTGACAATTGGTTCGCCAACTTCATCAATTTTTATTGACAAAGGAAAAAGTAAAGCAGAACCTGGAAGTTCTTCGGCATATTTTCCTAAATAATTTTTATAGAGATCTAATACATTCTTTCCATCAATTTCATATAAAACATTACTTTTAGATTTGGTAACTATTCGCTCCAATCCAAAGGTTTCCCAACCTCCTAAAGATCCATGAGATACCAGTAATTTTTTGCCATAAAAACCAATAGCTATAATTTTACCTTGTACAGGAGTTTCATTCAATCCTACAACCGTTTTTTCAAATCTTGCTGCATCGCCGGCAAGACCGCCAACAATTAATACTTCTTCTTTTTTAGCGTCATTCATTCCGTTTACTAACTCGCTTCCATTTACTTTTCCTCCATCAGAGAATACAAGCAGCATTTTTAAATTATCTTGATCAAACTTTTCTATCAATGAAGAACCCGCTTGAAAACTATTTTCAAAAGCAGCTATATCAACTTCATCCGTTTTAATTACAGTTGAAGAAAATTTAATTGCCGTGAGAGATATGGTATTGTCTAAGACCTCATTTTCATAAATTTCTCCCGCCGAAGAACAAAGAATCAATTGTGATGCAGGAAATTTATTTTTTAGATGATTAAAAACTTTTTCATCCGACAATAAATCTCTTGAACCAAAACCCAACACTAATTCTGAATCACCGAAATCTAAATTGTCATCATTCAATTCTCGTGTAAAAGAATTATTTTCGAATAAAACTGTAGCTACTTTCATTTACCTTATTTTTTAGTTTGGCTTAACTGAATTAAGTTATAAATCGTAGATTTTCCGATATCTAGTTGTTTTGCTGTTTTTAGTACATCTTCATTATTTTTTTTTAAATAATACAATATAATTTCAGCCGTAAACTCTTTTAAAGTTTTATCTTCAGACAAGAAAAAATCAGTATCATTTATACTCTCAAAAGTTAAGTCATCAATAGAAATTTCATTATTTTCACACATAACACAAGCAAGATCTATTATAGATTTGAGCTCTCGTATGTTTCCGGGAAATTTATATTTAAGTAATTTTTCTTTAGCTTCTTTTGAGATCGTAATGGTTTTTAATTTGTTTTCTTTTGTAAAAAGATCGCAAAAATGTTTGGCTAAAAGTAAAATATCGTGGCCCCGTTCCCTTAAAGGCGGTAACTCTATCGGAAGTCCTATAATTCTGTAATATAGATCTTCTCTGAACCTTGCTTTTTTAGCCTCTTCTTTTAGATCTTTATGAGTTGCTACTATCAGTCGAGCATTAAACTTAATAACCTCTTTTCCTCCAAGTCTAATAACCTCTCTTTCCTGCAGTACCCGGAGTAATTTACTTTGGAGGTTTAAATCCAATTCAGCAATTTCATCCAAAAAAATTGTGCCTCCATCAGCCTGCTCAAACTTCCCGATTGCTCTCTGATCGGCTCCGGTAAAAGCTCCTTTTTCGTGTCCGAAAAATTCACTCTCGACGAGTTCTTTAGGAATCGCAGCCATATTTAAGGCTACAAATGGTTTGTTTTTTCTGTCAGAATTATAGTGGATCGCTTTAGCAACGATTTCCTTTCCTGTTCCAGTCTCCCCTGTTATAGAAACATTTATATTAGTGCTTAAGGATTTGTTTATTTTGTTAAAAACTACTTTTATTGCCTCACTTTGACCTATTATGGTATTCTCAAAGCTAAACTTTTGTTCCAGTTTTTCCTTTAATTCTTCTACTTCATCAATAAGATTTAGATTCTCCCTGATCTTAATAATCGAATTCCAAAGCAGTTCTTTTGTATGGCTATTTTTTACAATATAATCTTTAGCTCCCGATTTTAAAAAGTCAACAGCTACTTCTATTTCTTCCTGACCACTTATGATAATAATGGGAATTCTATTATTTGTTTGTTGTATTTTCTTAAGCAATACATCTCCGTTTATATCTGGCAGACCGAAATCCAAACAAATAATTTTAGGGTTCTGAAATAAATTATCCAAACATTCTTTTCCAGTTTTAAACAAAAATACTTCAAAATCAGGATTTAATTTAAGGTGGTATTTTAAAGTTTCTCCAAAAAAAGGATCATCTTCAACTAAAAAAATTTTAAATGATTTCATCTATAGCCTTTTAAGTTTTAACTACTACCAAACTACAAAAAAAATCCTACATATTTGCATTTAAACGATAGTTATTGCATCTCAACGAGATTATTTTCTTTTTGATCTAAATTTTAACTCCTTAAATTTCAAGCAACTCTAAAAGAGAAAACATTTAAAGACTAAACAACTTGAATCTTACAACTGGAGTTGCCTCCAATTTTGCCACAAAAAGCTAAGGCGGTTTTATGAAAAAGAAGCGAACGGCTGCTAAAATTGAAATTTAAAATGCCTTCATTTCTGCCGCAAAAAGCTAAGGCGGTTTTGTTCATGAGGATGATGACTTGTTTTTTTTGGCACTATAATTCTAAAGAAAAAAAGGAATTAAATTTATAGTTTATGAAAAAGACAAGAAAAACACACACGTTAGGATTTAAGATTCTGGCGGCCTCGATGAGCATCCACTGCGGAAAGGTACTTGAAGTGGCGCGGGAGCTAAATATCAGCGCAGACACCCTGCAGCACTGGAAGAAACTTTACAAAGACGGGAAGTTTGGCACTAAAAAGCAGCTCTCAAATGATCCTGATAAAAAAGAACTCATGAAAATGAGAAAGCAGATCAAAGAGCTGCAAACGGAATGCGCCATACTAAAAAAGGCTCAACACATCTTCTCCAAGAACGGCGGGTAAAATACGAATTTATCAGAGAGCATGCCGCGATATTTCCCGTTGGGAAGATGTGCCAGGTTTTTAAAGTCGATCCGAGCTGCTACTATAAATGGCTGAAAGGACTGCCTAGCAGCAGATCCGTGCGTAAAATTTTCATCGCATCTGAAATCACGCGAATCTACCACTGGAGCCAATGCAGATACGGAAGCCCCAGAATTGCCAAAGAACTCTCGGCAATCGGCATTAAAGTATCCCGGGCGTTTGTAGCGAAGATCATGATGGAAAACCATCTGTGCAGCATTGCAAAAACGAAATTCAGAAAAACTACAAACTCTGCTCATAGATATCTGACGCCACCGAACATCCTGGAGCAGAATTTTAAGACAACCCGCTGCAGCGAAGTATGGGTCTCAGACATTACCTATATAGAAACCGACGAAGGATGGCTCTATCTTACTGTGGTAATAGACCTTTTTGATCGCAAAGTGATCGGCTGGTCCTTAAGCGAAAACCTAAAAGCAAAAGAAACAAACATCAGCGCTTTTAAAAATGCGATAGTTAACCGTCCTTTAGGATGTAACCAGAAATTACTGTTCCACTCTGACAGGGGCATACAATATGCATGCCTATGTTTTACTTCTCTATTGGAAGGCACCGGCCAGATTATCCGTAGCATGAGCGGAAAGGGAAACTGCTTTGATAATGCCGTGGCCGAGAGCTTTTTCAAAACGCTGAAAACAGAATTGGTCTATCATAACACCTATGCCACAAAAGAGAAAGCAAAAGATTCAATTTCAGGCTATATAGAAAACTTTTATAACAAGCATAGAAGACATTCTGCTTCCCATTTTTCTATGGTTCCATTTGATTTTATCTGCTCTTATTACTTTTTTAATAAAAGCGAACCAGATATAAAGTTGTTTACAGAACATGTCCCTGAGGCTTTAATTGTTATTCTTTTACCTTCCCCAAGGAATGAACTGCTTAGTGCAAAATTAATTGGTCTGCCGTCTTTGTCTTTAATTGTATTTCCATCAACTGCAACTTCTACAAAATTTTGACTACAGCCTTGAGGCTGACCGTTAACAACAAATTGAAACTCCTGACTGTTTTTTAATTCTGCAACTAGAAATTCCTTATTAGGTTCAGGCTTTATAGCCCAGATACTTGAAACGGTTTCGACAGCTATTTTTTGTATTATCTCCCACACACCAATAGCAACATTACTCACCCCATTTTGTCTTAGTTCTATCCTTTTACCTTCCACAACGACTCCACCGCCTTCCATAAATCTTTTCGAAAGCTCAATACCATCAACTACTATTGTAAAATCATCAAATATATTATCACTATTTAAAGTCCCATTAGAGATCCTAAAAATACCACCCACAGATGACGAATTATTTATAATTGTAGTTTTATTTGAATTTACGGTGCTCCACACTCCTTTATAAAGATTCTGAGGAGTCTGACAAAATGCATTTACAACGCTAAATAAAATAAGCGAAAGGATGTTTTTTTTCATTTGCTATTTAAGATTAAAATTTTCGAATGATAAAATAAAAGTTCAAAGCAACTTGCTTAATTACTTAAAAATTGAATCTAAATTACTCTTATTTAAATTAATGTACATACGTATTTCTACCTAATCTAATCAAGGTAATTCAAATATAGTTTTACTCACAAAATCATATGGAAACAAAATTGGTATAATATACATCTGTAGAAAAAACGAAATTTCTTGAGATTTTTGACAATTTTACGATATGAAATACTTTATGAGAACAGAAGCCCGTGCTATTCAAGTAGATGTTATTGGAGTCAATAATATAATAGCCTTATCACAGTAGGAAATCCTTGATGCGATCCTTCAGGAAAGAAGATGGGAGTTTCTTACCGAACGACGACATCGTTTTTTCATTTAGAACGAGCTGGTAAGATTGACAATACCCTAAGGGGGGCAAAATTGGGTTGGAATATAACTACTTAAAAAAATCTCTTATAAAACAATGAGGAAGTCTTTGTACTATGAGATTTCCTCATTAAAAGTTAAATAACATTTTGGTTGGTCTTTTGTTACTTCGGTACTTAGGAGTTTAAGATGACAGTAGTTCTTGTTTTAAGTAACGAAATTACTTTAGACTCAGATGATTTGAAGTTTTCCATCAGTAATCTCGCTGTGAGGTAGCAAATAGTTGACTCAGCGCCCTGATTTAAGTTTACATTTTCTTTTTCAAGACCATCATAACCACCACCACTTACCGGGTTGTACATAATTTGATTCAGATGATTTTGGCCTAAAAACCAGTTAAAGGCTCTTTTCATTTTTTGTTTGTATTCAGGTAAATTAAAGGTGTTATAAAAGGTATTTAAAGTTTGAATGGTATAGGAAACATCAATTGGCTGCTCGCCATAAAGTTGGGGTTCTGAGTTTTTTTGATACCATCCATTGTTTGAGATTACACGAAAAGTTTTATCTATGAACATTTTTGACATTAAAAAATCTAATGAATCCAGGGCTACCTTTTTATAAATGGGTTTGTTAGTCACTAAATATGCATAAAGCATTGATTCCGGCAAAATACCATTGGCGTAAGTCAAATAGTTTTCAAACCATTTCCAGTTTTTAGAAGCATAAATTTCATAGTTGGACAAAAGTTTAGCATTAAGTTTATTGATAAGGGCAGCAACGTATAAATTAGGAACAGTCGAATGATATAAATACAATCCTTTTGTAGCGAATCCAATCGAGCGCGGTGATTGGATATTCTCTGCCCATTTTAAAGAATTTAATAAACATTTTGAAGCTTTTTCAGCAAAGGTTACAGGCAGGATAGTGGCATTTGAAACCACCATTCCCAATGCCCAGATTGCTCTCGCATTAGAATCTTCCAAATTTACTTCGGCATTTTGTTCTGTATGTTCTCTGTTTTCCTGATCGACGTAATTGATAAAATTACCTTTTGGTTTCTGACAGCGTTCTATAAAATCCAAATAAATTAAAATATAGGGTAGATCGTCTTTGTCCCGGGCCAGTTTATAATGCATGCAAAGTGCTACCAAAGCACGTGCATTGTCATCTAATGTATAACCTGAGGTAAGATCGGGAATTGAGATTTTACTAAATTGAATAATTCCTAAATCAGTAGTCAATTTTTTAATATGTTTTAGTTGTATTGGAGGATAAGTATATTTAATTTCCTCCACATTTTCCATTAGTTTTTTATAGACGTTCATGTATGCAATTGCAACGTTTTCCCAGGATGAACCTCGCGTTTTTCTAAAGGCATTGATTCCCATTTCCTGTCTGAGATGCTCGTCAGAAATCAATTTTAAGGTTGCTTCTGCGAACTGATTGACATTTCCGATGTCTACCAAAAAACCACAATCTGAAGTCAAGACTTCTAGGGTATGTGGAATTTTAGAAGCTACCATAGGACAGGCACAACTCATTGCGTAAGAAAAAGTACCACTTACGGCCTGATTAGGGTCTTTTGAAGTAAACAGGTAAATATCGGTAGCTTTTAAATAGTCCAAAAGTTCCTTGGTATCCAGATATTTATTGATGAAGTGAACATTATTTTTTAAATTTAAATCTTCTACAATTCTTTCCAGTTTATCACGATAGGCATCAATTCCGTTTACAATTAAATTGGGATGTGTTTTCCCAATAATCAGATAGAGTACATTGGGGTCTTTTTTGATGATTTTAGATAAGGCATGTAATCCAGTTTCAATATTTTTTCCTTCTCCTAAGAGCCCGAAAGTTGATAGAACAAGCCGCTCCTGAATATTGAATTTTTCTTTGGCCTGATACGGAGTTTCATAAATTACAGTATGAGTCCCATGTGGTACACAGGTAATAAGCATTTCGGGAATATCATAATCTATGGTCAAAATTTCTTTGGATTGATTTGTCATCACAAAGGCAGAATTACAATAACTTAAAAGCAGTTTGACAAAAGTTCGCAGTTCTTTGCCGGGTTTTGGTATTACACTGTGAAAAGTAAAGGTTACCGGTTTTTTAATTGTATTTAAAAAATCTAATAAAAAATCTCCAGAGTTACCGCTAAACAAGCCAAACTCATGTTGGATGTGAACCAGTTTTACATTTTTATCTTTATTGATTTGGTCGGCAACTTTAACATATTCCCGTCTGTTTTTTGTATTTAAAGTATAGGCCTGTGTGGGTTTTGTTTTTGGTTTATCGACCAATTCACAAATTTCACAAGTAATTGATTTACCATATACAGCGGTGATCCCTTTGATCGTATCCTGTGTATATGTTGCAATACCACATTGTGTTGGAGGAAATGTAGAAAGGAAAACTATTTTTGATTTATTGGAGATTGTTTTCATTGGAATGTTGTTTTAATTCGTTTAATAAATCTTTGAGATTTAATGAAGCTACCGCAATTTTGTCATCGGCGGCACCGTAATAAATATAGAGGAGATCATCAAAAATAGCTGTCCCAGTTGGAAAAACCACGTAATTGACATAACCGTGTCGTTCATAATATTCTGAAGGAGTTATAATTGGATTGGCTAATCTCGCAATGACTTTTGCAGGATTCTCAAGATCTAATAATGCTGCCGAAGCATGATATACCAATCCTTTCTCCCTTCTTTCTGCAGAGTGGTAAATTAATAGCCAGCCTTCATTTGTTTCAATTGGTGGAGCACCGGGGCCAATATGACTGGTTTCATGATCAAATTTGGGCTCCATTACAATATGGTCGGGCAGGTTTTTCAGATAATCTTTCCAGAATTCATCCGTTAAGTCGGTCTTCTTTTCGAAAGTAAAAATCTGGATCGATGGAAATAATCTATGTAAAGCCACAAATTTGCCATTTATTTTTTTCGGAAAAAAGACCACATTTTTATCCCATACATACAAATTCTCCTTCATCGTTTCAGTTAAAGGATAATTTTTTTCCATATTGAAAGCCAGTATTTTGGCAATACTTGGATTCTGTAAATGTTTTCTAATCAAATTTGTAAATTCATTTAGAATAAATTTTGGAGTAATAATTCCTTTCTTTTTAAAAGTTTTTAAATCTTTTGATGTGGCCAGGGCACCGCAAGCATTCATACCATCGTAGGTCACGTAGGTCATATAAAAAACAGCATCAATTTTCGTGATGCGGGGATCTTCTACTCCGTGAATTTCATAAATAAAATCAGGAGCAAATATAGGCGTAGTACTTCTTTCTACTAAAGTTTGGGGACCTTCAAACCGGCAATAGCCTATAGTTGAAAAGTTTCCTTTTTTTGCTGCTCTGTAAAACATGTGTACCGTATTTCCTTCTTGGTATATAGCAGGATTTAAAACGCCTAATTCTTCGAAAACACGTTCAGTTTTCTCTAAAATCACACCGTATTTTGTAACGATTAAATCATTTGCCGCTGCTAATTCCATAATCTCTAAATTTTTATATAAAATTACTTTATCAATTAGAGGATGGTTAACCCAATTGATCCGAAAATTAACTTAAAAGTATTTGCATTGGAAATCTAAAACGAAAAAGAAGGAATTATAAATATAGGTTAAAAAGCTGGTTTATAATTTATTAATGCGATAAATTAACGTTTTATGTAAATTTGCGCACAAGTTACACAACAAAAATCACCTTAAAGATGCTTGAAATGGAGTTTCCTCCAATTTTGCTACAAAAATCTAAGGTAGTTTTTGAGAAAAAAATTAAAAGAGGTGAATAGCTTGTTTTTTTGACACTATAATTCTAAAGATTAAAAGGAACTTTTACAAGAGGCATAGAAGACATTCAACTATTGGCAATTTGGCAATAGAGAAATTTCATAATCAATGTTCTGTTCTCTAAATAAGTTTTCTATGACTCATTCCATTTAACTTATCTGAAAATAATTTATTATTTTTTTTTAGAATTATCATTAACACCAAAAGAATTAATATTTTTTATCAAAAGATGAAAAGACTCAATCACAATGACTGTGATAATAATTAAAACTATTAGGAACTATTTTTTTTTAGAGAATAAAATAACCTTTATACAGCCAATATAATATGAAATTCAGCACCAATATTTTCTTCAGCTTTCGAATAAATAATTCCTTTATGATTTTCTACAATTTTTTTTCCGATTGCGAGGCCAATGCCAGTACCACTATATACTTCACTATTGTGTAGTCTCTGAAAAATAGTAAAAATTTTATTTTCGTACTGTTTATCAAAACCTATACCGTTGTCTTTAATAACAATTTTGTAATAATTTATAGTTGGGTTTATGGTGGGAAACTTTTTAATTTGTGCTAATGTAAGTTTGCGGGAACTAATTTCTATTTTGCAAATTGAATCGTCATTTTTGCAAAACTTAAGAGCATTACTAATAAGATTGTAAAAGAGCTGATTCATTTGTAAGGCAACAGCTGTAACAATTGGTAATCTTCCTAGTTTTATTTCAACCTTTTTTTCATCTATGAGTAATTCAAAATCAACAAGAATGTTTGCAACTATAACATTTAAATCTGTTTTTATAAATTGTTTCTCCGGATTATTAAGATAGGAATACGCTAATAAATCCTTAATAAGCGTATTCATTCTTGTAGATGATTTACTGATTTTTTCCAGTAAGATTAGGGCCTCATCAGAAATTTTTTCATCCATTCCTAGAAGTCTACTGATAAACATTAGTATTTTACGCAACGGCTCCTGCAAGTCATGACTTGCCACATAAGCATATTCCTGCAACTGAACATTGGCCACATGCAATTTTTTGACTGAACTCTCAAGTTCTGTATTAGAACTTAGCAAGTCAGCAGTACGTTCCTGAACTTTGGCTTCAAAACCGTCCGAAAGTTCCTGCAATCTTTTTTCTGTAATTCTGCGTTCGGTTATATCTTCAATAGCCAGCAGTATTAATTGTTCTTTACTAGTTTCATTAGTTACCTGTCGTGCATTAAGTAGCATTATACTCTCTCTGTAAGGCAAAAGATTGACTGCTATTTGATAATCATCTAATTGTATTTTCTCAGGAAGTACTTTTTCAAGCATCGAGCGCATAGAAATATTATCAAAAAGATAGTTTTTAATTTCATAAATCAACTTGCCTACAGCTTCATCCTTGGCGATATTATATTTTTTTGAGAAAGCCCAATTAGTGTCCTTTATTCTTAAATTACTATCTAATATTACTATTGGCTCCCTAAGAGTCTCTACTATGGCTTCCGTATAATTTTTAGAAATGTTAACCTCTTGTTGCTTATTTAAAAGTTCCTGGTTGATTTGTATAAGCTCCTCATTACTCGATTGTAATTCTTCTTTGGAAGTTTCCAGCTCTTCATTCAAACTTTGCAGCTCTTCGCTGCCGCTTAATAATTCTTCATTGGCACTCTGTAGTTCTTCGTTGGAAGCCTCTTGCTCTTCACTGATAACGTTAATATCATCATGTATTTTAGCCAACTCTTTTTCAAGTTGTTTTATCCTCTTTAAGTAGATATTGTCCTGTAATTCTTCAGAAACCAATTTGTTTAAGAGTAAATTATCTTTATCAATACTACTTTTATAAAACAAGACTAAAAAATAAGGTTCAGAGGTCTCCTCTAATCGCTGTAATTCAATGGTAATTTCTTCTTCAACACCTTTGCTTTTAATCTGAATTCCTTCTTTTTTTATAGTTGAATCTGTTTCTTTGACTTTATGCCAGGCATTGCGAAGTTCGAATGCTAATCCTTCTTTGGCCATTTTCAATAAATTGAAAGTAGGTTTACCAGAAGGAAGCTCAATAAATTCTGCTATTGATCCATTAATATGCACAATATCCATTTGTTCATTTACGATAACACTGGCCGGAGTATATTTGGAAAGCAATACTGACTCTGCACTCTTTTTAAAATCTTCTTTGATAATTTCTTTTCGTTGAATATTAGATTTAAAACTTTTTAATCGCCCATTGGCTTCTAAACCAGAATTTATAAATCGAGCCGAAACTTGTTTACGAATATAAATTTTGCCAGTTTTATCAAATGACTGAAAAAATTCAGCAGCAGGAACAGCCGTTTCAGATTTTCCCAAAATTAAAAACGCATTTTCTTTTAATGCGTAATGAAAAGTTGCGAGTGATTTTTTTTGCAAAAAAGAGTCCATATAAATAAAGACATTTCTACAGGTGATTAAATCCATTTTAGCAAAAGGAGGATCACTTAAAAAATTATGAACGGCGAAAATACACAAATCTCTGATTTGCCTTTTAATGGTATAACCGTTTGTATTGGAAGTAAAGTATTTGGAAAGAGTGTTTTCAGAAACATTTTTCATTTGGGATTTCTTGTAGAACCCAATTCTAGCTTTGACAATAGCCACTTCTGAAATATCTGAAGCGAAAACCTGCATTTCTTTTCCTTGAAGATTTTCACCTAAAAATTCATGAAGTGCAATGGCTAATGAGTAAGCCTCTTCGCCAGTAGAACAGCCTGCTATCCAAATCCGTATTGTATTTCCTTCCAACACTCTGCTGGTTATTATCGGGAAAACTTTTTCTTTTATGATTTGAAATATTTTATCATCTCTGAAAAATTCGGTAACAGGTATAAGCATGTCGTTAAACAAATCTTCGGATGCTACTTTATCATCTCGTAAAACTTTAAGATAATCCCTAAGATTAACAATTTTGTTTAATGCCATTCTTCTGGCAATACGACGGCGTATAGTAGTTTGTTTGTAATAAGTAAAATCAACACCACTTTGCTCATGCAAAATTTTAATAATTTCTTGAAATACTACTTCGTCATTTGTGTCATGCTCTTCACTAATTAAGTATTTTGATTTTGAAATCTTTATCAATTTCTCTACTATTTTTACTGGGGTCATCACATAATCAACTACTCCGGCATTAATTGCGTTTTGAGGCATTTCATTATAAGAAGCATCTGTATCTTGGGCAAAAGTAGTTCCTCCATGTTTTTTTATGGCTTTTAATCCGATTGTTCCGTCAGATCCACTTCCGGAAAGCAATACGCCATATGCCAAATCCAGGTGAACTTCGGCTAATGAATTAAAAAAAATGTCTATTGCCTGATTTTTAGTATCTTTTAAACGAGGGCTAAGCTTGAGAACTCCATCAAAAGAAGTAAGCATTTTGTTCTCAGGAATAACATAAATATGATTTGGAGCTAAATGAATATCATCCGTAATTTCATTAATAGGAATTTTTGCCACACGTGAAAGAAGTTCCGTAAGCATACTGTCATGCATAGGATGCAAATGCTGCACAAAAACATAGGCCATTTCTGAATTATCAGGGATTGCATCAATAAATTTAGTAAAAGCATCAAGTCCACCGGCTGAAGCTCCAATACCTACAACAGGAAAATCTTGACGAGTTGCCATTGGTAAATAATTTGTCTTGGCATCCATGATTTCTAGTATTAATTTTTAATTTTAGCAACAGAATCTCAAGTCACTGCCAAAATAAACTGTTAGAAGATTTATAAAATTTAAACAGTAATGATAAAAGAATCAATTTTCAAATCTCCAACCCTTTCTTTCCAATCCATCTCGAATACTTTTTTGAGTAATTTCTTTAAATCATTAAAATCAGTCGGTTTTACAATATAGGCATTGGCGCCTAATCCAAAAGTATTCTTTATCCCTTCTTGTGTCGCTGAAGTTGAATAAATTGCTATGATGAGGATATCTTTAAATTTAGTATCATTACGAATTTGTTTTAAGCTTTCAAATCCTGTCATCATAGGCATATTCAAATCTAAAAAAATGATATACGGGGTATCAAGATTTTTATCATTAAAGACGATTTAAAAGTTCCTGCCCATTTTTAGAATATTCAATCGGAAAATTAAGATAGATATCCTTTATTACATCTGCAAAAAATTCCCTGTCATCATCATCAGTAAGTAAAATCTTTAAATTCTTTTTATTTTTCATTAGTTCGTTTACCGCTTAATCCAAATGTACGCTTAAATAATAGCTTACAGATTAATAAAAGAATTTACTTTATAATTGCATTCTTAACCAAAAAGTTAAATTATAGAGAAAAGGACTGTATTGCTGACGAATCTTTTTTTTATTTTAAAAAAAAAGATTCTCAATGCACCATAATAACAGTCTTTTAGCTACATTAAATTACAGCAATAACACTATCTATAAAGAAATCATCTACTTACTGTTTACCATTTGATTAGATAGAGGTTAGAATTGAAATACATTTCTCAAGCAATTAAATTTGTTCCTTGTCTGTTTTGTGCACTCTCCACTTCTATAGTTTCAGAATATGTTTTAAAAGTGCCTTTAATTCAACAAAACTATAAGGTTTTGTAATGTATCTTTTACTATGCACGCTTATGCCCAATTGTTCCGCAGCTTCCTCAGGGTAGGTAGAATATAGTATAACAGGGATTTGACTAAGTTGTTGCACCTGCCGCATTTTCTCAAGAAATTCATTGCCATTTAAAACTGGCATGTGATAATCAAGAAATATAAGGTCCGGCAATTTTTCACTTCTTTTTAAATTCTCTAATGCTTTGATAGGGTTTGTTTCAGCCAGACACTGGATATTTTCATCTAAAGAATGAAGTGCTTCGATAAATACATCGGCATCATCATTATCATCATCAATCAGTAATATGTTTTTGTATAACATGGCGATTATAATTTTGTAGTTCATATAAACCATCTCTTTAATCGTGATTATTTTCTGCATGTAAATTTTATGCTGAAAATTAAATCTAAAAAAACTGTACTAAAGAAAGTACAGGTTCTTTCTAAATTCTGAAATGGATTTGTTTTAATAATTTATTCTTTATTCTGACTTTTATTATCTGCATCAAAATTGATGGTATTGCAAGCAATTTCCGTTAGTAGCGTATCAGTTTCTTTTTCTTCAGCCAAAGTTTTCTCCAGCAGTAGTACTACTGCATCATCTTCTCCTAATGTCGTGGCAAAGGCAGCTAAAGTGCCGTATGTTGCAATTTCATAATGTTCATTTTTTTGCGATGATGCTATAATTCCTGCATCACGTACAGGTCCGACTTCCGTTTCCTACATAATTCTCTCCCCTTCTTTTATAAGACCTTTCATAGCATCACATTTTTCAACAGTTATTTTCTCCTCAACTAATGAGAAAACCAGTTCCTGTCTTTTAACTTACTCCTCTGTAACAGTAAAATGATCATTGATAAGTGTAATCAGATTTTTCGATGTGGCATTTTTAGCCATCTTAGGCAACGCTTCTGTTAGTGCTCTTTCAACCTAATAAATATCTTTTAGAAAATCTTCAAATAATTCTCTCAATCCTTCTGCTGTCGTGGACTTCACTTTCACGATTCCATTAGATTCTTTGATACCGTTTTAGTATCACTTTTTGAAGAAATATCTTTTATCTTTGTAGACTTTGTATTTTTTACTATAGTTGCCATAATGTTTGTTTTTAAGATTGTATCCAAATGTACAAAGCCCTTTCTGACATGCCTTACACAATAGTATTCAGTTTATTACAGCATTCAAACATATTGGGATTACCTTCAATTTTGCCACAAAAAGCTATGGCGGTTTAAAAAAAAAGATTAACAACTTGTTTATTTGACGCTATAATTCGAAAGTTAAAAAGAATAATACTTCCTAAATTTATAGCTCTGAAAAAGACTAGAAAAAAGTACACATTGGGGTTTAAGATACTGACCACCTCGATGAGCATCCACTGCGGAAAGGTACTTGATGTGGCCCAAGAACTTAATATCAGTGTTGATACCCTGTAGCACTGGAATTATTTTGATATAGAATACAAGTAGATTCAATTCACAAAAGAGTAACTTCAAAATCCTACGATTACCTAACTTAAAAAAACTAACAATTATCAAAAAAGCAGTTATTTTTATCAAAAATAGATTAATTTTGTTTTATTGATCAAAATGAATTATAAAAATCAACAAAACAGAATTTAAACACTTAAACAACAAGTGATTACACGTTTTTAAAAATCAAAAAAAATGACGGTTTTATTTTCGTGGCAACATCGTGGCACACAAGGTTTTTAATAATTGAAAATGCAGGAAGTACAAGGGGTTCTAGCTTATAGTTCGAATCCTGCTCTCCCCACTAAAAAAGTCCTGAAATATTTCAGGACTTTTTTTTATGACCTAAGAAAACATAGTAAAACCTGCAAATCTTAAGATTCGCAGGTTTTTTTTTGCATTTATCGCAGTTTTCAATCTTTGTAAAAACACTCAAAAATTCTGTGGCAAAATTGCGGCAAAACTCAGAGGTATAAAATTTCGCCACAAAACAACACTTAAACACCTATAAACAAAGGGATTAAGGAGATTAACTACTTGTTTTTTTGATGCTATAATTCTACATTTATTAATCTAAAAAGTTGAATTATGTTAGAGAGCAGCTTTGAGTTGGCTTTTTTTCTAAAAGCCCCCACAAAGGAAGTAAAGTTAGAGCGGTTTATCTTAGAATATTAATCAATCCTGGGTACTATCCACTATGTTTAATTATAGTTCCGGCGTTTTAATCTCGGCACCAGATTCTTTTTCCTATAGCAATAAAAAAGACTCGTACCCAGTAGATCCAAACCAAAGCAATGAAATATCAAGACCTAATAACTATCGTTTACCTAGAAATTACAATGTCGATATTGGCGTCTCAAAAATAAAAAAATTGAAATCCGGTAACCAAAACAGATTGTACTTTGGGGTAAATAATCTGGTAGGACGGTCTCCGCCATTTCTCATCGACACAAGCTTAGATAATGGTACATTTAATCTGGAACAAGCTAAGATGTTTATGTATTTTCCTTACGTTGGATACATCTATATCTTTGGGGGTGGTAATAAAAATTAGTTTACATAATCTCTCAAAAACAAAGCAGAAATAAAATCAGAATTTTACTGGAGTTCCCTCCAATTTTACCACAAAAAGTTAAGGTGGTTTTTAAAGATATTTCACCCGTATAAGTTTTGTGGCAGAATCGTGGCACAAGGTATTTTGAAAAATCAAAAATTCAGCAAAATTAAACAATAAGAAGCTTAGGTTCGAAACTGTATTATCTCTGAGTTTAGTATTTATTAAATCGAATTTTTGTACGAATTCTTTAATTCATTCAAATAATATAAGTTTTCAAATATTCTATTAGACGATGGTCCAAAATCAAGTAAACAAGCTATTTCATCTACTCCCGCAGCTTTTGTCTTTTTTATCATCTCATAGCAAGATTCCTTACTTCCTATTAATCCTTTAGTATTTGTAAATCTTTCATAAATAAAATTTAAAAATTCATCTAAATCTTCCTCTGATAAAGAGTCCAGTGAAAAATTACTATTTCTGTTGTAAGTCATTCCTTCAAATAGTTTTTTATTTCGTTTTAAAAAATTGCAATAAGGTAATCTAGCCTCTTCTTTTATTGCCTTGTCGTCTGAGCCAATAAATGTATGTAACATTAGAGTAATTTTACCTGTTTGAGGATCAAAACCA
Source organism: Flavobacterium sp. (assembly GCA_023251135.1). GTDB lineage: Bacteria > Bacteroidota > Bacteroidia > Flavobacteriales > Flavobacteriaceae > Flavobacterium. Next base: position 2,281 of record JAHEZJ010000037.1, on the reverse strand, counting down.
TTTTCTTTGCGTGTTTGTCTATAAAGGTAAATTTTTTCTGATAATTCCTCTATGCTTTGATCTAATACAGATGTGAGTATATTAAATCCTAGTTTTCCTGCATTTTTAAAACCTTCAGGATTTCCACTCACCGTTAAATAGAATGGCACTTCCTCTTGTATTGTAGATGGATATATTTTAATATTTGTTTTTTTTCCATTTCCACTTAATCGTTCTATGTATTCACCCTTCCAGAGCTTTTTCACCGTACTTATCCCTTCGTACATTATTTCATGCTTATTTTTATTATTTTGTGGAAAAAAAACAAAATCATCTGGATTCCAACCTGGAGCTATGGATAATCCTACACGTCCATTAGACAAATTATCAACCATTGCCCATTCTTCCGCAACACGTATTGGATCATGTAATGCCATCACAACGCTACCACTGTTTAGTCGTATCGTTTTTGTTATGTTAGCCAAAGATGCATGAAGTATAGCTGGATTATTAAATATACCTCCAAATTCGGTAAAATGCCGCTCTGGAACCCAAATTGAAGAGAAATTATTTTCATCCCCATAAATTGCGCATTTTTTTACTAAGTCATATACATTACCTGTTAAAGAATCTTCGCTACTAGCGAAAAACATTATTCCAAATTCCATTATTAAATTATTTATATTAATTTTCTATTGCTACATTAAGTAAATTTTACTCTACGAATAGCACCATTTTATTCCCACTAATATTATCTATTCATCTGAATGTAAAAAATAGATAGTTTTTATATTATAAATTATCAGATTCATGTAAGAAATCATTTTACTTTAGGTAATAAGATATTTTCTCTACATGTTCTTTATTTAAAATATTTGTATGTGTGCAAGGTATTATATGAACAACAACTTCTTTATTAGTATATTGATTCCATCCGTAATCAACTTCATGTAAATCACTATATTTTATTATTTTATCATCCATTTTAATTAGTGTATTTCCTGCTTTAAATAAAATAATTCTTGTGTCCAGCTTAATTTCATTTTTTGGTAAATAAGAATAATTTTCATTAGCGAAATCGACTTCTAAACGACCTTTTAATTCTTCCTTACTTATATTATATTTTGAATTTTCTAATAATTCACCTAGCAATTGAATTTGCTCTTCCTTAGATTTACCTTCAGGGATTAATTCAGGCCAATTAAAATCTTCACCAAAAGTATCCGTTAATTCCATTAAAAATTCCCTAAACTTCCTATCTTGATTTATTGTAGACTTTTCTTCAAATAAAACCATTCCATCAAAAATTAATAACTCTTCAACATAAAATCCCATCTTTTCTAATTGAAATGCCATTTCATAAACTACTCTTGCTCCAAATGAAAATCCTCCAAGTCTATAAGGACCATATGGATCCACAGTTTGCATTTCTATAATGAATTCCGAAGCCATTTCTTCAATAGAAGATGAAACTGAACATTGTCCATCTAAACCCTTACATTGAAATGCATAAACCGGCTGATTTATTCCTAATGATTTAACTAATTCAATATAACAGTTAGCAGTTCCACTTGCTGGAGGAGCAAGGTAAATAGCCGGTGAGTTTCCTTTCTCTTGTAAAGCTATCATTAATTTATACTTAGAGTAATCTAAAAATTCAATTCCTCCAATAAACTCAAAAATAGTTGGATATTGAAATATTGAATTAATACTAAAATCAGTACCTAATTTTTCATTTACAATATTAGTTAATTTTAAAACCAGCAAACTATGCCCTCCAAGTTCAAAGAAATTATCATGGATACCGATGGGTTCAATATCCAGAAGTTCCTGCCAGATCACAACCAGCTGTTCTTCTGTTTTATTACGTGGGGCAACATATTCGCGGCTCGAGAACCCGGAACCGTCAGGTTCAGGCAATGCCTTTTTATCAATCTTTCCGTTACTGGTCAGAGGCATGGCATCCAGGCTTACCCAAAGCATAGGAACCATATAATCAGGCAAACGGAGCCTTAGTTCATCCTGAACCAGTTCCTTGTCAAAATCACCCTGTGAAACAACATATCCTACCAGTCGCTTGCCACCCGATAAATCATCCTGGGCCAATACAACCGCCTGTCGGACATGAGAAAGCTCAATAAGGGCACTCTCTATCTCTCCAAGCTCAATACGATAACCGCGGATCTTAACCTGGTCATCCCTACGGCCCATAAACTCAAGGCTACCATCAGGAAGCCAGCGCGCCAAATCACCCGTCCTGTAAATACGTTCTCCGGCTATAAAGGGATTAGACACAAACTTC
>JAHEZJ010000036.1:50561-60427 GCA_023251135.1 Flavobacterium sp. | reverse complement strand
TTTACAAGCTTTTTAATGAACTATTTTTGATGTTTTTGAAAACTTTTTGTTAACACTCTGATAACACCACTTTTAGAAATTAATCTATTTTTGGTTTTGAAAGGTTTTTCTTTAGTGAATTTCATTTATCACAATTCTACCAGTCAATATCACGTGAATTTTACAATTTCTCCTGCTTCACACAGTATTTATTACCAAATTTTCAAGCATAACACACAACATCCTTATCACCTACCATCACTTTACCCAATCCAACAACAATCAAAACACATTTCAAAGCAAAAACCTCAATAAAACCCACAAACCTCACTAGCCACCATCTCTACCTTATAAACCAGAAACAATACCATACTATATAAGGACTCAAAAATCAAGAATACCAATCCACACCATTACTACATATATATTATAGTATAAACATGTATTTATATATTGTGTGTATTTCCGTAATGCGTTATATTTGCATTCACAAAATTATAAACAATGATTAAGATTACTTTACCCGACGGGTCAATTAGAGAGTTTGCTTCAGGCGTAACTCCGATGGAGGTTGCGAAAAGCATTAGTGAAGGATTTGCAAGAAACGTGATTTCGGCATCTTTTAATGGTACAACAATTGAAACCGAAACTCCATTGACGACCGACGGTAGTCTTACTTTATATACCTGGAATGATGCTGAAGGAAAAAAAGCTTTCTGGCATTCAACTTCACACGTAATGGCACAAGCCCTTGAAGAATTGTACCCTGGAATTAAACTAACTCTAGGACCTGCAATTGCGAACGGTTTCTATTATGATGTTGACTTTGAAGATCAAAAGATTTCTGACGCTGATTTTAAAAAGATCGAAGATCGTGTTCTTGAGATTTCAAGAGGAAAACACGAATTTAAAATGCGTCCCGTTAGTAAAGCTGATGCTTTAGAGATGTACAAAGACAACGTTTACAAAACGGAATTGATTTCGAATCTTGAAGACGGAACAATTACATTTTGCGATCACGCTACTTTTACTGATTTATGCCGTGGTGGACATATTCCGAATACCGGAATCATCAAAGCAATGAAAGTGATGAGTGTTGCCGGTGCTTACTGGAGAGGTGATGAGAAAAACAAACAGCTTACTCGCGTTTACGGAACTTCTTTCCCTAAACAAAAAGATTTGACTGAATATCTTGAACTTTTAGAAGAAGCAAAACGTCGTGATCACCGTAAATTAGGTAAAGAACTTGAACTGTTCGCTTTCTCTCAGAAAGTTGGACAAGGTTTACCATTATGGTTACCAAAAGGTGCTGCCCTTAGAGATCGTTTAGAACAATTTTTAAAGAGAGCTCAAAAGAAAGCAGGTTACGAACAAGTTGTTACTCCACATATTGGACAAAAAGAACTTTATGTTACTTCTGGTCACTATGCAAAATATGGTGCTGATAGTTTTCAGCCGATACATACTCCTGCTGAGGGTGAAGAATTTTTATTGAAACCAATGAACTGCCCTCACCACTGCGAAATCTACAATGTAAGACCATGGTCGTACAAAGATTTACCGAAGCGTTACGCAGAATTTGGTACTGTATACAGATACGAGCAATCGGGTGAATTACACGGACTGACTCGTGTAAGAGGATTTACTCAGGATGATGCCCATATCTTCTGTACTCCGGAGCAATTGGATGAAGAGTTCAAAAAAGTAATCGACCTAGTACTTTATGTATTTGGTTCATTAGGTTTTGAAAACTTTACTGCTCAGATTTCATTAAGAGATCAGGAAAACAGAGAGAAATATATTGGTACTGATGAAAACTGGGAGAAAGCCGAAAATGCGATTATCAATGCAGCAGCCGACAAAGGACTGAATACAGTTGTAGAATACGGTGAAGCTGCTTTCTATGGCCCGAAGCTTGACTTTATGGTTAAGGACGCTTTAGGAAGACAATGGCAATTAGGAACTATCCAGGTAGATTACAACCTACCGGAGCGTTTTGAATTAACCTACAAAGGTGCAGATAATGAATTACACCGTCCGGTTATGATTCACAGAGCTCCTTTTGGATCAATGGAACGTTTTATCGCAATTTTACTAGAACACACTGCAGGAAATTTCCCACTTTGGCTAATGCCGGAGCAAGCTATAATCTTGTCTTTGAGCGAGAAATACGAAATATATGCTAAAAAAGTTTTAGATTTGCTAGAAAATCACGAAATTCGCGCCCTAATTGACAACCGAAACGAAACTATCGGTAAGAAAATTAGAGATGCTGAGATGCAGAAAACTCCATTTATGCTGATTGTTGGTGAGGAAGAGGAGAAAAACGGAACTGTTTCTATCCGTCGTCACGGGCAAGAAGGAAAAGGCAATATTACAGTTACAATTGATGAATTTGTCGCAATTGTAAACGAAGAAATAAAAAAGACATTAAAAGTTTTTACAGTTTAACTTAAATTATAAAGTCATAGCAATAAGAAGCAACAGAGGTTACCAACCTCGAGTAGAAAAAAAGGATGCCCACAGAATAAACAATAACATTCGTGGCGTACAAGAAGTAAGATTAGTAGGCGAAAACATCGAACCAGGTGTATTTAAGCTTGCTGAAGCTTTACGATTAGCGGATCAATTTGAACTGGATTTAGTTGAGATTTCGCCAAATGCTGAACCACCGGTTTGCAAAATCATGGATTACAAGAAATTCGTTTACGAACAAAAGAAACGTGATAAGGTGTTAAAAGCTAAGTCTACGCAGGTTGTCGTAAAAGAGATTCGATTTGGTCCTCAAACGGATGAGCATGATTACGAATTTAAAAGAAAGAATGCTGAGAAGTTCCTTAAAGAAGGAGCGAAATTAAAAGCATTCGTATTCTTCAAAGGACGTTCTATCATCTATAAAGATCAGGGTCAGATTTTATTATTACGTTTGGCAACGGATCTGGAAGAGCACGGTAAAGTTGAAGCAATGCCTGTTTTGGAAGGAAAGAGAATGATTATGTTCATTGCTCCGAAGAAGAAAAAATAAATTATTTGCAATAAGCAATAAGCAATAGGCTTTAAGCAAAAGTTTGATGAAACTTATGCTTAAAGCCTAGAGCCTAAGGCCTAAAGCTTTTTGAAGATATAAGTAAGTAAGAATAAATTAAAACACTAGGAAAAATGCCTAAAATGAAAACAAAATCTAGCGCCAAGAAACGTTTTAAAGTTACTGGTTCTGGAAAGATTAAAAGAAAGCATGCTTTTAAAAGTCACATCTTGACTAAAAAATCTAAAAAACGTAAATTAGCTTTGACACACTCAGCGCTAGTTCACTCAACAGATATGAAAAGCATCAAACAACAATTAAGAATTATCTAATAATTCTTTAGGTTAAAAAATTATTTATATAACCTTGGAGTATGGCTTTTAAGTTCCTTTGATTCAATTCAGGACGCCTGCTACAAAAACACATTAAAATTATGCCAAGATCGGTAAATTCAGTTGCTAAAAGAGCAAGAAGAAAAAAAATAATGAAGCAAGCCAAAGGTTTCTTTGGTAGACGTAAAAACGTTTGGACAGTTGCTAAGAATGCGGTAGAGAAAGCGATGAGCTACGCTTACCGTGACAGAAAACAGAATAAAAGAAATTTCCGTGCTTTATGGATTCAACGTATCAACGCTGGAGCTAGATTAGAAGGAATGTCTTATTCTCAATTCATGGGGAAAGTAAAAGCTAACGGAATCGAATTGAACCGTAAAGTTCTTGCAGATTTAGCGATGAACCACCCTGAAGCTTTCAAAGCAATACTTAATAAAGTAAAATAAACGTTTTATAAACTCAATTTAGATTACTTACTTATCATAGAAAAACCATTCGCAATGCGAGTGGTTTTTTGCTTTATACAGGTTTTCCAAATTCTAATTTTTAAAACTACATTTGTATAAAACCTATAAAAATGTATACCGCACTTTTTACCCATATCGAAAAGTTTGTAACACTCGAAGCTTCTGAAGTTGCTCTCTTAGAAACTGCCTTAAGTTTAGCGACCATTAAAAAGAAAGACCATGTACTACGAGAAGGTCAAGTTTGCAATACGTTGTATTTTATCGTAAAAGGATGCATGCGCCAATACATCATTAATTCAAAAGGCACAGAACAAACCCTTCAATTCGGAATTGAAAACTGGTGGATTACGGATTATCTGAGCTATCACAACCATGTCCCTTCCCATTTCTATATTCAGGCTGTAGAGAATTCTGAGATTATTGCTTTAGAAAAATCTGTACTGGAAGCTATCCTCATCCAAATTCCGAAATTGGAACGTTACTTTCGTATTGTCTCACAGAAGTCTTTTGGAGCAGCACAAATGCGCATTAAATTCCTGTTCACCATGTCGGCAGAAGAAAGATACCACCACTTTAATGATCTGAATCCGGAGTTTGTTCAGCGTGTTCCACAATACATGCTTGCCTCCTACCTTGATTTTTCAGCTGAGTTTATGAGCAAAATCAGAGCAGGAAAAGTTTAATTATAAGCAACTAAGGTTCTCAGGTACTAAGATACTAAGGCACTAAGCTTCTTTTGGTTTTTAGAGTATCAAAAAAAACAAATCCTGTACTTTTATATACATCGTTAGCGAACTCAGAACCTTAGAATCTCAGCAACTCAATACTTTTCTTGAAGTAGTTCAAGTTTTTCAAAGCAGATATCCATGATCTTTGTATCAAACTTTTAAAAACACTTCAAATGAAACCAAGAATCCCTATCCCAACAGCAGCTCCTCAGGCTTACCAAGCATTACTTAACTTAGAAAAATACATTTCGACTACTTCACTCACGCCTGTACACAAAGAGTTGATTAAAATTCGTGCTTCCCAAATAAACGGATGCGCACATTGCATTAACATGCATACCGTTGATGCACGCAAGCACGGTATATCTGAACAACGTATCTACCTGTTAAGCGCCTGGCGAGATACCGATATTTATACGGAGGAAGAAAAAGCGATTTTAGCCCTAACGGAAGAAGTGACACTCATTAGTCATCACGTTTCGGATGCGACTTATCAAAATGCCGCAAGTTTATTTGATGATCAATATCTTGCCGAAATTATTCTGGCAATCATTACGATTAACTCCTGGAACAGAATCGCTATCACTACGGGATTGAGAGTTTCTTAATCAATTTCCGAAGAAATTAACCCACTAATACAGACAAAGCTTTATTTTATCAAAGCCTTGTCTGTTTTTTCTTAAAATAACCTCCCAAAATAAAAAATAAAAATTAAATAAAAACAGGTATTTATACGCTTTTTTAAGAACTATAATTCTTTACTTTTGGCTCATGATACCTTACAGAATGCGGACTTTCCTTTATATTATCTTTACTTTTTTATTTCTTTTTTCCTGTCAGAAAAAGACTTCGAATAACCCGAAATCAAAAAATACAAAAGCTGAAGTTAACCAAACGATCGTTACTGCCAATCGCTTTTATGAACGCAAAGAATTTGACAGCGCATTTTTTTACTACAACAAACTAAAATTCCTCTGTGACCCTGTAACAGATTCCGAGAACTACATTAATTCTATCAACCGCATGGCAGAGATCCAGCAAGATCATGCCGATTATGCGGGTAGTGAGAATACGATCAAAGAAGGATTACCCCATCTAAAACATGTAAAGAAACAATCGCAAGTATGGAGTACGTACGTTATTTTAAGCATCAATTACTTAAACACCTACGACTATAAAAATGCCCTGCTTTACAATCAGAAAGCCCTGCGGTTAAAAACAGAAGAGTGGAGAAAGCTAGCGGCCAAAAACAACATCGCAGTGATCTTAATGGAGGAAAAAAAGTACTATGAGGCGCTCCAGATATTTCTGTCTTTGGTAACGAAGAAGGAAGTTGCAGACAATGATGAATTTCAGGGAAAAGCATTAGACAATATTGGCTTTTGTTATTTTAAAATAAACGACCTCGATGAGGCCTTATCCTATTTCAAAAAAAGCCTCGAGATAAGACAAAAGCAAAATAATTCTTTTGACTTAGGAAAAAGCTATCAGCATTTTGCTAAGTTTTATGAAGAAAGTAATCCTGTACTAGCCAAAAAATACATGCTTTTGAGCTATGAGAAATTCAGTCGTATCAATACGATCGACGAACGTCTGTCAACACTAAAACTAATCATCAAAAATAGCTCCGATCGGGAATTAAAAAAATACTCTATTATTTACGTGAATCTGATTGACAGTGTTTTTGAAGCGAGACAAAAAGCCAAAAACCAATATGCCAAAATCAAATACGACTCCAAAAAAGAAAAGAATGAAAATTTAAGGCTCAAAACCCATAAGGTAGAAAACGAAACACAGTTGGAAAGACAACGCAACAGAAATATCATCTCGTATATTATTATTGCTTTTTGTTTGAGTTTAGTCACAGTGCTCTATTTTTATCTGACTTCAAAAGGAAATAAAGACAAAATAAAAGCTTCTTACCAAAGCGAAACGCGCATTGCCAAAAAACTACACGACGAACTGGCGAATGACATTTACCACACGATGGCTTTTGCCGAAAACAAAAATCTTTCTATCGCAGAGAATAAAGAACAATTATTGAATAATCTGGAAGCGATATATTCGCGAACGCAGGACATCTCTAAAGAGAACAACCCAACGATAACTTCAGAGAATTATGTCCTTAACTTAAAAAAAATGATCGCAGGATTCAATACTCCTAGCACCAATGTTTTATTAAATGGTATAGAAACGATTGACTGGGACGAAATTCAAAAAACCAAAAAGACCACCGTTTACAGAATAGTACAGGAATTATTGGTCAATATGAACAAACACAGCGCAGCCACTCTTGTTACAATCACTTTTAAAAAAACAGACAAAACGGTAATGATTAGCTATACTGACAACGGAAAAGGAATTGATCTTAATACGATCCAGTTTAAAAATGGCCTTTATAATGTCGAGAGCAGAATTTTAGCTATAAAAGGAGAAATTTCTATTGATTCGGCAACAGAAAAAGGTTTTAAAGTGGCCCTAAAATTCCCATTGCGATAATGAAAATCTCTTCTTTCCTAAAAAATAAAATCTTCTTACGATCTGTTTTCGTATTGCTGCTCCTGGGATTAGTCGCTGTGGCCTTTTCATATCCATTTCGAAAAACCGAAACGAAGAAAATACGAATCGAAAATAAAGAAAGAACTGCCGCCATTAAAAAAAACATTGATCAGGGCGATAAACTATTCGACAAAGGAGCTTATGCCGATTCTTATTTTTATTATAAAAAAGCCACTCAGCTTTGCAAACCTATAGACCATTATGCCGATGACTATGTTTACTCCTATTTGTCTATTGCCAATTTGCAGCAGAATATGAGTAACTATATTGCATGTGAAGAATCCATTGCTATGGTTTTGCCGCATCTTAAAAAAACAAGTAAGCCCAAGTTTACGTACAACACCTATACGCTCTTGGCTTACAATTATTATTTTACTTATGACGATGATAACGCCCTATTCTATCATAAAAAAGCATTAAAACTGGCTACTTCTCCCTATAAAAAGGCGGTAATTTTATGTGACATATCCAACATTTATCTCAATCAAAAGAAATACAAAAAAGTTATTGATATACTGGAGCCTTTAGCCAAAAGGAAAATCAAACATGAAACTGACTCGATAAAAACAGCTAATGCATATGCCATTTTACTGGAAAATCTGGGATACTGTTATTATGAAGTTGGTGATCCACGGGCTTTGGACTGTCTTAAAAAAAGCTCGGCCATAAAACTTAAGCTGAACGAAGACTATGAATTGGTGAGTTCTTATAATAATCTTGCCTTGTATTATTCCAAAACAAATCCTGCGCTGTCAAAACTGTACGCGGAAAAGGAGTACCAGTCGGCCTGCAAAGCAAATTCGGCTACATTCAAAGCCAACTCATTGTCGTCTTTAATTACAAAATCGGAAGGAAAAGAATTAAAAAAATACGCTTTGTCCTATATCAAAATAATAGACAGTCTAACGATTGCCCGAAGAAAAGCCAAAAATCAATTTTCGACCATAAAATACAGTTCCAATCAGAATAAAGAAGAAAACCTTCAGCTAAAAGCCCAAAAAGCTGAAAATGAATTACAGTTAGAAAGGCAAAAGAAACGAAATATTGTTTCGTACATTGTTATGTTTTCTACTACAATGATCAGTTTATTGGTATTTGTTCATCTACTTTCTAAAAGTAGAAAAGAAAAAAACGATGCTATTCTTCAGAGTGAAATCCGAATCTCTAAAAAACTTCACGATGAACTGGCGCAAGATGTTTATCAAACCTTAAAATTTTCAGCACATACCGATTTAAAACAGGAAGAAAACAAAGACCAACTTTTAAACAGCCTCAATGCTATTTATGCTAAAGCCCGGAATATCTCTAAAGAAAACAGCTCGATTGTAACCGATGAAAATTACAGCACTGTTTTAAAAGAAATGATTTCCGGTTTTAAAACACCCGATTTAAATATTATTCTGAATGGTCTCGATCAGATTTCCTGGAATGAAATAGAAAAAGGTAAGAAGATTATACTTTACAGAATCCTTCAGGAACTATTTGGAAACATGAAAAAGCACAGCAAAGCGACCTTAGTGAGCCTGAATTTTAAAGATATTGAAAAAAAAATAACGATTAATTACAGCGATAACGGGGTCGGAGCCTATAACCGATCATTAATTTTAAAAAATGGACTACAAAATGTGGAAAGCCGTATTAAAACCATAAATGGAAATATTATTTTTGACTCCAATTCTAAAACAGGTTTTAAATTAAGTTTCAATTTCCCCAAATAAACAAAGTAATATGTTCAAAAAAGTTTTAGTTGCCGAAGATTTAGACAGTATAAGTATTGCCGTAATTCAAGCACTTGAAGAACTACAGGTTCCCACAATCGATCATGTCAAATATTGTGATGATGGATTAATTAAAATAAAAAAGGCCCTAAAAGATAACGAACCCTACGATTTGTTAATCACCGATTTATCGTTCAAAAAAGACCACCGTAAAATTAGTCTGAATGGAGGTGAAGAGCTGATTGAAGCGGCAAATGAAGTTCAGCCCGGATTAAAAAAAATAGTTTTCTCGATTGAAGATAAGTCCTATCGCATCAAATCGCTTTTTTTTGATTTAGGGATTAGTGCTTATGTATCAAAAGGACGAAATAGTATTGCCGAATTAAGAAAAGCCATTGAAGGCACTTTTAGAAATGAAGAAAGAATACTATCTTCCGATTTGTCTTTCAATTTTAACGAAAAAGTACTGTTTGAAATCGAATCTTATGACATTTCGATCTTAAAACTCCTGGCGCAAGGTTACATTTTAGAAAATATATCAAACGAATTTAAGGCTACTTCTATTACTCCAAACGGTACCAGCAGTATTGAAAAACGTATCAATAAATTGAAAATCTACTTTAAAGCCAACAACAATGTGCACTTAATTGCCATTGCAAAAGACTTTGGGTTGATTTAAATTTTAATTGCTTTTACGGTTTCCCGTAAGGAAATGGTTTTTAATACTTCTATTTTTGTATGAATCTATTAGTCAACTAATGAAAATCAAACACAAAAATAGTTTTAAAAGAAATTTTCTGCAGGTTTTTGTTTCGAAGATTAATACAACCAAAAACAGAATCATAATGAAAACAATGTTACTTTGTCTTTTTTTGTCCTTAAGTTTTGCTTTCGTTTCTGAAAAAACAGGATGGCTGGAAGTAGACTGGAAAATTATTTTTATACCCGCACTACTTGTTTTGCAAATCATAATAATTGGTACTGCTTTAAAAAACAGGTATAAAAAACATTAAACTCAAACGTACTGATACTAAAAATTTCAATGGGAATCTGTCAAA
>JAHEZJ010000036.1:0-50551 GCA_023251135.1 Flavobacterium sp. | reverse complement strand
TGAAATTAAAAATAGTATTTCCCCACTCCATAGTCGGAATTTGAAATGCTTATATTTGAATATTTAAATACAGCATGAAATCTATCTTAAGTTTTACTCTCCTCCTTTTTTCGGTTCTCACCTACTCACAAACTAAAATCCTGTCCTGGAATATAGAGAACTTAGGAAAATCTAAATCCGAATCCGAATTAAATTTCATTGCAAACACAGTTCTTGCTTATGATATTATTGCTATTCAGGAAGTCGTGGCAGGCTACGGCGGTTCACAGGCTGTTGCAAAACTTGCTGCCATTTTAAACAATAAAGGATCGAAATGGGATTATACGATAAGCGATCCAACAAGCGGGACGAGTTATAAAACGGAACGTTATGCTTTTATCTGGAAAACCAACAAAGTAAAACTGAAAGGAAATGCCTGGCTGGAAAAAAAATACCATTTAGAAATTGATCGCGAACCTTATTTCGGAACTTTCGAAATCAATAAAAAGACGGTTACATTGGTTAATTTTCATGCGATTACTAAATCGAAGCAACCTGAAACCGAAATCAAGTATTTTAAACACCTTCCGGAAGAATACTCTAATTTAAATCTGGTGTTTATTGGCGATTTTAATTGCCCGCAATCACATTCTGTGTTTACACCCTTGAAAAAAATGGGGTACAATTCTAGTTTGCAGAATCAAAAAACGACTCTGAAACAAAAATGCAAAGAAACCGTTTGTCTGGCATCAGAATTTGATAATATTTTTTACCGAAAAAACTCGCTAACCTATATCAATTCGGGTATTGTTTCGTTTTACAAAAAATTCAATTCACTGCAGGAAGCCCGTAAAATATCCGATCACATTCCAATCTGGATTGAGTTTTCACTGAATTAAACTAGGTTTTTAGCTTTTTCTTTCTTGCAGCGGGAAACAAAACATTGTTTAGAATCAAACGATAACCCGGTGAATTAGGATGTAAATCTAAAACGGTAGGAGGATCTCCAACCTGATGCTGAAAATCTTCGGGATCATGGCCTCCAAAAAAAGTAAACATTCCTTTTCCTTTTTCGCCATGAATGTATCTCGATTCTCCATTCAGCTCGCAAGTCCCCATTATTAACACATTTGACTTTATCAAATCGGTATCAAATGAAGTGGTTTGTCCCATAAACCCTTTTACTAACTGGGTATGATTCTGACATAACATACTCGGAATCGGGTCCCATTTTGCAGAAAATTCCATTAAAGAAAAGTAATCTTTCTCCATCGGAATTTTACGTTTTGACGTCATATCAATATCTGAGAATTCATATACCTCCGGTCTTCGTTCTAAGGTAAAATCTTTAAAGGCAAACGAATTTCCGTAGTTTAATTTTGATTGATAATTGGATTCGCTGGCATCACCATCAAACATAGCTTCGCAAATATCTACTCCATCTGCCGAAAGTGCAATATCAAAACTATCGGTGGCAGAACACATTGCAAACATGAATCCACCTCCAATTACAAAGTCTCTGATTTTTTTTGCAACCGCTCCTTTTTCCTGAGAAACTTTAGGATAGCCTAATTTTGCTGCCAAAGCCTCAGCATCCTTTTTTTGCTCTATGTACCAGGGCGTGTTTTTGTAAGCGGAGTAAAACTTACCGTATTGTCCGGTAAAATCTTCGTGATGCAAATGCAGCCAATCGTAAAGAAGCAACTGATCGCTTAAAACTTCTTCATCATAAATGGGTGTAAAGGGAATTTCGGCATAGGTTAAAACTAAGGTTACCGCATCATCCCAAGGTTGTTTCCCTTTGGGCGTGTACACGGCAATTTTAGGAGCTTTTTCTAAAATAACCGATTCCATATTTTGTGACGGACTTGAAATATCATTGAGTATGGAAGCTTCTTCAACATCCGAAAGTATTTCAAAACTCACGCCTCTGATCTTACATTCTTTGCGAATTTCGTCGGCATCCGGAAGCAAAAATGAGCCTCCGCGATAATTTAAGAGCCAACTCGCTTTATAGTCTCTGCTTAAACACCAATAGGTAATTCCGTATGCTTTCAGATGATTCTGTTGAGTGGTTTCGTCCATCGGAAGTAAGATAAACGAGGCCTTTGCTGTAAATGAAAGTAGCAATATGAAACTATAAAGTAAGCACTTCTTCATTAGAATTTTATTTTAGTAAAGATATAAAGGAACCATTGAAAAACACAACAGTTGTTTCGGTTTTATAAGTATCCAAATGTTAAAAAATACTTGCAAAAATATTATGCATGTTGTGTAAAATCACGTAGAAACACCTATTTCACAGAAGTACATTATTCTTACATTTGCTCTCCCCCCGGTCGTCAAAATAATCAATGAAAAAGAAAAAGGCATGAAGCTTAATGATGGTAATAAACAACCAAAGGGATTGAATATGATACAAAAAATAGGAATTGTTGTGCTAGTGTTAATTATAGTTTTGTATTATGCACTGTCAATACATTATTTAACAAGCTAATCCATTTATAGTGTTAAAACGGCAATTTCATTCTGAATCGCATAGACTACTAAACCGGCAATATTCTTAGATTCAGTTTTAAGGAGTAAGTTGTTGCGGTGCCCTTCTACGGTTCTGGGACTCAAATAAAGATGATCGGCAATTTCTGAAGTTGTTTTCTGTTGGCAGATCAACTGAAGAATCTCTATTTCACGCTGTGAAAGAAAACCTGTTTCCAAATTCCCTTTTGAGGTCTTGCTGGAGATAATAGTTTCCTGAATGGTTTGCAGAACGCTTTCGTTATAGTAAAAACCTTTTTTGGCAACCTGATTGATGGTATGAATTAAATCTTTTGGAGTAGTATTTTTGATTAAATAAGCCACTGCTCCTACCTGAATCATATTGGCAATAAATGATTTGGTATCATAACTGGTCAGCGCGATAATTTTAATTTCCGGAAATGACTTCCGGATAATTTTTGTAGCCTCGACACCATTCAAAATTGGCATCTTCAAATCCATAATAATAATGTCAGGTTTAATGACACTGTTATTTAAGTTCGTCAGAAGTTCTTCTCCATTAGATGCCTCAAAGATAATATCGATATTATCCTCTCTTTGCAATAAAAAAGAAATTCCTTTACGGAATAAAACTTCGTCATCGACTAAAGCAATTTTAATAGCGGCACTCATTTGATTTTTGTTTTTGGTCGTTTGGTAAGCCGAAATTACAAAATATGAAGCGAAAAAAAGTACTACAACCGCAATATCTTAAGTAAAAACCCTATTTATTACCATATTTTAACCTAAAAAGTAAAAACTACGCTAATACCCTTGTCAATTTCCGAATGAATTTCGATATTTCCCTTCAAAAATGAAATACGGCTATCGATGTTTTTCATCCCTAATCCTTTCTGATTTTCAGAATTCTCGGTATCAAAACCAATTCCGTTATCTTTATAATAACAAGTCTGAATTTCATCTTCCATCTTAAAATCAACCCAAATTTCAGTTGCTTTTCCGTGACGCAAAGAGTTGTTCATTAGTTCCTGCAAAATTCGGAAAACATGCAAATGACGATCAATATCTTTAGGATCAAATTCAATTTCATTGTGGTAATGTACTTTTACTTTCTTGCTGCTTTCAAACTCATCACAAAGTTCGCGGACACCGGCATTCAGACCAAATTTTTCAAAAACAGGGGGTAATAAGTTATGTGCAATTTTTCGGGAGTTCTCGAGTGCTTTTGCGGTAAGACTTATAATAGTCCCCGTAATCTCACTGATTTCTGCTTCGGTTAAGTTTGGAGATGAGAGTATGTGTGAATTTAATGATACAATATTCAGTTTAGAACTGATATCGTCATGTAAATCCTGTGCAATTCGCTTTCGTTCTTCTTCCTGAGTCACAATAACCGCATGTACTTGTTCTTTTCGGTATTGAATTTCCAGATCTCTTTTTTCTACTTCTTTCTGAATAATTTTCTTTCTGGAAAAATAAAAAAACGCAATTAAAAAAAAGGCTACAACCATAAAGAAACATGATGTGTAGAGAATGATAGCCACTATCTCTTTTTCGTAAACCGGGATTCCACTCATAGCTCGTTATTTATTTTCTTTTTCGGGTTAAAACTTACTTTCCACTCATATAAAATAAAAAGATAATATAACAATACGAAGAAAGCATTGAGTCTCCATGTAAAATATTTCAGGTCATCGCTTAATCCGAGGGTAAGGTTGCCTACTATAAAAAGGACAGTACTTACCAGTAAATAAGACGATAATCCAACAGTAAAATAATAATACTGCCTGTCGTCCGTTAACATATTATAGAAATGCAATAAAGCATACACAACACTTAATAAAGAAGTAGCTGTAATGACAAACAAATTAAATTTAAAAAATTGATCGGGCTTGATTAAACACTGAACCACCAGAATCAATAACATCAAGGTCAGGCTCCAGTTTACAAATACTTTTTGCCTTTTAATTCCTAAAATCGATTTATAAAACAATCCTAATAAAACCATTTGCCCTATAAAATAGACATTTACAAGGAACAAGTTTTCAATTTGAAAACGATACAGCAGCTCCATAGTGAATTGATTAACAAACAAAAACACCACATAAGCGGTTAAGAAAACATTAGCTTTTCCCCGAAGGGAAAAGCTATATGTATATAAAATCAGGTTCAGTAAGAGGACGAAATAACCTGAAAATATTAGAAAATTATCCATTAATTATTGGTTCATTGGACTATTTGGATCGGTGTATGGCGGACACGGGCGAGATGCATCGTAAAGAACATCTTCTCCTTCACCTTCACCTGCAGTTCTTGCACCGGTTAAGGATTGCTGTTGTTTGAAAACATCAACATAAATACCTGTTTTTGGGTCTCTTTTTGTACCAACAAGCATTAAGTTTTGCTCTCCGGCATTATTGATCCCTACGTAAGCACGTACGGCATCAATATCCTGGTCCATTACCAGTTTCAGGCTTTCGATCGGGATGAGGTAAGCATCCACTTTTTCTCTGCCATCTATTTTGGCCTTTCGAAATTTCCGGGCCCATTCCTGACCAACAGCTAAACTGACTTCAACTGATCCTAAGTTTTTTTCTTCTGACATAATTTAAATTTGTTTTTGGGTTAAAATTTAATTTAGAACTGCTTTGCGCAATTGTTTGGCTAAACTACAGAATTTTCTAGGAAAAGTATTAATATTTAAGCATAAAAAAAGCCTCAAAATGAGGCTAAATTGTTTTATTAAAATGGGACATCGCTGTCGTCTTCGTCGTCGTTTAAGTTACTGCCAAAAGCTTCATTGGCCGAAGGCAGGCTTTTGGTTATAAAAGGACTATCGTCATGATTCATTTTAGATGGTAAATCATCGTAACCTCCTGAAAAATCATCAAGGTTATCAAACTTTCCAAGGTGTCCTAAGAATTTTAATCGGATGTTTTCAATACCACCATTACGGTGTTTCGCGATCATAATCTCGGCCTGACCTGCAGTAGGCGAAGCCTCGTCATCATCCCATTCTTCAATTTTATAGTATTCCGGACGGTACAAAAACGAAACAATATCAGCATCCTGCTCAATCGCCCCCGATTCACGAAGATCCGAAAGAAGTGGACGCTTACTTGATCCACGGGTCTCTACCGCACGTGATAGCTGTGAAAGTGCAATTACCGGTACATTTAACTCTTTTGCCAAAGCTTTTAAGTTTCGGGAAATAGTAGAGATCTCCTGCTCACGATTTCCTCCTCCTTTATTATTTCCCCCGGCAGTCATCAACTGCAAGTAGTCAATAATGATAATTTTAATTCCGTGTTGCGAAGCCAAACGACGGCATTTTGCTCTCAAGTCAAAAATAGAAAGCGACGGTGTATCATCAATAAACAAAGGTGCTTTTTCCAAATCTTTTACTTTGGTACTCAACATTTCCCATTCGTGAGGTTCTAATTTACCGGTACGAAGTTTTTCTGATGACAATCCTGTTTCTGACGAAATTAACCTTGTAATCAACTGAACGGATGCCATCTCCAGAGAGAACAATGCCACCCCATGTCCATACTGAATGGCAATATTTCTCGCCATTGAAAGTACGAAGGCCGTTTTTCCCATCGCAGGTCTCGCCGCGATAATAATTAAATCACTAGGCTGCCATCCCGAAGTCAGTTTATCCAGATTATGAAAACCAGTTTCAACACCACTTAATCCTTCCTTTTTGGCAATCTCTTCAATTTTCTTTTTAGCCTGAAGTACTAAACTCTGGGCTGTTTCCGAACTACGCTTGATATTTCCCTGCGTTACTTCGTACAATTTCGATTCGGCCTGATCCAGCAAATCAAATACATCGGCTGTTTCATCATAAGACGCTTCGATGATTTCAGACGAAATTCGGATCAAACTTCTCTGAATGAATTTCTGAAGAATAATACGCGAGTGAAATTCGATATGCGCCGAAGAGGCAATTTTTTGAGTCAGCTGAATTAAATAAAAATCTCCTCCTGCTAATTCTAATTTCCCATTCTTCTTCAACTGAGAAGAAACGGTCAACAAATCGATTGGCTGTGTTTCGGTAAAAAGCTGCACGATCGCTTCAAAAATAAATTTATGTGCATCTTTATAAAAAGCATCAGCCTGCAAAATATCAATTACATCATCAACCCCCTTTTTATCAATCATCATCGCCCCAAGAACAGCTTCTTCTAATTCAAGCACCTGCGGAGGAAGCTTCCCTTTTTCTAAGCTAATAATTGTGGTTTTATCTACCTTTACAGGATTTACATTCTTGAAATTTTCCATATAGCGAAAGTAGCAAAATTTAAAAAAAAATTACTATCGAGTTATAACTATTAATTGTTTATAAATATGTTTTTTTGTTCATAACCAAAAAAAAATCCGAAACTGTAAGGCTTCGGATTCTAATTCGTTTTGTAAGAATTTACTCTTTATACTCCCCCATCTTACTGTATTTGTCCATTCTTTGGGCAATCAGATCATGTGTTGATAAGTCTTTCAATTCATTATATCCTTTAGTGATGTACTCGGCTACTGTTTTAAAAGTAGTTTCGCGGTCATAGTGTGCTCCGCCTAATGGTTCCGGGATTACATCATCCACTAATTTTTGTTTTTTCATATCCGATGAAGTCAATTTTAAAGCATCGGCAGCACGTTCTTTGTACTCCCAGCTTTTCCATAAAATTGAAGAACAAGATTCCGGAGAAATTACAGAATACCAGGTATTTTCTAACATGTATACTTTGTCTCCAACACCAATTCCTAATGCTCCTCCCGAAGCTCCTTCACCTACAATGATGGTGATGATAGGTACTTGCAAACGAACCATTTCAAAAATGTTTCTCGCGATTGCCTCTCCCTGTCCTCTTTCTTCAGCTTCAAGTCCTGGATATGCACCCGGAGTATCTACTAAAGTTAAAACCGGAATTCCGAATTTCTCTGCCATTTTCATCAAACGCAAAGCTTTACGGTATCCTTCAGGATTCGCCATACCAAAATTACGGTATTGACGTGTTTTGGTATTAAAACCTTTTTGCTGACCTACGATCATAAACGACTGACCGTTTATCTTTCCTAATCCGCCCACCATCGCTTTATCATCTTTAAAGCTTCTGTCTCCATGAAGTTCTAAAAAAGTATCTCCGCAAATTGCTTTGATATAATCTAAAGTGTAAGGTCTATTTGGATGTCTTGACAGCTGAACACGTTGCCAGGCTGTAAGATTTTTGTATATTTCTTTCTTAGTTTGTTCTAATTTCTTGTTGATTTCCTTGCAGGTTGGTGTTACATCAACATCAGATTCTTTTCCAATTATAACACACTTTTCTAACTGTTCTTCAAGTTCTTTTATTGGAAGCTCAAAATCTAAATATTCCATGGATTTTTGAATTTTGTTTGTAAATCGAACCGCAAATATAAAAATATTATATCATTGGTTGAATTAAATCGTATTTAAAATATAAAAATGTAATTTAAAAATAAGGAAATTATTACACTTCCTTCTTGTTTTTATAATGTTTAAAAACGCCATTTAAGATAACTGTAATTACGATTATCAGGGCGCCAATATAAAATTCTGTACTCATTTTTTCTTTTCCGCCAAGGATAAAATAGGCCAGTACAATTCCGTAAACCGGCTCTAAATTAGTCGTTAACATCACTGTATAGGGCGTTAATTTCTGCATCACTTTCACCGAAGCTGTAAAGGCATATGCCGTACAAACCGAAGCCAAAAGAAGCAACAAACCCCAGTTATTTAGCGACATGGTAAAAAAGTCAGCATTGAATTTTCCCTGTACTAAAAAATAAATTGAAATAAAGAAAACTCCCGCAGTAAACTCATAAAAGGTAATTACCGAAGGATCGTGTTCTGTGATTAATTTTCCGTTCATTAACGTAAACAAAACTCCCAGTATGATAGCTGCCAATGCATAATACATGCCGTGCAGGTACTTCACCTCTACCTTCATAATTAGCGCTAAACCGGCGATAATAATCAATCCGAAGAAAACCTCGTAGAATAAAATCTTTCTTCCGTAGAAAAGCGGTTCTAACAGCGAAGCAAAAAATGCCCCTAATGAAAATATCGAGAGGGTTATAGAAACATTGGAAACATGAATGGCTCTAAAAAAGAAAATCCAATGAAGGGCAATCAGCAGTCCAACAAAAATGAGCTTTGCAAAAGAGGTAGCCGAGATGATAAACGATTGTTTCTTGTATACAATAAAAGCGGCCAGAAAAACTCCTGCAAGAAGCATTCTGAACCAGACCAAATTTTCGGCATCAATGGTTATTAAAGCACCAAGGATGGCCGTAAAACCCCAGATAAAAACAATTAAATGAAGATTTAAATAACTTTTTAAATTATCGTTTCGCATTACGTAGTAGGTAAATCGCTAAAATTCCAAAAACAATATTCGGAAACCAAACAGCAAATAAAGGTGAGAAGGTAGATTTTTCGGCAAGTGTTCCAAATATTTTATCAAAAAACACAAAGGCGAAGGCTATTGCAATTCCGATTGCCAAATTGGTTCCCATACCACCGCGACGTTTCATTGCCGAAACTGCCACAGCAATAATCGTGAGGATAAAAGCAGAAACAGGTACACTGTATTTTTTATACAGTACAACTAAATAGGTATTGATATTTCCAGAACCTCTTTTACGTTCTTTCTCAATAAAATCAATCAGTTTTCCCAATGGAAGAGTCTCTGCGATGTAAACTACCGGAGTTAAATCGGCCAGCTCAAATTTGAAAGCCACCCTTTTTTCCGGGCTTTTTTCGACCTGATCGTTTAATTCTCCTAACGTTCTTTTGGTATAATCGTACAAATTATAGGTCTTTGTTTTAGGATCCCATTTGATACGGCTGGCAGTAATTTTATACGTTAACTTTTCACCTTCAAAATGCTCTAACGTAAAATTAAAAGCCGTTTTAGATTCTTCATTAAAGCTATTAACAAAAATAAAATCGTTGTCGTTAATTTGTCGGTATACGTTTGTATTATTACCCAGCATCTCTACTTTTCCATTCCCCTTTAAATACGTATACCTAAAGTTATTGAACCCTTCGCTGGCGGCAGGAACAATAAAAAACCCCATTAAAAGCACAAAAATCGAAACGATCGAAGCACCAATAATATAAGGTCTTAAGAAACGTGAAAACGAAATTCCGGAACTTAAAACTGCAATAATCTCTGTATTATTGGCCAGTTTTGAAGTAAACCAGATTACCGACAAAAACAAAAATATCGGAAACAGAGAATTCGCAAAATATACCGTAAAATTGTAATAATAGATCGCAATTGCGGTAAACGGAATTTTATTTTCCAACATCTTATTCACCTTTTCAGAGACGTCAATCACAATCCCAATCGGAATAAATAACAAGATCATCACCGAAAATGTGGCTAAATATCTTTTTAAAATATACTTATCTATTATCGTTAACATAGCAAAGTTTAATCGATTATTTGCTTAACCGTTTAACCGAATAAACGATTAAACAAATCAACTTTTTTTATAGTCTTTGACTCATATTTTTAACCATCATTTCTTTCCATGGTCTAAAATCGCCAGCTAAGATATGCTTTCTTGCTTCACGAACCAACCACATATAAAAACCAAGGTTATGAATCGTTGCAATTTGTTTTCCTAAATATTCATTAGCGGCAAACAGGTGACGCAAATAGGCTTTTGTATACTCGGTATCCACAAAGGTATGCCCCATTTCATCAATTGGTGAAAAATCAGCTTCCCATTTTTTATTTTTGATGTTGATGGTTCCGTTTGCTGTAAACAACATACCATTTCTGGCATTACGGGTTGGCATCACACAATCGAACATATCAATTCCCAAAGCAATATTCTCCAAGATATTAATCGGAGTTCCAACTCCCATTAAGTAACGCGGTTTATCTTCGGGTAAAATTTCACAAACCACTTCGGTCATGGCGTACATTTCTTCTGCAGGCTCTCCTACAGACAAACCTCCAATAGCATTTCCTTGTTGTCCGGCATTTGCAATATACTCTGCCGACTGACGACGCAAATCTTTATAAGTACTTCCCTGAACAATTGGAAAAAAGGTCTGCTCGTATCCATATTTATAAGGCACTTTGTCCAAATGGTTGATACAACGATCTAACCAGCGGTGTGTCATGTGCATCGAACGTTGTGCATATCTGTAATCGCATGGGTAAGGTGTACATTCATCAAAAGCCATAATGATATCGGCTCCAATGGTACGCTGAATTTCCATTACACTTTCCGGTGAAAAAAAGTGATACGAACCATCAATATGTGATTTAAATTTTACGCCTTCTTCTTTAATTTTTCTGTTATTAGAAAGTGAATATACCTGATACCCACCTGAATCAGTCAAAATATTACGATCCCAATTCATAAATTTATGCAATCCGCCTGCTTTTTCAAGAATTTCAGTCTGCGGACGTAAATACAAATGGTAGGTATTTCCAAGAATAATATCCGGATTGATATCCTCTTTAAGTTCGCGCTGGTGTACCCCTTTAACGGAAGCCACTGTACCAACAGGCATAAAAATAGGCGTTTCGATTACGCCGTGATCTGTAGTAATACTTCCCGCTCTCGCTTTAGATTGCGGATCTTTTTGTAATAAATCAAACTTCATCTGTTTCTTTTTTCAGTCGGCAAAGATAGGCTAATTTCAGGAAATTCTAAGTAGATAATTAGGTAATTAGTCAATTTGATAATAAACATAAGGCTGATGCTTACTCTTTACACCCGAACCTGAAACTTGAAACTTGAAACTTGAAACTTGGAATTTGGATTTTGGAATTTGGAATTTGGAACTTAAAACTAATCTAGTTCCATTCACAGCACAAAAAAACATCCCAATTCAGTAAAAAAACTTAAATTTGATAAAAACCGCAGGCCAAAAAATCTGCGAATTTGTGTGACGAAAAAATAAAACAAACAAATGAATTTAGCTCAAAAACTTGGATATCCTGAAAACACCAAACTGTTAATCATTCATGCCGACGATGCGGGTTTATCGCATTCTGAAAATCAGGCCACGATACAAACACTGCAAAACGGCTTCGTAAACTCCTATAGCATCATGACACCCTGTCCGTGGTTTTTCGAAATGGCCAACTTCGCCAAAAACAATCCGCAATATGACTGTGGTGTGCATCTCACGCTTACCTGTGAGTGGGAAAATTACAAATTCGGTCCGGTTCTTCCGCTTTCAGAAGTTCCTAGTTTAACCGATGCAAATGGACATTTCTATAAATCCAGAGCTGATTTTAAAAACCATGCAAAACCATCAGAAATCAAAAAAGAACTTACAGCTCAAATCGAAAGAGCCTTGAAATTCGGAATACAACCCACCCATCTGGACTCGCACATGTGCAGTATTGGCGTAACCCCCGAGATTTTAGAAATCTACAAAGAACTCGGACGACAATACAAGCTGCCGGTTTTCATCAACCAGCAATTTGTTGAATCCATTCGTTTATCTGACGAAACATACAATTTCGGAGATATGCTTTTGACCGATAATCTTTTGATTGGGTATTTTAGCGACTTTGAAAAAGGAGAATTACGAAACTCGTATACCAAAGCCTTAGACAATGCGATCCCGGGTTTAAATGTATTCTTGCTGCATCCCGCTTTTGACGACTTTGAAATGCAGGGTATCACCGTAAATCATCCTAATTTCGGTTCGGCCTGGCGTCAAATCGACTTTGACTTTTTCACAAGTAAAGAATGCGGCCAAAAACTAAAAGAAAATAACATTCAATTGGTCACCTGGCGGGAGATTGGATCAATTAGATAATGAGATAATTTGGTAATTAGTCAATTATTTTTTTTCCGAATTCTTATAAAACCTGATAACAAACAAAACGGCTTTAAAATTATGGCCCTGCCTCTTTTTGGCTTTATAAAATCGAAACAATTCTGTTTTTCTCCATGCTTATACCAAAAAGAGCAATAATTTCGTCATTTAGTACAAACTAAACCAGAAAATCATTTGTCTCCCCGCAAAATAAAAATTACTTTTGCACCAGTTTAACTTTTACACATAAAATGAAGCCTAACACACAACAATTAAGCGATTTAACTATCCAAGTAAGAAGAGACATTCTTCGAATGGTACATGCTGTCAACTCAGGTCACCCAGGTGGTTCATTAGGTTGTACTGAATTTTTGGTAACACTGTACCAAAACATTATGGAGCGTAAAGAAGGTTTTGATATGGACGGAATTGGAGAGGATATTTTCTTCCTTTCAAACGGACATATTTCTCCTGTTTTTTATAGCGTACTAGCACGTAGCGGTTATTTCCCTGTTTCAGAACTTGCCACTTTTAGATTACTAAACTCCCGTTTACAAGGACATCCAACAACTCACGAAGGATTACCTGGAATTCGTATGGCTTCTGGTTCATTAGGACAAGGTTTATCTGTAGCTCTTGGTGCAGCTCAGGCTAAAAAATTAAATGGCGACAATCATTTGATTTATTCTTTACACGGAGATGGTGAATTACAAGAAGGTCAAAACTGGGAAGCTATCATGTATGCTTCTGCTAAAAATGTAGACAACCTTATTGCAACTATCGACCTTAACGGAAAACAAATTGACGGAACAACTGACGAAGTTTTAGCAATGGGAAGCCTTCGCGCTAAATTCGAAGCTTTTGACTGGGACGTTCTTGAAATTAAAGAAGGAAACAATATCGATGCTATTATTGCCGGTTTAAACGATGCTAAATCAAGAACAGGAAAAGGAAAACCAGTTTGTATTTTGTTATATACAGAAATGGGTAATGGAGTTGATTTTATGATGCACACACATGCATGGCATGGTAAAGCACCAAACAACGATCAGTTGGCAAGTGCTTTAGCTCAAAACACTTCAACTTTAGCAGATTATTAAAAAATGCTTTAAGCCTTAAGCAATAAGCTTTATGCCTATTGCCTACAGCCTACAGCCTATAGCAAAAAATAAATGAAAAAATATACAAATACAGGAAGTAAAGATACTCGTTCGGGTTTTGGAGCGGGAATGACTGAACTAGGTCAAAAAAACGAAAATGTTGTAGCATTATGTGCGGATTTAATTGGATCATTAAAATTTGATGATTTCAAAAAAAATCACCCGGAGCGTTTTTTCCAAATTGGTATTGCTGAAGCAAATATGATTGGTATTGCTGCAGGTTTAACAATTGGAGGAAAAATTCCTTTCACAGGAACTTTCGCTAACTTCTCTACAGGAAGAGTTTACGATCAAATTCGTCAATCAGTTGCTTACTCTGATAAAAATGTAAAAATTTGTGCTTCTCACGCTGGTTTAACACTAGGTGAAGACGGAGCAACACACCAAATCCTTGAGGATATTGGATTAATGAAAATGTTACCAGGAATGACTGTAATCAATACTTGCGATTACAATCAAACTAAAGCGGCTACTTTAGCATTGGCAGATCACCATGGCCCTGCTTACTTGCGTTTTGGTCGTCCGGTTGTACCTAACTTTACACCTGCTGACGAGCCTTTCGTAATTGGAAAAGCAATTTTATTAAACGAAGGAACTGATGTTACCATTGTTGCAACAGGACACTTAGTTTGGGAAGCTCTTATCGCTGCCGAAGCTCTTGAAGCAAAAGGAATCTCTGCTGAAGTAATCAACATCCACACTATTAAACCACTTGACGAAGAAGCTATTCTAAAATCATTGGCCAAAACAAAATGTGTGGTAACTGCAGAAGAGCACAACATTCTTGGAGGTCTTGGAGAAAGCGTTTCAAGAGTATTAGCTTTAAACAATCCTGCACCGCAAGAATTTGTAGCCGTTAACGATAGTTTTGGTGAGTCTGGAACTCCGGAACAACTAATGGAAAAATACAAATTGAACAACCAAGCGATTGTTGAAGCTGTAGAAAGAGTAATCAAAAGAAAATAAATTCAATTTTCTTACCGGATAAAAAAAAAACCTCGAAAAGTAATTTTCGAGGTTTTTTGTTTTCGTATGCAGACTTATGAAGAAAGAAGAAAGAAGAAAAAAGAAAGAAGAAAGAAGAAAGAAGAAAGAGTAGCTGAAACTTTTGAAAAGAAGAATACCGGTGAAATGCTACGTTTTCTTTTTCTGCATATTTAAAAAAAACTACTCTATCTGCAACCCGAGCGATAGCGAATTGGCAAAGCAAATCTGCAAGGAACAAAATTTTTAAGCCCTGCTAATCTGCAAACCTGAACACATAAAACACTAGTTGTTAACCATAAAAAAACCTCGAAATCACTTTCGAGGTTTTCATTTATTTACTGCAAACTAAAATTTAATTCTGCTTATAAGGATAGGTTTTATCCAAATGAATTTTTAATCTTGGTTTATCTGTATAATCAGCTTCTATGTATTTTCTTGAATTGGTATACGATTCCGGTTTACTAGGATCTGTAAGCACTCCAGTTGGTCTTCTCGGAATACCTCTTGGCTCGGTTTCATCTACATTAGGAGTTAACGGGTTATCTACGAGCGGCTCCCAAGGATAATATTTACTTACACCATAATTAATACCATTTACGATACCCACTTCCCCTGCAGGTTTTGTGATCTCAAATCGGGTTGTAAAACCGTCTCCGTCATCGTCAAAATCAAGGAAATCAGAAATTCCGTCACCATCTGTATCATCTACTAATCCACCCGGTGGATTTGGATATTTTGTTTTGTTAATATTGTAGTCGTACAAATAGCCGTCTCCATTAATATCTTCTAAATAATCAGGAACACCATCACCTACTATAGTTCTGTCACCTGTAGCCGGAGAAATACTAGACTCGTTATCCATTCTTTGAAGATCGTATAATTTAACACTAAAAACGATAGGAGTATAAGCCGGAATAGCGTCACTAACTCTCTCGTAATAAGCCAATCCTGAAGGTAAAAACATAACTCCTGCTCCAAAACCACTATAGGTAATAACTCCATTACCATCTGTGCTTGAAGTACCCGTCTTAAACTTTGGAAAAATCTCCGACCAACCTTCGATCACTGTCTTCTCAGGGGCATATGGAAATAAATTAAAATCTTTCTGGAAATTATTCGAAGTATCAAAAACCTTATTACTCAACAAAGTCCCCGTATAAGAACAAACAATTCGATCTGTATTGGTTGGCGCACTTCCAGTTCCTTCTCTTAAAACCAAATAATACACATTATAAGTGATGTCATTACTATATACTGGTCTTGTTTTTAAAACATAGGTTTTTTGATCCCAAATCGAAACATTTCCGTCCCCGGCAACTATTTTTTTGATCACCACATCCTGATCTTCCGGAGCTCCAGGACTGTTGACAACCGTCATATAATTGGTCTTTAAAAATTTGACAATAGAATCATTATCAGCTTTATATTGCGTTGCATAATCTCTTAACGGAACTGTCACTACCTCATCATCATCCTTTTTACTACAAGAAACGAACGAAATACCCGCAAGCAATAAAATAAAATAATATTTAAATTTATTCATTATTGTTAATTTTTTAGGTGCGCAAGATACAATATTGATTTATTTTTGTAAAGATTTTAACTTTGATTTTAGAAAAATTATGAGAATAGACAAATACCTCTGGTGCGTGCGATATTACAAGACCAGAAACATGGTTACGGAAGCCTGCAAAAAAAACCATATCACTGTAAATGGACAAGTTGCAAAGCCATCCAAAGAGGTTTTTCCTACTGACAGAATCACCTTTAGAAAAGATCAGATTACACAAATTATAACCGTGCTCGACATTCCTGAAAACCGTGTTGGCGCAAAACTGGTTGACATTTATCGAAAAAACGAAACTCCTCCTGAAGCTTATGCACACCTGGAATTATTAAAACTATCCAAAGAACACTATCGCAAAAGCGGTACAGGACGACCTACCAAAAAAGACCGCCGTGACATTGACGAATACGGCAATGAGATTTTTGACGAGGAAGAGGAAGTTTAAATTCCAACTTTCAAATCCCAAAATCCAAATCCCAAATCTTAAACTCCAAAACTTACGTATGTAAAAATTTAAAACCTCAACACTATAATTTTAAAATTCCTTTCTGAACTTTGGAATTTGGGATTTGAAAATTGGTTTTTAAATTAGTTATATTAGCAAAAAAAATAAATCATGAGCAAAAACATCATCTTAACCAATCAGGAAATCGAACACAAAATAAAACGTATCGCTTATCAGATCTATGAAACTTTTGTTGATGAAGACGAAGTTGTAATTGCCGGAATCGCTTCAAACGGTTCTGTTTTTGCTCAAAAGCTTGCTTCGGCCTTAGCCAGTATTTCAACACTTAAAGTTTCGCTTTGCGAAGTTAAAGTTGACAAACAAAATCCGCAGTTACCTATTTCTACGTCATTAACCAAAGAAGAGTACGAGAACAAAGGCTTGGTACTGGTTGATGATGTCTTAAACTCGGGTACTACTTTAATATATGCTGTTCGTCATTTCTTAGACGTTCCGCTTAAGAAATTCAAAACAGCAGTGCTGGTAGACAGAAACCACAAAAAGTATCCTGTAAAAGCTGATTTTAAAGGCATCTCTCTGTCTACTTCTTTATTAGAGCATGTACAGGTCGTTTTTGATGAAAACGGCGACAACTATGCCTTCTTAAGCTAAAATTGCTAAAATATCCTGAACCGTTTCTTCGACAGTCTTGTCATCAACCGTAACTTTATATTGTGCCTGGTTGTAATAATAGCTTCTGTCGAATAAATGTTTCGCGATAAACTCTTTCATTTCCTCTTCATTCATATCCGCAATTAAGGGACGTTTGCTTTTATTATGAATCAATCTTCCGTACAGAGTCTCTATCGAAGCCTTTAAATATATAGAAACCACACCCTCACCTTTTAGCAATTCATGATTATTGGCATAACAAGGTGTCCCTCCGCCTAAACCTATAATACTATTTTCGGAAGACTGGAGCAATTCTACAAACATTTCATGCTCTAATTTTCTAAAATAAATCTCCCCATGCTGCTCGAAAATCTCATTTATAGATAAATTGACTCTATTTTCGATACATTTGTCTAAATCCAGAAACGGAATATTTGTAATTTTTGACATATTTTGGGCAATCGTTGACTTCCCGCAACCCATATATCCTAACAATACGATTTTTTTCATTTTAATAATACCTTATAAACTAAGAGGTTGTAAATTTTGATTAAAAAAAGACAAATTTATAATAAATAAGCTTGGAAATAATAAAAAAAACTTCTTATATTTGCACCCGCGTTCAAGAAGCGAAAATGACTCGATAGCTCAGTTGGTAGAGCACATCACTTTTAATGATGGGGTCCTGGGTTCGAGCCCCAGTCGGGTCACAAACTGTGATTCACAATTTAAGTTTCTTGATAGCATTGACTCGATAGCTCAGTCGGTAGAGCACATCACTTTTAATGATGGGGTCCTGGGTTCGAGCCCCAGTCGGGTCACAAAGGTCGAGTATTAATTTACTTGACCTTTTTTAATTTTCGGCCATGTGGAGAAACGGTAGACTCGCCATCTTGAGGGGGTGGTGCTCGCAAGGGCGTGAGGGTTCAAATCCCTCCATGGTCACTAAAAAAAAGCGCAAACCTGTACATACAAAGGTTTGCGCTTTTTTTATTACGTATTTCCCCGACTTCTGCCTGACAATTTTAGTAAGTGAAACCTATATTTCACATTATCTGTTTTTCATTTTTATCTAATCCTCTAAAACAACCACTACACACTTACAACCAATTGTTTACCAAACAATAGCGAATATTACAATACGAATTTCGGCTGTTTGTTTAACTCTACTTTTGTTCAGAATTTACCAAAATTCACAACATCTAACGGATTAAAAACAAACAATTAACAAATGAAACCCCATAGTAATGACACTTATTCAGGAGTTAAACCTTTCTTGTTCTTCCCTCCCCTGTTTATCTTAGCCTCACTTATTTTATTCCTATATAGTAAAGACGCTCTGTGCGTTAACAAATACATACAGATTCAGAAAGACAGTTTCTTTTTTATCAATCATTATTTAGGACAATATCCAAATCTAATATACAACCTAACCCAGTTTGGAGACTGTTTGGTTTTTTCTTCCTTCATAAGCATTTTGATTGTGTACACTCCTAAAATATGGGAATCTCTACTATCAACCCTAATAGTCACTTTGATATTCTCCTGCCTGCTTAAACACCTATTTGCCGTTCCAAGACCTGCAGCAGTGTTTGACAATACCAGTTTTTTCATCGCAGGAAAAGCAATTTGCGCACACAATAGTCTACCATCCGGGCACTCCATCACAATTTTTGCGACACTCACTATTTTAATGTTTCCATTTGCACCCAAAGATTTGAAATGTAGAATTTTGCATTATTCCGCATTCATCATCTTAGGAGCTGTTCTCGCTTTTACACGAGTAGGAATAGGAGCTCATTACCCGCTAGATGTGATAATAGGCACTATTATTGGATATATTTCAGGACTTCTTGGTATTTTTATCACTAGAAAATATAACATTTTGACCTGGATTAATAATAAAAAATACTACCCCATTCTTATTCTTATGTTTTTGATTTGCAGCATTCTATTAATCTGCAGAATAATTAATACCAATTTGATTATCTTTTACTTAGCCCTCATCAGTCTGGTCTTTTCATTATATAAACTCATTACCCTTTATATTAAAAAATGATTTAAGGATAGCACTTTTTGTTTCACTAATAAGTGCCTGAAGCTTTCTGTTCTTTCATTTACCATTTCACACCTACGTCTTTAATAATACTAACTATAAAAGCTCTAATGACATCGTATTGATTATATGCAAAATTGTTCGAAAACGAACTGACGATAATCGCTCTATTCAAATGAAATCTAAGCCGGGGAACTCAAATACCATCTAAAATCTATAAATTTTCCACAAAACCGTTCCAATTCTATACCATCAAGATCACAAAAAAAAGCTAGACACGTAAATACACTTCCTCTTTTTTCCAGCTTACACCCTACGTTTCAACATGTTACTTCTTTATTAAATTTAAGTTAAGAGAAGCTATGAAATATCAAAAATAACTTCTTATATTTGCACCCGCGTTCAAGGAAAGAATATGACTCGATAGCTCAGTTGGTAGAGCACATCACTTTTAATGATGGGGTCCTGGGTTCGAGCCCCAGTCGGGTCACAAAATTTGTGATTAAACAAAACACTTTCCTTGATAGCATTGACTCGATAGCTCAGTTGGTAGAGCACATCACTTTTAATGATGGGGTCCTGGGTTCGAGCCCCAGTCGGGTCACAAAAGGTCAGGTATTCATTTACCTGACCTTTTTTTTTATTTTCTTTGTTGTCGAGAAACGATAAAACTTCCGCCTAAACAATAAGCTTAATCATTTTCCGTTCGACAATCTAATGAAATCCTACTTTTCGCTACTGCTTACTTTTGTTCTCCCGTATTTTTGCATTGCGCAAACCGACACCACCTACATCAAACCTTTTGAGAACAAAGCTTCCGTAAGGACTTATTTGTCGATGAAATTCATTTCGCTGCAACAGGAAACGAATGGGGACATTAAAAAATTCATGCCCAATACACCAATGAACCTGGGCCTTGGTATCTCTATAAAAAACACCATAATCGATTTTAGTTACGGACAAGGCCTGAGTTTTATGAAAGACAAGGAAAAAGGAAGGACCAAAGCACTCGATTTTCAGATTCATAATTACGGACGAAAGTTCATCATTGATCTTTTCGTTCAAAAATATCGTGGTTTCTATACCGCCGACGATGCCGGCAAAAATGTACAATTATATCCTGATTTAAAAATCCAGCAATATGGCGCCTTTGGACAGTATGTTTTTAATAACAAAAAATTCTCGTACAAGGCTGCTTTTATGCAAAACGAAAAACAATTAAAATCAGCCGGAAGTTTCCTGCTTGGAGGAGGTGTTTATTTTTCGAAAATAAACTCCGACAGTTCTTTTGTATACAAATCTAAAAATGCGTTACGCAACTTCCAATTTGGTGTCAGTGGAGGTTATGCTTATACCTGGGCGATCAGCAAAAGATGGTATACGAGTGGATCGGCAACAATAGGTGTCAATGTTGGTACCGAAAGAATAAACGATTTTGGCAAACAAAGAATAGAAGTGTACCCCACTTTTTTCCCCAGAATAGCCTTTGGATACAACAAAGAAAAATGGTCACTTGGCCTGTCGTATATCAACAATGTTATATTCTCTTCTTTCTCAGACGACAACAAAAGCAACATTGGCTTGTCTTCGGGCAATTTCCAAATTGGCGCTATCTGGAGGTTAAACACCAATCCATTTTCAAAAAGGGAGAAGTCAGAATAAAACAACCAGCGTTCTTCTCCTGAAGATAAAAAACGAGCTCCAGCCCGAAACTGCTATTTTTCCAAAAAGCCCCGGCATCTACTTGCTATTTATCAAAAACTCTGCTACAGCCTCATAAGCTGGCAAAGAATATGGATCATTTGCAGCGTTACCCGCAACTGGGTTAGACGCAAAACGCACAATAACCATATCGGCTTTCGGATCAATGTAAATAACCTGTCCATGTACACCACGCGCACAAAACGCTCCATGTGCATTATGAGTAATCCACCACATATTTCTATAACTCCATCCTTTTAAGAGAGAATATCCGGCCTTGGCAAACGCTTGTTTGTTACCCCCTTTTTTAATGTCGTCGATTGCCGCTTTAGGAATAATCTGCTGCTCACCCACTTTTCCATTGTTTAAAATGAGCTGACCAAAACGTGCCATATCTCTCAAACCAAGATTAAATCCTCCTCCGGCAAAAGGCGTTCCAATCGCATCTACAGAAAAATAACCGTCTTGCTCCACTCCTATTTTTCTCCATATTTTTTCAGACAGAACCTCAGCCACCGTTTTTCCGGTAACTCTGGCAATTATCCATCCCAAAACATCCGAGTTAACGGTTTTATATCCAAAACTATCTCCGTGAATTCCTTTTTTCTTAACGGTTGGCAAATATTCATAATAGGTTTTAGCCCCAGTATAATCCTTAGGTTTTGGCAATGGATTTCCAGCTGCCGAAAACTTCCATATTTCGGCATTAGGATCTGCATAGTCTTCACTAAACTGTAGCGCAGTAGTCATATCCATAACCTCTCTCACAGAAGCATCACCAAAGGCAGACTCTTTAAGTTCGGGAATATAATAGGAAACGGTTTTTGTAGTATCAATCAAACCTTCTTTTGCCAATAGAATACCAAGTGTACCGGTAAACGATTTTGTAACCGACATGGCCGCATGCTGACCGTCTACTGCTAAAGCTCCAAAGTACTTTTCGTATACAATTTTCCCGTGATGCATCACTATCACACCATCAGCATAGACTTTTTGCAAAGACTCTTCCCAAGTCATCGTTTTTGTTTCGCCCAAAGGAACAAACTTAATTTTATCAATATCTTTATTGCTGTTTTCTGCTAATGGTATTACTGCGCCCAATCCACGCGAAACATTTACTGTTGGCATAAACTGACGCATATGAACTACACTCCATCGCAGAGCCGGAAACTGAAAAAAGCTTCCGTCCTCAAATCGCGGAATCTTATTATCCGGTGGCGGAGAACCTTTCATCCATCCCATCTTTACCGGATCACTCTGTGCCGCATCCGGATACTTTGTTTTTTCCTGAGCAGCGGCGCCGTTGCTCCACAAAACCATCAAACTAAATACTAACGGAGACAAAAAAAAGGCTTGTTTCATATTATCATACTTTAATTAAGGAGTCGTAAAAAATCAAATAGAAAGAAACATTATGTTCATCATTTCGGTTCGCAGTAGAAAAACATAACGATTTACGCTAAGTTAAGAACTTAATTTCAAACAGCTTATGAATCACATCAAATAACCAACATTGGTGAGGGTTTAAAACCTGTTGATTTTGCAAAAAAATAATGAATATTTCATAAAAGAACTTCTCCTACAAAACAAAAACTTTACTACATTCGTTTCCGAATTATTAACCTACTAACCTAATCCCAAATTGGTTTATGAAAAAATTTTTATACTATCATTTCTTATGATCACTTGTGCTACCTGGGCACAATCAGCAACCGGCTATTTTGACAAGGCCATAAAAAAAGCCGAAGCAGGCAACACTAAAGGAGCAATTTCCGATTACACAAAAGCCATCAGCATGAATTCAAAATTTGTAGAGGCTTACCAAAATCGCGGTGTTGCAAAACTAAAACTCAACGACCTTAAGGGTGCCCTTGCTGATTTTAGCAAAACCATCGATCTTGACAGCATGAATGCCGATGCTTTTACCGGAAGAGCCAACGTGAACTACAAGTTAATGAATTTCAAAGAGGCAGTTGCAGACTGCACTTCCTCTCTGGGTTTGAACCCAAAAGATTATATCGCTTACAACCTGAGAGCTTTGGCTTATAACAAAATGGGCGACCAAAAAAATGCCTGCAAAGACTTCACAAAAGCAATTGAATTAGGCAGCCAGAGTGCTATCAA
The DNA here is from genome assembly GCA_023251135.1 of Flavobacterium sp. GTDB lineage: Bacteria > Bacteroidota > Bacteroidia > Flavobacteriales > Flavobacteriaceae > Flavobacterium. Next base: position 27,541 of record JAHEZJ010000036.1, on the reverse strand, counting down.
AAACAAAGCAACTTTTTGCAAATAGAGCATCCTCTCAAAACAATAAACACCAAAGCAACCTGTAGAATCTAATTTACAGGTTGCTTTTTCTTTACAGCCCATTTTCTGGTCTGAAAGATATTTTTACTTTTGTTACCTAAACCAAAAAGCAATGGCGCTTCTCAAAAAAATAAACCAAAAAGCTCAAGCCGATATCAATTCCGGTTTCGGACCAAATGCAAACAGCTACGGAAATCGTTTTGTGAACAAAAACGGAACTCCTAATGTCGAAAAAAGAGGAATGCACCTGCTGCGCCGCATTAGCTGGTACCACACCATGATCGACATGCCAAACTGGAAATTCATGCTTATTTTGTTTTCTTTTTACATTGGCATCAACTTTATTTTTGCAATTGCCTATTATGCCATCGGAATTCAGCATCTTGACGGGATCAAACAATCGGAAAGTGTACTGACGCAGTTTGGACAGGCTTATTTTTTTAGCGCGCAGACTTTTACTACTGTGGGTTACGGACACATTAGTCCCACCGGTTTTTTGACTAGCGCCCTTTCGGCTGCCGAAGCTCTGATTGGATTATTAAGTTTCGCCATAGCCACAGGTTTATTCTTTGGAAGATTTAGCAAACCGACTGCTTTTTTAAAATTTGCCGACCACGCCTTAATTTCGCCTTACCGGGATAAAAGAGGTCTGATGGTGCGTCTTGTTCCTTTTAAAAACACAAATTTTACAGATGCAACAGCCAAAATGACACTGGGATTAAGTATGGAAGAAAATGGTGTAAAAACCAATAAATTCTACAGCTTAGATCTGGAACTGGAACGAATAAATGCCCTTTCTTTAAGCTGGACTCTGGTACATCCCATTACAGAAAACAGTCCTTTGTACAATTTTACTCAGGAAGATTTTAAAAAAGTACACGGTGAGATATTAGTTTTCATTACCACTTTTGACGATATGTACAGCAATACCGTTGCGGCACGAACGTCATATACTTTTGACGAAGTGATTTACGGAGCCAAATTTGAAACGATGTACAACAGAAGTAAAGATGGCTCTAAAACGATCCTTCATTTAGACAAATTAAACGATTACCAATCGGTAAGCCTCTCATAATCTATGATTTTACTCAAGTTATAAAGGTAATTTGAGATTTTATTCTATTTTTGTTTACTAAATAGCCAATAATGATAAACAACATTAAAACTGTTTTCAGCATAAAAGATCTTGAAAACTTATCCGGCATAAAAGCGCATACCATTCGTATCTGGGAAAAAAGATACAATATCTTAGAGCCCATGCGCACTGACACCAATATCAGGCTTTACAATTTGCAAAATCTGCAAAAACTCTTAAACATAACATTATTACACGAATACGGTTATAAAATATCTAAAATAGCGACCTATCCCGAAGAAAAAATTCCACAGCTGGTTCGCGAAATCATCTCAAAGAAAAACTCACAGAATTACGCCATTACTTCATTTAAGATGGCAATGATGAATTTTGATCAGGAAATCTTCTTCAATACTTTTGATTGGCTTATTTCGGAAAAATCCTTTCGGGAAGTTTTCAAAGACCACTTTCTTCCTTTGCTAAAAGAATTGGGATTATTATGGCAATCCGAAACCATCACTCCGGCCAATGAGCATTTCATGAGTCACCTCATCAAGCAGAAAATCTTAATTTATACCGAGAGCCTTCAAATTCTAAAACCAACTAAAACCAACAGGATTTTTGTACTCTCGCTCCCTCTGAATGAAATTCATAAAATAGGGTTGCTCTATCTGCAATACGAAATTTTATTAAATGGATACAAAACCATCTATTTGGGCGAAAGTATGCCTATCGAAAACCTGCAGGATTTAACCAAGCATTTTGAAAACATTACGTTTGTATCTTTCATGACTATTCAGCCCGATCGCAACGTAATCAACCAGTATGTAAAATCGATGGGACAAAAATTACTGCAAAAAAACAACGAAATCTGGCTTATGGGTAATATGGTCGAGCATATCGATCAGAAAGTTTTATCGGAAAGAATACGCGTTTTCGATTCAATGGAAGAAACAATCAGTATGCTGTAATATTTTGTTTAAAGTTTTTGTATATTTGTTAAACAAATGAAGAAAACAATAGCAATAATAGGATCAGGCTTCTCTTCTTTAGCCGCTTCGTGTTACCTTGCACAGCAAGGCAATACAGTCACGGTTTATGAAAAAAACGAGACTATTGGCGGCAGAGCCAGACAATATAAAAAAGACGGCTTTACTTTCGACATGGGGCCAAGCTGGTATTGGATGCCGGATGTTTTCGAACGTTTCTTTCGGGACTTCCATAAAACCCCGTCTGATTATTACGAACTCATCAAACTCAATCCGGCTTACAGGGTGTATTTTGGTCTCAATGATTTTATTACGATTGCTGATAATTTAGAAGAGATAAAAAATACCTTCGAAGAAATTGAAACCGGCAGCGGTAAAAAACTCGAAAACTTCATCCGTAAGGCCCAAAGTAATTATGACATTGCCATTAAAGAGTTGGTGTATCGCCCCGGAGTTTCGGCACTCGAATTAATTACACCCGAGACTACTTTAAAACTGAATCAGTTTTTCAGCACGGTAAGTGCCGACATCCGAAAACAATTCACCAATCAAAAACTAATACAAATTCTTGAATTTCCCGTTTTATTCTTAGGAGCAAAACCTGCCAAAACACCGTCCTTTTACAATTTTATGAATTATGCCGATTTTGGTTTGGGAACCTGGCATCCCAAAACCGGAATGTACGATGTCGTACGCGGAATCGAAAAACTGGCTCTGGAATTAGGGGTAACCATTAAAACCAACTCCGCGATTGAAAAGATTGTCGTTACAAACAAAACAGCAACAGCACTTTTAATTGATGGGAAAACGATAGAAGCAGATGTTATTTTAAGCGGTGCCGACTATCACCATACCGAGACTTTGCTGGATACTGAACATCGCGCTTATTCTGAAAAATACTGGGAGAGCCGCACTTTTGCTCCCTCATCTCTTTTGTTTTTTGTGGGATTTGATAAAAAAATAACCAACGTCACCCATCACTCTTTGTTTTTTGATGTTGATTTTAACCAGCATGCCGCTGACATTTATGACAATCCGAAATGGCCAGACGAACCACTATTTTATGCCAACTTCCCTTCTAAAACAGATCCGTCTGCTGCACCACAAGGAATGGAAAGCGGTTTTTTTCTCATTCCGTTAGCACCCGGAATACAAGATAACGAGGCACTTCGTGAAAAGTATTTTGAAAAAATAATCACGAGATTTGAACAAGTGACCAATCAACAAATAAAAAATAGCATTATATTTAAGAGATCATTTTGTAAGAATGATTTTGTTGACGATTACAATGCCTATAAAGGAAATGCTTACGGAATGGCCAATACATTATTGCAAACTGCTTTTCTGAGGCCAAAACTAAAAAGTAAAAAAGTTCGTAATTTATATTTCACGGGGCAATTAACTGTTCCCGGTCCAGGTGTTCCGCCTGCTTTAATTTCAGGAAAACTAGCAGCTGAATTAATTCAAAAATCTTTTAGATCTTAACCGATGAAATCACTATTTGACACTGTTTCTTTCAAATGCAGCAAGCTGGTTACGCAAAGCTACAGTACCTCGTTTTCGCTGGCGGTCAAAATGTTGGCGCCGGGTATTCGTGATGCGATTTACAGCATTTACGGATTTGTACGTTTTGCTGACGAAATTGTCGATTCTTTTCATGATTTTGAGAAAGAAGATCTTATTGGGGATTTCGAAAAAGAATATTATAAAGCAATGGAAATGGGAATTAGTCTTAATCCTATTCTCAACTCTTTTCAGCATACCGTAAAACAGTATAACATTACTGACGATCTGATTCAGGCATTTTTAAAAAGCATGAAACTCGATCTTATCAAATCCAGTTATCCAACGCAAACCGAGTATGAAGAATACATTTATGGCTCGGCAGATGTGGTAGGTTTAATGTGTCTGAAGGTTTTTGTAAAAGGAAACGAACAAAAATACGAACAACTCAAAAATGAGGCAACCCGACTGGGATCAGCCTTTCAGAAAGTTAATTTTCTGAGAGATCTGAAAGAAGATAATTTGGTTTTAAACCGAAATTATTTCCCGGGCGTAAATTTAAATTCCTTTGACGAAGAAGCAAAAAATACCATCATCGCCGAAATTGAGGAAGATTTCAGAATCGCCTATCAGGGTATTATAAAACTGCCTATTGAAGCCAAATTTGGCGTTTATACCGCTTACATTTATTACAGGAAATTGCTCCAAAAACTTAAAAACACGCCTTATTATGAGATTGGAAATTCGAGAATCCGGGTTTCTAATTATACGAAAGCCGGGCTTTTAGCACAATCTTTTGTAACGTATAAATTAAAATTAGTTTAAAATCAATTTCGAACGCTATAGCAATTAAACAAAATGATTTCTTTTTTAATCTTTTTAGGTGTTTTTTTATTCATGGAATGTGTGACCTGGCTCACCCACAAGTACATCATGCATGGACTGATGTGGTATTTTCATGCGGATCACCACCAACCCAAATATGAAAATACATTTGAACGCAACGATATCTTTTTTGTCATTTTTGCTATTCCGAGTATAATCTTGTTTTATTTTGGCGTTAAGGACGGATTCAATTATTTGTTTTTCATTGCCTGTGGGGTAACGCTCTATGGTGCTTGTTATTTTTTAATTCATGATGTTCTCATCCACCAGCGTTTTAAATGGTTTAAAAACACTAAAAACAAATATTTAATTGGCTTGCGAAAAGCTCATAAAATACACCACAAACACTTAGGCAAAGAAGACGGAGAATGTTTCGGGATGCTGTTTGTCCCTTTTAAATATTATAAAGTTTAACACATCGATTTTAGGAATACAACACCCAGGTTGCAAGGTGTTAGAATGAAACATACAAGGTTGATTAAATTTCAAAAAGAAACGAAGATCGTTGTCGTGATTTAAAGCTGTTGCGAAATGTGTCGTTCCGCTGGAACTCATTCTCATGACGCTTTATTTTCAACGGATTAAAATCCGTTGTTACAAAATTTGTCGTTCCTTCGGAACTTAATTATTCGATTGTTTTTGTCTTTAACGAACCATAAATCAAGTATATAAATCAGATAGAATAAAAAAACAAAGCAGGGTCAGTATAATTAAAATTCGAAAAGAAGCGAAAATTATTTGCCATAGTTTAAAGCTGTGTGAAATGTATCGTTCCGCTGGAACTCATTCTCAAGACGCTTTGTTTGCAACGGATTAAAATCCGTTGTTACAAAATTTATTGTTCCTTCGGAACTCTAGCGTCGTAAAAGAGCCATGGGCCCGGATTATATTGTAGCAACGGATTTTAATCCGTCATAAAAAAGACATCATAATAAAAAGAACCATCGGTTCGAACCATATTGTAACGACGGATTTTAATCCATCATAGAAAATAGACATCATAATAAAAGAGCCATCGGCTCGAACCATATTGTAGCGACGGATTTTAATCCGTCGTAAAAAAAGACATCGTAATAAAAAGAGCCGTAGGCTCGGCACATATTGTTTTCGAGATTAATCTAACCCGTTAGTGTCATTAAAAAAACAATTTAACACATCAATTTCAGAAATACAACACCCAGGTCAGCAGGTATTAAAATAAATTACATCCAACGCGTTAAAATTTAAACTGATGTTATGAAAGTATACAAAATAGAAACCGTACAGCATGTAAACGCTACTATCGAAGAATGTTGGGCTTTTTTTTCAAGTCCAAAAAATCTTCAGACGATAACACTCGACAACATGAGTTTCGAAATTCAGGATTTTGACAACAAGAGTATGTATCCCGGGCAAATCATTACCTATACTTTGAAACCACTTTTGGGTATTAAAATTAACTGGGTCACGATCATCACGGTTTCAAAAGAGAATCATTATTTTGTAGACGAACAGCGTTTTGGCCCCTACGCCCTCTGGCATCACAAACATTTTTTTGAACCTTCAGAAACGGGAACAAAAATGATCGATGTTGTACACTATGCATTACCATTGGGATACCTGGGCAGGATCATGAACAGACTTGTTGTAAAAAACAAACTCAAAACTATTTTTGATTATCGCTACAACAAAATCGAAGAGCTCTTTAATTCAAAAGTTTAAAGCCTCCATACAACTTTTACCACAGCAGAAAAAGGGATTTAAAACTCCTTTTCTGATGAGAGCTGTGACAAAAAATTCAAGCAGAAAATACTACAATGACAAAACAAAAAATTTCTTTTTTCTGGTTCCGACGCGATTTACGTTTAGAAGACAATACGGGCTTGTTTCATGCCCTGCAATCGGGATTTCCGGTAATTCCGTTGTTTATTTTTGACGATGAAATTCTGGAAAACCTTCCGAAAAAGGATGCACGTGTCCATTTCATTTTTGAATCGCTTCAAAAGATAAATGAACAACTAAAAGCAATTGATTCTTCTGTTTTAATAAAAAAGGGAACTACGATTAATGTCTGGAAAGCCCTTATAACCGAATTTGACATTCAGCATGTTTTCTTCAATAAAGACTACGAGCCATTTGCCATCCAACGTGATACCGCCATTCAGCAATTATTAGCGCAAAATAATGTCGCCGCTCATTCCTTCAAAGACCATGTGATTTTTGAAGAGAAAGAAATCACAAAGGCTGACGGACTTCCGTACACCATTTATACACCATACAAAAACAAATGGCTCGAAAAATACCATCTCCTGGGGCAAGCTCCTAAATTTGACACCAAACCCTGGTATGGGAATTTCAGCAAAAATGAGTTTGTCTTTCCGGAATTAGCTGAAATTGGCTTTGAAAAAAGCACTATAAAAGTACTCCCTCCCGATTTAAGTCAGATTTCCAATTATAAAGAAACACGCGATTTTCCTGCTTTAGACAGTACTTCCTACCTTTCACCGCATTTGCGTTTTGGAACGGTTAGCACACGCAAACTAGTCAACTGGGCCCATCGAAAAAACCAAACCTTTTTGAGCGAGCTGATCTGGAGAGAATTTTTCATTCAAATTTTATTCAGTTTCCCGAATGTTGTGAACCAGAACTTCAAGTCGGCTTACGATGGTATTCAGTGGCGCAATAACGAAGCCGATTTTAAACGCTGGTGTTCCGGAACTACAGGTTATCCAATGGTCGATGCCGGAATGCGTCAGCTGAACGAAACGGGTTATATGCACAATAGGGTACGCATGGTGGTCGCCAGTTTTTTATGCAAACATTTGCTCATTAACTGGCAATGGGGTGAAGCTTATTTTGCCGAAAAATTATTGGATTTTGAACTGGCTTCCAATGTCGGCAACTGGCAATGGGCAGCAGGAACAGGCTGTGATGCCGCGCCTTATTTCAGGGTTTTCAATCCCGAGATTCAACAAAAAAAGTTTGACGAAAAAGGAATCTACATCCGCAAATGGATTCCGGAATTCGATTTAGGGTATAATGAACCGATAGTAGATCATGCTTTTGCTCGGGATCGTGCGATTGCCACTTATAAAAAGGGTATTTTGAGATAGATTTTTTTGTTTCAGGTTTCAGGTTTCAAGTTTCAGGTTTCAAGTTTTTTTGTAACGTGAAACTTGAAACCTGAAACATTTTTTTTTAATACTTTACATAATTCTCTACTACAATCTTCGCTTTCAAATCAAACATCAGATTGTACAAACCAAAGAAGGTTCTATTCATATAAATAAAGTGCTTGGATCCTCGATTCCCATTCATTTTTTTAAGATTGGTATCGTTGGTAAATCGCTCCCCTAATTTGGCAATATTTTCAAAGAAAGTCTCATCGGCAAAATCGAAAGTCTCGTCCTGAAAAGGTTTGGTAAAAAGGGACAACAGGTCATGAAACATTTCTGTAAAATATTCGATCTCTGAAGGCGAATCATCTGGACGAAGGATTTCCAGTTCGAATAATTTCTGATTGAAAAGCGTTTCGTCAGTGATTACGTTTTTATTGATTAGTTCAAAGTACGGCACATAAAAATCATCCGGAATTTGTTTCATACAGCCAAAATCAAGCGCAATTAGCTGGTTGTTTTCATCCACCAGGAAATTTCCGGGATGCGGATCGGCATGCACTTTTCGCAAAACATGAATTTGATACATATAAAAATCCCACAGTGCCTGACCTATTTGGTCTCCCACTTCCCGATCTGTATTTTTAGCGGTGAACTCCGAAAGGTGTATGCCGCTCATCCAATCCATCGTGATGATTTTCTCTGAAGAAAATTCAGGATAATAATCGGGAAAAAGTATGTTTTCGATTTTACTGCAGGCTTCTACCACCTCTTTACTTTGTTGGAGTTCCAGCAAATAATTGGTTTCTTCAATTAGTTTATCTTCTACTTCTTTAAAGTATTTATCGGAATCTTTTCCCTGTAAATTAAACATTCTGATGGCGATCGGTTTTACCAACGCCAAATCAGAAGAAATGCTATTGGCAACACCCGGATATTGAATTTTAACGGCAAGTTTTTTACCATTTTTCACCGCCAGATGTACCTGACCAATACTGGCCGCATTGACAGAATTAGCATTAAACTCGTCAAAAATCTCATAGGGTGTTTTCCCAAAATTGGTTTTAAACGTTTTCAAAACCAAAGGGGCTGATAACGGCGGAACAGAGAATTGTGATAACGAAAATTTCTCTACATAGGCCTGAGGCAAAAAGTTCTTGTCCATGCTCAGCATTTGAGCCACTTTAAGTGCACTTCCTTTCAGACTTTTGAGTCCGTCGTAAATATCTTCTGCATTATTTTCATTCAATTTATCACGGGTCAAATCAGAGTTTACCATTTTCTCCGCATAATGCTTGATATAGTTTACTCCAATCTTTGCACCGGTTTGCACCAATTTACTGGCTCGTTCTATTTTTGAGGTAGGGATATAATCGATCGTTTTCATTGCTTGCTGTATATTTTCTCTTTAAACAGAAATTTTCCAAAATCTATCAGATGATTCATTGGGGCAACATTCATCAGTTCGAAAGATGCATTAACTGATTTCTCGATAAAAACATCTGTTTTTTCAAATGCCGCAGACGAATCCTCGATCCAGAATTTTATGGTCATCATCAATTGCAGCCAGGCTGATTCCTGAAGGGCTTTTTCCTGAAATTTCTGAAATTTTTCCTGTTCCAATCTGTAGTCATCGGTAAGTATTTCCGACACATATTCTTTAAACGCTTCTCGAAGTGAAGTCAATTGTACTAAATTTTTAAGCGGGTTCCTGTCTATTTTCAGAGCTTGCAGCACATAACTTCTGTTAGCCGTTAAAATCTCAAAAAAAGTAAAGTAGAAGCTTAACATTTTGTTTTTCATGTCATATTCGTGATAGTCCGCATTTTTATGCAGCAAATCAACTGTGTTCGCAAAAAACAATCTGAATATTTCTTTTTCTAAACCTTCCAATGTTCCGAAAAAAGCATAAAACTCAGCTTCCGTAAACTCATTTTCTTTTGCAAAATGATACACCGATTTTGGTTTTTGTCCCTTTTCTAAAACTTCCTCCATATATTTTGAAACGATATCTTCTCTTGTGATAGTCTTATTTTTAGTCGCCATTTCATTAAAATTTAGAATTTGCCTTAAAGGTAAGGAATGTTTAAGTACCTTTACTTTGCCTTAAACAAAATGCACTGTTAAATATATTATAAACTATCATGGCAAAGAATGTTTTACTAACCGGAGGCACTGGATTTGTTGGAAAACAACTAACCGATCTACTCATTGACAACGGGTTTACGGTATCGATTTTGAGTCGTACTGCCCGGGAAAACACCTCACTAATCACCTATTACAAATGGAATTTAAAAAGTGATTATATCAACGAAGAAGCAATTCTTCAGGCTGATTATATCATTCATTTAGCAGGTGAAGGAATCGTGGAGAAAAGATGGACCAAAAGACGTAAAAAAGTCATTTTAGAGAGCCGTGTACAGCCCATCGATCTGATTTTTTCGATCTTACAAAAAAACAATAAAGTGCTGGATGCTTTTATCTCGGCTTCAGCAGTTGGAATTTACGGTGCCGTTACCAGTCCTACTGTGTGCACAGAGGATACCGCTCCCGCAAATGATTTTTTAGGTGTAACCTGTGTGGAATGGGAACAGGCAGCAGCTAAAATTAGCGCTTTAAGCATTCGGACTGCTAAAATCCGAACCGGAATTGTTTTGGGAAGAAATGAAGGCTTTCTAAAAAAACTGGGGCCCAATTTCAAAGCCGGTTTTGGTGTAGTGTTGGGCACAGGAAAGCAATACCTTCCCTGGATTCATATTGACGATTTGTGTCAGATTTATTTAAAAGCACTTACAGACGAAAATATAAAAGGCCCGTATAATGCCTGCATCACAGACAATACTACGAACCTTAGTTTTTCAAAATCACTTGCCAAATTGTACGGTTATAAAATCTGGCTTCCAAAAGTACCTGCCTTTATTCTTAAAATTATTTTAGGTGAAATGAGCGAAGCTATCCTGAAAGGACAACGGGTTTCATCCGAAAAAATACAAAAGACGGGTTTTGAATTTCAATTTACCGATTTGGAAAGCGCGCTGGTTAACTGCCTGAATTAGGCTTTACTTTAAAGTTAGATACATCGGATCTCCGCCTCTGACCACCGCGATTAATTCGGTATTCACCGTTTTAGCAATCTTAGCCGCGATTCTGTTCGGAATTTCTATATTAAAATCAGAGATCAAAATCGGGAAATCGGAAACAATCTGGATTCCGTCTCCTACTTTTTTGATTAGCGCGTTCACCATAATCACTTTCGATTTTCCGCGCAATACCAGCTTGCCTTTGATTTGATATTCTTTTTCGATTTCGTCTATATCTTTCAGATCAAATTTTTCAATTTTACCTTTAAAAACAGCTTTGGGATACCGACGGCTCTCCATATAATTTTCATTAAAATGTTCTTCCATCAGGTCTAACTTAAATCGAAAATCTTTTACAATCAGGGTACAAATAAATGTACTTGTCCGAGGCTCCACAACAATTGTGACCTGTCTGTTTACCGCTTTTACATCCTCAAAGAAGGGTACCGAAGCTTCAAAGTTTATCGTTCCGGTACTGGTAAAAAGTTTATCCTGGGCAATCACAGAATGTGCAATAAACAGCAAAACTAATAGTGTAATTTTTTTCATAATCGTTAAGAATTAAACAATTATGTCATTCGATTTTTTCCTTTTTTAAGAAGAGAAATAACTGGACTTAATACGAGCATAAAAAAATAGAATGGCAGTACTCCGTGAAAAAATAGCAACCCAATCATTTATACTTAAAGTTACGATATTTTCAGCAGTATGGTTCTCTATATTTGCTAAATATTTGTGAATGTTTCGCTTATAAAAAAAAGGTTTTAAAGGGAGCCTGCCTACCGTCATTAGGAGATCCGAAACTTCCTGATGCTCTTATTGCATCGGAGTACAAATCTCAATCAAAAACCCATCCAAATCACGCACATAGGCGACTGTTTGCCCCCATGGCTTTTGGGTTGGCTCTTTTACTAATTGGGCCCCTGAAGAAGTTGCTTTCGTCACCAATTCTTCTACGTCATCGGTTACGAAACCCAATTCAATCGCAAAAGGTTTATGCTCTGGTTTGCTTTCGATAAAACCCTCTTTCAGATTTTGGGCTGCTAAGTTTTTTGAAGCAAACGAAATTGTGGTTTCGCCTGTACTCAATTCGCCATAATCTCCCTCAGGAGTTACAAATTTTCTTGAAAATCCAAATGCATTTTCATAAAACGACATGGACTTTTCTACTTCTTCGACATATAAAATTGTATATCCAAACTTTACCATTTGTATTTGATTTGATTGTAAATAAAATATCTTAATCTGCTGGGGCAATGATTTAACACATAGAAACATAGATTTTCTAACCGAAAAAAGCGTTTCACTTGTAATAAAACGCAGAGCGTTATGCCAAAGGAATGTGTTTCGCTTGTAAATATTTTTCACATTTCACATCCCACATCTCACATCCTAAAGCCTTATCCTAGTGAATCTCTAAAAGCACATTATACTGGTCTAAGCTGGCCAGATCTTCGATAGAATTAACGTCGGTCATTCTCGCATGCTCTTCTACTTCTTTTTTAGCTTCAATTTGTTTGATGCATTTTCTAAAACGTCGCACCTCTTCTAAATTGGATAGTATCAGTCCCGGAACAGGCACACTTTTTCCTTCTTTGTCTTTGGCCACCATTGTAAAATAAGACGAGTTGCAATGTTTGATGGCTCCGGTCTGAATGTTTTCGGCTTCCACACGAATTCCAACAATCATCGAACTTCTTCCAACATAATTTACGGATGCTTTCATGGTAACCAATTCGCCAACCTCAATGGGTTTCAGGAAGTTTACGGTATCAACAGAAGCGGTTACACAATAATTGCCGCTAAATTTTGAGGCAGAGGCAAAGGCAATCTGATCTAATAGCTGTAAAATATACCCTCCGTGGATTTTTCCGCTAAAATTGGTATGCGAAGGCAGCATTAATTCTGAAATACTTATTTTCGATGAAGAAACGGGTTTAAAATCTGCAGTCATATTTTTTTATTTGTAGTTATAATGGACAAAGTTTTTCGGCGAAACGTCCTGACGAAACGGTAACCCGCGGCAAATCTTTTTCCTTTTTATTTTAATTTAGAGATTGATTTTCATCAGAATTTGAAGCTCTTGCAATAATATTTTCAGGAAGTGCCTTTTTGGCTTTCGCTCCCATTTTCTTTAATTTTTCGACACTCGAAACTAAATTCCCTCTTCCGTCTACGAGCTTGCTCATGGCGTTTTCGTACTCCGTTTTGGTGTCTTTAATTTTATTTCCTATTCGTACCAGATCCGTTACAAAACCTTCAAATTTATCGTACAGGGCTCCTGCCTGTCTGGCAATTTCGAAGGCGTTTTCCTGTTGTTTTTGGTTCGTCCACATACTGTCAATCGTTCGTAAAGTTGCCAGTAAGGTTGTGGGGGTGACAATAACGATGTTTCGGTCAAATGCTTTATTATACAAAGTCGAATCTTCGTTTAAAGCAATCGCAAACGCAGGTTCAATCGGGATAAACAGCAGCACAAAATCGGGGCTTTCAATCTGATACAAATCGTGGTAATTTTTAGCCCCCAACTGCTCAACATGTCTTTTAATGGAGTTTACATGTTCTTTGAGAAAATCTGCTTTGAGGAGCTCCGATTCTTCATTGATCCATTTTTCATAGGCCACGAGAGAAACTTTCGAATCGACGATCATCTTTTTACCGTCGGGCAAATTGATTACCACATCGGGTAAAACTCTGTTCCCTTCCGCATTGGTAAAGCTTTGCTGTACTTCGTATTCTCTTCCTTTTTCTAAACCTGATTTTTCTAAAACACGTTCCAAAACCAATTCTCCCCAGTTCCCCTGCATTTTACTGTCGCCTTTTAAAGCTTTGGTTAAATTTAAGGTCTCTTTACTCATTTGGGCATTCATTTCACTCAGTCCCAGAATCTGCTGGCGCAAAGCCGCATGGTAATCAATGCTCTCTTTGTGCGTTTGTTCTACCTTTTGTTCAAAACCCTGAATTTTATCCTGTAAGGGCAGCAGGATACTTTTCATGTTTTCACTGTTTTGCTCGGTAAATTTTGCCGATTTTTCCTCGAGAATTTTATTGGCTAAATTTTCAAACTCTTTGGTAAATTTCTCTTGCAGTTCGCTTACTTCGTTTTTTTGTTCTTTGTGACGTTCCCACAAGTTTTCAAAATCGACCTCTTTTTTAGAAAGCTGAATCGCTAGACTGTCTTTTTCAGTTCGTATATTTTCTTTTTCTGAACTGATGGAATAAAGCTGTTTCTCAAAACCTCTTCTTTCATTTTCCAACTGCTCTTTCTGTAGTTGCAATTGATTGACCGTTGCTTTCAGCCTTTCTTCCAGACTTACTTTTTCGGATTGAAATCGAGCGGCAAACAACAATTTCCCTAAGTATATCCCTAAGCATAACGCTACTACAAAAGCCAACAAGTACGGAAGAAGTTCAGACATATTTCTGTTTTTATATGAAGTAAAAGTACGCAATTATACGTAGTCCATAATTCTAAATTAGAAATTTCACGATCTCCTTTAAAATGAAAAAAAAATATTTTTCACGCAACCATTTCAAAAAAAAGGCATCTACTAATTATAAACTATTAAAATTTTATCATGAAAAAATTAATGTTGAGCTTGTTTATAGCTTTTGGATTCAGTGCCTGCTCCCTAAATAATGAAGATATGAATGTAGCTTGTGGAGAAAGTGAAGACTTAGCTTTTACCGGAATTCCACTTTTGTGTAACTATAGTGTTAAATCTTTACCTACCAATCCTGTCGCATTTTTAGCCGGCTCTGAAGAAAGACTGAATGCTTACTTCACCAAAAAAGAAAATACGTGCCCAAATGCCACGATTATACCTATCGATTTTACTAAAGATATGCTCGTTGGTATTTTTGCAGGACTTAAACCTACAAATGGTTATCAAATTAAAATAACCACGATTGTGCAAAACAAATGTGAAGTTTTAATCAACTATTACGAAAAATCACCTGAAGTGGGCGAAGTTGTTGCTCCGGGAGCTACCTATCCATCGGATTTTATTCTGATCCCAAAAACAATCAAAACCATCCTGTTTAATAAAGTAGCCGAAAATCGCGATGCTGTGATCGTTGGGAGCTTTAGCGGTCAATGTACAGGTGCAGACTGTCAAAAATTTTATCAAATCAACGATTTTAATATTCAGAAGTTCCTAAACGTTAAAGCCGGTGCTTACGATTTTAATCAATACCGATACACTGCCACCACTAAAAAAGGAGATTATACAGCATTCTTAAAAACAGTACCAGCTGAGATTTTAGCTTTAAAAGGACAAACTAAAACCTATGGTTCTCCGGACGCTGCAGATCAGGGAGGTGTTTATTTTGAACTTCGTCAGGGTATAACTGTTACGAAAGTTTTTATTGACAACAACGATACAGCCGATCAAAGTGCTGAAGTAAAGGCTTTCAAAAAAGTGATTAAGGATAAAATTGCAGCTCAAAAATAATCGGATTTATGAAAAAATATTTCTTATTTAGTATCCTATGCTGTCTCTTTTCATCGGCATATTCATTGGAAGCTACGAGTATCAATTCCGGTTCGATTGTGAACACGTGGATTTGGGAAAAATCAATTGGAGGAAACGATAATCCTTATACCGCAACTCCAAAGACGATCGGGTTTAAGAAAAAAGTTGTTTTTACGCCTAACGGAAGAGTGATTACCTATAAAAATGATGTTGAAATAAGAAATAGCACTTATAAAGTCGAAAAAGGAATTGGTTATTTTGATCAGGCCGAACATGACCTAATCACCTTTGAGGGGAAGACGTATATCATAGAAAACCTTGACAATCAAAACCTAACAATAGTCAGTAATAACACTGATGCCTCTCGTACTATTTACAAAAGATAGTTTTATAAGCTTATAAAACCTATTTTTGCAAAACCAAAAAAACCACTTTTTTGAAAGACGATTTAGAAAAATACATACGGCTGTGCATCAAAAATGACAGAGAGGGACAACTGAAAATCTATCAGTTGTTCTCTCCTGTTTTATATGGTATTTGCCTCAAGTATATGAAAAACGAAGACGATGCCAAAGATGTATTTCAGGAGGCTTTTGTCATTGTATTTCAAAAAATCGGCCAATATAAATTTGAAGGAAGCTTTGAAGGCTGGCTAAAACGTATTTTCATTAATAAACTGATTGAAAGCCTGAACAAGAAGAAAAAAGAAAGTTTCTTTTTGGATGTTTTTGATCCGGACACCGATTTTGTTGAAGAAGAGGAATTAGACATTGCTCCGGTTGAACAGGAAAAACTATTGGAATACATTCGGGATTTACCCGATCAATACCGCACCGTTTTCAACCTGTATGTTTTTGAAAAACTAAAGCACAAAGAAATAGCCGAACTTTTAAAAATCTCTGAAGGAACATCAAAGTCAAATTTAAACCGTGCCAAGCACATTTTGCAAAAAAAAATACTGAGCATAAAAAATTTTAAAATAGCATGAAAAAGCAAAATATAGAAGATATTTTTTCATCAATGGAAGACTTTTCAAGTGTTCCACCCCCTGAATTATGGGGTCAGATTGAAGAAAAATTGGACCAGCCTAAAAAGAAAAAGAGAGCTATTCTTTGGTGGTCAGCTGCTGCATGCTTATTATTAGGCCTGCTGCTTCCTTCTGTTTTACATTTTAATTCTACTTCTGCAGTTAAAACTATAAAAAATGGTGCTGTCGAAGACAATACTGTTGTTTTAGAGGAGAAAAATAACAATACAAATTCTAACCCTACAATTCAAAACAAAGACAATGGAGCTGCTGAAACTACTACGCAGCAACAATCAAATGATACCGGTGTTAACCCTGTCTTAAAAAACAGTACTGTACCATCGGTTCTTCCAATCAAAAATCAAAATCAAAAAACGGCAGTTGCTCATACTGACAAGCCAAACAAAACCAATTCGGAAAATGCTGCTCTAAATTCAGCCGTTACCAAAAGAAACGAAGCTCAGACTGCCGCCGAAAAGGCAATTGTTTCAGCAAAAGCAAATGTATATTCTTCCAATCCATCCAATGCCTTTAATGGGGTTTCAAAAAATCAATTTTTAAATCCGGAGAGAAAAACGGCTAATCAAAGTTTAGCGGAGAAGACTTCTGTTTACGGTAAAACGAATGGGTTCAATTCAAATTCAAAAAACCAGCTTCTAAGTGCTGATAAAAAAGCTGCGAATCAAATTTTAGCGGAAAAAACTTTTAGCGCCGGAAAAATAAATCCATTCAGTCCGGGTTCTAAAAATCAGGTGTCCGGTTCTGTTTTTGAGGAGCAACAAAACCCTAAAAACAATTTTGGTATCGCTTTAAATAACCCGGGTTCCTTTTCAAATCCTCATGCAAAAGCTTCAAATGAAAATGCAGTATCTGGCAGAGAACTAGCGGGTAATCCGAAAAGCAATTCGAAATTCACTACGGTTTTAAGCAAACAGGATTCTGTTCAGCTGGCCGAACTTCAAAATTTAGAAAAAGGTATTATTAGTCCGGAAAACAAAAAAGAAAAAGAAGAGAAACTAACGGTTCCGAAAGGCGAAAAATGGGCTGTTGAAGTCTTTGCCGGACTCGCCAGTTCAGAAAATTATAAAAACGACAAAACGCTGGGCAATGTAAACGATTCTAAACAGGGTAGCACATACGGGGTTAAAACGAAATATAAGATCAACAACAAATGGGCCGTAGGTTCCGGTTTTAAGATTAACGAATTGGGACAAAGCGTTGCCAATGTATCTTACATCAGCAATGGCCCACCTAATTCGGCTATGACTTCTAACGACTATTTCAATCAAAATGCAACTGTGGTTGCGGCATCACCTCAGATTAGCACCAATGACGGTTATATCTTTGTTTCGAAAACCACGACCAATGCCTTGAAACAAAACAATATTGAAAGCAATACGATTGAAAGCGGAAATTTAGACCAAAGCTTGCGATACATCGAAATGCCTTTGGAGGTTTCCTACTCCATTTTTAACAAAAACAAGACCCGTATCAATTTGAATACAGGTGGTTTTGTGGGCAAACTGATTTCAAACAATATGGCTTTAAACGGAAATTCAATTGGAAAAAATGTTAACGCCAACGATTATATCTACGGTTCTACTTTAAGCAGTACCGTACAATATCGTGTTTACAAAAAAACAAGCGTTTTTGTTGAGCCGGCCATGAACTATTATATTAATCCGTTAAACAGCCAGTCTTTCAATCAGTTTCAATGGGGATTGAATTTTGGATTGAATGTTTCTTTTTAAAGTTCTTTTTGTGGTAATTTTACCCAAAATTACTTAGAAAAAAACGATAACATGACCCTCAAAAACAGTTGGACCGATCTGAAAGTATTACCCAAAGATCTTATCATTGCTAAAGAATTGCTTTATGACTGTTGCAATTTAGATGTCACCCAACCTCATCCGGAAGCTGAAAGCAGCGATTATGATGCATATCGCTTTCAGTTCAATCAAAAGCAGATCTGCTACAGAACGGCGAAGATTACGCCTACGAAAACGGGACAATTTGTAACGTTATGGAAACGCAATGCAACAGGTATCATTGAGCCATTTGATTTCTCAGACTCTATTGATTTTGTGATTGTGAGTGTCAGAAAGGATGGTTTATTTGGGCAATTTGTTTTTCCGAAAACTGTTCTATTGGAAAAAGGGATTTTTACAACTCCGACAAAAGAAGGCAAAAGAGCTACCCGAGTTTATCCGCCCTGGGATGAAACCACAAGCAAACAGGCGCAGAAAACACAGCAATGGCAACTGAATTATTTTCACGCCATCACCCCCAATACAAACCTGACAACATTCAAAGCATTATTTTAAATACAAAAAAGCAGCCCAAATTACTTTGGACTGCTTTTTCTTTTTTATGGAAAGCTATTGTAAACTGTTCAAAAGAAACCACAAATCAATTTCCTTCTCACATTTCACTTCTTACTTCTTAATGATCTTCCCTTTGTAAACCACTTTGTTGTTTTCTGTTAAAGTATAAAAGTAGATTCCCGATTGCAGGTAACTTACCGGAACAGCCGTTGTGCTTAAATCCTGTGTCGCATTGATTTCAACAGGATTTCCAAGTAAATGACCTGAAAGGTCGTAGAATTTCAATTTCAACTTTTTATCAGTAGCTGTTTTCACCACCACGTTAACAACATCTGTCGTTGGATTAGGATAGGCCTGAACAAAATAACCGTTCTTCGTTTCAAAATCGATCACAGACAATGTCGGTTTCAATTCAAAACGGGCAATTACCGGACCGTGGTCTGAAGTTGTGTTGGTATAATTGGCAATATCGTTACGCGGATCATAAACAGCAGTTGAATTTTTAACATAATCATCTTTTAATTCATTCGAAATCATGATATGATCTAAAAACCCATTTGAACTTAAATAACTGTAAGCTCCCGCTTTACTAATTTCTAAAGTAAGTGGCGTATAATTGGTCACATCGTCTACAAACACCTTATAAGTTGAAGGATTTGGACTGATAACTGATTCATCTACATCATCGTTGTAGTCTCCTAAAATAATCAAATTCGAATTGGCGTAGTAAGTATCTAAACTGTCTTTTAACACTTTTGCATCGTATTTACGCATGTTGTATTTGTTCATATCCGATCCGCTATTGGCACGTGCGTGAAGGTCTACTAAATTAAGTAGTTTTTTTACTCCACCAATATTGGTTTCGATTTGAACCATATAAGGCAGACGGCCTGAAGAGAAGAAATCTCCATCGTCACCATCAGGACTTGGATAACTATTTAGTGTTACCGTTTTAGCACGAATCTGATCGTACAAATCTTTAAACATTACTCTGGTATTTTTTACCGTTGCTGTTTGCGTATTGTAAATCACCACTAATTTCTGAGGTGGGAAATTTGGGTCTAAAGGTTTAAAGGAATACGACCATGAAGGTGAAATTACTTTATCGAACGTTTTACCGTTAACACTTATTTTTTGTACCAAAGCATCTAAAGCTGGTTCATCTGAAACTTCCTGAACAACGTAAACATCGGCATTTAACTTGTTCATTACTTTAGCTACATTTTCAATTTGTAACGCGTCGTCTGTAGGTCCAAATTCTTTATTGGTCTTGTCTTTTACATCGGTTCCAAAGAACTCCAGGTTATAAGTTACGATATCAAACGTATCTGCTTTTGGTATAGAAGAACCTGTAAATGATCCAATTTGTTTGTTTAATGCAGTTCCGCTTACGGTTAATGTGCCTGAGATCGTTAATGCTTTTACAGATGGTACAAACCTTGCGTAAATCTTTTTAGATGCTGCGGCATCGGCTGCATTAACTACAATACTCGATTGAAATAAAGTATTATCTAAAGACAATTGATAATCGGCAGGAGCTGTAAGCGTAATATCTCCATGCCCTTCTGCTTTAATTGAAAAAGCCTGAGCTCCCGAAACTTCGCTTAAATTTACATCTCCAAAATCTAAAACAGGGTTTGCATCTATATAACCAGTCTCATTGGTAATAGCAAAATCATCAAATGACCATTCAGCGGCATTGTTTGCTCCTCCGGCAGTAGTTTCATAAACCCATGCCAAATAAGTATGGTCTGTTTTGTAACCTTCTAATTTAATGTATTGCGATTGAGCATAAGTTCCTGTTGTAGTAGGGAATTTACCATCAAGTACCGTCCAGGTTGCATTTTCCGGATTACTCTTTCCATCGTAATCGGTAGAAACCATTAATTTCAAATCGGTACCTGCATAAAATTTGCGGGAATAATAAGAAAGCAGAATCGTTTTATCAAATTTGGACGTATTGTCCAGACGTAATTTTGGAGAAATCAACCAGTCTTTACTCGGTCCGTTATCGCTATAACCGTTCATGATTACTGCTCCTGTACCTGAATTTATATTTCTGGCCACAGTTGTTGTAATCCATTTATTTGCAGTACCGGCAACATTGTACTGTGTCCATCCGCTATTGGTTAAAACATTTGCATCGTTAAAACCTTGTGTGTACGGATCAATTCCTGTTCCACTAAGCGTTACTATTTTGGTTGCTGCTCCAAGATTCTTATTTTCAATTTGTCCTGAAAAACTTCCAAGAGCATCTGGTGTAAATCTGGCATAAACGGTTGGTGTTGCTCCTGAAGCGAAGTCAGACGCAGCATAGATAACTGAAGTTCCAAACGCAGTTCCATCTTTCGAAACGGTAAATTTTCCGGTAGCCGTTACAGTAACATCGGTTGTGATGTTGGTTCCCTGAATCTGATAACTAAAATTATCTGAATTAAAGCCTGTTTCTGAAAATCCAAAATCTAAAGCAGAAACCGTTGTTACCATAGAAGGAACTGGTGCACTTAAAATTGAAGCATCAACTTTGGCAGGGGTAGCCAATAAATTTCCAAAAATATCTTCGGTAACAGAGTAAACCGTATAATCGGTATCCAGTGTTAAACCCGAAAAAGTTTTAGTGTATACCTTAGTAATATCCGTAACATCTAAAAATCCTGATTGCAAAGCGGCAGCGCTATTAGCATCCTGGCCCGCTTTTATTTGTGCAGCTGTTGGTGCTGCACTTCCTCCCGGTACTAAAACATAATACGTTTTTCCTACCTCATCTAATTTATCAGAGAAATCAAAACTTTCCGATAAGATATTGCTTGCTTTTGGGTAGCCAACTGCGCTTACTGGTGCAACAATATCTTCTCTAATATCTAAATCATCAATCGCAAATGAAGGACGTGCTCCTCCACCAACATTCTGTTTAGCGATCCATCTAATCTGAACAATTGGTTGATTGTTACAGGTAGCAGGTAAATTAGTTTTAATTGTGGTACTATTAATTGGTTCAGTCTTATTTACATCTAATGGAACCGTCTTGTCACTTAAATAAGCCGTTTCCGGTAAGGTGATAAAAGGCCCTGTGGTTCCTATTCTGTATTGCAGTGCCATTTCATAAATACAAAGATTAGTCGTTCCGTTATAAGGATTACGAATGACCATGGCATCATATTTCACCTGGATATTTTTACTGTTGGTAGCTACAAACGCAAAACCTATTGCTGCATCTAAACTGTTTGTATCCAAGAAGCCAATCTTCCCGTTATAATTGTGAACACCTCCTGAATTAGTGTTTGCAGTACTACTGGCTCGAAGATTTTGGTTAGTCGCGGTTAAGGCTGTATTATAGCTTGTCCCCGGGGCACCAGCATTAGCAGTCCAACCCTGAAAACCTGGCGGATAAGTTGTTGATCCTGCCGCTAATGTACTAAAATTTTGTACAAATTCAGGCGTTATAGATTGGGGCGTAGGCATGGTTTGGGCAAAAAGATTCCCGAACCAACAAAAAAAACTTAAAAAAGCCATGAGATGGCGTACAGAGTAATTGTTTTTCATACAGTTTAAAAAAATAGAGTTTTTAGAAATCAAATTTATATTGTTTAAAGTTAACAGAATATTGTGAAAACATAAACTTATCGTATCGCGCTTTTGTGAAAATTTTCAAGCAAAAATCAAATTTCACGTCAGTTCTTTCAATTATTCTTAGATCTGGCGGGGCTTCACGAGATATTTATTTTTTGTACGAATTAACATGCTCTTTCTTTTTATTCAAGCATTTCTTACTTAAAATTTTGCCTCAAAAAAAAGGAAATTCCGAGCTTTGAATAATTGCAGCAGAAGTTTATGTCCTTTATGAAACAACGTTATCTTTGCAGTCAAAAAATACAGCATGCACCAACACTTCCTTCTTTTTAAACCTTACGGTTATCTGAGTCAATTTATATACGAATTAAAAAGAAAGAAAAAACTTTTAGGGGAGTTGTATGATTTTCCCGAAGGCACCATGGCAATCGGCCGACTTGATGAAGACTCCGAAGGACTGCTTTTACTCACGACGGACGGAAGGGTAAGCGAACTGGTGCGAAGCAAAAAAGTGGATAAAGAATATTACGTTCAGGTCGATGGCCTTATTACTCCTGAAGCAATTGAGGCATTACAAAAAGGCGTTGAAATAGGTTTTGATGGTGGCAAATATAAAACCAAACCTTGCTCTGCTTTTATCGTTACCGAGATTCCTGATTTTGGTCCGAGAGCCAAAAAAATCAGGGACGAGCGACATGGTCCAACCTCCTGGGCTTCGATCACTATAAATGAAGGCAAATTTCGTCAGGTTCGAAAAATGACCGCAGCCGTTGGATTTCCAACTTTAAGATTAGTTCGTGTTCGCATAGGAAATGTATATTTGCAAAACTTAAAGGCCGGAGATGTGCTGGAAGTAGCCGAATTTGAATTAGATAATGAGGTAATTTGAGAATTAGACAATTTGGAAATTAGATAATTAGATAATTACGGGGACGCTTAATTCAATAATCAAATTCCAAAACCCAAATTCCAAAACTCACAACTCACAACTCATAACCCATAACTCATAACTCATAACTCAAAAAAAATGCTAAACATAGTTCTTGTAGAACCTGAAATCCCAAATAATACTGGAAACATTGGACGTTTGTGCGTTGGTACAGAAAGCAGGTTACATTTGATTCACCCATTCGGATTTGTGATCAACGATAAAAACCTGAAGCGTTCGGGACTGGATTACTGGGTGCATCTTGACGTTACAGAATACCAAAATATTGAAGAATGGATTCAGCAGATTCCGGATCAGTCGCGTGTTTTCCTAATGAGTTCTCATGCCGAAAAATCATATCTGGAAATGGAGTTTCAGGATGGAGACTGGCTGGTATTTGGTAAAGAGAGTGTTGGTCTGAGCAAAGAAGTCTTAGCTCGTTTTGAGAATCACCTGACGATTCCGATGTCAAAATTAATCCGAAGCTTCAACATTGCCAATTCTGTCGCTTTTGTGGTTGGAGAAGCAAAAAGACAAATTGCATTAAAAAATATTTAATTGCTTACTTCTATGGGTGTTTTGCTCTTTCTTTAAGATTGGTAAATGACTCCCTGAGATTTTCTAAGTAATCACAAACTTTCCTTTTTCGGCATCAAAAACAATATGTTCATCCTTGAATAAGGTTGCAAAACTTCCTTTCGAAATTAAATTGCAAGGCGCGTCCTGTACTACTAATTCCGAAGTCATGATAATCATTTCATCACTTAACTGAATCGCCAAATCGATATCATGGGTCGAAAATAAAATACATTTTTGCGTTTCCTCTGTCAGTTTCTTAAGCAGTTTGAATAACGAAACTTTGTGCAGTAAATCGAGATGTGTCGTGGGTTCGTCCAGAATAATCAGCGGGGTATCCTGTGCGAGTGCCCTTGCGATCAAAACCTTCTGCAATTGTCCGTCACTAATTTCGAAATGCTTTTTCTGAGCCAGATGTTCGATTTGAGTTAACTGTAAAGCTTCCTGTACTTTCTCGATATCCGTCTGACTTAAAGTACCAATCCAATTGGTGTAAGGCTGACGCCCCAAAGCCACTAATTCGAAAACCGATAAATTACTCGGTGGTAGTTTTTCGGTTAAAACTAAACTTAAATTTTGGGCTAGCGCTAAAGGTCTGTAGCTACTTATGTTTTTATCATTCAAAAAAACTTGTCCACTTAGCGGCTGCTGAATTCCAGTAATCGTTCGAAGCAAAGTCGATTTCCCAATTCCGTTTGCTCCAATTAGCGAAATAAGTTTCCCCGAGGTTAAACTCAAATTTAAATTTTCAGCAATGGTCACAACGCCTTTCTTCGACTTATAGCCGATGCTAAGGTTTGTGGTCTTTAAGATAGTAGTCATTGTTTAAAGGTACTAAGGTTCTAAGCTGCTAAGGTTCTAAGTTTTTTTTAAGTAATCTGCGAAAATCCGTTGAATCCGTTGAATCTGTGGCTAATTTATTTACTGAAAATTGCTTTTTCGCATGAGTAACCAAACGACAATTGGTGCACCAATTATAGAAGTGATGGCATTAATTGGCAGGGTGGTTTCTAATCCCGGTAGTTGTGATGCCATATCGCAAAACAACATGATTATTCCTCCGTAAAAAAAAGTACTCCAGTACAAAACTGCGTGATTACTCGTCTGAAATGTCAGCTTTGCAATGTGGGGTACCGCCAGACCTATAAAGGCAATTGGCCCTGCAAAAGCAGTAACACTTCCGGCCAGAATACTGGTCGCAAAAATAATCACCAGTCGGGCTCTCTTGTAATTTAGTCCCATACTTTTAGCGTAATTTTCACCTAAAAGCAATGCATTTAACGGTTTGATACTTCCCGCACTCAAAAACAGTCCAAAAACAACACAAACCGCCAAAATCGAAATCGAAGTCCAGGAAAGATTCCCAAGACTTCCCAGCGACCAAAAAGTAAATTTCTGCAGTTGTTCCGCCGAACTAAAATACGTCAAAACCCCAACGATAGCACTGGTAAAACTTCCAAACATTAATCCGACAATTAAAATTGCCATCGTATTCCGTAAGCGCTGTGCAACCAGCAGGACCAGCATCAAAACCAAAACACTTCCCGTTGTAGAGGCCAGTACGATTCCGAATGGCGATAATAAAACCGAATTTAAAAATGAAGGCAGAAAACCAGCACCCAAAATTACAACCGCGACTGCCAGAATTGCTCCCGAACTTAGTCCGAGAACATCAGGTCCTGCCAACGGATTTCGAAACAGCGTCTGCATCAGCAAACCGCTTACAGACAATCCCACTCCAACCAAAACAGCCGTAATTGCTTTGGGCAGGCGATAATTAACAATAATGTACTCCCAGGTCGATTTACTGGCGTGGTTTCCGGTCATACTATTATACACTTCCTTAAAAGGTATAGTAACTGACCCCAGACTAATGTCTAAGAAAAACATAAACAACAGCGCCAGACCGAGTACCGAAAACAGTATTATATTTCGTTTTTTATGAATCAATGAACTTAGTTTAATTTAGAGGCAAAAGTAAATTCATAACTAGGCAACAACTCCGGATGAAAAATCTTGATGTAATCTTTTAACACTAAATCGGGACGGCTTGGAGCCAGCTCATAATAAACTGTTCCTCCCGTTGCTCCGGATTTGCCTTCAAACGTATAAACATTTTTAGATTTAAAAGCATCAAACTCCTTATAATGCGTATTGATTTTTCCGAACTCGTCCAGAGTCTTAAAGGAGCCTGCAGCGATCCAGAAATTAGCTGTTTTTGCTTTCACCAGTACTTTCTCAAAAGACAAGCCTTCGCTTCCCGTACCTTTTAAATCCGCCCATAAATAATTGGCCTGAGCATCTTTCATAAACTGCGCTACCCAGCTGTTTCCTTTGGCTACATACCAAACATCTTCGTACATAGAACCGTATAGAACAGTTGAAGTTGCCGGTTTACCTGCCACTAATTTTTTAGCCTGCTCATAACTCAGAACGATCTTGTCAAACAGTTCTTTTGCCTGTTCTTCTTTACCAAATAAGGCCCCGTAAAGTTTAATCCATTCTGCTTTTCCAAGTGGAGATTGCTCCATCCAGTCGGCCTGGATTAAAACATTTAAACCGCTTTTTTTCAAATTGTCAAGCATCGGATTGTTATTGTCTACTCCAAAAGTCACTATTAAATCCGGAGATAACTCTATTAACTGTTCGATATTCAACTTCTCGTTCTGACCTACATTTTTAACAGTGCCTTTGTCTATTAAAGCTCTGGTTTTTTCAGAAGAAATATAATCGGTATGTGGAAAACCAACCAGTTTATTTTCAACTTCGAGCATTTCCAAAAACGGAATATTGGTCGTTGAAGTCACTACGATTGATTGTAAAGGAACTTTGATTGTGGTGTACTTTTGCAAACTGTCCGGTACTTTTGCTTCTTTTTCTTTCAAAACATAAGTAAACTTAGTATGTGCATCCGGCCATGGCTCTGAAACCGTTACTACTGAATATCCTTCATGTTTTACAATTGAAAGTCCGGAGGCAAACTCGATACTATTTTTTGCAATTTCAGTTTTTACGCTTTCCGGAGCTTCATTTTTTTTGCATCCGACAAGAAGAAAAAATGGTAAAATAAAAATCAATTTGGGTAGTAAATGTCTCATATTTAGGTTCTATTATTTTTTTAAGGAATCCGGTTTCATTCTGCTACTTTTATGGCATGTAATTTGACTCGTATTCGTTTTAAATTTTACAATTTCATTACTGACAAAGGTAACGCAATTTCTAAATTTTTTGTTTACCTTTATTCTTACAAAACCAAATAAACCTCATTTTCCCTCCATGAATCCCATAAAAACAAAAGTCTGCTCGAGCTGTGAATCCTCTTTCAGCTGCGGAGATACTTCAAATGAAAACAAGTGTTGGTGTAATGATTTCCCTCCTATTTTTAATCTTTCTTCCGGTGGAGACTGCCTTTGCCCTGTTTGCTTTAAGGAGGCCTGTGAAGATAAAATTGATGCCTACGTAGAAACTCTTACCCCTCAAAAAGCACTTAAAAATAAAGCAATATCTTTACCCAAACAAGAGAAATTAATTGAGGGTATTGATTATTATATCGAAAATGGAAATTATGTTTTTAAATCCTGGTTTCACTTAAAAAGAGGAAGCTGCTGCGGAAACGATTGCCGACATTGCCCTTATTAAAAGTTATGAATTATGAGTTATTACACACAAACATTTCATAACGCATAAACAACATTTCACATTTTACAATCAACATTTCACAATCAACAATCAACAATTAAAATGATTTACCTAATAACAGGAGGCGAACGATCGGGAAAAAGCAGTTACGCCCAAAACCTGGCCTTACAACTTTCAGACACACCTATATATGTAGCCACCGCCAGAAAATGGGACGACGATTTTCAAAACAGAATCGACAGGCACCAACAGGAACGTGACGAACGCTGGACCAATATTGAAAAAGAAAAACACTTAAGCGAAATTGACTTTTCTGAAAAAGTGGCTTTAATTGAT